>JAFAFW010000109.1 GCA_023423275.1 Pseudomonadota bacterium
CGTCTAAGCTCCCGCAGGAACGAGACGAACTCCGGCCGTCGCGACGATCGACGCCGACGGAACTGGCTCGCTTGTCGATCTGGCCAACAACCAGAGTGCGCAGCACACGACCGTTCCACGTGCTTCCGATGATCTGGCGGCACTGATCTATACCTCGGGCACCACCGGCCGCTCCAAGGGAGCGATGATCACGCATCGCAATCTGTCGTCCAACGCGGAAGTGCTGCATGCCTACTGGGGGTTCGTGCCGGGTGACGTCCTGCTGCACGCACTGCCGATTTTCCACGTGCACGGATTGTTCGTGGCGCTGAACACGGCGTTCCTCAATCAGTCGCGGATCGTCTGGCTGCCGAAGTTCGATCTCGAAGCCGTCATGCGGCTCATGCCTGAAGCCAGCGTCATGATGGGCGTGCCAACATTCTATACACGGCTTCTCGGGCACCCGGCGTTCGGCAAGGATCACTGCGCGAAGATGCGCCTCGTCGTTTCCGGTTCTGCGCCGTTGCTCGCCGAAACCCACGTGGATTTCGAGGCGCGCACCGGTTTCAAGATCCTCGAACGCTACGGCATGACGGAAGCGGGCATGATCACGTCCAATCCGTATCACGATGGCGAACGGCTGGCAGGCACCGTCGGCTACGCACTGCCGGGTGTCTCCGTGCGCATCGCGACGCAGGACGGCCAGGTCGTCGCCGCGGGTGACGTCGGGGTGCTGGAGGTGAAAGGCCCGAATGTCTTCAAGGGCTACTGGCGCAATCCGGAAAAGACCCGCGAAGACTTCCGCAGCGATGGCTATTTCATCAGCGGCGATCTTGCGACCATGGCTGACGACGGTCGTGTCACGATTGTCGGCCGCGCGAAGGATCTCATCATCTCCGGCGGCTTCAACGTCTACCCGAAGGAAATCGAGGAGGAGTTGAACGCACTACCGGGCGTGAGTGAGTCCGCCGTCGTCGGCATTCCGCATCCGGATTTCGGAGAAGGCGTCGTTGCTGTTCTCACGCCGCTCCCCGGCCAGACGCCGCCGTCCGAAGCCGACGTGCTGGCCGCACTCAGCGATCGGCTGGCGAAGTTCAAGTTGCCGAAGCGCGTGTTCATTGCCGAAGATCTGCCGCGCAACGCCATGGGCAAGGTCCAGAAAGCGGAACTGCGCAACCAATACGGCAAGACCTTTTCGAACTAGCGATAGCGAGCCTTTTCCCGAACGGATAAAGCTCGCCATTCTGCAATCCCAAAGCAGCCCTTTAGAAAGCAGGCGAAACATGCCACGCATTCTGCTCACGCACACACCCGACATGCGCCGGAACTACTACGGTCCCAATGCCTTGGCTGGCCTGAAATCTCTCGGCGATGTTGTGCTGCATGAGGGCGACGACGCGCTCGACGCGGCCGGTCTGGTGCGTGCTGCTCAGGGCGCGCAGATCATCGTCGCCGATCGCAACACACCGGGCTTCGGTGAAATCTTCAGTCAGCTTCCCGACCTCGTCGCGTTTCTGCGCTGCGCGGTCGATATCCGCAACATCGACGTTCCGGCGGCCAGCAAGGAAGGTGTGCTCGTCACGCAGGCGAGCCGCAGCTGGGTGCCGGCCGTCAGCGAAATGGTCGTTGGCCACATGATCGGTATTGCGCGCGGCATCCCGGATGCCGTTCTTGCCAATCGCACGGGGAAAGCCCCGCCCGTCGGCATCGGCATGCAGCTCAACGGCAATACGGCCGGCATTGTCGGCTACGGCCCCCTGGCACGCCAGGTTGCCGAGTTGCTGCTCGCCTTTGGCATGAAGGTGCTCATCAACGACCCGTATGTGAAGGTCGAGCGCGCGGGTATTGAGCAGGTCTCACTGGACGATCTCGTGAAGCGCGCCGATTTCGTGGTGCCGCTCGCGGTCGCGACAGAGGAAACCGAAAACCTGATCGGCGAAGCGCAACTGCGCGCCATGAAGAAGACCGCCTATCTCGTCAACTTGAGCCGCGGCAATCTCGTCGACGAAGCCGCGCTGGAACGCGCGCTCGACGAAAAATGGATCGCGGGCGCCGCGCTCGATGTCGGCCGCGCTCCGGACCAGATGCCGTCACCGCATCTGGCGCGCCGCCCTGACGTCAACGCGACGCCGCATTCCGGCGGACTGACGCAGCCCGGCATTGAAGGCCAGGCGTTGGAAACGGTCGAGCAGGTACGCGAGATCATCAAGGGCCGCGCCCCGAAGGGCGCCGTGAATACCAATAAGGCGACCCGACTGTCGCGGTTTGCCTGAGTCAAGCATTCAAAAAACGCGTTCGGAGGAACGATCATGAAACGTCCGCTGTCCGGCCCCGCGCCGCGTCTGAAGCTGCCCGCAGGAACCTGCGATACGCACATGCATTTCTACGGCCCGCAGTATCCCAAGCATCCCGATGGCGTGCCGCCCGCACCTGAAGCAACCGTCGCCGACTATCGTCAACTCATGACGTGGCTGGGCATCGAGCGCGTCGTGGTCGTTCAACCCAACGCGTACGGCGACGACAATCGCTGCACGATGGATAGCGTTGCGGAACTTGGCCTCGACAAGGCGCGCGCTATCGTCGTCGTGAAACCGGGCGTGAGCGACGCCGAGCTCGAACGCCTGACGAAAGGCGGCGCCCGCGGCGTCCGCTTCATGTGCCAGGCGCCGGGCCACCTCAAATGGGATGCGATGGACGAGATGGTGCCGCGCGCGCGCGCGTTCGGCTGGCATCCGATCGTGCAGTTCGACGGCCTCGAATTTCCCGAGCACGAGGCCCAGCTCAAGCGCATCCAGGGCGACTACGTGATCGATCACATCGGGAAATTCCTCTCGCCGGTGACGCCGGACCACGAGGCGTTCAAGTCGCTACTGCGGCTGCTCGATCGCGGCAATTGCTACATCAAGCTGTCGGCGCCCTACGAATCCTCGCGCTCCGGCCCTCCCGGCTATGATGACGTCACCGTTCTCGCGAAGGCGATTGCCAAAGCCGCTCCGGAGCGGTTGCTGTGGGCTTCCAACTGGCCTCATCCCGGGCAGCAGAACTACCCCAGCGACAACGGCATGCTCGATCTCATGATGGAGTGGGTTCCCGACGACAGCGTTCGGCGTAAGATGTTCGTTGATAACCCCGCCAAACTCTACGGCTTCTAAAAGGACGTCACCCATGCAACAGCGCAATCTCGGCCCGTCGGGTCTGCAGGTTTCCGTCGTCGGCCTCGGCTGCAACAACTTCGGCGGACGCATCGACCTCGAAGCCGCGCGCGCTGTCGTGCACAAGGCCCTGGATGTCGGCATCACGCTGTTGGATACCGCCGACATCTACGGCAACTCCGGCGGCTCTGAAACGGCGCTCGGACAAATCCTTGGAGACCGGCGCAAAGATATCGTGCTCGCCAGCAAGTTCGGCATGCCGATGGATAAGGAGCGCAAGCTGACGGGCGGCTCACGCCGTTACATCATGTCGGCGGTCGAGGCGAGCCTGAAGCGGTTGAAGACGGATTGGATCGACCTCTACCAGCTCCATCAGCCCGACCCGCGCACGCCGATCGAGGAAACACTGCGCGCCCTCGACGATCTCGTGCATCAAGGCAAAGTGCACTATATCGGCTGCTCGAACCTGCCCGCCTGGCAGGTGGTCGATGCGCTGTGGACGTCGCGGCACAACGGGCTGAGTGCCTTCATCTCGTGCCAGGACGAATACAGCCTGATGAAGCGCGGGCATGAGGGTCATCTGATCCCGGCCATGCAGGCGAACGGACTGGGGCTGCTTCCCTATTGGCCCCTGGCGAGCGGCGTTCTCACCGGAAAGTACAAGCGCAATGCCGCTCCGCCCGAGGGAACACGTCTGGCGAAAATGCCCGAGCGCGCTGGTGAGTACCTGACCGATCGGACGTTCGACATCGTGGAAGGGCTCAGCCGGTTCGCCGAAAAGCGCGGCCATACGCTGCTCGAACTGGCCTTCAGCTGGCTGGCAGCCCGGCCGACCGTGACCAGTGTGATTGCCGGCGCGACCAAACCCGAACAGGTCGAGCAGAACGTCAAGGCAGCCGATTGGCAGCTCACGGCAGACGAGATGGCCGAAATCGACGCGATAACCGGGAAATAGCGAACAACGGCGGGTTTGGGCATCCAATCCCCCGGACCTTGTGCCCGGGATTTACCCCGCCGTGAACTCCATCACTGCCGATGCGTGAAGCCCGACCGAAGCGTGCGTGGCCCCTGGGTCCCGGATAAGGCTCCGGCTTGCACCTCCACCTTTCCGGGATGACAGTGTTGTTTGTCATCCAGGCCAAAGCGCGGAGAGCCGGAACCCCGAACTACACATTCATCGCCAGCAATTGACCTCTAACGTCTCGCAGCGAACGGCAAGACCTGCGTGACGAGCCAGTTGCGGAACTCCATCGTGCGCTGGACAGGATCGAGAACGTCAGCCCCTACACCGTACTTCCAAGCCAGATCCTTGCGCGCCGGATCGGCACTCAGCGCGTGATAGTCAGCGACGACGGCTGCAACATCGTCTTCCGTACGCGCCAAGCCTTCACGCACATGCCTTACGGCCCGCGTTCCGATGATGGCCGCAACGGTCGAGAACTCGAATTCCGGGTGATACTGCACACCCCAGAAGCAGCGCTCGCCTTCGCTCATGACGGCCGCCTGAACCCGGCTGACGGCATTGGACGCCAGTACCGTGCCACACGCGGGCAAAGCGGCGACCTCGTCCTCATGCGTGCACAGCGCATCGAACGCCGGGACCTTATCCATGAACATGGCGTGATGACGCCCCGCATCGGTCGGATAGATCCGGCGTGCAATGCCGATCTCACGGCCATTCGGATTGAGGTGCACCGTGCCGCCAAGCCCCATGGTCATCACCTGCAGACCCCAACAGGACCCGAATGCCGGAATACCGGCGGCCCAGATTTCGCGCACGAGATCGATCTGCTCGCGCACTGATGGCTGATCGAGGTTGTAGGCATTGAGCGGCGATCCCGAGATCCAGACTCCGTCGAAGTCTTGGAGGCTCATCCCCTGCGGAAACCGATCGCCGTCGGCCACCCTCAGCGTGAAGTAGTCGAGCGCTGGCCCGTGCGGCAGATGCTGATTCAGCGAGTCGCGGATGAGCGCATCATAAGGCCGGCACCCCGCCTGGACGAGATTACTCTCACCGGCCTGCGGTGTGCCGTTGAAGACGAGAATGCGTGGCATCGATGTTCAGAGTCCCCGGGATCGCGCAGAGGCCCGGACTATCGCACATCCCGAGCCGCATACGCCAACTCGCCAGAGGTCGTCGCGAGGCTGATGCTCTGCAAGAGTGACCTTGTTCCAGGCTATCCGCGAGCGAACGGCTCGATCTTCAGCACCGTGCCGTGCACGGACACCACGCGCGCCTGGCTGCCGATCGGCATATCCGGCCCTTCTGCCGACCAGACGCTGTCACCGACACGCACACGGCCCCGGCCACCCTCAATCGCGGATTCTACGGACACGATCCGGCCGATATACTGCTGTCCGCGAATATTCAGGTCCGGCTGGTCACTGGCGGCCATATCCGGTCGCGCAAACCGGCGAACCCACAGCACCGTCATCATGGAGATCACGCCGAACGCGATCACCTGGAACTGCCAGCTGAAATCGACGCCAAGCGCGATCACACCCACGATAAATGCCGCCAATCCGAACCACAGCAGGTAGACACCCGGCAACAGCGTTTCGAGCACGAAAAGGATGATACCCAGGAAGAACCAGTTCCAGGTTCCCAGACCCCAGAAGAAGTCGATGATGGGTTGCATGACGGCGACCGGACTAGAGCTGCGGAACCGTGACGCGCGGCGGTCCCGGGCGCGATGGCGGTTGCTTCGGTGCCGGCGATGACCCGCCACCGCCGCCATTGAAGGCGTCGCCGGTAATCTGCGCCAGACCGGCCAGCGAGCCGATCACCGATGAAGCCTCCAGTGGCATCATGATGACCTTCTGGTTTGGCGCCTTGGCGAGCGACTCGAGCGCTTTCACATAGTTGTTGGCGACGAAATAATTGATCGCCTGGACATTGCCTTCGGCAATCGCCGTGCTGACCATCCGGGTGGCCTCTGCTTCGGCCTGTGCCTCACGTTCACGCGCTTCTGAATCGCGGAACGCCGCTTCGCGACGGCCTTCGGCGGCCAGCACCACGGCCTGCTTCTCACCCTCAGCCTTGAGGATCGCCGCCGCCCGCAAGCCCTCTGCCTCCAGAATCTGCGCGCGCTTCTCGCGCTCCGCCTTCATCTGCCGGGCCATGCTGTCGACGAGGTCGCTCGGCGGCGCGATATCCTTGATCTCGATGCGCGTCACCTTCACGCCCCACGTCTCGGTCGCCGCATCCACGACATGCAGCAGCTTGGCGTTGATCTGATCACGATTGGACAGCAGCTCGTCGAGATCCATGGAGCCCATGACGGTGCGGACATTGGTCATGGTGAGGTTGATGATCGACTCTTCGAGCTGATCGACCTCGTAGGCCGCACTGGCCGCGTTCAACACCTGATAGAACGTCACGCCGTCGACCCGGACCATGGCGTTGTCGCGGGTGATGACATCCTGGCTCGGAATTTCCAGCACCTGTTCCTTCATGTTCATACGGGCGCCGATGCGCTCCATGACCGGGATCAGGATGTGCAATCCAGGCGTCAGGGTGCGGGTATAGCGGCCGAAGTTCTCGACCGTGTAGTTCGTCCCCTGAGGAACCACCTTGACCGTCGACCACAATGCCGCAAAGGCAAAGATGATCACCAGGACGCCGAAAATCTCCAAGCCGCCCACAACAAGTCCCTCCATCCCAGCCGGATCCGGCAATATCTGTGCAGTGAATATATTCTTTCGTTCGAGCCGCTTTTAGGGCGCAGGCGCGAAGTTTCCGTAAAGATAGGGTTAACGGATGGTAAAAAACGATAACGACCGGACTAAATCCAGCCCATGAGCTCGCGGCGCACAACGTGCTCGATGACGCGCATGCCTTCGGGGCTGTCGTTCAGGGCGGGGATGTAAGCGTACTCCTCGCCGCCCCCTTCCATGAAATACCCGCGGTTCTCGACGTCCAGCTCCTCCAATGTTTCCAAGCAATCGGCACTGAACCCCGGAGCAAAAATCGCCATCCGCTTGATGCCGGACTTCGCCAGCCGCTTGATGGTCTCGTCCGTATAAGGCTGCAGCCAGACATCATTGCCGAAACGCGACTGGAAGGTCGTGTGCCAGGTCTCCTCCGGCCACCTAAGCCTTTCGCGCAGGAGCCGCGAGGTCTCGCGGCACTGATCGGCATACGGGTCGCCTTGCTGGACGTATGTCTCAGGCATACCATGGAATGTTGCCATCATGACTTCCGGCTTGAATGACAGCTTGCCGAGCCCGGTTTCGATCGAAGCCGCCAGCGCATCGATATAGACCGGATCGTCATACCAAGCTGGCGCCACGCGTACATACGGCTGCCGTCGCATGCGCATCAAAGCGCGGAAAGCCTGGTCGCAAGCAGTCGCAGAAGTTGGCGCGGCATATTGCGGATAGAGGGGCATCAGCAGGATACGATCACATCCCTGGTCCAGGAGCGCCTTGATCCTGCTCTCCGTCGTCGGATTGGCGTAGCGCATGGCCCAATCGACAACGATGTCGGGATGAGACGACAGCGCCGCGGCCAATTGCTCGGCCTGGCTGCGCGTGATGGTCTTGAGCGGACCCTCGTCGCGGTCCGTGTTCCAGATCGCCTCGTAGTCCTTGCCCTTGGGGCCAGGCCGCTTGGTGAGGATGATCAGATTCAGGATCGGCCACCAGATCAGCCGGGATGTCTCGATAACCCGGCGATCGGACAGGAACTCCTTGAGATACCGGCGCATCGACCAGTAATCCGTGCCATCCGGGGTTCCGAGATTGAGCAACAAAACGCCAATGCGGCCGCCTTTGAGCAGCGGCTGGGATCGACCGGATTTCCCCGGTGCGACTTTCGGCATCTCTGTCATGGCGCCATTCTCTGTCGGGCCCGGAACGGGCGGCGTTATCACCGACAGATTGTTTCAAGCAAAACGGCCGCCGACGCCACCCTGCGTCGTGCCGCAGGCCGCTCAGACGACCTTGTCCGGGGCCGTACCTGGAGCTGGGGTGGGCTGTGAGGTCGCCGCCTCAGGCTCGGTCCCGCCAGCAACGTCACCGATGTCAGCCGCCGCCTGCCAATAGCTGCCGATGCGGTGCACGTGATCCTTGGGACTTTCGGCAAGCAACCGGGCACCGAGCGGCCGGCACTGGGTCCTGATCTCTGCTTGCCGTGCACTGCAATAGGCTTCGATACGTTGGCGTTCTCGCGCCGTCAGCGACAAGTCGGGATGAGCCTTGAGATAGGCCTGCAGGATCGCCAGATCGTGATCCTCGCCGAGCAACTCCGATATCTGCCGTGCGGCCCGCGCGCGCGGCAACAGAACCTCCGGCCAGGCCTTGGATAGCAAAAGCATCTGCCGCCAATGCTGCTGAATGGTCTTCCGCCACTCGTGCGAACTCTCCTCGCAAGGCTGGTGATAGGCTTCCTTGAACGCGCGGCGGCAGGCGGCATAGCTCTGCTTCAGTCCGGGACTCACCAGGTCGAAGCCATCCTCCTCGAACTTGATGCGCCGCAACGCGGAAAGCGACTGACGCAGGACATCAGCCGCAACCTGCAGCTCAAGGCCTCCGTTGGTCTTGTCGAGACCATCACGGGCAGACGCCACGGCACTGCGCAGTTTCGCAGTCACGGCCGCCGGAATCCTGGCTGGGCCAGCCTCCAGCTTTAAGATTGTCTGATCGATGACATCGATGTCGCGACGAGCCGACAGCTGCTGTCCGGCGTCACGCAAGCGGATGTTCTCCCGCTTGAACACGACCTCACCGAGGGCAGGCCTCATGAGACGCAACAGCGCCCGTGTGCGCTTCAGATTCTTGCGCGCCTCGTGAACCTGGACAGGATCGACAACCGGCATCGCCAGCCGCTTCTCGGCAGCGCCGATCTGCTGGGACGCAACCCGCCGAAAGCCCTTCGCAAGGGGTTCGTTCGTTTTGAACCGGTAAGCCATCGAACCCTCATCTGGGCAGGCGCGAAGCACCTTTCCAGCACCCCTCCGAGCTTCCGGAGCCAAGCCGAGCGGTACCTACCAGACTTTTATGACAGTTTGCTGACATTTCTCCGACACCGCGCCGGGGCTGTCACATTAACCCATCCCGGCGCGTCGAGGCGGCCCAGGCGAGCCAGATGCGAACGCGTGCAGCCGGATCGGGATGGGTAAAGAAGTCGGTGATGACGGCAGCCGAGTCCGCTCCCGCGGAGATTACACTCGGAGCCCGCTCAGGCGTGATGCCGCCAATGGCAACAAGCGGGAGATCGCCGATCCGCGACTTCCAATCCCGGATCCGCTCAAGCCCCTGGGGCGCCCACTTCATTGCCTTGAGTTTGGTTTCCCAGATCGGCCCGAGCGCCACATAGTCGGGCTTCGCAGCGAGCGCGATGTCGAGCTCCTCGTGGCTGTGTGTGGAAATTCCCACGCGAATCCCGCGCGCCTTGATCGACGGCATATCGGCGGCTGCCAGATCCTCCTGGCCAAGATGGATGTAATCGGCACCCAGCTCGATGGCCTCACGCCAATAATCGTTGACGATGAGCTGGCAATCGTTGCGGCGGCACACATCCAGGCTGCCGGCAATCTGCCGCTTGATCTCGCCGGGTGGTGCGTCCTTCAAGCGGAGCTGCACCATCCGGACGCCGAGCGGGACGATCCGCTCCATCCACGCGAGATCCGGCACGATGGGATAGAATACGTCGATGCCCGGCGCGCGCGCGATCATGATTTGCGCTCCAGATCGAAAAATGGCGTACCCGCCACCGGCGTCGACGGCTCGGCCATGTCGCGCATCTCCATGAGCCCGGCTTCGAAAGCCGTGCGCCCGGCATCGATGGCGTCCGCGAAGGCTTTGGCCATCCGCACCGGATCGCCAGCCTTGGCGACCGCGGTATTCAGCAGAACGGCGTCGTAACCCATTTCCATGGCCTCGGCCGCATGCGAGGGCGCACCGATACCCGCATCGATGATCAGCGGCACGCCTGGAAAATAGCTGCGCATCGTGCGCAACGCATACCGGTTGTTCAGTCCGCGTCCCGTCCCGATCGGCGCGCCCCACGGCATCAGCACCTCGCAGCCCGCCGACATCAGCCGCTCTGCCGCGCCGAGATCTTCCGTCGTGTAGGGAAACACACGAAAGCCGTCATCGACCAGTGCCCTCGCCGCCTCGACGAGCCCAAACAGATCCGGCTGCAAAGTATCGTCGTTGGCGATCACCTCCAGCTTGACCCAGTCCGTGCCGAACAGCTCGCGTGCCATCTGCGCGGTCGTGATCGCCTCCTTGGCGGAGCGACATCCGGCAGTATTCGGCAGCACGTGCACGCCCAGCCCGCGGATCAGATCCCAGAACCTCTGCCCCGTTTGGCCACCGGCCGACTCGCGGCGCAGCGAGACGGTCACGATCTCCACGCGTGACGCCTTCACCGCGTTGGCCAGAACCTGCGGTGACGTATATTGGGCCGTGCCAAGCAACAGACGCGAGGTTACGGTTACACCGTACAGCGCGAGCGGGCTGACACCCTTGATATCGGCATCATGAGCGTTCATGGAACCTCAACCGCCTTGGCGCGGGGATACGATTTCGATCTGATCGCCCGCGGCGAGGCGGCGCGTATCGCGCGCGCGCTGCGGAACGAATTCGCCGTTGACCGCCGTCGCGACCTTGGCCTCGCCGAATCCCGCTTCAATCAGCAGATCGGCCAAAGTGGCGGCTTCGGTCGTCCGGAGCTGGCCGTTCAACGAAATGCGCAGGCTGGTCTGTGTTGTAGGTTGCACGTCCATCATTATCATCAGCGAGATCCAATGTGCCAGACATCGCTCCGGTGAGGGGCGATTGCAAGGGCTTCCGCGTTAGAACGCCGTAGCGGCTGGCAAAGTCTCATGAGAATGCAAGTTGTACCTTCATGGCGCGACTCCGGTCGCTTGCCAGCTCGAAGGCCTCTACGGCCTGCTCAAATGGCAATGTGGCGCTGAGCAGGGGCTTCACGTCGACAAGGGCTTTAGAGATCAACTCCACGGCAAGCCCGAATTCCTCATGGAACCGGAAGGCCCCGCGCAATTCCAATTCCTTGGCCACCAGCGTGTTGATGGGCAGCGTGACGGAACCCCCGAGCCCGACCTGGACGACCACGGCGCCGGGTCGCAGCGCGTCCAGAGCCGCCACCAGGGCTTTTTCAGTCCCTGACGCCTCGAACATGACGTCGAACGTGCCCTTGTCTGCCGCATAAGCTGCCAGCGCGTCGGGCTCATCCGCCACGTTCACGGCCTGGTCGGCGCCAACGGCCTTGGCCGTGACGAGAGGTCCAGCGGCAATGTCGGTGGCCACGATCTCAGCGGCTCCGGCGCGACGGGCAGCGATAACGCTGAGCGCGCCAATCGGACCCGAGCCGGTCACCAGCACGCGCTTGCCCAGAAGCGGACCGGCGCGACGCGCCGCGTGCAGACACACCGCGAGCGGTTCCGCCATCGCCGCCTCGCCCGCCGTCACCTGGTCGCCGACCTTGTGGCACTGCGTTTCGTCCGCGACCAGAAGCTGCCGAAAAGCGCCCTGGACATGGGGAAAACGCATCGCGCTGCCGTAAAACCGCATATCCAGGCAATGGTTCTGGCGGCCCTCGGCGCAATACCGGCACTTACCGCAAGGACGGCTCGGGCTGATGGCGACGCGGTCACCGGCGCGAACGGTTGTCACCCCGTCGCCGACAGTATCGACGATGCCTGCCACTTCGTGGCCCAGCACCATCGGCTCCTTCACGCGAACCGTCCCGAAGCCGCCGTGATGATAGTAGTGCAGGTCGGAACCACAGATGCCTCCTGCCTCGATCCGGACGCGCACCTCGTGTGCCCCAAGCGCCGGCACATCGCACGGCTCGACCCGTAGATCTCTCGGCGCGTGTATGACGACGGCCCTCATATGCGTTTCTCCCCTGCTACGGACGATTGCAACAGGCGCCCGCTTCAGCCAATGATAGCCGCCTCACCCCACATAAGGAAACGCTTCATGGGTCTCGATAAATTCAGCCTCAAAGGCCGCAATGCGCTCGTCACGGGATCGAGCCAGGGTATCGGCAACGGCCTCGCGAAAGGCCTCGCGGAGGCCGGCGCAACCGTGATCCTCAATGGACGCGACGAAGCTAAACTGAAAGCCGCTGCT
This sequence comes from Pseudomonadota bacterium, assembly GCA_023423275.1. GTDB lineage: Bacteria > Pseudomonadota > Alphaproteobacteria > Rhizobiales > Hyphomicrobiaceae > ZC4RG25. Next base: position 12,237 of record JAFAFW010000109.1, read on the forward strand.
GAAGCCATGACATCAGCCGGACACAGTGTCCATGCGCGCGCCTTCGACGTCAGCAATTCGAAAACGGCCACCGACGGCGTCGACGCCATCGAGCGCGAGATTGGCCCCATCGACATCCTCGTCAACAACGCAGGCATGACACGCCGCATGCCAAGCGAGGATATGCCGGACGAGATCTGGCATGAGATCATACGCACCAATCTTGACGGCGTGTTCTTCATGGCGCGCGCCGTCGGCAAGCACATGATCGGCCGCAAGCGCGGATCGATCATCAACATCTGCTCGGTGATGAGCGAGCTGGGCCGGCCGACGATCGTTCCCTACACGGCATCCAAGGGCGGCGTGAAGATGATGACCAAGGGGCTCGCAGCGGATTGGGGCAAGCATGGCATTCGCGTGAACGGGATCGGCCCGGGCTACTTCAAGACGCCGCTCAACAAAGCCTTGATCGAGGACGAGAAATTCTCGGCGTGGGTGGCCGGGCGCACGCCGCTCGCACGCTGGGGCGATGTGGAGGAACTCGTCGGCGCCGCCGTCTATCTGGCGTCGGACGCATCGAGCTTCGTCACCGGCCATATCCTGTTTGTCGACGGCGGCATGACGGCTGTCGTCTAGCGCCTGGAGATGCGGTTGCCGGTCCCGGTCACAGCGCCGGGATCGGGCCACGGTGGCCGCCCGTCGCGACTTCACATGGCGTCTTAACCGCGCTGATCGATCCGCCCTCGGAACGCGCCGCCCCGATAGCCCCTCTTTCACCAACATCTGCCTATTTAACCGGCCATTGACAACACCGCGAGCGCGGGCCTTGGCTCGTCGGACACTCGCTTCGGGGGCTTCGATGTTCAAGGATCTGATGACTTCCCGGCGGTTCGCGCCGATCTTCTGGTGTCAGCTCTTTTCTGCGCTGAACGATAACTTCCTCAAGAACGCGCTGGTCATCCTGATCCTGTATCACACCGCCTCCGGTCAGAGCGGTGCTCTCGTGACGCTCGCGGGCGGAGTGCTGATCGCCCCATTCCTGATCCTGTCGGCGCTCGGCGGAGAGCTGGCCGACAAATACGACAAGGGATGGATGGCGCGCACCTTGAAGCTGGCGGAAATTCCCATCGCGGGCGTCGCCGCGCTCGGCTTCATGCTCCACTCCATTCCGCTTCTGTTTGTTGCGCTCGGATTGTTCGGGGTGATGGCGGCCCTGTTCGGCCCGATCAAGTACGGGATCCTCCCCGACCATCTCTCAACGTCTGAGCTTCCGGCGGGGAACGCGCTGGTCGAGGGCGCGACCTTTCTCGCCATTCTGCTGGGCACCATCGCCGGTGGACTGGCTGCGGCGGAGGACGGCGCGGCCGGACTGATCGCGATCCTCATCCTGGCGATGGCGGTTCTGTGCCTCGTTTCAGCACGTGCCATCCCGGCGACCGGTGCTGCGGCTCCCGATTTGCAGATCACGCGCAACCCATTGCGCTCAACCGTTGCGCTCGTCGCTGACCTCAAACGCGATCGCCGACTTTGGATCGGCGGCCTAATCGTCTCGTGGTTCTGGCTGGTCGGCGTGATCGCCCTGTCTCTGCTCCCGATCCTGACCAGGGATCACCTCGGCGGCGCCGCTGAAGTCGTCACTCTCGGATTGTTCGTATTCACGGTTGGCATTGCCCTGGGCTCGATGGCGGCCGCACGCGCGAGCCGTTTGCGGCCCAACCTGGCGTTGGTACCTATCGGCGCCCTGTTGATGGGTCTGTTCTGTCTCGATCTGGCATGGGTCGCTTCGGGGCTGGCTCCGGGACCCGTGCCACTATCCGCGCGCGACGTTGTGGGCTCGGTGACCGGATGGCGTTTGATGTTCGACCTGTTCGCCCTGGCGGCGGCAGGCGGACTGTTCATCGTGCCGTCCTTCGCAGCCGTGCAGGCATGGGCCCCCGTCGACAAGCGCGCGCGCGTCGTCGCCGCCGTGAACGTCGTCAATGCCGCCTTCATGACAGGAGCAAGCCTCGGCGTCGCCGGACTGCAATCCATCGGCGCTTCCGTCTCCCAGATCTTCCTCGTTCTGGGCGCCGCCAATCTGGTGGTCCTCGGCCTCGTCGCCCGCGCCTGGGGCCGACAGGGCGTGCAGGATATCGCCGCCTTCGTCTTCCGGCTGGCCTATGGCCTCGAGGTGAAGGGGCTGGAACATCTGCCGCCCGAAGGCGAGCGTGTGATCATCACGCCCAATCATACCAGCCTCATGGATGGGCCGGTGATGCACGCCCTCCTGCCGGGCCACGCCGCGTTCGCCATCGACACCACGATTTCCGAAGCCTGGTGGGTGAAGCCGTTCCTGAAAGTCATCAACGCGCACACGCTGGATCCCACCCGGCCGCTCGGCGCGCGCACGCTCGTCAACCTGGTCAAGCAAGGCGAGATGCTCGTCATCTTCCCGGAAGGCCGGGTGACGGTGACCGGTGGGCTGATGAAAGTCTATGACGGCGCCGCGATGATCGCAGACAAGGCTGATGCGCTGGTCGTACCGGTCCGGATCGAGGGCCTGTCACGTACTCCGTGGAGCTATCTCGACCGGACGCAGATCAAGAAAGCCTGGTGTCCCAAGGTCCGGGTGACGTTCCTGCCGCCCCGTAAGCTCGACGTGCCCGCCGATCTCAAAGGCAAAACGCGCCGTCGCGCGGCTGGGGCCGCACTACAGGATGTGATGGTCAACGCCGCGGTTGAAACCGCGCGGATCGATCAGACGCTGTTCGAGGCGCTGGCGGAAGCCAAATCGACCCGCGATACAGGAAAGCCTGTCGTTTCCGACCCACTGGGCGCGAAGCTCAGCTACAAGCGGCTTATCCTGGGCGCGCAGGTTCTCGGCCGGAAACTGACCCCGTTCGCCGCCGAAGGCGCGGCCGTCGGGATCATGCTGCCGAATTCGGCAGGCGCCGCCGTGACGTTCTTCGCTCTGCAGACCATCGGCCGCGTACCGGCGATGATCAACTTCACCTCAGGCCCGCAAAACATCCTTTCGGCCTGTTCCGCTGCGAAAGTCGACGTTATCGTGACGTCTCGCACGTTCGTCGAGAAAGCGCGTCTGGTCCCGCTCATCGACCTGCTGTCGCAATCCCTGAAGATCGTCTACCTCGAAGACATCCGCACCAAGATCACGACGTTCGACAAGGTCGCTGGCGTGATCGTCGGCGACAGGCCGCAGGTGGTCCGCGCGTGCAACGATCCGGCCGCGATCCTGTTCACATCGGGTTCGGAAGGAACGCCCAAGGGGGTTGTTCTCTCCCACCGCAACATTCTCGCCAATTGCGCGCAGGCCCTGACGCTGATTGCGGCGAACGGCGGAGACACGGTGTTCAACGTGCTTCCGATGTTTCACTCGTTCGGTCTGACGGCCGGGTTGGTGATGCCCTTGAACGGCGGCGTGCCCGTCTTCCTCTATCCCTCACCGCTGCATTACCGGATCGTGCCTGAGCTGATCTATCAGACCAACGCGACGATCCTGTTCGGCACCGACACGTTCCTCAACGGCTATGCGCGCGCCGCCCATCCGTATGATTTCCGCTCCGTGCGCTTGATCTTCGCCGGAGCCGAGGCCGTGAAACCGCGAACGCGCGAGGTCTACATGGAGAAATTCGGCGTGCGCGTGCTGGAGGGATATGGCGTTACCGAGGCGGCCCCCGTGCTCGCCCTGAACACGCCGCTTGCGAACAAGCTCGGATCTGTTGGGCGGCTGTCCCCATTGATGGAAGCCAGGCTGGAGCCCGTCCCCGGTATCGAGGAGGGCGGGCGGCTGTTCGTTCGCGGCCCCAACGTCATGCTCGGCTACCTGCACGCCGAAAATCCCGGCGTCATCGATCCTCCCGCCGAGAGATGGCACGACACCGGAGATATCGTCACGATCGACGAACAGGGCTTCATCACGATCAAGGGACGCGCCAAGCGCTTCGCGAAGGTGGGAGGCGAGATGATCTCGCTGTCGGCTGTCGAAGCACTCGCAACCGAACTCTGGCCGTCGGCGCTCTCGGTGGTGGTCGGCCTGCCCGATGCACGCAAAGGCGAGCGGCTGGTTCTGGTCACGACCGCGTCTGACGCCACACGCGAGGCCATGAGCCGCCACGCAAAAGCACGCGGGGCCTCTGATCTGATGGTGCCTGCGGCCGTACTGAAGGTGGATAAGATGCCGCTGCTCGGTTCGGGCAAGCCGGACTATCCGGCCACACAAAAACTGGCGATGGAGAAAGCGGGCGGCATGCCCGCAGGCAAAGTCGTGGCCGCCTGACCGCCCATTCCTGTCACTCGACGCGCATGATGTCGGCGTGAATGGCGCCATTTTCCAGATAGTCCGCGACGGCCTGCGCCAGCACGGGTGCCAGCAAGTACCCGTGCCGGAACGCGCCGTTGACCAGAATGCGGCGGCCGCGCACGATTGCTTTGGGGATGTTGTCGGGAAATGCCGGCCGCACCCCAGCACCCAGTTCCTCGATGGCGGCTTCGGCAAAACCCGGGTGCAGCGCATAGGCCATGCCGAGAAGTTCGAGCGCCGAGCGCACTGTCACCGGTCCGCCGTCCTCGCGCTCCAGCACCGTCGCGCCGACCATGTAAAGGTCATCGCCCCACGGCACCACATAGAGCGCATGGCGGGGGTGCAGCAGCCGAACCGGTCGTGTCAGAGACATATCCGGTGCACGGAGAAGAAGGCGCTCGCCGCGCACGCCGCGCAGGTCGGGCAGCTCATCGCGCGCCGCGATCCCGCGACAATCGATGACGACGCTGCCCGCACCACCCGCCATCCAATGTGGCGGCGTGACCGGATCTCCGAAGCGGACGTCGGCCCCCAGCCGGCGGGCCTCATCGGCAAGGAATGACAGCGCGGCACGGGGCACCATATGGCACTCGTCACCGTAAAACAGGCCACGCGAGAAACGCCCCGCCAGATCGGGCTCGATCGCGACAAGCTCATCCGGGCCGATTTCGCGATAGCCCTCGGTCAGGCGCGCGAACCGTGTCAGCTCACTCCGATCGCGGCTGCCCGCGACCACCAGCGTGCCGCGGCAGATCACACCGGGATAAGCGCCGCGCCAGAGCTTCAAGCCGTCGAGCCCGAGCTTCTGCACCATCGGTTCGGATGCCTCGGCCTCGCAATAGGGCGCCAGCATCGCTCCGGCGAACCGGCTTGCGGCGCCGGACGCGATGTCGTCGCTGGCTTCGCGCACCGTCACCCGATGCCCACGGCGTGACAGCTCGAACGCTTGCCATAGCCCGAACACGCCGGCACCGATGATTGTAATCTCGAGACTGCTCACGATGATCGCTCGCTTGTCATTGCCCTCGACTTACCATCGCTGGCAGCATTTTGGCGAGGGCCGATCATAGTCCCCGCGGACGTCCCTGACGATCAATCACCGAGCGCGGCTCCCTCGCGTCGCGGATCGGCACCGCCCTCCAGCCCGTCGGGGCGAACGATGATGATATGCAGGCCGGATGTGAGAAGATCCGGCATGATCTGATGACCGAACGGGCGGACGCGCAGCGCGTGCCACAGCGACGGCGTGGACAGCCAGGGGCGCAGCAGAGCCTGCCACGTCGTCGCCTGATCGTATTCGATCTCGAACGGACCTCCGCGACTGCCGAAATTCACCAGCGCCGCTGCTTCTTGCGCATCCAGCTCCCAGTCGATCATCGCGACCAATGCCTTCACGACGTAGAGAATGATGCGACTGCCGCCTGGCGAACCCAGCACGGCTTTGACTTTGCCAGCTTCGTCGAAAACGATCGTCGGCGCCATCGAGCTGCGGGGTCGGCGATTGGGTCCGACGGCATTGGCAATCGGACGCCCATTCCGATCGACCGGACGAAACGAGAAATCGGTCAGCTCATTGTTGAGCATGAACCCAGCCGCCATCACACGCGATCCGAATACCGACTCGATCGTCGTCGTCATCGCGATCGCGTCACCGTCGCTATCGATGATGGAGATGTGGCTGGTTCCGGTGCTCTCCAGCGTGGCGTCAATGCCGAACGCATGCTGCACCCCCGGCGGCGTCCCCGCGGCGGGACGTGGCATCGCGCGGTCCGGATCGATCAGTTTGCTGCGCTCGGTGATATAGGCCGGATCGAGCAGCGTGGCCGGCACGGAGACAAAGTCAGGATCGGCGATGTAGCGATCGCGATCGGCATACGCGAGCTTCTCGGCCTCCGCGATCAGATGCAAGGCACGCGGATTGAGCGCCGCCGTCGGGCCGCGGCCGAGATCGTACGGCTCCAGCAGTTTCAAAGTTTGCGCAACGGTGAGGCCTCCGGACGACGGCGGACCCATGCCGCAGATACGATGCTTGCGATAGTCGATGCAAATCGGCGGGCGTTCTTTCACTTCATAGGCTGCAAGATCGGCCAGGGTCAGATCACCTGCATGGTTGGGCGCATCTTTCGCAGCGGCAACCACCGCTTCCGCGACCGGGCCACTGTAGAACCCCTCCGCGCCGTGCTCGGCGATCCGGCGCAGACTCGCGGCAAATGCCGGGCTTTTCAGAATGTGGCCAACAGATCGGGCGCTCCCGGTCTCATCAAAAAAGTACGCGCGCGCCGTCGCCTCGAAACTGTCCGCACCTTGCCAGGTCAGCAACAGGTTGAGCCGCGACGACACCGCGAAACCGTTCTCCGCCAGTTCGATCGCGGGGGAAAACAACTTCGCCCATGGCAATTTGCCATGCTGGCGATGCACCGCTTCCATCAGACGCACGAGGCCGGGCGTGCCGATACTGAGACCCGAATGCACAGCTTCACCGAACGGTAGCGGACGGCCATCGCGCAGAAAACGATCCGGCCGTGCGGCGGTAGGGGCCGTTTCGCGTCCGTCGTAAGTTTGCAGATTTTGGCTCGCCGCATCCCAGTGCAGGATAAAAGCGCCACCGCCGATGCCCGAGGATTGCGGCTCGACGAGATTGAGAACCAGTTGCACCGCGATGGCCGCGTCGATGGCGCTCCCGCCGTCCCGGAGCATCCGCAATCCGGCCTCGACCGCCAGCGGATTGGCCGCTGCCACCATGTATTCCGACGCGTGAGAGACGGCCCGTGCCGTATGTCCCGTGCCCGCCTCCGGCTCGAAGCGGGCGCGCTGCGCGGCTGCGGGGGCGATTAGCAGAGCCCATACGGTCAAGGCCAGTAACGCAATCCGTGCAGGTGCCAGCCAGTGACGCAGTCTATATTCCGCTTCTCGCATGGTCCGCTGCCGGCCTCCCGCGGCGATTGAGTGATCCTTCTCTTTACGGCGCAAACGGCAAACGGTCATCAATGGAAGTCCCGCGATCTGGGCAGAACCGAACTCAACTGCTTGGGGATGGCACGTTCCTGCCGCGGATGACGGGAGAAGCGCGGATGTCCCATGCTTCTGGCCGACCCGGGATCGGGACGCTTGACCTCGTCGACATTGGCAATCGCCGGTTTGAAGTCCTCGCTGCATTCCGACAATTCGACCAGCCAGCCGCTGCGATCCTCAAGCTGGGCCGAAACGATGTGGATGATATCGTCGTGTCGCTGTATCCGGCCGCGGACCAGGATCAGGCGCGCGCCCATGACAACTTTGCGAAACCGCTCAAGTGTCTTCGACCAGATCACCGCATTGGCAATGCCGGTTTCATCCTCGATCGTCATGAACACGACGCCCTTGGCGGAACCGGGCCTTTGACGCACCAGCACGACACCAGCGACGGAAACCCACGCACCATCATTGAACTCACGCAGGCGCGCGCAGGACACCACACGTTCCGCCGTGAATTTATCGCGCAGGAAGCTCACCGGATGCGCCTTCAAAGACAAGCGCAGCGTCTGATAATCGTTCAGCACATGCTCCGATAGCGGCATTTCCGGCAAAATGACGGAAGGTTCGGCCCCGGCCTCACGTTCCTCGCTCCACGCGAACAAAGGTAACGGCTTGGCCGCGGTCAAGGCGCGCACCTCCCACAGCGCCTGCCGGCGATCGAGCCCCATCGAACGAAAAGCATCGGCTGCGGCGAGCTTTTCGATAGCCGCGAGCTTGACCCCGGTGCGCGCCCACAGATCGGGCACATCACGGAATGGTTTGTCTCGGGCGGCAAGGATCTTCTTTACGTCCTCCCCGGAGAGACCATCCACCTGACGCAGGCCGAGCCGCAGGGCATCGCCATGATCGTGCCGCCAGCTCCTGGGGAAGTTGCTAGGCAGGAGGTCATCCGATGCGTGCTCCAGCGTGCAATCCCAGTGGGACAAATTGATATCGGCGGGTCGCACCTCGACGCCATGCTCTCGCGCATCGCGGACGATCTGGGCCGGCGCATAGAAACCCATCGGCTGGGAGTTGAGCAACGCTGCGGCGAAAATCGCCGGGTAATGGCATTTGATCCAGGCCGAGATATAGACCAGATGCGCGAAGGCGGCCGCATGGCTCTCAGGAAAGCCATATTCACCGAAGCCCTTGATCTGGTTGAAGCAGCGTGCCGCGAACGCGGGATCATAACCGCGCGCGACCATGCGGCTCACCATTTTCTCCTCGAGCTGGCCGATGGTGCCCACACGGCGGAAGGTGGCCATCGCTTTTCTCAGCTCATTGACCTCCTCGTCGGAAAACTTAGCCGCAACCATAGCGATGCGCATCGCCTGCTCTTGGAACAGCGGCACGCCCAAAGTTTTATCGAGGATCTGAAGCAGTTCATTAGGATTCCCCTGCTTGGGCGAGGGATAAATAACCTGCTCTCCGTTCCGGCGGCGCAGATAGGGATGCACCATATCGCCCTGAATCGGGCCAGGACGGACGATCGCGACTTCGATAACAAGGTCATAAAATTTTTGCGGTTTCAGGCGCGGAAGCATGTTCATCTGCGCGCGGCTCTCGACCTGGAACACGCCGAGCGAGTCCGCCAGGCACAGCATGTCGTAAACATCTTGGTCACCGCTCCCCATATTGGAAAGCGTGAGTTGTTTGCCATGACGCGTCTCGATCAGATCGAAGGCGCGGTGGATGCACGTCAGCATCCCGAGCGCGAGAACGTCGACCTTGAGCAGCTTAAGGACGGCGAGATCGTCCTTGTCCCACTCGATAAAAGTGCGCTCTTTCATCGCGGCATTGCCGATCGGAACCACCTCCGACAACAGCGAACGTGTCAGAACGAAGCCGCCGACATGCTGCGACAGATGGCGCGGGAAGCCGGTCAACTCATCCGTCAGCCGCAACACCACGCCGAGCAGAGGATCATTGGGATCCAGTCCGGCTTCGCGCACGTGTTTGTCGGGCACCGTGCCGCGCGAAATGCCCCACACCATGCCTGCGAGCGCGGCGACGGTATCCTCCGAAAGCCCCATCGCCTTGCCAACCTCGCGCACCGCTGAGCGCGACCGGTAGGAGATGACGGTGGCGGCAAGGCCCGCGCGTTCCCGGCCGTAGTGATCATAGAGATATTGAATCACCTCCTCGCGCCGGCTGTGTTCGAAATCGACGTCGATGTCCGGCGGCTCCTTGCGCTCGGGCGAAACGAAGCGCTCGAACAGGAGATCGATCTCAGCCGGATTCACACCGGTGATGCCGAGGCAGTAGCACACGGCCGAGTTGGCCGCTGATCCTCGTCCCTGGGCGAGGATGTTCTTCCCGCGCGCAAAATGGACAATGTCATAGACGGTCAGGAAATAGCGCGCGTATTTGAGCTGGGCGATGAGCGCCAGTTCGCGCTTGATATTGACCATGACCCTGTCAGGTATGCCGTCCGGAAAGTGGTCCCGAGCGCCCTTCCAGGTCAGATTTTCCAGGTAGGATTGCGGCGTTTCGCCGGGCGGCACCGGTTCGTCGGGATATTCGTATTCGAGTTCTCCCAGGGAAAACCGGCAGGCTGCGGCGATCTCGGCCGTGCGTGCAACAGCGGCTTCATACCCCCTGAACAGCCGCATCATCTCGGCCGGGCTTTTCAGATGTCGCTCGGCATTCGAGGCGAGTTTCAGACCAGCTTGGCGGATCGTCGTGCCTTCGCGGATGCAGGTCAGGACGTCCTGCAACGGGCGGCGCTCGGGGTCATGATAGAGCACGTCATTGGTGGCGACGAGAAGCGTCCCGGCATGTGTCGCCAAGCGGTCCAGGGCTGCGATCCGGGCGTGATCGTCGCCCTGGAAGAGGTGCGTTGCCGCGAGATAGAACGGCGCTGGCGCAAGCGCGGCCTTGAGACGGCGCAGCTGCTGCAGGAAGGAAAGAGGCGCCGTGGTCGTGACTTCCGATGCCGTCGATCGAGGTTCGAGAAGCTGAGCGGTGGCACCGGGAAAGGGGATGATTTCCGCGCCAGACGCAGCGGTCTCGCCTACGGGATCGCGAAGGACTTCGCGCCAGTCCCACTGTTCAGGTGGCAGTGCGATGAAAATCTGGCCCGCACTATGCGCCGCGACATCTTCCAGGAAAAGCGTGCACTGCCCCTTCTTCGCTTTCATCTGCCCGTGCGTCAGCAGCCGTGTGAGACGGCCATAAGCGGCCCGATCGGTCGGCAGGCAGATCAGGCTCGGCGCATCCTGAAGATCAAGCCGGGCGCCGACGATCAATTGGAGATCGGTCTTCTGGATCGCCGTATAGGCCCGCACGACACCGGCCAATGAATTGCGATCGGTCACAGCAAGTGCTGAAAGTCCCAGAGCCTTTGCCGCTGCCACCAGTTCGTGTGGATGCGAACCGCCGCGCAGGAACGAGAAATTGGTCGTCACCTGCAGTTCGGCATAGGCCGGCGATGCGTTCTGCAGGCTCATCCGAACACCCCGTGCATGTACCAGCGGGGTGCGCCAGCTTCGACCTCGCGCCCGTAAAGGCCTTCGCGAAAAACCCAATAACGGCCGCCGTGATCATCCTCGATCCGATAATAATCGCGGGGGCGCAGGGATTGCTCGAAGCCGTCCCGGCGTCCGATCAGATGCCACCATTCAGGCTCGATGCGTTCGGGCCCCTCGGCTCTGGCAACCGTGTGACTGAGACGGCGCCATGTAAACCAGGCCGGCGGCCCATCCGGCACCGTTGCGAGCACCGTGATGTGTTCAGGAGGCGCAAACAACAGCGGCGGACGCAGATGCAGGATCGCAGTGTTCACGTCTGCGACACTCCGGCTTTGCGTGCTCAAGGCCGGAATGCGTTTCTCGGCACGCTCCGGGATATGACTTTCGACCGGCGCCAGACGAAATACGCGCTGCGGTCCGAGCCGGTTGGAGAGCTTGTCGATCAGCGGAGCCGGGTCGGCTCGTTCATCCGATTCCAGCCCTGATGTCAGCGCAGCCTGGACGGGATCGAGCGGTTCGATGGCCGTTGCCGCCAGCGTCATGGCATCGATGCCGAACCCGGCATCGAGAGCGGCAACCTTGTCGGCCATCAACGCCAGAAGATGCGCTGGTTCGCGCGACGGCCTGCTGGTACCGGCTCGCACCTCCGCCGTGGTGCCGTCAGCGCGGTAAAGGCACAATTGCAACCGCCGCGCACCCATGGCGCGATGATCGAGCATCCGGCATAGGGCATCAGCAAGATGGTCCACGGCCTGTTCGATGCCTTCCGCCGAAATCAGCGGCTCGGCGAAAAGGCTGCGGACAAGGTTGGGCGGCGGCTCGGCCAGCGGGGTTCGGGCATCCGGAGTGAGACCCAACGCCAGATCCAGTTTGGTGAGCACCACGCCCGCCATCCCAGCCGCACGCTTGGCCTTGTCGCGTCCCTTCCCTACGCTCTGGAAACGGCGCGCCAATGCTGCACGCGGCAGATCATAAAGCTGGCCGATGCGGCGCAGCCCCAGACGCTTCAGCAACAGAACGGTCTCGTCAGAAAGATCCAACGCTTCAACGGGAAGCCGTGCCAGCACCGTCTGCATCCCACCGGCCGGAGCGATGAAAAACGCCTCCGCGTCGAGTGGCGCGAAGCGGGCCAGCGATGCCGCCGCGACGGGCGTGTCAGCAAGCCCGGCTCGCGCCGTCAGTCCGAAATTTTTCAGGCGATGGACGAGATCCGCCATCAGCGCCGCCTCGCCACCGAACAAGTGCGCAACGCCGGTAACATCGATCCATAAACCATTGTCCCCTTCGATATTCCTGACGGGACCATAACGTCCACACCAGCGCGCAAGCTGGATGAGGGCCGCCCGATCCCGATCACGCTCGGCTTTGCGGGTGGCAAGAGCGGGAAACATGGCCCGTGCGTCGGCCAGAGACTGGCCTGGCCGAATACCCGCAGCGTGTGCCCTGGCAGTGACCGCCGTCAGCACAATGCCATGCACTCCTGTCTCGACCAGCGCAAACGGCCGGTCAGCGGGCACTGCGCATGGATCTGCGCGTTGCATCCGCTCGATCGGCCAAGCCGGGAGCCAGACGGAAGCAAAACGTCTCATCACACCATTCCACACAAAACGCAGCCGTCTCCGCCGCAATCGGTTGCGTACGGCAGCGCGCGAGCTCGACAGAAAACCGGCGGGCACCGGGCGCTCTCACGTCGAAAGGATGCGGAGCACTTGGCGCCGGCCCCACACGCCAGCGCGTTGCAATTGCAGCCGTCGCCTCACCCCGCGGATGCGTGAGAAGGATGCAGGGGGAGCGATGCGCCTGAGCCGCCAGGGCAAGCCGGCGGGCCGGTGTCAGGTCAACTTCGTCCAGCACACCGATGACCAACGCCATGCTGGCCGACTTCAGTCCTTCCTCGATCGCCCACAACGCATCTGAGGCATGGCTTGTTTCGACGATGGCGAATTGGGCTGGATCGAGCCCGAACGCTCGCAACCCCAACCCGTGGAAACAACCGAGTTCGCCGGCGGTGACTGCAGGCCGGCAGCAGAGAACTGGCCCTGCTGGCCCGCTGCTGCTCCCTGTCGCGACACGGCGTACGGCGAGCATCAGCGAAAAGATGAAGGCCGAAGCCCAGGCCGCTGTCCAGCTCGAGCCAGTCTGCGGAACAGCCGGTTTGATTTCGTGGATAGCTCCCGTCTCGAGCCCATCCGGTCCCAGCAAGGCATCGACACCAGGCACGCCGAAGCTCCATGGCGTTCGTGGCGTCTGGCACGGCACGCTCACCGGCCGCCGCTCGATCTCGCGGATCTGTCCACGTAGCGCTGCCAGCACGTCCTGGGGGACGGGCAGCACGTCGGAACCAGCAGATCGGCGTATTGTGGACGTCTGAACCATGGAGAACACCAGCCATTTGTTCTCTTTATGTTCTATAACTCCTGTCCAGACCCGTCAACCCGCTTCGGTAAGAAGGGGCTGCTCCGTGAACCACCGATCTCGCCGATGTGCGCGACGCACCTTATGCCCGCGAAATTCATTACGAGGACTGACGATCACCGATCTCTCCGACACCGTGGCCGTTGCGTCACGAATCCCGGATCGCCCTCTGAATCTTGACCATAGTGTGACTTTCGAGTGCCTGATTTTGGAACCAAGCTGCTGTATAGAGCTTCTTCATCATACCACTGCCAAAATAGGCGCCCCGGCATTGCCGCCGCTGCCGGAAGTGTGAAAAAGCTTGAGCCTGCGGAGTACGAGATGATCCTTCGCCAGATCGTGGGTCGTGTTGCTGTTTGTGTTGTTGCTCTCACGTTGACAACCACAGCATCCCTGGCCGCGCCCGGACATACACGGTCCTATTCGCTATGGGGCGGTGATGAAGAATGGGGCGGACGTCGTCAGATGGTTCCGTTCAGCCCGAAATATGCTACTGGCCAGATCATTGTCAGCTTTGGTGATCGCCGGCTTTATCTGGTGACGCGCCCGGGTCAAGCGATGAGCTATCCGATCGCGGTGCCGCGTGAAGATGCCCGCTGGGAAGGCAATACGACGGTCTCCATGAAGAAGGAGAACCCGTCCTGGACGCCAACGCCGTCGATGATCCGCGCCAATCCAAAGCTTCCAAGCTGGGTTCCTGGCGGCCATCCGATGAACCCGCTGGGCGTCCGCGCCCTCTATCTCGGATCGAGCACTTACCGGATCCACGGCACCGACGCGCCATGGACGATCGGCGAGGCGGTCTCGGCCGGTTGCATCCGCATGTACAATGAAGACGTCCTGGATCTCTACCCGCGTGTGCCGGTGGGCTCGAAAGTCGTCGTGACGTGGCAGACGATGTCGACGGACGTGGCCAATGCGCCTGTCGATATGCGTGAGGACGCCCCGCGCTCATCGATGCGCCGCTCGCACTCCTCGTCGCGCACAGCCGTGACGCGCTAACCCACAGCACTGGGTTTCAAAGCAAAACGGACGGCAAACTCCTGCCGTCCGTTTTTGTTACGCGCAACGCCGACTGAAAATTACGAGCCGCCAAGGCAGGCCTTCAGGCTACTCGCGAGATTGCGCATCAAAGTCCCGTAAAGGTCGGGACCCGGGGTGAGCTGTGTACCTTCCGGGTCGAGGGTTCCGCTTCGCGCCTTGGTGCCATCGATCACCGACTTGGTCACCCTGGCCTCGAATTGCGGCTCGGCGAACACGCATTCCGCCTTGGCCGTGGTGATTTTCTTGCGCAACTCCCTGAGCCGCCGCCCGCTTGGAGCCGCGTCGGGGCTGACCGTCAACGACCCGACGGCCGAGAGGCCGTAGCGCTTTTCGAGATACTGATAGGCGTCGTGGTAGACGATGAACGGCTTGCCGGCCAACGGCTTGAGGTCGCGGTCGAGTTCAGCGGACAGGTCGTCGATCCGCGCCAGTTCCTTGGCCGCATTGGCCTTGATCACATCCGCCTTGCCGGGCACAGCCGTAGAAAGAACGTCGGCGATGCGCCGCACCATCGCCTTGGCATTGTCAGGGTCGAGCCAGATGTGCGGATCGTGGCTCTCGTGGTCATCGTCGTGCTTGGCGTGCCCATGCTCATGATCGTGCTCGGCGTGTTTATGATCATGGTTGTCCTTCCCATGATCGTGCGCTTCGAACGCGCCGCCCTCCCGCCGATCCAGCAGCTTGACGCCGGGCGCCTCTTCCAGGCTCTCCACGCGCACCGACTTCGGCAAGGACGCCACCACCTTCGCGGTGAACGGTTCGAGCCCTTCCGACACTCTGAAGAACACGCCGGCGTTGTTCACTTTCTTGGCATCGGATGGCTTCATCGCATAGGAGTGTGGGGAAGCTGTCCCGCTGACGAGCAGAGCCGGCGTTCCAATTCCGGCCATGACGCTGGAGACAAGGGCGTGAATCGGTTTGCTTGTCACGACGACATCCACATCGGCGCTTGCCGCACGCGATACGGGAGCAGCCAGGCTCAGAGTTGCCAGCGCCAGAAGGGAAAAGCGAGAAGCCTGCATCAGACCCGAACCTCCATCCGCATGCGATCCATCCCATGCAGCGTCAATCATCCTATCGACGTCGCATTTGATGTTATAACATTTCATATTGAGATGGATGTCAACCAAGTTGCAGACCGAAGACCGAATGCCCATGAATTCGATGCCGCAATGCAGCTTTCCAACAGTTTGCTGCAATGCCTGCCACGACAGCGCAGGCGGGATGCCCAACTGTCGCTATATTGTTTGGCTGATTGGCGACAATGATTATTGCGTCCTTCGTGCATCTCCGGCGGAGACTGATATGACCTCACGATATTGGCGCGCAGGGCTTAGCGGCTTGGCATTGGCGTCAATGGCTTTGTCGAGCGCACCGGCGGCGGCCCACCCGCATGTCTGGGTCAGCGTCATGACAACAGTCCTCTACAAGGACGGCACGATCACGGGCCTTCGCCAGCGCTGGCTGTTCGACGAATTCTACACGTCGATGGCGATCCAAGGTCTCGATGCCGATGGCGACGGCAAGTACTCCCGCGAGGAACTCGCCGAACTGACCAAGGTCAACATCGACGGCCTGAAGGAATTCTCGTACTTCACATTCCCGAAGCTGGGAGAGCAGGCGCTCGAACTGGGACCGCCCGCTGACTATTTCATGGAGCTTTCGGACTCCGAGAAGGGGCCGAATCCAGGCGGTGTGGAGACAGAGCCACCCAAAGACGAGGCGGGCTTCTGGACACGGCTGACGCAATCGCTGACAGGAACCGGCGAGGAGAAACCGCAGATCCTCGTGCTCGAATTCACGCTTCCGTTCGTCAAACCCCTTCTCGCCGAGGCCGAGGGCTTCAGCTTTTCCACCCAGGATCCATCGTTCTTCATCTGGTTCGATCTGGCCAAGGACAAACCGATCCGTCTCGCGGACGGCGCACCGGCCAGCTGCAAGACGCACATTGCCGGCGCGACGCAGGACGTCTCGATGCTTCAGCAGCTTGGCGAGCAGGCGTTCGATCAGAACAGCGGCGTAAGCTTCAACATGGGGCAGGCGAAAACCGTGACGGTCTCATGCCCGCAATGAAATCGTGGTCTTTTGCAGCCTGCATCGCGCTGGTCGCCGTCGCCGCGAGCGTTACGCTGCTCGATGTCCGCCCCGCGTATGCGACCGCGCAGTCCACCAGCTTTTTCGGCGGCCTATGGAACTTTATTCTCGAAGGCCAGCGCGAACTCACCAACGGCATGACGACCGCCGTCCGGCAACTCAAGTCAGGCGACATCGTCACGTCAGGCGCAATCCTGGCGCTCATCAGCTTTCTCTACGGTATCCTGCACGCGGTCGGTCCCGGTCACGGCAAGTTCGTGATCTCCTCCTATGCCTTGGCCACGGAACGCACGGTCCGCCGCGGCATCCTGCTGTCGTTCATGGCCGCCTTCGTGCAGGCGATTTCGGCAATCGTGATCGTCGGCCTTGTCTCCATCGCGCTCAGCGCGACGAGCGTGCAAATGCGCGTGACGGAATCCTGGCTGGAGACAGCGAGCTGGGGACTGATCGCCTTGCTTGGCGCATGGCTGCTGTGGGGTCAGATCCGCCGCCTGATGTCGCAAAATCGCGCGGCGCCGCCCCCTGCTCACAATCACGCGCACGGCCATCATGATCACCACCATCATGCCCACGATCACGAACACGCTGCCGACGGATCATGCTGCGGGCACACGCACATGGCCACGCCAAGCCAGCTCGAAGGGCAATGGTCGTGGTCGCGCGCCTGGGCGCTGGCCTTCTCGATCGGGATCCGGCCCTGCACGGGCGCCATCGGCGTGCTGATCTTTTCGCTGGGCCTCGGCATCTTCTGGGCTGGTGTGTTCGCGACATTCGCCATGGCCATCGGGACCGCGATCACGGTATCGATGCTGGCTTCGCTGGCGGTTGGGTCACGCGAACTCGCCTCGAAGCTCGGAGGCAGCGCCGACAGCCCGTGGGCGCGCCGCATCCAATCAGCCGCCGCGATCGGCGGCTCGGCGTTGGTAATGATCATGGGCGCGTCGTTCTTTATCGTATCGCTCAGCGGAACGAGCCCGCTGTAACGGGGCGATATACGGCTTTTTCATCGCGGCATTGGCGTCAGGATGCCTAGCAGATCCGTGATGGCCGGGGTAAACCCGTGCCGATGCGCCTAGATGCATTTGCGAACACTGCGAGGTTCTTTCCATGACACGTCCCGCGCCAGATGCGCGGCCGGTACCGGCTCACGTCATCGATCGTTTGAAAGCAGTGGCTGGACCGGAGGGCACCCTGGAAGATCCCGCCGACATCGCACCTTACTGCCGGAGCTGGCGCGATGGATGGGAAGGCAAAGTGCCGCTCGTGCTGCGCCCCGCGAACACAAAAGAGGTCGCTGCGCTCGTCGCCGTGTGCGCGGAGACCGGAACGCCAATCATTCCACAGGGCGGCAATACGGGACTGACTGGAGCAGGTCAGCCCCATGATGACGGCAGCGAAGTGATCATCTCCACGAACCGGATGAGGTCTGTCCGCGAGGTCGATATTCAGAACGACACGCTCACCGTCGAAGCGGGCGTCGTGCTCGCCGATATCCAGCGCATCGCCGCGGAGAATGATCGCCTGTTTCCCCTCAGCCTCGGCGCGGAGGGGTCCTGCCAGATTGGCGGCAACCTATCGACCAATGCCGGCGGCACGCAGGTGCTGCGCTACGGAAATGCGCGCAATCTGGTGCTCGGTCTTGAAGTCGTTCTGCCAGACGGGCGCATCTGGAGCGGCCTGCGCGGCCTGCGCAAGGACAACACCGGATACGATCTCAAACAGCTCTTCATCGGCGCCGAGGGTACGCTTGGCATCATCACCGCCGCGGTTTTGAAGCTTTACCCGCGGCCGACGGCTGTCGAGACGGCGTGGCTCGGCATTGACAGTCCTGATTCAGCGGTGGCGCTTCTCGGACACATGAAAGCCCGGCTCGGTGAGCAGGTGACGGCGTTCGAGCTGATGCGCTGTTCGATCGTCGAATTTCTTCTGGCCGGTGTGCCGGGTCATGAGAACCCGCTCAGCGAGACCTATCCGTGGTACGTCCTGGTCGAGGTCAGCGGTCAGGGTGCCCCGGGGCGCCTCGCCGAACCGTTCGCGGAAGCCCTGGCCGGCGCACTGGAGAACGGTCTGGTTCTGGATGCGGTGATTGCCTCTTCCAGCGCGCAGTCTCAACGCTTCTGGCGTATGCGTGAGGATCTATCGGAAGCACAAAGGGCGGCTGGCGGCATATTGGCTCACGATATTTCCGTGCCCGTGTCGCGCATCTCGCAATTCTTGTCTGAAACGGACGCTGCTCTGGAGCGCTTGTATCCCGGCATTCGCCAGTGCGCGTTCGGACACGTCGGCGACGGCAATCTGCACTACAATCTCGTCCGCCCCGAAGGGTGGGAACCTGAACGCTTCCGGAAGGAAAAAGCCACGGTCAACGGCATCGTACATGATGTCGTGATCAAGAATGGCGGCTCGATCAGCGCCGAACACGGGATCGGCCAGATGCGCCTGATCGAGAACGAGCGGACCAAGAGCTCCGTCGAGCTGGATCTGATGCGGACGGTCAAGCGGGCAATCGATCCGGCCGGGATCATGAACCCTGGAAAGGTTATCCGCCCCTAACGATCCTCGCGCGGAGCCTCGCCCGAGTACTTGAGCGTCACCGGTGTCATGCACAGCGGATCAGTGGCATCACGGATCCGTACCGTACTGCCGTGCCTTGCAAGCTGCGCTTCGCGGCGTGTGATGTAGGCTGCGGAGAGAAAGATGATCGACGCGCCGACCCAGGTCCAAATATCCGTCGGTTCACCGAACATCAGATAAGCCGCGACTACCGCAAACGGCAGGCGCGAGAACTCGAAGGTGAAAACCAGCGAAGCTTCCGTGGACGCAAATCCGCGCAGCAGAGCGATATGGCCCAAAACCGCGCAAAATCCCATCGCGAACAACACCGGCCATATCGCCAGTGGTGGCCATTGCCATACGAACAACGCCGGGATCAGGGAAACGGGCGTCAGCCACAGATTGGTGATGAACACGATCTTGTCCGCGTCGTCGTGCGCCGTCATCTGCTTGAGCAGGGGCCCGACGATACCTGCCGTCAGCGCCGAGGTCAGCGCCAGGGCCTGCCCGAGACCGAAGCCGCTTCCTCCGGGCCGCAGAATGATCAGCGCCCCAAGAAAACCAATGACAAGAGCCGTCCAGCGGCGCGCTCTCACCACCTCATTCAGCCAGAACACGGCGAAGACAGTTGCGAACAGAGGCGCCAAAAAGCTCACAGCCGTCAACTCGCCGAACGGAATCAGCGGGAGTGCGGTGAACCACGCCGTCATCGAAAATGCCGCCAGCCCGACGCGAACGGCATAGAGGCTGAACTGCTTCGGGATCGCCAGTGACGGTCCACGCCAGCGCAGAAGCGGCAGCATCAAAGCCAGGCAGAAGAAGTTCCGGAAAAAAATGACCTGCAGCGGGTCCATCCCGTGCAGCATCGCGTACTTACCGAACACACCAAGCCCCGCGAAGGCGAGCATCGCGAGCGTGACCCAGAAGATTCCCGCAACAGGGTCGTTGCGCGTGCCGGCAGCACCGCTCGCGCGCAAACGTTCTCCCAAAACGTGGAGCTTTCGGCTCTCAAAGGCGGTCACAAGCCTCGCGTCCCTTCCGTCGAACTTCAATCACAGGATGTCCTTTGAGCCGAGTCAATGGTGCTGACAAGATTGCAAGCGCTTCCAGCCAACATGTCAGTCATGCGCCGATGACCAAGTCCTGGACGCCACCTGCTCAATCGTTCACCTTGCGCCCTGGTCCACCAACGAAAAGGGTCTCCAGAATGACCAAGCCCTGCGACCTGTCGGCTGTCGAGGCACGCCGCCTGATCGGCGCCCGGAAGCTTTCGCCGGTCGAATTGCTCGAGAGCTGCCTGGAACGGATAGAAGCCGTCAACCCGGCTCTCAACGCCATTGTGGCGATGGATACGGAGACCGCAAGGCAGGATGCAAAGGTCGCGGAAGATGCCGTCATGCGCGGCGAAGAGCTTGGATTGCTCCACGGATTACCCATCGGAATCAAAGACCTACAAGCAACGCGCGGGTTGCGGACCACGTGGGGCTCGCTGATCTACAAGGACCACGTTCCCCAGCGCGACGACGCGACAGTCGCCAATGTGCGCGATCAGGGTGGGATCATCCTGGCCAAAACCAACACGCCGGAGTTCGGCGCGGGATCCAATACCAGGAATCGCGTCTACGGCGCGACCGGGAACCCGTTCGAATCCGTTAAGACGTGCGGAGGATCATCCGGCGGATCGGCCGTCGCCCTGGCAACGGGCATGCTGCCGTTGGCAACCGGGTCGGATTATGGCGGCAGTCTGCGTACACCGGCAGCCTTCTGCGGCGTATCCGGGTTTCGCCCTTCGCCCGGCATCGTCCCGGCCCCCGAGCGATCGACTGCGATCACGCCATTTGCCGTCAACGGGCCGATGGGCCGGACGATCGAAGATGCGCACTTGCTGCTGAAGGCGCAGATCGACCTCGACAAGCGTGATCTGTTCTCCAGCGACGATGCCCTGCAGATCCCGGAGGTGCTCCCCCAAATCGATGTTGGCAGCCTCCGGGTGGCGATTTCGGCGGATCTGGGCTGCTCCCCCATCGACACGGACATCCGCCGCATCTTCCAAGAACGCACGGCATCCTTCCGCCACCTCTTCGCGGAGGCCCACGATCGTGATCCCGATCTTGGGCCGGTCCATGACGTGTTCGAAACTTTGCGCGGCATCTACTTTGTCGGCGCGCATCGTGAGCGCCTCGAAAAGCATCGAGACCTGCTTGGGCCAAATGTCATCGACAATACCGAACGCGGATTGAAGCTGACCGCCACCGAGATCGCCCGGGCCTACACCGCGCAGACAAAAATCTATCAGGGCTACCTCGACTTCTTCGATGACGTCGACGTGCTGATCTGCCCGGCGGCGTCGGTTTCCCCGTTTCCGCATGACCAACTGTCCGTGACCGAGATCAACGGTGAGAAAATGGCCACCTACATGCGTTGGCTGTCGATCACGTATGCGCTCACCACGGCCGTTCCAGCCGTTGCCGTCATTCCGTGCGGCGTCGACCATCTGGGGATGCCGTTCGGCATCCAGATCGCCGGCCCGAACGGCTCGGACGCCTTGGTGCTGGCAATCGCCCATGCCCTGGAACGGGTGCTCGCTGATGACAAAGCCACGGCCCGGCCAGTTGCCGACCTCAAGACGCTGACGGGTTAATCAGTCCGTCGAGGCTGACGTTTCGGGCTCGGCCCGGATCGTGACCGCGGGGTCGAGCGCATAATAGTCGCCCTGGTCTCGCGTGAAGATCTGGAGCGTCGTGCCGAGCCCCGTCGGCGCTTCGAGCGCGCCAGCGGCAATTGAAATGGTGGCGCGCTCGGGCGCATCCCAGAACAGACTTGATCCACACGCGCGGCAGAATCCGCGGCGCGCGAAATTGGACGAGTCGAACCACGACAAATCGCCGGTTGCATCAAATACCAGTGCCGTCCTGGGGACATCAGCGTAGGCGCCGACGTGACCGTGCCAGCGCCGGCACATACCGCAATGACACACGACGACATTCGTCAGCACCGCTCGCGCAACCGAAAACCGGACGGAACCGCACAGGCACGTCCCGCGCACGCGTTCGTCCATGAGGAAAACTCCCAACTCCGGTGCACCACTGAAGACGGCTCATCTCGTCTCCCAAACGAGACAAACGAAAGTACTCAGCCCGGTAGGATGCGCAATCCGAAGTTCGAACGATCGAGGCGTCTTGTGAAGTACGGAGAAATCGCGGCCGACGCCGTGCCCCTACTCGCTATCGCCTTCCAGAGAACGGACGATCAACGTCAGTCCCTTGACGAAGCGGTCCCGTTCCGTCGTCGAGAGCACAGAAAGGATTTTCTCGTCCGCGCGCCGGGCCAACGGTTCGGCGGCTTTCAAAACCCGCCATCCCTCCTCGGTCAACTTGACAGCGTAGGCGCGAGCATCCTCGCGCGTCCTGCGCCGCTGCAAAAGACCCTTCTTCAGCATGCGCCGGATGACATCCGCGAGCGTCGACCGATCGATACCAGTGCGCTCCACCAGGTGGGTCTGGCTCAGCCCCTCGTTCCCCGCAACGGTCTGAAGGATAGCGAATTGCCTGGGCGTCAGATCACCAGGAATCTCGTACTGGAAGATATCGCTGGCGCATTGGCTTGCACGATGCAGCAAATGGATCGTTGACCGGTCAAGACGATCCGTCGACTTCTCACGCGTCATGTATTCAGCCGTTCCCTCTCGGCCCGCCGAATTCGACGCGCCCCGCAGACCTGTCGGACGCAAAACTACAGGCGACTTATCAATGCTCGCAACTTAACTGAACATCAGTTACCCGACGTCGTCTAGTCCCGATTATTGAACCGTCTGCAAAAAAGAATTCCGACTTTGCGAAGCAGTGTTCCATTACGTGGAACAATGGAGTGTGCGGACAAAATTAATCCGCAGTCGGCGCTGATGCCTGGTAGCGCTTCAGTATGCCAAGTTGAGCGATGGCGAAGGCCATGGTGAGAGGCATCACGCCCCAGACCTTGAAGCTTATCCAGAAGCTTTCGGAGAAATTTCTCCAGACGACTTCGTTAACAACCGCGAGCAGCGCAAAGAAGCAGGCCCAGCGGAATGTCAGAACTCTCCAACCTTCGGGCGTGAGCTGAAAGACATCTCCCATCAGAGGCTGAAGCAAGGGGCGCCCGGTCAACAATCCGCCGAACAGGATAACTGAGAACAGCGCATTGACGATCGTCGGCTTCAATTTGATGAAAACAGCGTCCTGCAAAAACAGCGTGAGTGCTCCGAACGTCAACACGAAAATGCCTGAGACGAAAGGCATGATCGGAACCCGGCCGAGGAGAGCGCGGGAGACGACGAGCGACACGATGGTCGCGACCATGAACGCTCCTGTCCCCCAGAAAATCCCTCGATAACTGTTGACGAGAAAGAAAATCGCGATCGGCGCGACTTCCAGCAGCATCTTCAGAAGCTGGCTCCGTTCGCTTTGTTGAGCGACCTGAGGTGCTGCCTGTTCTTGCGACAATTGTGTCTCCTTGGCGCGCGGGCGGATGAAAATGCGAGACGACTTCAGACGCACACTAGGCCTTATTGCTGGCCGCCGCCTGTTTGCGATTGACCTTGCCGTAAGGCTGAGCAGCCGACGACGCCAGATCCACCACACCACCGGATCCTGCAGCCGTTGCGGGAATGCGATACTTCTGCATCAGCCGCGTCAGCCACCATGCATACAGCGCACTCGCCGGCATGATGAACGCGATCTTAAACAGAATCCAGACGTTGACCCCGTCCATTTGATGGCCAAGAAGCGTATAGATCTGCTCGTCCTTGAAGGTGAGACGTACGATCTCGTTCAAGATCGCGGTGGCCACGAAAAACCAGGCAAAACTAAATGTAAATCGATCCCAGCCTTGCTTGGTGTAGTGGAAGGTCTGCTCGAAAACGTACTGGAAGAAATTCCGACCCGTCCACAAACCGCCGAACAGGAACAACGCAAACAGCAGGTTGAAGATCGTCACTTTGATCTGAACCCACATCGGATCGCCCGTGACGAGCGTCATCGTCCCGAAGGTGATCGTCACCGAACTGGCAATGATGGGAAACACCGGCAAGCGCCCAAGGACGCCGCGCATCACGACCATCGCCAAAGCCGTCGTGATGATGAGCCCCCACGTCCCGGCGCTGATCCCGTACATCGCGTTGATCACAAACATCGTCACGAGCGGCCCGAACTCGCTCATGATGTTGACGGTCTGCTCCGCGTTGAACGGATAAAGTCGCTTAATCCAACTCATCGTTGCGTTTCATCCCTCCAGGGCCTGTTATTGGACCTCGGCACTGTCCTATTCCGCGGCTATTGCCCTGGCAAAATCAGCGGCATCGAACGCCTGCAGGTCATCAATCCCTTCACCAACCCCGATCGCATGCACAGGCAGACCATACTTCGCGGCAATCGCCACCAGTATGCCGCCGCGCGCCGTTCCATCGAGCTTGGTCATGACCAGGCCGGTGACACCCGCTTGCTTTTGAAACACCTGAACCTGATCCAGCGCATTCTGACCCGTCGTCGCATCCAGAACGAGCAGTGTGTCCCGGGGCGCCGAAGGATCGATCTTGTTCAACACGCGAATGACCTTCGACAACTCGTCCATCAGGCCTTGCTTGTTCTGCAGCCGGCCTGCCGTATCGATCAGAAGCACATCATGACCATCGCGACGCGCTGCCGCGAATGCATCGAACGCAAGGCCTGCCGCATCCGCGCCGACATCGCGCGCGACCACCGTTGCGCCTGACCTCTCGCCCCAAACCTTGAGCTGATCGATCGCCGCGGCGCGAAACGTATCGCCCGCCGCAATCATCACTTTTTTCCCGCCGCGCATGTATTTCGCGGCCAGCTTGCCGATGGTCGTCGTTTTGCCCGTACCATTGACGCCAACCATCAGGATCACGTGAGGCTTGGCCGTATCATCGATGACAAGCGGCTTGGCCACGGGAAGCAAAACCTTTTCGATCTCCGATGCCAGGACCGCGCGGACTTCATCAGGCGCGATGCCCTTGTCGTAGCGGCCCTTGGATAAGGCGTCCGAAATCCGGCTCGCCGTTTCGACGCCAAGATCGGCCTGGATCAGAAGGTCTTCAAGATCGTCGAGCGTGTCGGCATCGAGCTTGCGCTTGGCGAAAACGTTGGTGATGCCTTCCGACAGCTTGCTTGACGTTTTGGTCAGGCCAGCTTTGAGGCGCTGGAACCAGCTGCCGCTCGACGCGACCGGCTCCACTGGCTCGACCGCCTCAGGGTCCGCAACGATCTCCGAAACCTGAGTCGAAGCCGCCGGATCTTCTACGATCTGCTCCGCAACAACGGTCGCAAACTCGCTCGCTGCCTCAGTGCTCTCCGTCGCGTCACTCTTCGACGCCACAGGTAATTCAGCGCCGGTCTGCTCCGGAGCGGTCTCCTGATCACGCCCGAACAAGCGGCCGAGAAATCCGGATTTTTTCGGCTGCGTGCTCACGCAATCACCTCTCCGGCGAGGCATTGACCGTGGCGGCCGGCCACGCGCGCGCGCAGCATCGCACCAGACGGCACAGCGGCCGGAAGGCGGATTTCGGCAAACTGCGGCGTCCGTCCAAGGCCATCGCGCTCCGTCAGCACGTTGACTTCGGAGCCACACTGCCGATCGAGAAATGCGTTGAGAACGTTGCCCCCGAGGTCACGGAGCCGCGCGGCGCGCTCCTTCACCGCGACCCGGTCGACCTGCGGCATGCGTGCAGCGGGCGTGCCCTTGCGCGGCGAAAACGGAAACACGTGCAGATAGACAAGCCCACACTCGTCAACCAGCCGCAACGTTTGATCGAAATGCTGCTCCGTTTCCGTCGGAAATCCGGCAATCAGATCGGCGCCAAACGCAATATCCGGACGCAGCCGCCGGGCAGTCTCACAGAACCGGATGGCGTCAGCGCGCAGATGACGTCGCTTCATACGCTTCAGGATCAAATCGTCACCAGCCTGCAAGGACAGGTGCAGATGCGGCATCAGGCGCTCCTCCTCCGCGATCGCATCCAGCAAGTGCTTGTCCGCCTCGACCTGGTCGATCGACGATACACGCAGACGATCAAGCTCCGGGACGTGGCGCAAAATCTGCCGCACGAGGCGTCCCAGCGACATCTCCCCGGGGAGATCACGTCCGTAGGACGTAATGTCGACGCCTGTGAGAACAACCTCGCGATAGCCGGATTCCACAAGTCGTCGAATCTGGTTGACCACCTCGCCGGCGGCCACGGAACGCGACGGACCACGACCGTAAGGAATGATGCAGAACGTGCAACGATGATCGCAGCCGTTCTGAACCTGAACGTAAGCACGAGCCCGCGTGCCGAAGCCGTCGATCAGATGCGACGCCGTCTCCTGCACGCTCATGATGTCGTTGACCTGGACCCGCTCGCTATCTGCGAATGCAAGCCCCTGAAACGTCTCACGCTTTACCTTCTCGCCGTTACCGATGACATGATCGACATCGGCCATCTCGGCGAACAGTTCGGGATCGACCTGGGCCGCGCATCCGGTGACGATGATCTTGGCGTCGGGCCGTTCGCGGCGCAACTTGCGGATCGTCTGCTTGGCCTGGCGCACGGCCTCGCCCGTCACGGCGCAAGTGTTGACGATGACGGCGTTATCCAACCCGGCCGCCTGCGCGTGCTGACGCATCACCTCGGATTCATAGGCGTTGAGCCGGCAGCCCAGCGTGATGACAGTCGGTTCGGACATTACAGGCCGTTCAAGCGTCTGGACAACGAAACCCGGCCGCAGCCCCAACGGGCAGGCCACGACGGATCAGCATCCAGGAGGCGGATACCACGTCCCGGCCGCACTGGCGACCAGGAGATTCGGTCATCATGATAGGCCACTATGCCGTCGCTTTCGTGGCGGACGGCAAGACGATCCGGCCGTCATACTCGAATTCGACCGGTCCACGCATGAGAATGCGATCCCCGGCCGTCCATTCGATATGAAGGACGCCGCCGGGCAGCGTCACCGTGACGTTTCGCCCTGTCCGGCCGGTCCGCGCCCCCAGCACGGCCGCAGCACAGGCGGCTGAGCCGCAGGCCCGTGTCAGTCCTGCCCCGCGTTCCCAGGTCCGCACTCGCAGGCTGGATTGAGACGTCACCGCTGCCAGGGAGATGTTGGCGCGCTCGGGAAAGATGGGATGGTTTTCGAGCATTGGCCCAAAGCGTCCCAGGTCGTAGCCGTCGACGTTGTCGACCCAGAATACGGCATGCGGATTGCCGACATTGACCACCGATGGCGAATGCAGCACCGGATTGTCGACCGGTCCGATCTGAAGCTCGATCTTTCGCGTATCGTGAAACGGCTCCGCGAGCGGGATCTCGTCCCAGCGGAAGCGTGGCTGACCCATATCGACGGTAATATTGTCGATGCTTTCGACATAGGCATCGAGAATGCCGCCCGCGGTCTCGAACTTGAGCCGGTTCCGGCCGGTCTGCTCCGCCTCGATCCACGCGATGCAGCGCGTGCCGTTGCCGCAGGCGCCGGCGGGGGAACCGTCTGTGTTGTAAATGCGCACGTAGGCATCGGTGCCAGGCGACTTCGGATCGTGCAGCACCATGAGTTGATCGAAATGCGACTTCGGACCCGCGGCAATCGTGCGCGCCTCGTCGGCCGACAGCACCCGCGACGATCCCCGTAAATCGACCATGACGATCTCGTTGCCAAGCCCGTTCAACTTTCGAAAATGGAGTGCGGCATCGTCCGTCATGCCCTCCATATAGGCTGGAGCGCGCGAGGAACACAATCGCCCGCAGGGAGAAGACATGAACGAACCAAAGCCGGCATCGGAATGGGTCATCCGATTTCTGAGCGGCATTCCGTTCAACGCCCCGGTTCTCGACGTCGCATGCGGAAAGGGCCGGCACCTGCGCTTGGCCCGCGCGGCCGGCCATGCCGGCGTTGGGATCGATATCGACTTGTCCGGTGTGGCAGATCTAGCCAAACAACCTGAAATTGAGCTTATCGCGGCCAACCTGGAAGATGGATCGCCCTTCCTCCTGTCCGAGCGGCGGTTCGCAGGTGTCATCGTGACGAGCTACCTCTGGCGGCCGCTCTTGCCCGCGCTCGTCAGATGCGTCGCCGACGATGGTCTGCTGATTTACGAGACGTTTGCGGACGGAAACGAGAAATACGGGTCGCCCGGCAATCCTGACCATCTGTTGAAGCCCGGTGAATTGCTGGCCGCCGTTCGCTCACATCTCACCCCGATCGCCTTCGAACACGTGACGTTGGGCAGGCCGAAACGCGTCGTTCAGCGGATCGCCGCGGCAGGCCCGAAACACCGCTGGCTTACCGATCCTCCCGTGCTCGCAGCGACTTGATCTGCATTGTCTTGGACCATCGCCTATAAGCCCCCATGTTGGCCGAATATATCCTCAGCTTCGGGAGGCAGAATGCGCATCGTGATCGCAGCTCTTTTCAGCATGGCAATCTCGGCACCCGCTTTCAGTGTCATCACTGATGCTCCCGAGGCTCCGAAGAGCAGTATTAAAGTCGAGACAGTTGCGAGCGGGCTGGCGCACCCCTGGGGCATGCAATTTCTGCCCGACGGGCGCATTCTCGTCACCGAGCGTCCCGGGCGGCTGCGGATCATCGACAAGGGTGGCAAGATTTCGGATCCGGTCGCGAGCGTCCCGCCCGTGTTTGCAGAACGCCAAGGCGGGTTGCTCGACGTGGCCCTCGCCGCTGATTTCGAAAGCAGCAGAACCCTTTTCCTCACATACGCCGAACCGCGCGGCGGTGGACAAAGTGCAACGGCCGTCGCTCGCGCGCAGTTGGTGGAAAAAGGCGGCACGGCTCGGCTGGACAATGTCCGGGTCATCTTCCGCCAGCAGCCAGGTTACACGAACGGTTTGCATTTCGGCTCCCGCGTGGTCGTCGCTCCCGATGGCAAGCTGTTCATCACGCTGGGCGAGCGCTTCCAGATGCAATACGCCCAGGATCTTTCCCGTCACTGGGGCAAGGTCATCCGCATCAATCCGGACGGTACGGTGCCGACGGATAATCCATTCGTCGGAAAAACCGGCGCCCGCCCGGAAATCTGGTCGTACGGTCACCGAAATCCGCAAGCCGCCGCGATCCATCCGCAAACGGGCGAACTGTGGGTCATCGAACATGGCGCACGCGGCGGCGATGAAGTGAACATCGCCCGCAAGGGGCTGAATTACGGCTGGCCGGTCATCAGCTATGGCATGCACTACAGTGGCGAAGCGATTCCGCGCACGCGTGAGGGCATGGAGCAGCCCCTTTATTATTGGGATCCGTCGATCGCACCCTCCGGCATGGCGTTCTACACGTCCGACCGGGCACCGCAATGGAAAGGGAATGTGTTTGTGGGGGCACTCGCCAAGACGCATCTTTCGCGGCTGGTGCTGGACGGCGAGACAGTCACCGGTGAGGAGAGGCTTCTTGAGGACCAGAACGCCCGAATCCGAGACGTGCGGCAGGGACCTGACGGCGCCATTTACGTCGCCACCGACAGCCCCCAGGGCAAGATTCTCCGGATAACGCCCCAGGATCAGGGCTGAGATCTTCGGCCGATTTGCACCAAAGTACACGCGGATCGGCCCGTTGCACCGGACCAGCGGACGCATTCGTTGACACACCCGCTCGACCGGCTGTATTCATTATGTTCTCCGGGCCGCCACACGAGGCGGCTTTTTGTATTTCTCGCCATAGGGAGCTGCCGCCATGTCGCAGCCCGCGTCGGCCGCGAGCCGGCCTGTCTCGTCCAACGGTCCATCGCCTGCCGTGATGGGGACGTATGCGCGTCAGGACGTCGTGTTCGAGCGAGGCGAGGGTTCGTGGCTGATCTCCAAGACAGGCGATCGATATCTCGATTTCACCAGCGGCATCGCCGTCAATGCGCTCGGTCATGCGCATCCCAAGCTGATCGCTGCCCTGACGGAGCAGGCGGGCCGGGTCTGGCACACTTCGAACCTTTACCGGATCGACGGACAGGAGCGGCTGGCCGAACGGCTGTGTGCAGCCACGTTCGCGGACAAGGTCTTCTTCGCCAATTCGGGCACTGAGGCCATCGAGGGCGCGATCAAGCTGGCGCGTCGCTATCATCACGTCAGCGGACAGTCAGAACGTCACCGGATCATCACGTTCAAAGGATCCTTCCACGGCCGCACGCTGGCGGCCCTCGCAGCAGCCGGGAATGAAAAATATCTTGAAGGCTTCGGCCCGCAAATGCCGGGCTTCGATGTCCTACCGGACTTCGACATCACAGCCGTCGAAGCAGCCATCGGCCCGGAGACCGCGGGTATCATGGTCGAGCCCATCCAGGGCGAAGGCGGGGTCCGCGTTGTTCCCGCTGCCGTTCTCAAGCATCTGCGCGAGCTCTGCGACGCCAATGGACTGCTTTTGATCCTCGATGAAGTTCAATGCGGCGTCGGCCGTACCGGCAAGCTGTTCGCGCATGAGTGGGCCGGCATCACGCCCGACGTCATGGCGATTGCCAAAGGGATCGGCGGCGGCTTCCCGCTGGGCGCCTTCCTCGCGACCGATGAAGCGGCCAAAGGCATGGTGCCCGGCACGCACGGCTCGACATTCGGCGGCAACCCCCTGGCGATGGCCGTCGGCAATGCCGTCCTCGACGTGATCCTCGAGCCAGGGTTCCTGGAAAGCGTGCAAGCAAAGGGCCTGCGCCTGAAGCAGGAATTGGCACGCGTGCAGGACGAGAACCCGGACGTGATCGAGGAGATCCGCGGCGTCGGTCTGCTTGCCGGTATCCGCGTCAAGCCGCCGGTCGGCGACCTGCAGAAGGCGTGTACGGCCGAGAAGCTGCTGACTGTCACAGCCGGTGAAAACGTGCTGCGTATTCTGCCACCGCTCAACGTCACTGACGCCGAGCTGTCAGAGTTTGCCGCGCGGCTGTCAGGCGCGATCAAACGCCTGTCACCTGCGACCTGAATTTCCACGCAGCCCTGCCCTTGAAGGCCTGATTGCCATGGCGCCACGCCATTTTATCGATATTGAAGCTCTTGATGCCGCAACGCTGCGCCGGATTGTCGATGCGGCGCACGAGATGAAACGTGCCGGCAAAACGGTCCCGGCACACCTGAAACCGGCTGGCATCGAACAGTCGGTGCTGGTGATGATCTTCGAGAAGCCGTCGACGCGGACCCGTGTCTCGTTCGACGTCGCCATGCGTCAGCTCGGCGGGCAGACGATCGCGCTCAACCATACCGACTTGCAGCTCGGCCGCGGGGAGTCGATCGCAGACACCGCGCGCGTGCTGTCGCGGTACGTCGATGCCATCATGATCCGCGCCAACAAGCACGAGAGCGTGGTCGAGTTGGCCGATAACGCCACGGTGCCCGTGATCAATGGCCTGACGGACAAGACCCATCCGTGCCAGATCATCGCCGATATCATGACCTTCGAGGAGCGCAAGGGGCCAATCAAGGGGCGCAGCATTGCCTGGGTCGGCGATGGCAACAACGTCACCGCGTCGTGGATTCATGCCGCTCCTCGGTTCGGATTTACCCTGCGGATCGCGTGTCCCGCGCAGCTCAAGCCGGATCGTCAGATTCTGGACTGGGCGGCCAAGGAGGGGGCGAATGTCATCATCACCGATGATCCCCAGCAGGCGGTTGCCGGCGCCGATTGCGTGATGACGGACACATGGGTCTCGATGGGCCAGACCGATGCCCCGCGCCGCAAGCAGATGCTGGGACCTTATGCCGTCGACAGCGGGTTGATGCAGAAAGCCGCCCGGGACGCCATATTCATGCATTGCCTGCCCGCCTATCGCGGACACGAAGTCAGCGCCGAAGTCATTGATGGCCCGCAGTCGGCCGTATTCGACGAAGCCGAAAACCGGCTCCACGCGCAGAAGGCCATCCTGGCGTGGTGCCTCGGGACAAAGTGAATGCCAGAGAGCCACGGACCTGCCGGAACGGGCGGGTCACCTGTTGCCGACGACCTCATCATGCCGTTCCGCACCGTGCGGTCGGGTGTCATCGGCCGCCTCGTCCGGCTTGGGCCGGTCGTCAATAACATCCTGAGCCGCCATGATTATCCAGAACCGGTCAGCCGGTTGCTGGGCGAAGCTGTCGCCATGACCGCGCTGCTCGGCTCGTCCTTGAAATTCGATACGGCGTTCGAGGGGCGGCTCATTCTGCAGACGAAGACGGACGGTCCGGTCAACCTGCTGGTGGTGGATTTCGAGGAGCCGGGCCAGGTCCGCGCCTATGCGAGCTTCGACAAGGAGAAGATCCAGGCGCTCGGTACTGCAGCCCGCGAAGAGCCCGGGCGGCTGCTCGGCCACGGGCATCTCGCGATGACCATCGATCCCGGCGGTTCGAGGGACCGCTATCAAGGCATCGTCGCATTGTCGGGGGGCACGCTCGGCGACGCGGCCCACACGTACTTCCGTCAGTCCGAACAGATCCCGACCTATATCCGCCTGGCCGTCGCCCGGCACTTCGCGCACGGCACGTGGCAGTGGCGCGCTGGCGGCCTCGTCATCCAGTACATGCCGCCAGTCGAGGAACGTGCCGCCGACTTCCGCGACGACGAGGACCCGGGCCTGCTCGGCGAAGAGGACGAACGTTGGAATGATACGCGCCTCCTGGCCGCCACGCTGGAGGATCACGAACTGCTCGATCCAACGCTGTCGCCTGAGCGTCTGCTGTATCGTCTTTTCGCGGACGTGGGCGTGCGTGCGCTGCCGGTGTTGCCGATCAAGGAGCATTGCCGCTGCTCGCGCGAACGCGTAGCCAATCTGCTGGCAAGCTTCGGCAAGCCCGAGCTGGAAGATATGCGGGAGGAGGACGGAGCGATTACCGTCACCTGCGAATTCTGCAACACCAAATACCGGTTCGAGGACCGGGACATCGCTTGACGATCCGTTGCGATCGCGATTGCGCGTCAGTTGACGGCGTGGTTGGTGAACGGGCTGTCCAGCGAGAAGGCGGGGATGTCGACCCGCAATTCGTCACCGCCCTCCCGTATCATCTGATACGAGCCGACCATGATGCCCTGCGGCGTCCGCAACGGACATCCCGAGGTGTAGCTGAACGACTCACCCGGCGGGATGACCGGCGTCTGACCGACGACACCCCGTCCGCGCACTTCTTCGGTATGACCGTAGGCGTCGGTGATCTTCCAGGCCCGGGAACGAAGCTGCACCACCTCGCTGCCCGCATTTTCGATCACCACGGTGTAGCTCCAGAAGAAATAGTTATCTTCCGGAGTCGACTGTTCTTCCATGTAAGCGGGCGTGACACGGACACGAATGTCATGTGTAACAGCTTCATACATTTGAGGCTTTCCAGTCCGCAGGCCGCGCAAGCAGCAATAGTAGAAGTCCCGCAGGCGAGGTCAATATCGCCTTGTGCCTGTCCTGAATATCACAAGAGACCACGCCGAGGTTGTCGATGGCACCCCCACTGATTGCGTTGCGCGACATCCATCTGACCTTCGGCGGCACACCGCTGCTGACAGGCGCCGAGCTGGCTGTTGCGGCCGGCGAGAAGGTTTGTCTCGTGGGGCGTAATGGCTCGGGAAAATCGACCCTGCTGCGAATCGTGGCGGGCCTCACCGAAGCCGATCGCGGGGAGCGGTTCGTGCAGCCGGGCGCCCTTGTGCGCTACCTCGCTCAGGAGGTCGATTTCTCGGGCTTTGCGACGTCGCTGGACTATGTGCTTTCGGGACTTGCCTCCGACCATGATCAACACCGCGCGCGCTATCTTCTCGAACAACTGGGACTGACCGGCAATGAGCCGGTCGGAACATTGTCCGGCGGCGAAGCCCGGCGCACCGCTCTCGCCCACGCGCTGGCGGCAGAGCCCGACGTGCTGCTGCTTGACGAGCCGACCAACCACCTCGACCTTCCCGCGATCGAATGGCTCGAGGCCGAACTGAAGACGACCAAAGCCGCACTCGTTCTCATCAGTCACGATCGCCGGTTCCTGGAGACGCTATCGCGCGCCATCGTCTGGCTGGACCGCGGCGTGACGCGGCGCCTGGATCGAAGCTTCTCGGCCTTCGAGGGATGGCGCGACTCCGTCCTCGAGCAGGAGGAAAGCGAGCGCCATAAACTCGACCGCAAGATCGTGCGCGAGCAAAGCTGGATGCACGGCGGCGTCACCGCCCGGCGCAAGCGCAATGTGCGGCGCGTGGCCGAACTCCACAAGATGCGCCAGGAACGCCGCGAGGCAAGACGTGCCCAGGGCGACGTCCGAGTCAGTGCCGGTGAAAGCGGGCCGTCCGGCCGGCTTGTCATGGAAGCCACCGATATCTCGAAAGCGTTCGACGGCCGGCCGATCGTTGAGAACTTCTCCACGCGGATCATGCGCGGCGACCGTGTCGGCGTCGTCGGCCCGAACGGCGCCGGCAAGACAACGCTTCTGCAGATGCTGACTGGCCGCCTCGCGCCCGACAGCGGCGAGATCCGCATCGGCACCGGCCTCGACATCGCCATGCTCGACCAGCGCCGCGACGAACTGGAGCCGACGCTGACAGTCACCGAGGCGCTGACAGGCGGACGCGGCGACAGGCTCACGATCAACGGCCAGATCCGCCACGTCGCCAGCTACATGAAGGATTTTCTGTTCCAGCCCGAGCAGGCGCGCAGCCCGCTGTCAGTGCTTTCCGGTGGCGAGCGTGCACGCCTGATGTTGGCGCGCGCCTTGGCGAAGCCGTCCAACCTGCTGATCCTCGACGAGCCCACGAACGATCTCGACCTGGAAACCTTGGACATCCTGCAGGAGCTGCTGGCCGACTATGGCGGCACCGTTCTGCTCGTCAGCCATGACCGCGATTTCCTGGACCGCGTCGTGACGTCCGTGATTGCCGCCGAGGGTGACGGCCGCTGGGCCGAGTACGCAGGCGGCTATTCGGATATGCTCGGCCAGCGCGCAGGGGCGGACCTTCCGACCGGTAAGTCACAGCAATCCGACGCGCCTAAAGCCGTGCGTTCCGATGACGACAGGAAGGCATCCGCGTCCGCGCAACGCAAGCGCAAGCTGTCGTTCAACGAGAAGCACGCGCTGGAGACACTGCCGGGCACAATGGACAAACTGCACAAGGACATTGTCGCGCTGCAGGACACCCTCTCCGACGCCGGCCTTTATGGGCGCGATCCGAAGACGTTCGAAACGGCCACCGCACGCCTGACAGCCGCCGAGACTGAACTGGCGGCTGCGGAAGAGCGCTGGCTAGAGCTGGAAATGCTGCGCGAGGAACTGGAGAGCTGAGCGGAGAGCCTATTTTCCCTGCCACTCGTCTTTCACGTCCATGCACTTCTTGCCGATAAAATCGTTGATGTCATCGACGATGGTGCTCTGGAGCACATTGAACGTGTTGTCCGTCGCTGTCGCCGTCCACATCGCGCCCTTGACGACGGTCGGCGCTTCGATCTTGCCCCAGTTCAGCGCAGCCTTGGTCGCCTTGCCGCCTTCGAATGTGATCTTGGGCGCGAAGTCGAAATTGATCTCAGCCTGATCCTTTTCACGTTCGATCTTGCACTTGACGCTGTGCGTATCGAGCGTGGTTTCGTGCTTGGCCTCGGTCATCGCTTTGATCAGCGCATCCCGGTTGAGCTTGAGATCCGACGTGCACTGGACACGCCCCCAAGGCCACGACACCTTGGCCTTGGAGACCATCTTTTCGAGCTGCTCCTTACGCCACGTCTTGACGATGCTGCAGGAGATATCGGCCCCGGGCTTGCGGTTGTGAAAGGCATCGCAGATTGCCACCTTGCACGCCTTGCGGCTTTCCCGTTCGGCGGCTTCCTCGGGTGTGAGCTCGATGTCCTGCGCGAGAGCTCCAGCAAACGGCATCAAAACGAGGAGAGTGCCAGCCAAATACAGCGAAGCGCGAAACGACCGCATAGAGCCCCCAAGGTTCCGGCCTGATGACGGGCGGCTTATGGCGCCGAACTCTTGCAGGAATGTGGCGCGATGGCGAGGCCAGCGCTCCCGGTACAGCATGGTTCCGTTTGCTTGAACTTTGCCCGCGTCGCACCATATTTCTTGAAGCGTGGCTTACGGTGCCCGGAGACCATCGGGGCCGAGAGCCGGCAGGAGCCCGAAAGGGGTCTGCCGAACACACGACACAAGGTCGCTTTGAAAGGACTTTGCCATGTCACGCCTATCGCTTTTGTCCAGCCCATTGCTGCTGGGCTTCGAGGAGATCGAGCGTCTCATCGATCGCGCCGGTAAGAACTCCGGCGACGGTTATCCGCCCTACAACATCGAACGCGTGATCAACGCCAACGGGCGCGGCGATGTGCTTCGCATCACGTTGGCTGTGGCGGGGTTCACACGTGATCAGCTTGAGGTTACCCTAGAGGATAACCAGTTGATGATCCGAGGGAAGCAGCAGGACGACAAGGAGCGCGAGTATCTTTATCGTGGCATTGCCGCCCGGCAGTTTCAGCGCACGTTCGTTCTCGCGGATGGCATCGAGATCCGCAGCGCCGACCTCAACAACGGTCTTTTATCCATCGATCTCGTCCGGCATGAGCCCGAGCGCCTTGTCAGGAAAATCGAGATCGGAGAGCGAAAAGCGGGCACCTGAGTCCTGCACGCTCTAGCAACAGGCCAAGAATCACTGGACGATGGCACTCAGGCGGTGTGCTGGGCTGTCCGGGCCCGCCGTGGATGACGTGTCCTCGTCCCCCCTCGATGGAGGAGTTGGGTCATGAATGGGACTACCAATCGCAGACGGCCCTCGCGGAAGCGTAAGGGTATCGCACCAATGATGAGCCAGATCGAACTGGCGCACCTCGGAGATGGCGAAGTGGCATACATTAAAGTGCTGACTTCCGACGAGGCGCAGCGCCTATATCCTGCGGTCGAAGGACTGCCGGGTGGCATCGACCTCTACGCCTTGCACGCTGCCGATGGCACACCGATCGCCCTGACCGATAGCCGGCAGGCCGCCATTGGACATGCACGCGGGGATAAGCTGGAGGTTGCAAGCGTCCACTGACGATCGCGCCATGGCCGCAAGATTTCCTGCACGGCCTCCCGTTGTGTCAAAGCACCGGGAGGCCTTGTTTTTTTTGAGTCTACGCATGCCGGCGGCACGGCCCTAACCCCGATAGTGAGAGAACTGCCCCCGGGGCCGGAAACGCTCCAGATAGGAGGGCACGACCGCCGAGAGCGTATGTGGCGCCGCAATGCCGAGGGCCTGCACAGTCCGTCCATCCTGCGTGGCAGCAGGGCTGACGACATTGTCGTGCTGTAACAATCTTACCTGATCGACGGTCAGCGGACGCAGGCTATTCGGCAGCGGCCAAGTCAACAGTGCCATAAGCTTGGCAGCCCAGAAGGGCAACGGCATGTAAAGCCGATCGCGACCGGCCCATTCCTGCGTCTTGTCCAGTAATTGCCTGAAGGTGCAGACCTCCGGTCCGCCGACCTCGTAGATCGTCCCCGGCTGCCCCGTGCCATCTACCGCGTTGGCGATCGCCGTGCCAACGTCACCGGCGTAAATGGGCTGAAAGCGTGTTTTTCCGCCGCCGATCAGAGGCAGAAACGGCGAGTACCGCGTCATGGCGGCGAACCTGTTGAAAAAATCATCCTCCGGCCCGAACAGAATCGACGGACGGATGATCACGGCGTCACGAAACTCCTCGTGCACAGCCCGCTCGGCCTCGGCTTTCGTTCGGGCATAAGCGGAATCGCTGTTCCGATCGGCACCGATCGCTGACACATGCACCAGCCGCCGGACGCCCGCGAGACGCGCGGCTCTGGCGATGGCTCTGGCCCCCGCGACGTGAACATCGTGGAATGTTTGCGGGCCAGTGGGCGAGAGAATCCCCACGGCATTGACGACAGCAGACGCTCCGCGCACCGCGGCATCAACCGACTCCGGGAAGCGCACATTGGCCTGCACCGGCAGGATTTGGCCAACCCGTCCCATAGGTTGCAGATGGCCCGCGAGGTCCGGACGGCGAACCGCAGCTCTGATGCGCCATCCGCGGCGGGCGAGCGGCTGCACCGTATGGCGACCGACGAACCCCGAGCCGCCGAACACGGTAACCAGGCCGCCTGTTTCGGGCCGATGGGACATGCCGGTTCGATCTCCTGCCATCATGCTGAACACGAGGGCAGCAATACACAGCGACTCCCACCGTGTGAAGGGAGCAGTGGGCGCAATTGACAAGGCGTCCACTGGGCTCTAACAGATGCGTCGGTTGCCCAGATGGCGGAATTGGTAGACGCACCAGCTTCAGGTGCTGGCGCCTGCAAGGGCGTGGAGGTTCGAGTCCTCTTCTGGGCACCATTTTCTTCAAAAAATGATGCATAGCCGCCAGCCAGCAGGATGGCACCATTACCGGCTTTCCGCCATGACGCTCAGATCGGCACGACAGACGCTGGCTCGTCCAATTTGCGGACAAATCGTCCTGCCACGCGTCGGCGTCAGAGTATTGTCGCTATTTCGCTCAAGAATACAGGCGAATGCGAAGGCCCACATCAAGCAACATAACCTGCTGCGCGACCTGTAAATCTCCAAGTCGTCTTGACCCTTCGTCCTGGCGATGCTGAAACCTCAGCTCAATCCCGATATTGGTACTTCACGATCATGGCCTTCTTCGGCAATCCCCTTGTCCGGCGGACTCTTTCGATGACGGTGCTTGGCGCCGTCGCACTTCTGTTGATTGTCGGCGTATCGCTGTGGCTTTCCTCTCGCGCCAACACACATGCGATCGAGGTGGCAAAAGCCAAAGACGTCCGTACGGCTGTCGCCGACCTGCTTTCACTTCTGCAGGACATGGAAATCGGTCAGCGGGGATACCTGCTCAGCAGAAACGATATCTACCTGCAGCCCTATGAGGCCGCGGGGCGGAAGGTTCCGGCGGCACTGGAGCACATCAAAGACCTGGTTGGCGATAGCGGGGCGTCTGACGTCGCCCGTCTGGCGGAGTTGACAGATGAGAAGGTGAAAGAACTCGCCGCTACGATCGCGCTGGAGAAGGCTGGGCAGTCTGCCGCCGCGCTGGAGATCGTGACCACCGATCGCGGCAAGGTCTATATGGATAACCTGAGAGCCCTCCTCAATCGATTGATCGCAGTCTCCGATGGACTCGTCGAGGACCGTCTCGGCGCGATGAGTTCGAATACTGCCGCACTGAATTGGGTCACGATCACCTCAGGCCTCCTCATTCTGCTCGTGACAGGCGCAGCAGGATGGACCGTAGCGCGGTATACGCAGGAGTTGATCGCAGCTCAGAGCAAAATCGCGGAAACCAATGCGAGTTTGGAAGAGCGGGTCAAGCAACGCACGTTCGATCTCACACGCGCCAACGAGGAGATCCAGCGCTTCGCCTATATCGTGAGCCACGACCTGCGGTCGCCGCTGGTCAACATTCTGGGCTTCACCAGCGAATTGGAGACCTCTCTCAAGAGCCTGCAAGCCTATACGGCTCACGCTCCGGACGCGCCCATGGACGAGAACCTCGCGGCCGAGGCCAAGCGCGCTGCAGATACCGATATGCCGGAGGCTCTCGACTTCATCCGCGCCTCGACGACCAAGATGGACAAGCTGATCAATGCCATCCTGAAACTGTCTCGTCAGGGCCGCCGCGAACTCAAGCCGGAACACATTGATCTCACCGCGCTCATCGAAGCTGCCTCGGCCAGCGTGCAGCACCAATTTGCCGAAGCCGACGGCGCGTTCACCCTCAGTGGGCCGTTGCCGACCATCTATTCGGACCGGCTCGCGCTGGAGCAGATATTCGGCAACCTGATCGACAACGCCATCAAATACGGCGTGCCGGACAGACCCGCCCGGGTGGAGGTGTCCGGAGTGGAAAGGCGCGGCTGGATCACAATAAAGATCGCCGATAACGGCCGAGGTATTGCAACCAACGATTACGAACGCATATTCGATCTGTTTCGCCGTGCCGGCGCGCAGGATAGGGCCGGCGAAGGAATTGGCCTTGCCCACGTCCGCGCGCTTGTCAGGCGTCTCGACGGAGAGATCACCGTGGAGTCAGAGCTTGGAAAAGGCTCTACTTTCACGATAATACTTCCGAAAACCTACACAGTACCAACAGCCTAGGTCATTGCATGACATTCACACACTCAGGCCAGTCGGTTACGATCATCATGATCGAGGACGATGAAGGCCACGCACGCCTCATCGAGCGCAATGTGCGGCGAGCTGGCGTCAACAACGAGATCGTGCCGTTCGCGAACGGTAACGATGCCCTGGCCTATCTCTTCGGTGCTGACGGCACCGGTAAAGTCAGTGCATCTCGACCGATGCTCATTCTGCTGGATCTTAACCTTCCCGACACGACGGGCCTGGAAATCCTCGCCAAGCTCAAGGGGAACGAGTACCTGAAGAAGTTCCCGGTTATCATCCTCACCACAACCGATGACCAGCGCGAAGTGCAGAAGTGCTACGATCTCGGCGCCAACGTCTACATCACCAAGCCGGTGGACTATGAGGCGTTCGCCAACGCTATCCGGCAGTTGGGATTGTTCCTCTCCGTCATACAGGTTCCGACAGCGCAGTAGTGCATGACAGAACCGCGCCAGGTCCTCTACATTGATGATGACGAAGGGCTCGGCCGCCTCGCGGAGCGCGCGCTGAAACCTCATGGTATTCAGGTTCGCCATGTGCGCAGCGGCCAGGAAGGCATCGCGCTTCTCAAGGTGCAGACGTTTCATGTCGTGGCTTTGGACCACGATCTCGGTTCGGAGTCCGGGCTGAGCGTTCTGGCGGACATGAAGTCGCTGCCTGATCCGCCGCCGGTGATCTACGTCACGGGTTCAGATGATGCGCGCGTTGCTGTCGCAGCTCTGAAAAGTGGCGCGGTCGATTACGTCTGGAAGGACGTGCAGGGGCACTATCGGGAGCTGCTGGCGCGCTCGATCTCCTCAGCGATCGAGCAGGAGAGGATCAAGAAGGATAAGGCGCTGGCCGAGGCCGAGGCGCTTTTGGGCCGTGAACGGGCTGAAATGCTTCTGCGTGAAGTCAACCATCGGGTCGCAAATTCCCTCGCACTGGTCGCTTCCTTCGCGGGACTTCAAGCCAAGCTCCTGAATGACGAGAAGGCCAAGCGCGCGCTTGCGGAAATGCAAGGCCGTATCGCAGCCATCGCCGGCATTCATCGCCGGCTTTATACGTCGCCCGACGTGCGGTTCGTCGAGGTCGATGCCTACCTGCAAAGCCTGGCATCCGAACTGCGTGTGGCCCTCGACGACAAGGTCAGGAAGCACTCCATCGTTCTCGACGTGCAGAGCGGTTTGCGCGTTCCGACCGACACGGCAGTTTCCGTGGGCGTTCTCGTGACAGAACTCGTCACGAACGCCTACAAATACGCCTATGCGGATAGCGTGACGGGAGACATTCGGGTCAGCCTGCACCCGACCGGGCCCGATCGTTTTCGCCTCACTGTCGAAGACGACGGCATGGGCTGGACAGGCGTCGGTGACCCCAAGGGCACGGGACTGGGCTCCCGCATCATCAAGGCGATGGCTTCGGATCTTCAGGCGTCAGGCTCTTACGATCCGGCGTATTCGGGGACACGCTTCATCATGGAGTTCGAGGTCGATCCCGAACAAGACGCGCAAAGCCCCTGAAGACCGCCAGCAAACGTCTTGTGTCGGTGCACACTGCGCCGGTCACCCCCTACGAAGGTTATGAGGACGTCTGAATTCCGCCTTGAGACGGTCAAGGTTGGCGGCGAGAAGCTGCTTCCATAGCTTCTCTTGGAACGAGGACACGATCAAATGCGCCGCCTAGCGTCTGCTGCAGCCGGTCTTACGTGCTTGATTGCGATTACGGGGTTGGGCTCAACTCACGCATCGGCGCAGGAGCTGCAATGGCTCGGTGCGGTGTCCGAGGACGGCGCCTCCTTGACCTACGGCATTCCGGAAAGCGATGCGGCCTTAATCGATTTTACGTGTGACCGGGGCAGCGGCACCGTGACGGTGACCCTGGACTACGAGCCAGCGAATGCCGAAACCGGCATGAAGGCCGAGATCAACCTGGCCGCCGTCGGCGGTCCGGCCGGTAGTGCGATCATCGTTTCCGCGACGGGCGAGCGCCTCGAACTCGACGACAAGTTCGTGCTCCAGGGGACAACCGACCTGAGCGATGGATTGCGGAGCCTGCTGCTCGAAGCCTCAGCTCTTGCCGTGACAGTCGGGGACGGTGCGGAAGAACTCCCCCTGGAAGATGCAAGAGACGCCGCGCAGAAGCTGGTCGACGCCTGCAAGCGCTGATCGACCGGATGCTTTCCTCGTCTGCCGGATGACCACGTGGTTTTATCCTCGTGCGTGCAGCGAAGGCCTCGTGCTAGCGTGAGGCTGTCGCGACGACGGCGCGTTGCGGCCTAAATCTCAGACGCGAGGTATCGCCCGGAAGCGAGGCCGCATGGACTTCATTTTCATGCTGACGCACCACGACCGAACGGTCGCGGATTCTCTGGATCTCGTTGAACTTATCCGCCCGCTCGGCATCAAGCATATCGGCTTCAAGGACGTCGGCGCGCCGCGCGATGTGCTGGACAAGATCACGGACTCGATCCGCGCTGCGGGAGGCACGTCATATCTTGAAGTCGTGTCGACCACGCCAGACGAATGCCTCCAGTCGGCCCGGATCGGCCGCGAGCTGGGGGTCGACAGGCTTTTGGGCGGCACACAGGTCGATGAGATCCTCGAAACACTGGATGGCTCACCG
The DNA here is from genome assembly GCA_023423275.1 of Pseudomonadota bacterium. Lineage (GTDB taxonomy): Bacteria > Pseudomonadota > Alphaproteobacteria > Rhizobiales > Hyphomicrobiaceae > ZC4RG25. The sequence continues at coordinate 54,761 of JAFAFW010000109.1, forward strand.
ACAACCTATTTTCCTTTTCCCGGCAGACCGGTGGGACATCCGACGCGGCTGGGAGGCACGGCCGAGGAAATCGAGGCCCAATGCCAGGCCTTCGTGGCGCGCGGCTGCCCCGGCGTCGATCTCCTGGCCTACCGCGCGACCGACGCCGATCCTCTCGACCTGATAGCCGCATCACGGCGTGGGCTGGGCCCGGACGGGTATCTCATCGTCGCCGGATCGGTCAGCAGTCCGGATCAAATCCAGGCCCTCAAATCGGCCGGCGCCGACGCGTTCACGGTCGGGTCCGCGGTGTTCGATTATGCCTTTACCCCCAGCAAGCGATCGATGGTGTCGCAGCTCGAGGGCATCCTGCAAGCGTGCGCCGACGCGGGCTGAATACCACCTGTATACCGACCGATACGCCTTATGCTTGCGGACGAGGCCAACTCATTGCAAGACAGGGGCCTCTGAAAAGGAATTAAGCCGGAATGCAGCCGGTCGCTGAATTCTCATTGGAAGCCCGCCGCGCGGTCCGCGCCGTGCTGACCGACATCGACGACACGATGACGGAGGATGGCCGGCTTCCGTCAGTTGCCTATACGGCCATGGCGCGCCTGAAGGATGCCGGTTTCGGGGTGGTGCCGGTAACCGGACGTCCGGCCGGCTGGTGTGATCTGATCGCGCGCCAATGGCCGGTCGATGGTGTTGTCGGCGAAAACGGCGCCTTTTACTTCAGCTACGATACATCTCACCGCACGATGGTCCGCCGTTATGCCAAGACCGATGCGGAGCGCGCCGCGGATAAACGTGCGCTGGCTGTGATCCGGGAGGCTGTGCTGGCCGAAGTCCCCGGGGCGGCTGTTGCCGCCGACCAGAGTTACCGGGAGGCGGATCTCGCCATCGACTTCCGCGAGGATGTTCCGCCGCTTCCCCAGGCCGACATCGACCGGATCGTCGCAATTTTCGAGCGATTTGGTGCGACGGCCAAAGTCTCGTCGATCCACGTCAACGGATGGTTCGGCACATACGACAAACTGACCACCAGCTCGCGCTTCCTGAAAGAAGTGCTGCACCTTGATGTGAACACCGACGCCGAAAGGATCGTTTTCGTCGGCGACAGCCCAAACGATGCGCCGATGTTCGGCTTTTTCCCAAACTCCGTGGGCGTGGCAAACGTCACCGAATTCGCGGATGTCCTGACGGCCGCCCCGCGTTGGGTCACGTCGCAGCCCTCGGCGCGTGGCTTCGCCGAACTCGCGGATCTCCTTCTGGAGGTCCACTGATGACTGCCGCGGATGCACCGTCCGCGCCCATCTTCGACCTTGCGATCATCGGCGGCGGCGTCAATGGCTGCGGAATTGCGCGCGACGCAGCCGGGCGCGGCGCGCGCGTGGTGCTGTTCGAAAAGGACGATCTGGCGAACGGCACATCGTCAGCTTCAACCAAGCTCATTCACGGCGGCCTGCGCTATCTGGAGCATTATGAGTTCCGGCTCGTGCGTGAAGCACTGATCGAGCGGGAAGTGCTCTGGAAGATCGCGCCCCACATCATTCGGCCGCTGCGCTTCGTCCTGCCCTATCATCCGTCCATGCGGCCCGCCTGGTTCCTGCGGCTCGGTCTGTTTCTTTATGATCACCTCGGCGGCCGCAAACGCCTTCCCCCGACCACCACGCTCGACTTGAGCACCGATCCGATCGGCAAGCCGCTTAAACCAGGCATATTCCGTCGTGGCTTCGAATATTCCGATTGCCAGGTCGACGATGCGCGACTCGTTGTACTGAACGCGCGCGATGCCGCCGATCGCGGCGCTGTCATCCGCACGCGCTGCGAGGTCGAGCATGCGACCCGCGCCGGTGATCTCTGGCAGATTTCCGTGACGGATAGGCTGACTGGCCGATCCGAGCCCATCAGAGCGCGTACGCTTGTCAACGCAAGCGGTCCGTGGGTGCACGCGGTATCCGAATGCCTGCCCGAAAGCCGGTCCAACGCGCATACGCGCCTCGTCCGAGGGGCGCATATCGTCGTGCCGAAGCTGTTCGATCACGATCGGGCCTATATCCTGCAGAACGAAGATCAACGCATCGTCTTTGCGATTCCCTACGAGGGCCAGTTCACGTTGATCGGCACTACCGATACCGATCACAAGGCCTCACTCGATGAGATCCACGCATCGGCCGGCGAGGTCGACTATCTCTGCGAAGTCATCTCCGAGTACTTCACCCGCGAGATCCGGCCGCGTGATGTCGTCTGGACCTACGCCGGCGTGCGATCCCTGCAGGACGACGGTGCGGATTCCGCGCAAGCCGCCACCCGCGACTACAAGCTGGAGCTGGATGCTTCCAACGGCCCCGCGCTGCTGACGGTCCTCGGCGGCAAGATCACGACCTATCGGCGGCTTGCCGAAGAAGCGCTCACGTTGCTTGCGCCGCATCTGCCCTCTGCCACCGGCGGTGCCTGGACGCAATCCGCCGCGCTGCCCGGTGGCGATTTCCCGATCGATGGCCTGCCGCAGCTCGTGCAAAAACTGGCGAGCCGGTATCAAGGCTTCAGCGTTCCGTACCTCGAACGCCTCGCCCACGCTTATGGCACCCATGCCATGGACATCCTGGGTCAGGCGCAGACACGGGAAGATCTCGGCCACTATTTCGGGGCTGACCTGTTCGAGGCCGAAGTGCGTTATCTCATCGCTCACGAATGGGCGCGAACGGCCGAGGACATTGTCTGGCGGCGCTCGAAGCTCGGACTGCATATGAGTGCCGATCAGATTGCGGCTCTTGCAGCATGGATGAAGGAACAGCGCTCGCTGCAGACAGCGCGCTAACGGAGGGCGGCGCAGCCAGCTTCCATGGCGGACAGCCCCTAAGGACACCAGAAATGACAGTAAACAGCGCGTACCAGGCTTTTCTACGCTCCGCCGTCGCGGGCCTTTTTTTGACCCTCGCGGGCGTGCTCTGCGTCACGGCGGCCCAGCCCCGCACGCAGCTTGTCGTCTATTCGACGCTCGAGCCGGATCATATCGCCGGCTTCAAGACGGCGTTCGAGGCCGACAATCCCGGCATCGAAATCGTCTGGATTCGCGACAGCACGGGCGTCGTCACCGCGCGCATCCTGGCGGAAGGCGCCAATCAGCGTGCCGACGCCCTGTGGGGCGTTGCCGTGACGTCGGTGGCGCGCTTCAAGAAGCTTGGATTGCTGGAACCGTACGCGCCGAAAAACCTGGCTGAACTGCGTCCGAGCTTCCGCGACAAGGACAATCCGCCGTCGTGGATCGGCATGGAGGCCTGGGTTGCAGCCGTATGCTTCAATACGGTCGAAGCCGAAAAGCTTGGACTGCCGAAGCCGAAATCGTGGCTGGACCTCACCAACCCCGTCTATCGCGGGCGCATCGTGATGCCCAACCCGGCCTCATCGGGCACTGGGTTCTTCCACGTTTCGGCGTGGCTGCAGCTCTTCGGCGAGGATAAAGGCTGGGCCTTCATGGATGCCTTGCACGAGAATGTCGCCCACTACGAGCACTCCGGCAGCAAGCCGTGCCGGCAAGCCGCGACCGGCGAATTTCCCGTCGGCATCGCCTACGAGCTCATCGGCGCCACGATGAAGCAGCAGAACGCCCCGATCGACATCCTTCTGATGACCGAAGGCGGTGGCTGGGATATGGACACGGCCGCCATCCTGAAAGGCACGACGAAGCTTGATGCCGCGAAACGGCTGATGGACTTCGCGGCCAGCCGGAAGGCGAACGAACTTTACGCCAAATCGATCTCCCAAGTGGCCATCGCCGGGATCGCGAAGCCGATCCCGTTCTACCCCGATGGCGTTGCGGAATCGATGATCCAGAACAATCTGGACTGGGCATCCGACAACCGCGACCGGATTATCGCGGAGTGGACCCGGAGATACGCAAAACCGTAATAAATATGGGCTTATCCCGCCTGTCAGCGCGTCCCGCCGGTGGTGACTTGTCGAACGCTATATCGCACCCGATATAGGTTTTCTGCGCTCCGACCGCGTGGAAACCACGGGCTTTCCCCGTCACCTTCGCGCCGACTTCTGTCACCGCCATCTCCGATGCGGCCGGTTGCTCCGCGACGGCTGTCGCCTGACGCCGCCGATCATGATTTCATTGTGGAGAGAGAGTTCCATGGCCCAAGCTTTGCGCCGTGACTTTGAAACCGACCCCGCCAGGCATCCATCGGGCGAAGCGCCGCTCGACGCTTATTCGCGTGTCGTGGCCACTGTCGCCGATCGTGTCGGACCGGCTGTTGTGCGTGTCGAGCAGATTGCAGATGGCCGCCGTGGCGGCGTCGGCTCGGGTGTGGTGATTGCGGGCGACGGCCTCGTGCTGACCAACAGTCACGTCGTTGGCGGCGCCAAACGCTTGAAGCTGGTCTTCGCTGAGGGCGGCGATGCGGAAGCACGTCTGCTGGGGGACGACCCGGATACCGATCTCGCCTTGCTGCGCGCGGAGCTGCCGAACCGCACTCCGGCTGCAATTCTGGGCGATTCCAAGTCCTTGCGGCGCGGCCACCTCGTCGTCGCGATCGGCAATCCGCTTGGTTTCGAGTCGACCGTGACAGCAGGCGTTGTTTCCGCTCTGGGGCGTTCTCTGCGAGGTCGCGGCGGGCGGCTCATCGACGACGTCATCCAGACCGATGCCGCGCTCAATCCCGGCAATTCGGGCGGACCACTGGTATCCGCCAATGGCGAGGTGGTGGGCATCAACACCGCCATGATCAGCGGTGCGCAGGGCATCTGCTTTGCGGTGGCGAGCAACACGGCCGTGTTTGTCGTGACTGAATTCATCGCCCACGGACGCGTGCGGCGGGCTTATATCGGCATTGCCGGACAAACCGTTCCACTGCCGCGACGGATCGCACTGGCGCTCCAGGCCGGTCCCCGAGCCGTCCGGGTCGGCGAGATCAGCCCCGACGGACCGGCCGCTGCGGCCGGCGTCCGCGAAGGCGATATCATTCTGTCGCTGGACGGCGCGGCTGTCACAGGCACGGACGATCTGATCCGGCTGCTGGGCGCGGGCCAGATCGGACAGGAGCTGACGCTCGAGGTCTTGCGCGACGGCAAGGTCGACAAAGTCGCCGTGCGCGCCGTGGAGCGCAGTCGCCAGGCGGCGTGACGGTCTCGACAGCGCCGCGAGAGGCGGATAGGACAATAGCCTTGCGATGGACAATCTGTTTCAAGCTGCCGGACTAGAGAAGCGCGCGCCGCGGCCGCTGGCTGACCGCCTGAGGCCGCAGCGGCTTGGGGACGTGGTCGGGCAGGACCATCTCGTCGGCCCGGAAGGCACGCTGACACGCATGGTCACCTCCGGGCGGCTCCAGAGCATGGTGCTATGGGGACCGCCGGGTTGCGGCAAGACAACCGTCGCCCGCCTTCTCGCGCATGAGACCGATCTGGAATTTCAGCAGCTCTCCGCCATCTTCTCGGGCGTACAGGATCTTCGCAAGGCCTTCGACCGCGCCAAGACGCTGCGCCAGACCGGCAAGGGCACGCTGCTGTTCATCGACGAGATCCATCGCTTCAACCGGTCGCAGCAGGATAGCTTCCTCCCCTACATGGAGGACGGCACGATCACGCTGGTCGGCGCGACCACCGAGAACCCGTCATTCGAACTCAACGCTGCCGTGCTGTCCCGCGCCGCCGTTCTGGTTTTCCACCGGCTCGGCGAAGATGCGCTGTCGGATCTCATGGCGCGCGCCGAAAAGGAGGACGGCCGGCCGCTTCCTCTCGAACCGGAAGCGCGTACGGCTCTTCTCGCGATGGCGGATGGCGATGGCCGGTCGATACTCAATCTCGCCGAAGAGGTCTTTGCAGCGGTCCCGACCGGTGCGAAACCCCTCAGCCGCGATGCGCTGACAAAACTCGTCCAGCGCCGCGCTCCGCTGTACGACAAATCCCGCGACGGACACTACAATCTGATCAGCGCGCTGCATAAGGCTGTCCGCGGGTCCGATCCGGATGCCGCCCTTTACTGGCTCGCGAGGATGCTCGATGGCGGCGAGGATCGTCTCTACCTCGCCCGACGGCTCGTGCGCATGGCGATTGAGGATATCGGCCTCGCTGACCCGCAGGCGCTGGTCCAGGCGCTGGCCGCCAAGGATGTCTTCGATTTTCTCGGCAGCCCGGAAGGAGAATTAGCCCTCGCGCAGGCGACTATCTATCTCGCGGTCGCGCCGAAATCGAACGGGGCATACGTGGCCTACAAGGCGGCCATGCGCGCCGCCAAAGACAGCGGCAGTCTCAGCCCGCCCAAGCATATCCTCAACGCACCGACGCGCCTGATGGCCGACGAAGGCTACGGCGCTGGCTATGACTACGATCACGACACCGAGGAAGGCTTTTCCGGCCAGGATTATTTTCCCGAGGAAATGGGCCGAAAGCAGTTCTACGATCCACCGGAACGTGGTTTCGAACGAGACGTGCGCAAGCGGCTCGCCTATTGGGCGGAGCTGCGCCGCAAGAAGCAGGGGCGGAGCGGGGCATGACGACGACGGCTCCGGTGCGGCGCGCAGAAATCATGATCGGCGCCATCGCACCCATGCTCGCTGGGTTGCGGCATGTCGCCGTTGGGGCGAGTTCGCCCATCCCGGGATCTGCAGCGCTGCTGGCGCGCTCATTGTCTGGCGGAAAGCTGCGCGTTTCACTGCTCGGAAGCCGCCAGCACAATCCGTTCACCGACGGCGGCCGTGAGCTGTTCGACTGCGCCGCGCAAGGCCGCATCGACGCGTTCTTTTTATCCGGCGGCCAGATCGACGGCCAGGCCAATATCAATCTCGTGGGTCTCGGCGATTATCCGCGGGGCAAGGTGCGGTTTCCGGGATCGTTCGGCTCAGCCTATCTCTATCATCTGATCCCGCGCGTGATCCTGTTCCGTGAAGAGCATACGCCGCGGACACTCGTGCCGAAGGTGGATTTTATCAGCGCAGCCGGCACATCTCCGGAGAGCGAATATCGACCAGGCGGCCCGTATGCGCTTGTCACCGGCCTATGCACGTTCGCCTTCGACAAAGCGGCCCAACAATTCCGCCTGCAAACGGCGCATCCGGGAGTCGATGTTGCAGATGTGCGGGCGGCCACGGGGTTCGACTACGCGGAAGCCGAGGACACGCCGGTTACACCAACGCTCGACGGCGAAGCGCTCGGTCTCCTGCGCACCGAAGTCGCGCGGCAGGTTGCGGAAACGTATCCGGCGTTCGCGAGCAAGACCTGGGGCATTTGACCCGCCTCCTCGTTTCCTCCGCTCCGTGATCAACTTCTCAACATATTCCTCGCATTAACTCTCCGTGGGGAGAGCTAAAGTTCGAGGGATCGATGCGTCAGTTCGCAGCTCTCCGGCGCGCGCGCCGCCATCTCCGCAACCATCGGGAATGCCACACGCCCCGCACTGCTGCCGCGAAGCTTCTCGCAAGCTTGGCGATGGCATGTCTCGTGACCGGTTGTCTTGCGCATGCGCCGCCGCCGCCACAGGAGGCGCAATCCAGGACGATACCCAAGCCGCGCGCGAGCCTGATGGCAAAGCAGCACGAGCCACAATGCCTTTACACCGAGGCTGCGAATGCTGAGCCCATGCTGCAAAAGGCAGTCGCCAAGGTCTCCGACGCGCAATCGGAAGCACTGGTCAAGCCGGTCGCCATGGCCACGAGCGACGATGCGGCGGAACGGCGTGAGCGCGAGCGCGATTGCTTCCGCGACGCCGAGGCGCGTGTGCGCAAACAGCTCACTCAGCTTCAGGCCGCTGTGCGCACCACGCTGCGCGCGGTCGATCAGAAAGAGGATGCTTCGCCCCACCGCTGATCGACCTCAGGCACCAGCACCCAGATACGGCATCGGCCCCTTGCCTTGATGCATCCGGTCAGGTCACAGTGCGCGCCCGACGAACGGCATCAGCACGAGGAGACATGGATATGCCAGGGTTCCCGAATCCAGCTCGCGAACGGCTTCAAAAGGGTGAGCTGGCCCTTGGCATCGGTCTACGGCAGGCGCGGACTGTCGACATCGCCGGGGCCATGCAGACCTGTGGCTTCGACTGGCTGTTCATCGATCTTGAGCACGGCGCGATGGGTCTGGATACCGCCGTGCAGATCTCGGTTGCTGCGTTGAGCGCCGGTATTTCTCCCATCGTCCGCGTGCCCAAAGGCCGTTACGACTTGGCCACGCGCGCGCTGGACGGGGGCGCTTACGGGATCGTCGTGCCGCACGTCGACACGGCTGAAGAGGCGCGCGAAATCGCCGACCGACTCCGTTATCCGCCCGATGGACACCGCTCAGTCACCGGCGCTCTGCCGCAGTTCGCCTTCGCCGCGATGCCGCTGGCCGAGGCCTCGGCCACGGTGAACAAGAACATGCTGACGGTCGTCATGCTGGAGACACCGGAAGCCATCGCCAACGCGGATGCAATTGCAGCCGTGCCGGGAATTGACGTGCTCCTGATCGGCACGAACGATCTGACGGCCGAAATGGGCATCCCCGGCGAACTTATGAATCCTCGGATCACGGACGCCTATAAGACGATGATCGCGGCCTGTCAGAAGCACGGCAAGTGGCCCGGCATGGGTGGCGTGTATTCGGACGAGGGACTGCGCCACTACATCGGATTGGGCGTGAAGATGATCCTGAGCGGCAGCGATCTCAGCCTGCTGATGGCCGCCAGCCGCGTCCGGACCGCCACATTGCGTGCGCTCAAATGAAACGCCCGCGTCAGATCCGATGCGCTGCGTGAACTAGGCCTTTTCGGGATCGCGGGTGCCTTTCGGCTTTGACAGCGTCTCGATCGCGTCGGCCAGATGTTCGTCGGCGATGTTGATCGCTCCCGCGGCAACGCGGATCCGATGCGCCTCGCGCAGCACATCAGCGTGCGTATGCGCGGCCGGGGGCTCGAATTTATAGCTCGCGATTTCCATCAATTGACCGAGCGGATCGCGGAAATACAGCGAGTGCATGAACCCGCGATCGACTTCGCCGGAATTGGCATAGCCGCGGTCGCGCAGCCGTTTTGCCGCCTGCGTGAACGTCGCCCGGGATACCGCGAAGGCCAGATGATGCACATTCCCGATGCCGGTCGGATTTGGCGTGGCGTCGGGCTTCCAGGACTCGCTGGTGAATACCGTGATCAGCCGACCATCGCCTGGATCGAAATAAAGATGATTCTGCGTGTGGTCGTCCAGGTTCGGCTGTTCGAATACGAACGGCATGCCGAGCACGCCCTCCCAGAAGTCGATGGACGTCTGGCGATCCGCTCCGACCAGGGTGATGTGATGTACGCCCTGAGTTTGCACGCGCTGCATCACGGGGCTCCGTTGTCTTCAGCTCGAAACAGCCTGCCGGGCGCGCCTTACTTGGAGCGTGTGCCGGGATTATCGAGGGTGTCTCCACTCTGCTCGGCGGCGAATTCCGCTTCAAGTGCCTTTTCAAGGTCTACCAGATCTTGCGGCAGGGGCATGCCGTAAGCTTTCAGCTCGTTCAGCTTCCGCATGACGACGAGATAGATCTCATGCTTGTCGGTCGGTTCGGTCTCATTTTCCATCTGCGTCAGCAGCAAGCCGAGTTCTGCCTGGACATCTTCGAAAGCCATCGTTGCTCCTCACACTCTTTCAAAGGCCCGCAAACGCGCATGGCCACACCAGTACACATCTAGAAAGCGCCCTGCGTCCGTTGCGTTCCCTTGGTCGCCTCTCGGCCCGCCAAAGTTGGCAAGGGATTGTGGTCGCGATCAGCACCCGGATGAGATACCAGAGGCAGCAAAACGCCCTTCATCGATGCTGCGGTTCAGCCTTTCGAACCGGCGGAACGGCAGGCTTCCACAAGTTCGCGCGCATCGCGGCTGACGGCATCCGCGGATTTTCCCGGCTTATAGAGACTGGAGCCGATCCCAAAACCACTAGCCCCGGCGTCGCGATAGGCGGCGATATTGTGAACCCCGATGCCGCCGACAGGCAACAGCCGGACTGAGGTGGGCAGCACGGCGCGCCAGGCCTTCACGATCGCGGGCGGCATCGCCTCGGCGGGGAACAGTTTCAGCGCGTCGGCACCGGCCGCGATCGCTGCGAACGCCTCCGTTGGTGTCGCGACACCCGGAAGACAGATCAGCTTTAACTGCTTGGCGGCCTTGATCACCGCCGCATCGCTGTGCGGCATGACGATCACGCGTCCGCCAGCCTCAGCGACACGCTCGACATCCCCCGCGGACATGACCGTGCCCGCGCCGATCAGGGCCTGCGTTCCGAAACGCTTTGCAAGACGTCCGATGGACGTGAGCGGTTCCGGTGAATTCAACGGAACCTCGATGAAGCGAAATCCCGCATCGACCAGGGCGCTACCGACTGCCTCGCATTCATCGGGCGTAATACCTCGCAGGATTGCAACGAGCGGACATTGGGAGAGAGCGTTGTCGAGATCGATCATATCTTCACCTACAAAAGGCCCGCGGCCTGGGCAATCTTCAACTGGCCCACGACCACGCTGTCCGCCGGACCGGCCTTCCAAGAAAACCCCAAAGCTTCCGCAGCCTTGCCATAGCGCGCGGTCAACGCACCGCTGCCGAAAATCGTGATGACGTCCTGCTGCTTGGCGGCAGCCATCATCTCCGCGCCAATCAGCAGGCCCGACAGATAGTCCGACAGTTCCCTCGCGGGAAGCTGATCGAACAATCCCAGCGTCCGCACGCTGAACAGCCGGTTTAGCAGCGCGCCCGGCGAACCCTCGCGTCGCGCCGCCTCGACGCCTTTCAGGAATCCGCTACCGTCAGACGCCTCGTCGGTCATCAAGCGTCCGAGGATCGTATGGTCCTTCAGCGCGGCATACACCTCGCCCGTCATGTAGGTGGAGAAGCCGACGATCTTGCCGTTGGCAACGTTGACCCATTTCGAATGCGTGCCGGGTTGGACAAAAGTACCGTCCTCAACACCCGCAAGAGCCATGGCGCCGATGATCTGGGCCTCCTCGCCGCGGATCACGTCCGGCGGCACGCCTTGTGGGGCATGATCCAGGCCAGGGATCAGATGGACCGTGCCGATGCCGTCCACCTGCACCACTGTGAGAGCGTGCGCGAGATCGGCGATGGTCGCCGGGCACCGGACATAAGGTGCCTCGACCCATCCCTGACGGCTGCCGATCATCCCCGACATCATGATCGGCAACGGGCTGTAGTCTGCCGTCCAGGAGCCGATGCCAGCCTTCAGGACATCGGCAAATTTGCGGTCCTCGACGGCAAGGATGCCCCGGGCCTGCTCGACATAATCAAGCACCTTCCCGGCCTCGTCTGCCAGATAAGCACGGAAATTGCTCGTCCCCCAATCCACGGCAATGAAGCGCGGCGTACTCATCCTTGGTATTCCCTGGCTCGTGTTGTCTGCCGGTGTTATAACGCGTCCGACGGCAATTCGGCATCGTACAAATCGAGACTACGGCGGCCGTGCTCAACGACCACGGGAACAGCCCGCTCCGGGAGGGCTGCGCTAGGCCTGGGCCGCTGCCGCCGAAACCATCACCTCCTGTGAGAACACGGTCCCGTCCCCCAGCGCGATGAACTTCCGCAACCCCTTCACGAAGTCGATCAATTCAAGCTGGACCAGGGTTGCCGTAACCGACGCATCGCTGCAGAGGTGATGCATCATGTTCATCGCGGCCTCGCTGGTGAACCCCCAGATCGTCTTGTACGCCGAGACGGCGGCGTCATCTTCTGCGAGCCGATATGTGCCCCCGTAGCGAATGCCTTTCAGCTCGGCATCTCCTGCCATCCGCGCTTCGCTCAGCAGGATCTCGCGCGTCGCCAGCCAGCCGAGGAAGGTTTCACCATCGGCGATCTGATAGCGCCAGATCACGACGACCGGCGAGATAATCACGCGCATTTTCAACAACTCCTCGGCGTGTGCGCCAAGCATGTAGGGATTGGACAGCGCGCTACGCCCAGTCCGGACCTGCATATCGACCTTATCCGCACTCGGCTGCGAGGCGTTCTGCCCGGACATATGGCTGGCAAACGGCACGCCCAGGCCCGTTCTCACTTGCATATTGACGGCTTCGATCTGCGGCGCGGCAATCACGTCCGCCGACGCTATGCGCTGCGCGAGGGTACGGCAATGCGTCGTCATATGAGTTCCCCAGTGGTTTCATGACGTTGATTTTCGGCGCGTTGCCCGCGCACGCCCCTTGGATCATTCACGAGCCGCGATGATGTTCCGTTGCAGGAGCGCATCGAAACCTGCCTGAAACTGCTCTCGCGCCGCCTCGCACCCGACCTTCGGCCCAATGGTCGAGAGGTAGTCGGCCTCGATCTGCTGGAACGGGCGCCCATCGCAAAGCTCGACGATAAGCCAGGCTGTTGCGTTGAGATCGTAGATCTCAGGCTCTTCCGGCGTGAAAGCGTAGCAGCGTCCCCACTCGTCAAATCGCCGGAGAACGACATCAGGCGCCTTCACGTAGCAGCCGTTCCGGGAGAACACGAAGGTCCACTCCATGATTGTGATGCACACAGTAGGGATCGGATGCAGTCCAGTGCCCGCGAAAGGCATAGGCCGTCGCCCGGCACCCGCCGCGCGTGCCTTGCGTTGCGGAACACTCGGGGCAGGTTTCATCGACGGCGTTCGAGCGCAGATGCCGGTAGAGCGGGTCGTTCCACGTCTCGATGAAGGACTGATCGAGAATGCTGCCATAGTTCACATACTCACGGAGATAGGGACAGCCGATCGAGTCTCCCTGCGGACTGACGGCCGCATTCTGCCAGCAGCAGTTGCCGTCACGTGGATGCCATGACTGCATGAGCTGAACGCCACGGGGCACTTTGAGGCCATGCAGTGCAGCCATCATTTCATCGAGCGATAATGAAAGTTCGGCCCAATTGCGCTTGGCACGGCCGAGCGGATAGAGCCGCAGCACGCCGACCTGGTCGCAGCCGATTTCGGTCGCGAGATCGAAATAGCGCTGCAGATGGAGGTTATTTTTCCGAGATAGGATACCAAGGATCGTTACCTTGATGCCGGCGGCGCGCGCCGCACGAATGCCCGCAATTGCGGCATCGAAACTGCCCGGACATCCGGTCAGCTCATCCTGCACCCGGGGACTGGCGGCGAACAGATCGACATATAATCGGCCGACACCGAAACGCTTGAGCCGCGCCGCGCGCGCGTCATCGATGCTCGTCGCATGCGTCCTGATCGCCACGTAGAGACGACGACTGCAGTAGTCCAGAAGGTCCTCGAAATCAGGACGATGGAAGGGCTCGCCACCCTCGAAGAAGATATGGAGAAACCCGTCGGCAACGAGTTGATCGATAACGTTCTTCCATTGCTCCGTCGACAGCTCATCACGCGTGCTGGCGCCGCAATCTGCATAGCAAAGCTTGCAATCCATGCCACAGGTCTGCGTCACGCAGATCGTCAGTTTGAAAGGCTTTTCCAGCACCGGAACGCGGCCAAGCCCTTCGGTCGTACGGACCGCTTCGTTCATGCTGCTACTCCTGGCGCGCAGCCGAATGCGGTGGGCCCAAACCCGAACCTGTGATGCCAAGGTTGACGACTCTCGACCGGACACCTCCACACCGGGGTGTCGACGTCATCGCGCTCGAGTGCGCTGGCATTGAATGGCTGCGCGCGGTTTGCCATCAGGCCTTCCGGGAACAACAATCTCTCTGGGGCTGAAAGACCACGCGCTGACGAGCGATCGCCTTCTCAACCCGTAAACACGCAACACACAAGCTTACGTTACGTGCGTTTCGCCCTTGTCGCCTCCCCGGGAATTACCCAGTAGTCTTCCTATCCAGGCTGTGGCAGCTCGCGAACTCTCGGGCTCGTCCTGCGACGCTGCCGCACCCCGGCTTGCGATGGTCCGTGTGCAAGCCTAGGCTCCCGCCTTCGAAACCCTGTCCATTTCAGACGGACGCCCTGTCAGGGAGCCGCCATGTCAGTTGTCCTTGCGCAGCATCCGGCCGACGGAGTGCTGCTTCTACGGATCAATCGGCCAGAATCCCGTAATGCGCTCAATCTCGAGGTGCGTGCGGCTCTCGCGAAAGTGCTTGGCGAGGCCGCTGGCGATGCCACCATCCGGGCCGCCGTGATCACCGGCAATGAAAAGGCCTTCGCGGCCGGCGCCGACCTCCGCGAACTGCGCGATCTCGGGCCGATCGAACTCATGCAAACCGGCGTCCACAAGCTTTGGGATCAGATCGCGGCGTTCCCCAAACCCTTGATCGCCGCCGTCAACGGCTTTGCCCTCGGCGGCGGTTGCGAATTGGCCTTGCATTGCGACATCATCGTCGCCGGTGAAAGCGCCCAGTTCGGCCAGCCGGAAGTGAAGGTCGGGATCCTGCCGGGAGGATCGGGCACGCAGCGGCTGGTGCGCGCCGTTGGCAAGTACAAGGCCATGCGCATGATTCTCACCGGCGATATCATCCGCGCGCGCGAGGCCTCCGAAATGGGGCTCGTCAGCGAGATGGTCGCAGATGACGTGGTCGTCGGGCACGCGGTCGAGATGGCGGCCCGCATCGCCAAGCTGGCACCGATTTCGGTCGAGCTCGCCAAGGAGGCTGTCCTGGCGGGCCAGGATGCCTCTCTGGCGACAGCTTTGAGCCTGGAGAGAAAGGCCTTCTGGCTGGCCTTCGCAACGGAAGATCAACGCGAGGGCATGTCGGCTTTCCTTGAAAAGCGCGCGCCGGACTTCAAGGGCAGGTGAGGGACGATGCCACGCGATCCGGAACGTGAGAACCTGACAATCGGCGTCGTCGGCACCGGTACGATGGGCCGCGGCATCATGCAGGTGGCTGCCCAGGGTGGGCTGAACGTCATCGCCTTCGACGAACAGGGTGGTGCGGGCGAGGCGGCCCGCGAAGCCATCTCCAACGTGCTGGCGGGGCTTGCTGCGAAGGGCCGTGTGTCCACGGACGACGCCAATGCCGCTCTGGCGCGGATCAGGATTGCGTCCTGCCTCGACGAGGTCGCCCGCGCCGATGTGATCATAGAAGCCGTCCTTGAACGGCTGGACATCAAGCAGGCGTTGTTCGCAAGTCTCGACGGCCTGGCGGGTCCGGATACGATCCTCGCATCGAACACGTCGTCGCTGTCGATCACGGCGGTCGCCGCGCATTGCAAACGGCCGGAGCGCGTCGCCGGCCTGCACTTCTTCAATCCCGCGCCGCTGATGAAGCTGGTCGAAGTCGTACCCGGCCTGAAGACGGCGGATTGGGTTGTGCCCGCGCTCATGACAATCGCGCGGCGGATGGGCCGGGAGCCGGTGGTCTGCACCGACAGCCCCGGCTTCATCGTCAATCATCTCGGCCGCGGCTATGTGCCGGAAGCGGCGCGCATCGTCGCAGAAGGAATCGCCGACGCCACGGAAGTCGACCGGATCATGACCGGCGCCGCGGGGATGCCGATGGGACCGTTCGCCCTGCTCGATCTGATCGGTGCCGATGTTTCGGTGTCGGTCATGGACAGCCTGTGGGAGCGCTTTTACAGCGAGCCGATGTACGCGCCGCACCCGATCCTCAAGCTCAGGATCGACGGCGGTCTCTATGGCCGGAAAACCGGCGCGGGCTGGTACACCTATAACGATGGCCAGCGGCAGCTTCCACCGCCTCCCGCCATTCCCGAGGATCGTCCGGCATCGGTCTGGGTCAGTCCGCGCGCACCGGACGCGAGCGCCAAAGCGATATCTCTGCTGCAACGCCTGGGCGCAAACCTCGAACAAGCCAATGTGCCGGGCCCCGATGCTCTATGCATCGTCACACCCACAAGCGGGGATTGCGCCAGTGAGATCGTTCAGCAGGAGCTCGACCGGACACGAACCATCGCACTCGACACCGCTTTCGATTTCGAACGTCATCGGACGTTGATGGTTGCGCCCGGGATTGATCGCGCGATGCGCGACGCAGCCCATGGACTACTCGGCGCCGATGGCGCGGGGGTCAGCGTCATCAATGACAGCCCAGGCTTCATCGCGCCGCGCATCATCGCCCACATCATCAATATCGGTTGCCAGATCGCACAGCAGGGCATCGCAACGCCCGCCGACATCGATCTCGGTGCCCGGCTGGGCCTGTCCTATCCGATGGGCCCGATCGCATGGGGCGATCATCTGGGCCCCGGATGGGTGCTCGAGATGCTGGAAGAGTTGGAGCGCTTCTATGCCGAGCCGCGATATCGTCCCTCTCCATGGCTGAAACGGCGCGCGTGGCTCGATTTGCCGTTGGCAACGCCGGATGGGCGTGCCTGAAGCGATCACAAGCAACCGTCGCGTGATCACTGCTGCCGTGAAAGCGCCGCCCTGCTTTGCTTCAGCGCCGTAGCGGCGCGCGCCTTGGTGTGCGATGCAGGGCTGGGCCAGTGTCGGCCCGGCGAATAAAGGCGTTCCATTCCGTGAAGCTGTCATTGCCTGACGCCGCTACGATCAAGCGCCTTGTTCTGACGTTTCTCGTTGGCGGCATCGGCGGGCTGATCTTTTCCCTTCTGGGAATTCCTGCAGCGTGGCT
Source organism: Pseudomonadota bacterium (assembly GCA_023423275.1). GTDB lineage: Bacteria > Pseudomonadota > Alphaproteobacteria > Rhizobiales > Hyphomicrobiaceae > ZC4RG25. Next base: position 71,214 of record JAFAFW010000109.1, read on the forward strand.
GTCGGGCCCGACGGTATCGGTCGGTGCCGGGGTCCTTTCCGGCTTTCGGCTCGCCGTCCCGAATGCCGTCCGTCATACGGCCTATGTCCTGCTCGGGGCGATCATGGGCTCGGCCATGACGCCGGAGACGCTGACACTGCTCTCGCGCTGGCCGGTAACGCTCGCCGGTCTTGCCGCATGTGTTTTCACCGTGATGACCGCGTGCAGCAGCTATCTCCAGCATGTGCACGGGTTCGATCGCACCACGGCGCGGCTGTCGTCGATCCCCGGTGCCCTGCCTTATGTTTTGGCGCTGGCGGAGGAAAGTTCAGCGGATCCTCGGCGCGTCGCCATCATTCAGATCTTCCGGCTCGCCATTCTCCTCGTCTGCCTGCCGAGCGCGATCGCCTTGACCAGCGGTGCGGCCGGAACCGTCACCCGCCCGATCGTACATCCGGTCGATCTGACCGAAATTGGGGTGTTGCTGGTCTGCGCCGCAGCCGCTGCTTATGTCTTTGTGCGGCTCAAAGCACCTGCTCCCACTCTGTTTGGTCCGCTGGTCGCCGGCGCTGCGCTGTACGTCAGCGGCATGCTGACATCGAGCATTCCCCCGTGGCTGATGCTGCCGGCGTTTCTCGTGATCGGTTGTGCGGTCGGCAGCAACTTCGCGGGGATCGATCGCCGTGCCATCGCAGATTCGATGCTGGCCAGTTTCGGAAGCCTTGCCATCGGCGTCATGATCGCGGTGATCTGGGCCGTGGCCATTTCGTGGATCGTCGGGCTGCCCATTGCCCAGCTCTGGATGGCCTATGCGCCTGGCGGCGTCGATGCCATGACCATCATGGCGCTTGCATTGGGGCATGACGCGGCCTTTGTCGGAGGCCATCACGTCATCCGGTTCATCGGATTGGGCTTCTTCATACCTGTTTGGCTGCGGCGCTGATCGGTTGCTGCTACGCCGTGGAATGACCATATCACTGGCCCGTGAAGACGCGTCCGTCGGGCCACACTCCTGTTTGCCAGTTGCCTTCCGGGATCGACGTCAGCGCTCGTTGAGGCCATATAGGCCGCGAAGGGGCTGACGTTGCCCAAGTGGTCGCGTGCCGACCCACCATTCAAACGAGCGCTGCCATGTCTCAGACGACCCACGCCAAAGTCCTGATCCTCGGCTCCGGCCCTGCCGGCTACACTGCCGCGATCTACGCGTCGCGCGCGATGCTCAAGCCGTTGCTGATCCAGGGAATTCAGCCCGGCGGGCAACTCACGATCACCACCGACGTGGAGAATTATCCGGGTTTCGCGAAAGTGATCCAGGGGCCGTGGCTGATGGAGGAGATGAAGGCGCAAGCCGAGCACGTCGGCACGCAGATCGTGATGGATCACATCACCAAGGTCGACCTCAAGCAGCGGCCGTTCCGGTTGTGGGCGGACTCCGGCGATCTCTACACCTGCGATGTCCTGATCGTCTGCACCGGTGCTCAAGCGCGCTGGCTGGGACTGCCGAGCGAGGAGGCCTTTAAGGGCTTTGGTGTATCGGCCTGCGCAACGTGCGACGGCTTTTTCTACAAGGGCAAGGAAGTGGTTGTGGTCGGCGGTGGCAATACGGCCGTCGAAGAGGCCCTGTTCCTCACCAACTTCGCCAAGCGCGTGATCGTCGTGCACCGGCGCGACAGCTTCCGAGCCGAGAAGATCCTGCAGGAACGCCTGTTCGCCAACGAGAAAATCGAGGTGATCTGGGACACGACGGTCGACGAGATTGTCGGGCCCAGCGATCCCAAGACCGTCAATGGCGTGATCCTGCGGAACATCAAGACCGGCAAAAAACTCAAGCGCCCGGTCGATGGCGTTTTCGTCGCCATCGGCCATTCGCCGGCGACCGAGATCTTCAAGGGGCAGCTCGAGATGAAGCCCTCGGGCTACATCATCACCCGGCCCGATTCGACCGCGACGAGCGTCCATGGCGTGTTCGCCGCGGGCGATGTAAAGGACGAGGTTTTTCGTCAGGCCGTGACTGCGGCAGGCATGGGGTGCATGGCTGCCCTGGAAGCCGAGCGCTTCCTTGCCGGCCACGAGGGCGAAAAGCCTATAGCGGCGTGGTAATGATATGCTCTTAGCGCATAACTCTTGTTTTTGCCTGCGTTAGGCTTAAGCTGAGTTGAAAAGGCGCCGACCGGCGTCGACTGTCCGCTTAGCAGAACTCGAGCAACACTTGGCCATGCCTCGTCGACCTCACGTCAGGTTGCGCTGGATTCTGGCCGTGCGAAGCTCGACAGGGCTCAGGTCATGGATTGGGACAAGCTGAGAATTTTTCATGCCGCCGCCGAGGCCGGCAGCTTCACCCACGCGGGTGATGCGCTTCGGATGAGCCAGTCGGCTGTCAGCCGGCAGGTTTCCGCGCTGGAACGCGATCTGGGGATCGCACTGTTTCATCGTCACGCGCGCGGGCTCGTTTTGACCGAACAGGGCGATATGCTCTATCGCACCGCAACAGAGGTGCTGAACAAGCTTCAGACCGCCGAAACGCTCCTCTCAGACACGACGACCAAGCCGACGGGCGAGTTGCGGATCACCGCGCCGGTGGGCCTGGGAACCGTCTGGGTGACACAACGTCTCAGGGAATTCATGGAGCTCTACCCGGACATACGGGTCGAGGTCATCCTGAACGACGACCAGATCGACATTTCCATGCGCGAAGCCGACGTAGCAATCTGGACACGCGAGCCGGAACAGGCCGATTTGATCCGCCGCCCGTTGTTCACGATGCGCGTCCGGGCCTTTGCCTCCACCCAGTACGTCCGGAAATTTGGTGCACCGCAATCTCTCGAGGACCTCGATAACCACCGGTTCGTGTCCTACAGCGGCACCCCGGCGCAGCATCTGTCCGTCATCCGCTGGCTGGAGACAGCCGGGCGGAACGGCAAGGAGCCGCGGATCCCCGCGTTTCGCGCCAACAGCGTGGTCTCGCTCAAATATGCCATTCAATCAGGCATCGGGGTGGGTCTGATCCCCGATTACCTCACCGAGGAAGAAACCGACCTGGTGACGGTTTTGACCGACGTTCAATTTCCGAAGATTCCGATCATCTTCGTCTACCCGGAAGAGCTCAGAACCTCAAAGAAAGTGCAGGTTTTGAGGGATTTTCTGGTGGCCAAGGCACGGACCCTGAAATCCTGATAGGACGCTCCCGTCCCTAGACATGCTGCCGTCGCATGGCAAGCATGCGGACTGGGCTATTGCTGCACCTGCGTTCAAACTGCTTAACTAATGCGCAGCTGTGACGGACAGCTGATGAAGGCCGTACCCTCCCTTTGACGCCTTCAGCGCATCTTTCGGGATGCGATCTTGACTTAAACCGAGCCCTTTGCGGCTCGGTTTTTTTTTTATGATATCTCCTGGCTCCGCTCCTGTGACCGCAGACAGGGTTTTCTTGCGTGAGGCGAGGCGGTATCACATGTATCCGGTGGGACGGATGCTGTGGGGCTAGAGGACAGCTATGGCCAAGACGCTTTACGATAGAATTTTCGATGATCACGTGGTCGATCAGCAGCCTGACGGCACCTGCCTTCTCTACATCGATCGTCACCTCGTGCACGAAGTGACGTCTCCGCAGGCGTTCGAAGGGCTGCGGATGGCCGGCCGCAAGGTCCGCGCGCCGGAGAAGACGCTGGCCGTCGTCGATCATAACGTGCCGACGAGCGACCGCAGCCTCGGCATCGATGATGAGGAAAGCCGCACCCAGGTCGAGACGCTGGCCAAGAACGCGCGCGATTTCGGCATCGAATATTACAATGAACTCGATGTGCGGCAGGGCATTGTCCACGTCATCGGCCCCGAGCAAGGCTTCACGTTGCCGGGTACGACCATCGTGTGCGGCGATAGCCATACCTCGACGCATGGCGCTTTCGGCGCGCTTGCCCATGGCATCGGCACGTCGGAGGTTGAGCACGTCCTTGCGACCCAGACGCTGATCCAGCGCAAAGCCAAGAACATGCGCGTAACGGTCGACGGCAAGCTCCCGGACGGCGTCACGGCGAAAGATATCGTCCTGGCGATCATCGGCGAGATCGGCACGGCGGGCGGCACCGGCAACGTCATCGAGTACGCGGGCGAGGCCATCCGCTCCCTGTCCATGGAAGGCCGCATGACGGTCTGCAACATGTCGATCGAGGGTGGAGCCCGCGCCGGCATGATCGCGCCCGACGAGACGACGTACGCCTATCTGAAGGATCGTCCGAAGTCTCCAAAGGGCACCGCCTGGGATATGGCGATGCGCTATTGGGACACGCTGCGCAGCGACGAGGGCGCTCATTTCGATAGCGAAATAAAACTGGACGCCACGAGCCTTCCGCCCGTCCTGACCTGGGGCACCAGCCCCGAGGATGTCGTTTCGATCACAGGCCTCGTGCCCGACCCCGCCAGCGTTGCGGATGAGGCCAAGCGCGAAGCGATCCGGCGTGCATTGGACTACATGGGACTGACCCCGGGCACGAAGATGACCGACATCAAGCTCGATCGCGTGTTCATCGGCTCGTGCACCAATGGGCGCATCGAGGACCTGCGTGAAGCTGCCCGCATTGCCGAAGGCAAGAAGGTCGCCTCGCATATCAGCGCGATGATTGTCCCGGGCTCCGGCCTGGTGAAGGCACAGGCCGAAGCCGAGGGCCTCGACAAGATTCTGAAAGAGGCCGGGTTCGACTGGCGCGAAGCGGGCTGTTCCATGTGCCTTGGCATGAACCCGGACCAGCTCAAGCCGCGCGAGCGTTGCGCCTCGACCTCCAACCGGAACTTCGAGGGACGCCAGGGCCGCCTGGGCCGCACTCACCTCGTCTCACCTGCAATGGCTGCTGCTGCGGCCATCGCCGGGCACTTCGTGGATGTCCGTTCCTGGCAGTGAAGCCAAATGCCCTGCTCCACCGGGCAGGGCATTCATCACGGAGCGTACGGAGATGTCCAAGTCGCTCGTTGAGAAGCAGTTCGGCGCTCACGCCGCGCGCTACGTAAACTCGCCCGTGCATGCCAAGGGAGCCAGCCTTCAAAGGCTGGTCGATCTGGTGAAGCCCCAGGCGCACTGGCACGCCCTCGACGTGGCGACAGCAGCCGGTCATACGGCGTTGGCCTTTGCGCCGCATGTGGTTCACGTCATTGCCAGTGATCTCACCGACGAAATGCTGGTGGAGGCGGGAAAGCTCGCCGCATCGCGTGGCGTCTCCAATCTGGAAACGGCCAAGGCGGATGCGGAGGCGCTGCCATTCGCGTCCGCCAGCTTCGATCTCGTGACCTGCCGGATCGCGCCGCATCACTTTCCCGATGCTGCCTGCTTCGTTTCCGAAGTGTGGCGCGTCTTGAAGCCGGGTGGCACGTTCGGCCTCGTCGACAACATTTCTCCCGACGCCCAATCGACGCCAGGCTACTCCGATGCCGAGCTGAACGTGGCCGCAAAGACCTACAATGATTTTGAACGGCTGCGCGACCCGAGCCACGGCCGATGCCTGCCAATCGGCGAATGGTGTCAGATCATCCTGGATGCCGGCTTCGCCATCACGCACCAGGAGGTGCTGCCCAAAACCATGGATTTCCTGACGTGGGGCGAGCGCATGGATGTGCCCCAGGCCGACATGAAACGTCTGGAAGCCGTGCTGATCGAAGCGAGCCCGGCGCTGGCCGCCTTCCTCCGGCCAAGGCGAGACGACGATGGCCGATTGTCCTTCACGCTCGACGAGGTGCTGATCATCGCGCGCAAACCTTGAACCGGCGCCCTCACACTTGTATTGGTTGAATATTCACTGTCTTGCCGTTAATCTCAGCCCATGATGTCATCGCTTCACATCGAGATCGCCCAGCGAATTAGCGCCCCGGCCGCCTGAGGGCAGCCGGGACCTCAACGCGCTTATTCCCCATCTCTCGTATGTGAAGGATCTTCCATGGCCTCCGCCGCCGTCGCGACCGCTGTATCAGCCGCGTCGCATTCCGCACAGTCCGTCAAAGCCCTGTTCTACGTGACCGGCGCCGCCGATCCCGGCCTGCTGCCGCGTCTGGTCGAACCCATCGCAAAGCTGGGCCACGTACCCACACGCGTCCATGCCTCGCGCGAGGCCGGCGACGGCACCGAAATCAATGTCGACCTGCGGCTGCGCGGTGTCTCGTCGCGGGCTGCCGAACTGGTCGAGAATGCTCTTCGCCGCGTGGTCGGCGTACGTCAGGTGATCGCGGTCGTCGAACCTGACAATTGACCTGACGCCCCCGCCAGACCAGATGATCCGTACCGCTCCTGCGTGCGGATGCTTGGCCGGGATGACAGCGATGGGCGACAGCAGCCGATGGGCCGACGCGAAGGCGCCGAGCCTCGAAGACTTCGAGGACTTGGCTGCGATCGCCTGGGACAATCTTCCTGAGCATTTTCGCCGGGTCTGCGGCAATGTCCTAGTCCGGGTGGAGGACTACGCAACGGATGACGTTCTCCGGGAGCTTGGCATCGCCGACCCGCTCGACCTGATGGGTCTTTACCAGGGCGTAAGCCTCGATCGGCAAAGTGTCTCCGATCTGCCGAGGCAGCCCGAGATGGTGTTTCTCTACAGGCGCGCAATTCTGGACTATTGGGCGGACAGCGACGAGATCCTGAGCCACCTGATCACGCACGTGCTCGTACACGAGATCGGCCATCATCTCGGCCTTTCCGATGCGGATATGTACGGCATCGAAGCTGATGCGCGCGCTTGAAGAGACATTACCCCGCCGCAACCAGATCCGTTGCGTGTCAGCAACCCTGGTTGGGACCTGCAAGGCTGCGACGCCAGGAGGCTGCAAAGCGGTTGCGTGCGGGCAAAAGGCGAGCGATGGTGCGAGCGGTCGTTTTGTGCAATTGCACATGACGCTTGCAGGTCCAGAGGCGGGACTTGGAAAAGGTGGGCGGGGCATGAAGTGGCTGGCGTGTGTGAGTCTGGCGCTCGCAGTGATCGCTCTGACGGGCAATCCATCGCGGGCACAGCCTCCAACTCCCGACGAATACGTCGCCCATGTCGGTGGTGACGCAAAGGTCGTTCCGCCTGGCCAACTCGTTCTCGACAGAAAGCGCATGATCTGCGGCCAGCGGCCGACAGTGCTGGACTCCCAGCTCGACGATTACGGCGCGGCCTACCCTGGATTTCTCATTCTCAATCCGCGGCTGCTGTCACGCATCTCGACACCGGTAAAGATGTGGATCTTCGCCCATGAGTGCGGCCATCAGTTCCGCGGCCCCGATGAAGAGACGGCAGACTGCTTCGCAGTCCAGCGGGGGCGTCGCGAGGGCTGGCTCACGCCGGATGGCCTGGAGGAGGTGTGCCGGTTCATCGCACCCGCGAAGGGCACGTCCATGCACTTCTCCGGGTCTTACCGCTGCGAATCCATGCGGAAATGCTACGCTGACCCCAAGGTCCGCTGAAGCGCTTGACGCTGATATGACTTGTCGCGTTTAAGTGCTGTTTGAACGGCGTCCTCACGCCCCAGCAACCTCTGCTCCAGCCGAGGATAACCATGCAGAAGTTCACGACCTTGACCGGTGTGGCAGCACCACTGCCAATGATCAACATCGATACCGACGCGATCATTCCCAAGCAGTTCCTGAAGACCATCAAGCGCACCGGGCTCGGTAAGTCGCTTTTCTTCGAACTTCGCTATGACGAGCAGGGTCACGAGAAGCCGGATTTCGTGCTGAACAAGCCGGCCTACCGGAACGCTGAAATTCTGGTGGCCGGAGAGAATTTCGGCTGCGGATCGAGCCGCGAGCACGCCCCCTGGGCGCTTTTGGATTTCGGTATCCGCTGCGTGATTTCGACCGGTTTCGCCGACATCTTCTACAACAACTGCTTCAAGAACGGCATCCTGCCGATCAAGGTGAAGCCGGAAGAGCTGGAGAAGCTGCTCGACGACGCCAGCCGCGGTTCGAACTCCAGGTTGACCATCGACTTGGAGAACCAGGAGATTCGCGGTCCCGACGGTGGCGCGATCAAGTTCGACATCGATGATTTTCGCAAGCATTGCCTGCTCAACGGGCTCGATGATATCGGCCTGACCATGCAGAAAGAAACCTCGATCGAGGCCCACGAAAAGCATCTCTCGGAGGCCCGTCCCTGGGCCTGACGCGAACAGGCTTGAGCGGACATGAGCCAGCAGCAACTGCCGACAACGATGCGTCATATCACGGTCGAACGTCCCGGCGGACCTGACGTCCTCACGATGGCAGAGTCTCCGGTGCCTCAGCCCGGTCGTGGCGACGTTCTGATCCGCGTTGCAGCAGCCGGTGTGAACCGCCCGGATGTTTTGCAACGCTCGGGCTCGTATCCGCCGCCACCCGGCGCATCATCGCTTCTCGGTCTCGAAGTTGCAGGCACGATCGTTGCCACCGGCGAAGATGCAAGCGGCTGGACCGTCGGCGACAAGGTCTGCGGTCTCGCCAATGGCGGTGGCTACGCGGAATATTGCGTCGTGCCTGCGGGGCAATGCCTTCCGCTTCCGAAGGGGTATGATTTCACGCGTGCGGCAGCCCTGCCCGAGACCCTCTTCACCGTGTGGGGAAATGTCTTCAACCCGCAACGTGGCGATCTTCAGCCGGGCGAGAGCTTCCTGATCCACGGTGGCGGCTCGGGAATCGGGACAACCGCCATTCAGGTCGCCGCCGCACTTGGTTCGACCGTCTACGCGACGGCTGGGAGCGATGAGAAATGCGCGGCCTGCCTGAAGCTCGGCGCGACGGCGGCCATCAACTACCGACAGCAGGACTTCGTTCAGGAGATCAAGCGCCTCACGGACGGCAAAGGCGTCGATGTCATTCTCGACATGGTCGGCGGCGAAACAGTCCCGCGGAACATTGCGTTGCTCAATCGCGACGGCCGGCTCGTGTTCATCGCATTCCTGCAGGGCAGCAAGGTCAACGTCGACCTCATGCCGGTCATGCTGAAGCGTCTGCGGATCACAGGTAGCACCCTGCGCCCGCAGTCCGCCGAGCAGAAGGCCTCGATTGCAGCCGCCTTGAGGGAGAAGGTCTGGCCGCTGCTGGATCAGGGGCGTTGTGCACCGCTGATCCACGCGACGTTCCCGCTGGAGCAGGCGGGAAACGCCCATGCGCTGATGGAATCCAACGCACACATCGGCAAGATCGTACTGATCATCGATCCCGCTCAGGCCGCTGCAGCCTGATACGACTGCCGGTTGGGCTGGAACTTAAGCCTCGCGGACGCGGCCAGCTTCCCAACCGATCAGAGCGCGCTTGCGCGTCAGCCCCCAGTGGTAGCCCCCCAGACCGCCGTCGCTGCGCAAAACGCGATGACACGGCACGACGAACGAAATCGGATTGCGCCCGACAGCCGTGCCGACCGCCCGTGACGCTGTCGGCTGCCCGATAAAGCGCGCGATATCGGCGTAGCTCACCGCCTTGCCCATGGGAATGCGCAGCAAGGCCTCCCAAACCCGAACCTCGAAATCGGTACCGATAAGGGTCAGGCGAACCGGCTGCTCGCGTGACCATTTCGTGGGATTGAAGATGCGATCGACATGCGGCTGGGTCCGTTCCGGAGCCTCTGTGTAGCGGGCATGCGGCCAGCGCCGCGTCATATCGGCCAGCGCGTCCGCACGCGTCTGTGCTTTATCCTCATCCACAAATGCCAGGCCCGAGACGCCACGCGCGGTCGCCATCAAAAGAACTTCGCCGAACGGGGAATCGTGGAAGCCATAGGCGATATCGAGCCCGGCACCGCGCCGTTTGTAGTCCCCGGGCGTCATGGCTTCGTGGTCGACGAACAGATCGTACAGACGCCCACCTCCCGAGAGGCCGACCTCGTGCGCGCATTCGAGCACACTGGCCGAATCGGACAGCAAGGCGCGCGCGTGATCTGCCGTGACGGCCTGCACGAACTCCTTCGGACTGAGCCCGCACCAGCGCTTGAACAGCTTCTGGCAGTGGGGCGCGCTGAGCCCCAGATGCCGCGCCAGGCGATCGAGATCCGGCTGTTCCTCCCAAGTCTCGGAAAGAAACGCGATCGCGCGGCGCACCAGCTCATAATCGCGAGCGGGCTCCTCACTGATGATGGGGTCGTTACGGATGTCGAGTTGTTGCAACATGATCAAAAGCCTGCTGCTTGGTTCACATGGCAGACTAAGCCGGTTGGCCGTGGCGAACGACCCGATTCTTGGCGCGCCTTACAGAAATTTGAGATCAAATGCGCGGGCCGCCGCGCGCCTCGACCAGTGCGCCTTTAAGAGCTCCGGCAAAATCACGCCGTTCATCGTCGCTGAGAAACTGGGCGAAGCGAAGTTCGCGGCCATGCGACGCCAAGCGCAGATCCGTACGCCCATCCGGGAGCTCACGAAGAAGGATACGTACCCAATAAGGATTAAAGTCGAATGTTTCCTCGTGCCCCTTCGTATCGACGCGCGTGAGCCGCAGTTGCTCGCGCGTGACCTCGACAGTCTCGTAGCATCGGCCGGATCGATAGTTCAGTTTGAACGCGAAATAGACGAGCGCCACGTCGAGACCGAAGAAGCCGAACACCGGCCAGGCCCCCATCATGAGAAACGTGACACCGACCGCAAAGCTCACGAGCCCGATCGCACTCATCAGGATCAGAAAGCCCAAGGGACTCAGCGAACGATGAGGGGATAGGACGGCGCGAAAGCCGAATGCGGGTTGCGCACTATCGCCATTCTCAGCCATGACAGAAGCATACAGGGTCGCATCTGCCGATGGAACCTCCATGCATCCCAAGCCAAAGTCCGCCGCGCCGGCCGGTCGGAAGCCCGCGGCATCGGCTCGTTCGCGAGCAGCCAAGCGGCCGCCACGTCCCAAACTGACGCCGGCAGTCATTCACGAAATCTTCCGGCGATTGGCCGCAGCCAATCCCGAACCCAAAAGCGAACTCGAATACCGCAATCCCTACACATTGCTGGTCGCCGTGGCTCTGTCGGCGCAAGCGACGGACGCGGGCGTCAACAAGGCGACCCGGCCGCTGTTTGCCACCATCGATACACCCGAAAAAATGGTGGCTCTGGGAGAGGAACGGCTTCGGGAAGCGATCAAGACCATCGGTCTGTACCGCAACAAGGCCAGGAACGTCATCGCGCTGTCCAAGCAGCTCATCGCCGAGCACGGCGGTCAGGTGCCGCGCGATCGCGATGCGCTCGAAAAGCTCCCCGGCGTCGGCCGGAAGACAGCCAATGTCGTGCTGAACGTAGCGTTCGGAGAACCGACACTGGCGGTCGATACGCACGTGTTCCGCGTCGCCAACAGGATCGGGCTGGCGCACGGATCAACGCCTTTGGACGTCGAGCAGCAGGTCCTGCGTGTCGTGCCGCCCGAGTACGCCCTTCATGCGCATCACTGGCTGATCCTGCACGGCCGCTACGTGTGCAAAGCGCGGAAGCCGGAGTGTCCGCGCTGCATTATTGCGGATCTGTGCACCTACGATGCCAAGACGCTCCCGTCAGAATTCTAGACGAACTAAAGTTCACGCGGCGAGTGGGCCTTGAACCTCGTCGGACTGCGCCAACAGCGGGACTTTCAGCGTTGGGCTGGGACGACCGAGCAAATATCCCTGCGCCTCGTCGCAACCCTCCCGTTTCAGGATCGTGAACTGATCGCTCGTTTCGACCCCTTCTGCCAGAATCGGGATATTGAGGCTCTTGCCCAGCGCCAGCACGGCCCGCACAATCGCGGTGGCCTGCGGGCTGCATTCGATCTCACTCATGAATGCGCGATCAAGCTTGATCTTGTCGAACGGGAAAGAACGCAACGTATCGAGCGAGGAGTAGCCGGTCCCGAAATCATCGATGGCAATCGTCACGCCAAGGGCCCGGATACGGCGAAGCTGATGCAGCGTCCGCTCCTTATCGGCGATGATCGCGCTCTCGGTAATCTCAAGCTCGAGACGCTCCGCCGCCAAACCCGTCTCGAGCAGGATCTCGTGAACCCTGTGCGCGAGATCGTTGTGCGCCAACTGCACCGGAGAAATGTTGACGGCGATCTTGTGCGGCGACGACCAGGTTGCAGCCTGCGCGCAGGCGGTCTTGAGAACCCAGTCGCCGATCGCAAGAATTGAACCCGTTTCTTCGGCAAGCGGGATGAATTCGACAGGCGGGACCATGCCGCGCTGCGCGTGTTTCCATCTCAAAAGCACTTCGTAACCACAGACGACACCCGTCGCGACGGTGGCCTGGACCTGGAAGTACAGCTCCAGCTCATTGCGTTCGATCGCCGCGCGCAGATCCTGCGCGAGATTACGTCGCTCACGTGATGTTTCATCCATGGTCGGTTCATAGAAGCAAACCGCACGCCCGACGTCAGCTTTGGCGCGATACATCGCCAGGTCGGCGTTGCCCGTGAGCCGTTCCTGCGTGTCACCGTCCTGCGGGTAGATAGCGACGCCGATGCTGGCACCGGTTATCGTTTCGAAGTCCTCGATCCGGATTGGACTGAAAAGAATTTTTTCCAACCGAGTCACGAAATCCAACAATTCGGAATGCTCGTGATAATATTTGATCGCCGCGAACTCATCCCCGCCGATACGTGCTGCAAATTCTCCGGTCTGGAGCACGCCCTTCAGTCGCTCCGCGATAATCTTCAAGGCCTGATCGCCCGCCTCGTGACCGCGAAGATCGTTGATCTCCTTGAAGCGATCGAGATCGATTCCGATAACCGCGACGCGGCGATCGGAGACCTTGGCGCGCGCGAGATCCTGAGCCAGATGACTGTTGAAGTTGACGCGGTTGGGCAGTCCCGTCAGCGCATCATTGAGCGCCAGGTGCTCAAGCTGCTGCACCGTCTCAAGACTTGCCCGCGTATCGATCAGATAGCTGGCGGCCCCGGTTGCAAGAATGATCACCCCTCCGAGAGCCACGGCCAGAGCCATCGCATAGTAGCCGGTCGGGTCGAAGGCCAGATCGCCGCCTGCCAGAGGCACGATCGAAACCGCACTCATGCCCGTGAAGTGCAACACCACGATCGAGCAGACAAACAGAGCAATGCCGAGATAATGAGAATGCCTCCACGTGCCCTGCAGCAGACAATCGAAGGTCGCGACGCTGAGAGGAATGCAAAGAGCAACCGATGCGATGACATAACCCATGTCCCAGGTCACCACACCGTCGACCCTGTAGGCCATCATCCCCGTGTAGTGCATCGCCGGAATCGCCAACCCGACGATGACACCGCCCAGCAATGGCGCCGCATCGTGCTTTCTGGAAAGGGCGATGAATAATCCCAAACCGCAGCCAACAATGGCCAACAGCAAGGACGCCATCGTCGTCAGTGGATCGAAGATGACGGGCGCCTTCGCTTCATAGGCCAGCATGGCAATGAAGTGGGTGCACCAGACCGAAGATCCGGACGCCACGGCTGATAGAAAAATCCAACCCGCCTTCTGAAAACCATCGCGGACCCGCGCTCGCTTAACGAGATCAAACGCGACCCAGGCCCCACTGACACAAACCACCGCGGCCAACAAGACCAGCCAGAGATTGTGCTCCGTCGCAATGCACGAAACCACCCGCATAATAAGAATACTCTGAAAATTGCCCCCATCGGAGCTGTACGGATTTTCCGTGCCCCGATCCCCACGCCTATATGCTGCTATCGAGGTAAAAAAATCCTTGCGTCGTGCGTCACCGGACGAGCCCGGCAACGCGACGACATGGCAGATATGGCCTCGGAGATGTGAGGGGGCTGCCTAACGGGCAGGGCTTGTGAGAATTCCCCCGTCGTGCAAATTGATCATAAATCAGGCACGACAGGCAGGACTGGACTTATGAAGCTCATCAATCACGAAACCCAGGGCGTGGAAGACTGGCGGCAGGGCGTCGCCACGCGCATGATTGCATCTGCCGTCAACGGCTCGGTCCAGTTGTGCATTTTCGATCAGCATTGCGATCCCGGCCTGGGCGCGCCGACCCACCTGCATGCCGTCGAAGAACTGCTGACCGTCATGGGTGGCCGCGCAAAGATCTGGGTCGGCGGCGATGAGGTCGAAGTCGGTGCCGGGCATTCGGTGCTGATCCCGGCGGGCACGAAGCACGGTTTCCGCAACATCGAGAAGGAAGGCCTGCTGCATATGCGCGCCACTCTGGCAGCCTGCATCTTCGAAGCGACCTACGAGGACCGCGCCGAGATGTCGCGCCGCTACGTCCCCGAGAGATAGGTGGCGGCAAACGCGCGCCTCGTTAACCTTTGAGAAACGTTCCAGGCGAACCTGGGCCGTGATCAGTCTCCCGGCCCATAGGGTGGTCGGGGGATGTCGAGGTGCGCGTGACGCAACGCCTCGGACCAGCGCTCGCGGAGGTCGTGAAAGTACGGCTCGCCCGCCTCGATGCGTCGATTCACCTCGAAAGCAAGCGCATTCCGGCGCAGCATCGCCACATCGACCGGCAGGCCGACACCGAGGTTCGATCGGATCGTCGAATCCATCGAAATGAGCGCCAGCTTCAACGCATCATACAAGTCGGTGTCGTACGTCACTGCCCGATCGAGAATCGGCTTGCCATATTTGTGCTCGCCAATCTGCAGGAACGGGGTGTCGGTGGTCGCCTCGATGAAATTGCCGGCCCTGTAGAGCATGAACAATCGCGGATCGCGGCCCTTCATCTGCCCGCCGAGAAGGATCGAAACATCGAAGGCAGCGGCATGCTGCTCGATCGCGCTGCCGTCCATCTCGTAAACCTTACGGATCGCCTGGCCGACGAGTTGCGCCGCCTGGAACATACTCGTCTGGTCGATCAGCTTGCGAAGCTCGCCGGTCTCCGGATCGATCATCCCCTCGCGCAGATGCGACAGGATGGATTGGGTAATCGAAAGGTTACCGGCCGTCGCCAGGGTCGCCACGAACTCACCGGGACGTTCAAAAATATGCAGCTTGCGGAACGTCGCGATGTTGTCGAGCCCCGCATTGGTGCGAGTATCGGCAAGCATTACCAGGCCATCACGGACGAGAATTCCGACACAGTAGGTCATGGATTCAGTGATTCGATGTACTCCCTGACGGGGAAACTAAGACTGAAACCGCCGGGCCGCCAGTGACAGAAAAGCTCATCCCTGCTTTATCGTCCGGCCCTGCTGCACTTGAACCTGAACGTTAAGCTTCTCGTCTCCTCCGCCCACTCGTGAACCGCGCACGGGGGCGGCATCCAAATAATCCAACCCTACGGCAACCCGGCAGTACCTCTCCGTGATGCACATGCCATGCGCCGGATCGAATGCGATCCAGCCAATTCCCTCCAGGTAGGCCTCCGCCCAGGCATGCCCTGCGTCCTGGTCGATGCTGTCGGTGCGCAAGAAATAGCCCCCGGCATAGCGCGCCGGAATGCCGATCGACCGCGCACACGCCACGAAGATATGAGCGAAGTCCTGGCAGACCCCATGTCCGGCGGAAAAGGCCTCGGCGGCTGGTGTGGCGGAGCTCGTCATCCCCGGCGCAAACTGCATGTCACCGTGTAGCCGGACCATCAGCGCATGCATGGTGGCCAGCCGGTCGCCCCCTTCCCCGCTCAACAGATCGCGCGCGAACCGGCGCATATCCGCCGTGCACTCCGTCAAACGTGTCTCGCGGAGAAACAGCGCAACCGGCATACGCTCCAGAGTGCCGCGCATGATACCGCCGGTATCGGTCGTATCGACCTCGCCGTCGATCATCACGTGGACAGTATCGACCGGTCCGTCCATGAACAGCGTGTGCGTGATGTTGCCGAAGGCATCTTCGCCCTTTTCCAGGCGCGTGTCGGCATCGACTTCCACACGCCAGCGGCGCACGAACAGCCCCTCGTAGGAGCGCGGCATCATCCGCAGGATCTGGATCGCGTAGCGCGCGGCCGGCGTGTAATCGTAAGTCGTCTCGTGGCGGATGCGCAGACGCACGGAGCGCACTCCCGATTACGACAAGTATTGCTCGGCGATCGCCGAGCCGAGCCGATTGTTTTCGTCGATGAACGACGTCAGAAACTCGTGCAGACCGCCCTGGAAGATGCTGTCGATGTTCGCGTTCTCCATGCGGGCCAGCGTCGACCGGGAAATACGCTGTGCGGCTCCCTGGCGGCCATACGCATCGGCCAGTTGATCCAGATAAGTGTTGATCGACTCGCAGCAGGAAATCAACGAGCGCGGCTGTTCCTTGCGCAGGATCATGAAGTCGGCCACCAGCCACGGGCGCACGTTTTCCCGATAGACCCAATGGAATGATGTCAGCGCCGAGACCGAACGCAGGATCGACGACCACTGGAAGTAATCAAGACCGCCGCCGACCTGCTCCTTGTCGGGAAGCAGCACGTGATACTTGACGTCGATCAAACGGGCGATGCTGTCCGCACGCTCGATCAGCGTTCCGAGCCGCTGGAAGTAGAAATGATCGGTGCGCAGCATGGTCCGGTAGGCCGCGCCGTCAAAGCGCAGGGATGCTTCCTTCACCAGCGTCAGCACCCGGCTCAATCGCGCGGGTGTCGGCGCTTTCATGTCGATGGCCTGTAGCTCGTGCCATGCGCCGTTGATGATTTCCCACATCTCGCCGGTTATGGCCGTACGGACGGCGCGCGCATTGGTGCGGGCGATCTCCATGCAGGCCTTGATCGAAGAGGGGTTGGCCTCCGACGCGACAATGAAGTCGATAACGTTCTCGCGTGTCACATCCTCGTAGGCTTCCGTGAACGTCTCGGTGCAAGCCGCGGTCGCGACCGCGGATTCCCATTCGTTCGAAGCGCCGGCATAGGTCGAAGGCAGGACGGCCAGCCGTTGCGCGAGATCAAGGATGCGGGCGAGGTTTTCAGCCCGCTCGATATAGCGGGAAAGCCAGTAGAGACTGTCGGCGGTGCGTGAGAGCATGGCTAGGCCTCCACCAC
Source organism: Pseudomonadota bacterium (assembly GCA_023423275.1). Taxonomy (GTDB): domain Bacteria; phylum Pseudomonadota; class Alphaproteobacteria; order Rhizobiales; family Hyphomicrobiaceae; genus ZC4RG25. The sequence continues at coordinate 88,038 of JAFAFW010000109.1, forward strand.
CCAGGTGTCCTTGGTGCCGCCCCCTTGCGAGGAATTGACGACCAATGACCCCTCCGTGAGGGCCACGCGCGTCAGGCCGCCCGGAACGACGCGCACTTTATCCGCCCCGCACAATACATAAGGCCTCAGATCGACGTGGCGCGGCGCCAGTCCCGAATTGACGAAGCACGGCACGGTCGACAGCGACAGCGTCGGCTGCGCGATGAACGCCTCCGGCTGGGCCTTGATGCGCTCCGCGTACGCCTTGCATTGCTCGCGCGTCGCGTGCGGGCCGACAAGCATCCCGTATCCGCCGGAGCCGTCGACCTCCTTGACCACCAGGCTGGCCAGATTGGCGAGCACGTATTTCAAAGCTTCGGGCTCGCGGCAGCGCCACGTCGGCACGTTCTTCAGCAGCGGCTCCTCGCCGAAATAGAATTTCACGATTTCCGGCATGTAGCTGTAGATGGCCTTGTCATCCGCAACACCGGTGCCGACCGCGTTCGAGATCGTCACGTTACCCGCGCGATAGGCGGAGATCAGCCCGGGGACGCCTAGCATCGAGGTCGGGTTGAACGTCATCGGATCGAGGAACTCGTCATCGACACGGCGGTAGATGACGTCGACGCGCTGCGGCCCCTCGGTCGTGCGCATGTAGACGATGTTGTTGCGCACGAAGAGATCGCGGCCCTCGACCAATTCGACACCCATCTTGTCAGCCAGGAACGAGTGCTCGTAGTAGGCGGAATTGAACTGGCCAGGTGTCAGAAGCACAACGGTCGGATCACGCGGCGCGGTCCTGGGAGCGACCGAGCGCAACGTCGCCAGCAGGTTGTCGGTGTAATTGTCGACCGGTGCGATCTTGAGCCGGCCGAACAACTCCGGAAACAGACGCATCATCGCTTCCCGGTTCTCCAGCATGTAGGAGACACCCGAGGGAATGCGCGCATTATCCTCCAGCACGTAGAACGAGTCCTCATCCACCCGCACCACGTCGATGCCAGCGATGTGCACATGGATCCCGCCGGGTGGTGAGATCCGCGTCATCTCCGGCTCGAAACCCGGATTTTGCAGCACGAGATCTTCCGGGATCAGACCGGCCTTCACAATCTCGCGGCTGCCATAAACGTCCGCAATGAACGCGTTGAGGGCCTTCACCCGCTGTTCCAGCCCCTTGGCCAGAACTGCCCACTCGCCGGATGTGAGAATGCGCGGGATGATGTCGAACGGGATCAGCCGCTCCGTGCCCTGCGCATCCCCGTAAACGTTGAACGTGATGCCGATGCGCCGGAAAAAATGTTCAGCTTCCAGCTTGCGATTGGCCAGAACTTCGAGGGGCGTTTCACCCAGCCAGCGCTCAAGCGCCTCGTAACCGGGGCGTACGACGTCGCCGCTTCCGCGCATTTCATCGAAAGACTTGCCCACGCCCGTTCTTAAAACTCCCTGTTCCGTTTCTTCCGAAGCAGGAAGCGTGTCGCAAGTTTGCGCATCCGACAAGCACGCTTTTCTGTTCACGTCCAAATTCCAGGCATCTGCCTAACAAATGTGCCCTTTGCGGTTCCCGGCGCAGCGCCGCAGACGTTCCGCCGCAGACTATCAGGGATCACCGGCACAAGCTCTGGCGTTCCCGTTATCGTTTCCAACTGCCGCTCGATCGGCCTTTCGACGCACAACATAGGATAGCCAGCATGCAGATTGATCTTTCAGGAAAGACTGCTGTCGTCACCGGATCGACAGCGGGCATCGGCCTCGCCAGCGCCAAAGGTCTGGCGCAATCAGGTGCCCGCGTCATTCTCAACGGTCGGACCCAGGCTGCGGTCGACGCGGCCATGAAGGCGGTCAGAGCTGCCGCGCCGGACGCCAGGATCGAGGGCATCGCCAGCGACGTCGGAACGGCCCAGGGTTGCGCGGATCTGATCAAGACCCATCCGGAATGCGATATCCTGGTCAACAATGTCGGCATTTATCGCGAGCAGGATTTCTTTGAGATCCCGGATAGCGAATGGGACAGATTCTTCGACATCAACATCATGTCGGGCGTGCGCCTGGCGCGCGCCTATGTTCCTGGAATGGTGGGCAAAAACTGGGGTCGCGTTCTGTTCCTGTCCTCGGAATCCGGGCTCAATATCCCGGTTGAAATGATCCACTACGGGATGACGAAAACCGCCGTCATGTCCATTGCGCGCGGACTGGCCAAACGGGTCGCGGGCACGGGAGTGACCGTCAATTCGATTTTACCCGGACCGACACTGTCGGAAGGCGTCGCCGAGATGCTCAAAGAAACCATGGCCAAAACCGGCCAGTCATTGGAAGCCGCGGGAGCGGAGTTCGTCATGACACATCGCCCGTCCTCGATCATCCGGCGGCCCGCGACCGTGGAAGAGGTTGCCAACATGATCGTCTACGCAGCGTCGCCGCAGGCGTCGGCGACGACCGGTGCAGCGCTGCGCGTCGACGGCGGTGTTGTCGATACGCTTGCCTGACCGAAACGCGTTACCATTGCGCGATCGCACGCGAAGGCTACTGAAAGCCTCGCCGTCTCAGGCTATCATCGTCTCGATGGCAAGTTCCGTTGCCTGTTCAATCGTCAGAGATTGCATCGAATGAGCGAAACCGACCTGAATAAGATGAACGGTGCGGAAAGCCTGGTTCGCACGCTGGTCGCAGGTGGCGTCGACGTCTGCTTTGCCAACCCCGGCACGTCCGAAATGCATTTCGTGGCCGCGTTGGATCGGGTCGACGGCATGCGATGCGTGCTGGCTCTGTTCGAAGGCGTAGCAACCGGAGCCGCCGATGGCTACGCCCGGATGGCCGACAAGCCTGCCGCGACGCTGCTGCACCTCGGGCCGGGTCTCGCCAATGGGCTGGCCAATTTACACAACGCGATGAAGTCCTCCACGCCGATCGTCAATGTCGTCGGCGACCATGCCACCTGGCATCGCGCCTATGACGCGCCGTTGACGTCGGACATCGAGGCCGCAGCCCGTCCCTTTTCCGCCTGGGTGCGAACATCGCCTGACGCAAAGTCGGTCGCGGCTGACGGCGCCGCCGCCATTGCCGCCGCGCGTACGCCTCCAGGCGGTGTCGCGACGCTGATCCTGCCCGGTGATACGGCATGGGATCCGGCTGAAGCAATCGCGCAGGTTCCAACCATTCCTGAACGGCAGCGCGTATCGCAACAGGCTGTCTCGAAAGCTGCCGAGATCCTTCGGTCCGGCGAACCCACTTTGCTGCTCATTACCGGACCTGCGCTTCGCGAACATGGTCTGAGACTCGCTGGCCAGATCGTAAAGAAGACAGGCGCGCGGCTGTCGGCGCAAACGTTCAACGCACGCATGCAGCGTGGCGCCGGGCGGGTCTCCCTCGATCGCATTCCCTATCCGGTCGATATGGCCGTCGAAACGTTGCGCGGCATCAAGCACATCATCCTTGCCGGGTCGAAGCAGCCGGTGGCGTTCTTTGCCTATCCGAACAAGCCCAGCCTGCTCGCCGATCCCGACGCCCACTTTCATGTGCTGGCGCGGCCGGAAGAGGATGTCGTCCACGCACTCGAATGGCTTGCCGACGAACTTGGTGCCCGGACACTCTCGCCCGATGTATCTGAATTGGCGCCTGCGGCCCCCGCCAAGGGCGCGATTACGGCATCAGCCCTTGCGCAATCATTGAGCGCGTTCATTCCCGACAATGGCATCGTGGTCGATGAGGGCGTCAGCACCGGGCGCGGTTTCTTCCCGATGACAGCGGCAGCACGGCCGCACGACTGGCTGCAGAACATGGGCGGCTCGATCGGCATCGGCCCGCCGATGGCCACCGGCGCCGCCATCGCCTGCCCGGATCGGAAAGTACTGTCCCTGCAGGCCGACGGATCGTTCATGTATACGCTGCAGGCCCTGTGGACTCAGGCCCGCGAAAATCTCGACGTCACGACCCTGGTGTTCGCCAATCGGTCATATGCCATCCTGCGGCACGAACTCGCGAACGTCGGCGCGCGCAACGTCGGCCGTAAGGCGTTGGATATGATGGACCTGACACGGCCCGATCTGGACTGGGTGGCGCTGGCGCGGGGCATGGGCGTCGAGGGTGTGCGTGCCGAGACGATGGAGCAAGTCAATGCCGGTCTCGAGCGCGGCCTCGCAACACAGGGCCCGTTCCTCGTCGAAGCTGTCATGTAAGCGGCGACGGGACGCTTACTTCGCGATCTGAGGCATTCCGCGTCCGACCAGAGCTGCCGGCGACTGTCGACCTGCCCTGGCCGAGGCGAACCGGGCTGATTTCCTGCGCAGCCGCACCCCCGTCGCAGCACGCTCGGCTGGCGGAAAAATATCGAGGCTTGGCCAGAGACCCGTGATCAATGTTCGCGCGTATCCATCGGCATGACCGGCCCGCCGCAGGCTCGCCGCGGCTCCTTGATGATCATAGGCAAGCCGGTGGGTCGAGACCTGCACGCTGCCGCTTTCGTGTTTGATCACACCATACCAGACCTCGGGCGTGCCATCATTGGCGGGCATTCCGATAACGCCAGGGTTGAACCACAGTCCGCCGTCCAATCGCGTGATGAATGGAACTCCGGCGTGACCGGCGATGACGATATCGCAATCGGCCAGCGCGAAGTCTTCGGTCAAAGCCGCCTGATCGGACGCGAAAAGGAAGCGATTGATCTGCGTAACCCCACCGTGAATGACGCGCAAACGCAGCCCGGCATACTGCATCGTCACCGTTTTCGGCAGCCCGGCCATCCACGCACGGCTCGCATCGCTCATGCGCGCATTCGCGAATGGGTACCATCCCTTGGCCAGGACATCGCAGGCACTGCCGGGCTCGAACCCACACGCACAATCCGCCGCCCCTTCGGCAAGTTGTTCTTCGCAATTCCCCGCAATGACATGCACGCCCCACGCCCGCACCAGTACGGTCGTTTCCTCCGGCTCCGCACAATAGGCGACGATATCGCCGGTACAGATGATCCGGTCCGGAGCGATACCAAGCCGCTCGGCTTCGGACTTCATGGCTTGCGTGGCACGCAGATTCGAATACGGCCCACCGAAAACAATCAGCGGCTCATCGGACGAGAACGTCAGCACATCGATACTCCCGCAGGCCGACCGATTGTCCCGGGTGCGGCCCGGTCGCGCAACTCAAACCTCGGTGACCCGCGTCCGTTCCGGCGCCTCGGTCCGCTTGGTTGATTTCGGCTTGCGACCGGAACTGCGGAAATCGCCCGCATCAGGTGCCAGCACGCCCGACAGATCCAGGCGCCAGATTTCCTCCAGGATACGCAGGAAGCGCGCTTCGCGCGCTCTGATCTCGACGGGTGTCCAGCTTTCCAGCTCATTCACTTCACGGGTCAGAACCGGCATATCACCATCACCCGGCTTGAAGAAAATCGCTTTCTTGCGTGCAAAATCCTGATTGCTCGCCCTGTCGTTCTGGGTGCGCCGGACGAGAACGAGATTACCGATCGACTGAGCCAGCCTTTCCCGTTCGTCGGCTTCCGGAAACCATGTCCGCCACTGACTGCTGCGTCCTGGATTTTGCGGCAGCACGTGCTCGACCGTCCAGTCCGTTGGCGTCAGATTTTGCGGCGAGCCAGCCAGTTCGTCGTTCAGCCTCAGCAGCACGAGCTTACAGGTCTGCGGATGACGCTCGTGCAGGTTCCGCAGATTGGCCGCGACGTGGCGCAGCTCCTCGCGTGACAGAGTGCATGGCGATTGTCCGGGATCGAGGATCGTGCCCTTGGCGATCGCGCCCAGAAGCCCATTCGATCGCGTCGCCCGCTTGCTCGCGCCGATGCACTGCAATCTCAAGGCATAAGCGAACGGCTCGATGACCTCGAGCAATTGCAGCGTCAGCCGCGCGTTCTGCCGCGTCAGGTGCAGAGATTGTATGGTTGCAGGAACCCACTCGGAACTGCCAAGCCATGACAGATAGCGCAGCCGGCGATTGATCTCCGCCGACTCGCCGGCATCCTGATGACCAGCCCGGCAGACGGTCTCGTATGCATCAGCCAATGGCACGAGCACGTCAAACACGAAGGTCTCGCTGCCTCCCACCTCATCCTTCACGGCGCGGATGCCGGCGATGATCGGCAGCTTGCCCTTGCCCTTGATCATGCGCAGATAGCTGAAGAAAGAGTCGAACTCGCCGCCGAGCCGCTGATCGACCGCGTCCCATGCTGCCTCGACCGCTGCTGCGCGGTCGGAGGGAACGCCACCCAGGACTTCGGCTTTGAGAATGTCCTTGCGTGCCAGTGGGCGGCCGCGATCGTTCAGCACCGAGAATAGCCGATGACCGCGGTCGAGATCAGTCGTAACGATCGCCACGACATGACAGCACTGCAGCACGAATGCAAACAATCGATGGCGCTCGTCGGCTGTCATTGCCGCGAGCTCACTGACGAAGTGATCACGCACATCAATGATGGCCTGCGCTCCAGGCTCCAGATCCTGCGGATCCGTCTCCTCGTTGCACGCCCCAAACGTGAGCGCATAGTCGATCAGGAAATTGTCGTCGCCGCGCCTGAGCTGAAGCCGGAAACCGTTGCCGCCACGGACTGTGATCAGCGCATCCAACTTGCCCGCCACATCATCCTCGTAGCGGGACGAGACGTCGCGCAACGCTGCAAGCAGGATCATGAGCGTCGTCAACCGCTGCTGACCGTCGACGATATCCAGCGTACGCGGCTCCGGGAACGCGCCATCGCGCCAACCCGAGACACCATCGGGATCCGTCAGCAAAATGGCCCCCAGGAAGTAGTCGGGCTCGGACGGCTGCTCATCCTCGGGGCCGAGGGCAAGCAGGATGTCATCCAGAAGCTGCGCTGCTTCCTTGACGGTCCAAGAGAACCGGCGTTGATAAGCAGGAACCTTGAAGCGAAAAGGGTCAGAGAAGAGATCGGCGACGCGAAGCGGCGCTGTATAGAGACCAGGGAACATGTCTTGTTTATCGTCTTAGGGTGGGAATGTTCACCCGGCGTGTAGATCCAAGACGTAAGTTACCATCTGGCTCGCTGGACTGATAGGCAGAGATGGTTGAATCTCAGTTTTCCACAGCCTGCGTGCAGGGACGCATCACTCCCCCTTCGCGCAGGCCGGTGGTGTGCCACGGGGTCGGGCTTTGAACAGTGAAACTCGCGCTGGCACAGACCGCGTCTTCAAGATCCTGACGACCGACCAATGGGCGCAGACCGTTCGCGACGGCGCCTTCACCGGCTCCCGCGATGACGTGCGTGATGGCTTTATCCATCTCTCGACGGCTGACCAGGTTGAAGGTACGCTGGAACGGCATTTTCGCGGCCAGCAGGGCCTTGTTCTGGTGGCGTTCGCGGTTGCGCGCCTCGATCCTGGCGCCTTGCGATGGGAACCCTCCCGCGGAGGTGCGCTTTTTCCTCACCTTTATGGCCAATTGCCTGCTGCGGCCGCGCTGTGGCATACCCCGCTGAACCTAGGGCCAGACGGTCTACCGCAAGTTCCGGGAGATCTCTTAATATGTTGAAGTTCGGCCTGGAATTGGCCCGCCCGCTGCTTTTCGCGCTCGATCCAGAACAGGCGCACGAAGTGACGCTGCGTTCGCTCGAAGCGGGCGTCTACCCCCGTGCCGACCAGCCGGATGATCCCCGCCTCGCGAACGAGGTCTGGGGCCTGCGCTTCCCGAATCCGATCGGCATCGCGGCAGGTTTCGACAAGGATGCCCGTGTCCCCGATGCAATCCTCAATATGGGCTGCGGGTTTGCCGAAGCGGGCAGCATCACACCGTTGCCGCAGGCTGGAAATCCGAAACCCCGCGTCTTCAGGCTGATCCCCGAGCATGCCGTCATCAACCGGCTCGGTTTCAATAATGGAGGCCATTCCGCAGCGCTGGAGCGACTTCGACAGCGCCCGCGCAATGGAATCGTCGGCGTCAACATCGGCGCCAACAAGGATGCCGCCGACCGCACCGCCGACTACATTCTCGGCGTTGAGACCTTCTACGACGTGGCGAGCTATCTGGCCGTCAACATCTCATCGCCGAACACGCCGGGCCTGCGGGATCTGCAGGCTCCTGCTGCGCTCGACGACCTGCTCGGCCGGGTGTTCGAGGCACGCGAACGGCGCATTGCAACCGGGGCGCGCAAGGTGCCGATCGTCGTCAAGATCGCGCCCGACATCGCCGAGGATGATCTGGCGCCGATCGTCGAACAGATGGTCGCGCACGGCGTCGATGGAATTTCGGTCTCGAACACGACACTGACGCGACCTGGACTGGCCGATAACTCGGCCGCAAAGGAGGCTGGCGGACTGTCCGGCCGGCCGCTGTTCCATCGCTCGACGGTGATGCTTGCGAGAGTTCATCGCCTGACCGGCGGCCGTATCCCGCTCATCGGGATCGGTGGCATCGATAGCCCGGAAACAGCGCTCTCGAAGATCGTCGCCGGGGCAACATTGCTGCAGCTCTACACCGGCCTGATCTATGAGGGACCGGGCCTGATCGGCCGCATCAAGCAAGGTCTAACCGATGCGATCGGCTGCAAGGATGGCACGTCACTCTCCTGTCTCATCGGCGCCAAAGCTGAACAATGGGCCAACAAGCCGCTGGATTCCTGATCTCAGACGGCTCCAGTGGCGGGAAACGACGAGCGCGCAAGAGCCGGATAGCGCTGGAGGAGTGTTAGCGACCGGGCGATGTAGAAGATCAGACTTGCCGCCCAAAGCCCGTGATTTCCGAACTGCGGTGACAGCACGGCCCAGGCTGCAAAGAAGATCGCGACACTTACGATCATCATGTTGCGCATATCGGCGGTTCGTGTCGCGCCGATGAACACGCCGTCCAACTGGAAGCACCAGACGCCGATGATCGGCGTCAGAACCACCCAGAACAGATACTCGCGCGCCAGTTGCCGCACCTCCGGGCTGGTCGTCATGAAATCGATGATCGTTGGCCCGGTCGCCCAAATGAAAGCGCTGAGCACCGCGCCGACCACGGCCGCCCAGAACATCGACAAACGGATCGCCTCCTCAAAGCGCGCACGCACGCGTGCGCCGATCGAACGCCCGACCAGGCTTTCGGCCGCAAACGCGAAGCCATCCAGAAGATTGGATGTGATGACCACCAAAGACTGCAAGATCGCGTTGGCCGCCAGCGTCAGATCGCCGGAGCGTGCGCCCTGCGCGGTGAAAAACAGCACCACCGTCACGGCACACAGCGTGCGGATCATGATGTCGCTGTTGACCTGAAATGTCCGCTTGATGTGCGCCGGGTCGAACACTTGCCGAACGTCGGCGACTGCGCCACGTCGCACCAGTTCGCGGTACGCAAGCACAAGCCCGACAAGCGCCGCGGACCACTCGGAGACAAGCGCCGCCGTTCCGACACCGGCCACACCATACGCAAGGCCCATGACCAGCACGATGGCCAGGGCCATGTTCATGAGGTTCAGGAAAATCTGCACCAGAACTGCCAGGCCGGTGCGCCCGATACCGATGAACCAGCCGAGCAAGGCGAAATTGATGAGACCGGCAGGGGCCGCCCAGATGCGGATTTCGAAATAGGTCCGCGCCGCCTCCTCGACAGCAGCGCTTGCGCCCATGACCTGAAAGGCAGCCCAGGCGATCAGCGCCTGAATAGCGATCAACGCGATCCCGGCCGTCACCGCAACGGCCAGCGCACGATGCAAGTTGGCGGCAACTTCAGAGGTATCCTGCGCGCCCAGCGCCTGCGCCGTCAGGCCCGTCGTGCCCATTCGCAGGAACGCGAACGCCCAATACAGAAAATTGAAGATGGTCGCTCCCACCGCCACGCCACCAATGAGGTGCGGCAAGCCGAGTTGACCGATTACCACCGTATCGACGAACCCGATCAGCGGCGTCGTCGCATTGGACAACATGATCGGCACCGCGATCAGCAACACGTCGCGGTGCGTGATGGGACGAGCGGCGTTGTCGGCATCGGCCGCTGCGGCGTTTCCGTGGCTCATGGCTTCGGACGTCGGTCCGATCGGCTACGGACGCCGGTCATCGGAGCGCCGGCCCATACCGAGCAGCCGCGCGATGAGCCAGATCGGGAAGACGATCACCGCGCCGATGAGGAAGTACTGGACGATCCACTCAACAGCACCGAAACCCATGTCGTAGATCCGGCGGATCAGCACATCGAGGCGATAGATGATATCGGATGGCGTGATGCCAAGCGCCGACAGCACGATGCCGACGACGACCGACAGCAGAATGAGGCGTATGATGACGCCAAGCGGGTTGCCGCCGAAGAATTGATCGCGATTCATTTCGATCTCGCTCTGTGCCGTACCACGCGCCGCACCCCAGCAGGCTTCTCCTGGGATACCGTGTGCCTCTAGCATAGTTCGCGGCGCGACTGAACCAGCGTCCGTCCCGACCACTTCCAGCGACGTGTAGATGGCAGGCAAGCGTTTGATATCAAAGAAATCTGAAAGCAGTCCTCGGATGCTTCCGGACGTCTTCCAGCGCTGGTTCGCCCACCGCGGCTGGTCGCTGCGCGAACATCAGCGTGCCCTGCTCGAAAAGGTCCAGCAACGCCGCTCGACATTGCTGATTGCCCCCACGGGTGCCGGCAAGACGCTGGCGGGCTTCCTGCCGAGCCTTGTCGAGCTGACAAACGGCGCGCCGGAACGCCAGGGCGCGGGGTTGCATACGCTGTACATTTCGCCGCTGAAGGCGCTCGCGGTCGACGTGGCGCGCAACTTGCTGACGCCCGTCGAGGAAATGCAGCTTCCGATCAGCATCGAGACACGCACCGCCGATACGTCCGTCGGGAAGCGGCAGCGGCAGCGCACCAAGCCGCCGCATCTGTTGCTGACAACGCCGGAGCAGATCGCCCTGCTGCTCAGCCATTCGGATGCTGCCTACCTGTTCGCCGACCTGCGCACCATCGTCCTCGACGAACTGCATGCCCTGGTCGCCTCCAAGCGTGGCGACCTTCTGGCCCTCGATCTGGCACGCCTTGCCTCGCTCGCGCCGAACGCCGTGCGCGTCGGCCTGTCCGCCACGGTAGCGCGGCCATCCGAGCTGCGTGCGTATCTGCAGCCGCAGCACGAACCGCACCGCGCCATCCACATGGCCGATCTCGTCGTCACCGGCGGCGGCGTGAAGCCGGACATCAGCATCCTCGAGTGTGAAACCCCGCTGCCGTGGGCCGGGCATACGACGGTTTATGCAATCCCCGAGATTTACGCGGCAATCCGCGCCCATCGTCTGTCACTGCTGTTCGTCAATACGCGCATGCAGGCCGAACTGTTGTTCCAGGAACTCTGGAAAGCCAACGACGATAATCTGCCCATCGCCCTTCACCATGGCTCGCTCGATGCGACGCAGCGGCGCAAGGTCGAAGCCGCGATGGCTGCAGGAAAACTGCGCGCGGTCATCGCGACATCGACGCTCGATCTCGGAATCGACTGGGGCGACGTCGATCTCGTCATCAACGTCGGTGCGCCGAAGGGCGCAAGCCGGCTGATCCAGCGCATCGGCCGCGCCAATCACCGGCTGGACGAGCCGTCGAAAGCCCTGCTGGTGCCATCGAACCGCTTCGAAGTGCTGGAATGCCGCGCGGCCCTCGACGCGGCCGAAGCCGGCGTGCAGGACGTCGTCCTGTCGCGCAACGGCGGGCTCGACGTTCTGGCGCAGCACATCATGGGCGTCGCCGTCGCGGGGCCGTTCAGTCCTGACGAGCTTTACGCCGAAGTGCGTTCCGCCCAGCCCTACGCAAATCTCACACGCCGCGACTTCGACCGTGCCGTCGAATTCGTCGCCACCGGTGGCTACGCGCTGCAATCCTACGAGCGCTTTGCGCGTCTGCGTCCGACAGATGATGGACGCCTGCGGCTCGCACATCCGCGACTGGCACAGCAGTATCGGATGAACGCAGGAACAATCGTTGAAAGCCCGATGCTGAAGGTGCGCCTCGTCGGCCGGAAGGGTGCGCCGTCGCCCAAACGAACGCTGCCAACCTATGGAGGCCGCGTGCTCGGTGAGATCGAGGAGGACTTCATCGGCGAACTGGCGCTCGGAGATACGTTCGTGTTCGGCGGCGAGGTCGTCAGGTTTGAGGGACTGCGCGATACGGACGCGTTCGTCTCGCGCGCATGGTCATCCGACCCGAAAATCCCGAGCTATGCGGGCGGCAAGTTTCCACTCTCCACGCATCTTGCGTCGCGCGTACGGGCGATGTTGGCCGATCCGCGAAGCTGGTCCGGTCTGCCGATACCGGTTGCGGAATGGCTGGGCCTGCAGCAACGCCGCTCCACGCTGCCGACCGCAGACGAGGTGCTGATCGAGACCTTTCCACGTGGTCAGAAACACCATCTGGTTACCTACGCCTTCGAAGGTCGTTTGGCTCATCAATCACTGGGCATGCTGCTGACCCGACGCCTGGAACGCGCTCGCGCGGCACCACTCGGCTTCGTCGCCAACGACTACGGCCTCGCGATTTGGACTGCCCGCGACTTGTCGCAAATGATCTCCGACGGCTCGCTCGATCTCGATCGGCTGTTCGCCGAGGATATGCTCGGCGACGACCTCGAAGCCTGGCTCGCCGAATCCAACCTGATGAAGCGTACTTTCCGGATATGCGCCATCATTGCCGGGCTGATCGAGCGCCGCCATCCCGGCAAGGAGAAGAGCGGCCGACAACTCTCGGTCTCATCAAACTTGGTCTACGACGTCCTGCGCCAGCACGACCCGCAACACATCCTGTTGGAGGCTGCCTGGGCCGATGCGGCAAGCGGCCTGTTGGACATTTCCCGCCTCGGCAGCTTCCTGCGTCGCATAAAAGGCCGAATCAGGCATCAATCGCTATCATCCGTGTCGCCGCTCGCCGTCCCCATCCTGCTGGAAATCGGACGCGAGGCCGTTCACGGCGCGGCACGCGAGGGACTTTTGCGGGACGCAGCCGAGGAATTGATCGCCGAGGCCGTCCGGGAGACTGCCTGATGCTGGGGCTGAAACCAGAACGCTACGAACTTCGCGACTTCGACACGCAGCCGATTTCGGTCTGCGGAAAGTCGTTCATCGCCGATCAGTCGGGTGCGTTGTACTGGCCGGCCGAGCGCGCGCTGATCGTCGCTGACCTGCATCTGGAGAAAGGCTCGGCTCATGCCAGCCGCGGTGTCTTGCTGCCGCCCTACGACACGCGCCAGACGCTTCTCCGGCTCGCCGAGGCCATCGACCGCTACGAACCGGAAACGGTCATTGCGCTCGGCGACAGCTTGCACGATTGCGGCGCCGCCGATCGTATTTGCGATGACGACATCGATATCCTGAAGATCATGCAGGAAGACCGTCGCTGGATCTGGCTGAACGGCAATCATGATCCGGTCGTGGCCGACATTTTCGGCGGCGAATGTGCCCACGAACTCGTACGCGAGGGCATCAAGCTGCGCCACGAGCCGCAACCGGGACGGATCACCCATGAGATCGCCGGACATCTGCATCCCGCCGCCCGTGTCTCGATCTATGGCACGGCCCTGCGCCGCCCGTGCTTCGTCAGCAATGGCTTGCGGCTGGTCATGCCCGCCTTTGGGACATTTACCGGCGGGCTGAATGTACTGGATGACGCCTTCCAGCCGCTGTTCAACGATGACGGCTTGGCTGTCTGGGTTCTGGGCTCGGAGGGCCTCTACCCCGTTGCAACCCGCCTTTTGCGCCGCGACTAGCTGCCTCCCACGCCGTCCCTATTGATTTGCCGGGTCCGATCTGGTTCTGAGGGGCGTTCCCGTCTGGGCTCGGAGGTCATCTTGGGCAGCACTGCAAAAGTTTCCCCGTTCGCGCCGGCCGCGCTGCCGGATGTGCCGGATATCGCCGGCGTGCGCTTTGCCACGGCCGAAGCCGGGATCCGATATAAGAGCCGAACGGACCTGCTGCTGGCCGTGATGTCGCCGGGAACAGTTGCGGCTGGCGTGACCACGCAATCCAAAACCTGCTCAGCGCCGGTCCTGTGGTGTCGGGAGCAGCTCAAGCACGGCCGCGCCCGCGCCCTGGTGGTCAATTCCGGCAACGCGAACGCCTTCACTGGACAGAAAGGGCATGACGCGGTGAACGTCACCGCCGAGGCGGCTGCGAAGGCCGTCGGCTGCCAGCCGAATGAGGTTTACGCCGCCTCGACCGGCGTCATCGGCGAACCGATGGATGCCACCAAGTTCGCGCATCTGCTGGGCGATCTCGCCCAATCGGCCCACCCGGGTGGCTGGCACGATGCCGCCAAGGCCATCATGACCACCGACACGTTCCCCAAGCTCGCGGTCCGTCGCGTGCGGATGGGCGCCGAGGAGGTCACGCTCGCCGGCTTCTGCAAAGGCGCGGGAATGATCGCGCCCGACATGGCGACCATGCTGTGCTTCCTGTTCACGGACGCGAGCATTGCGCAGCCTGTGTTGCAGCGACTTGTCTCGTCGATCTCGGATCAGACGTTCAACTGCATCACCATCGACGGCGATACTTCGACCAGTGACACCGTGCTGCTGTTCGCGACCGGCGAAGCTGCAAAGCGGGGCGCGCCGGAAGTCCGCGACGCCGCTGATCCGGTGTTGGCGCCGTTCGCGGAAGCCCTTCACAGCCTGATGCACGAGCTGGCCCTCAGTGTCGCCAAGGACGGCGAAGGCCTGACCAAGTTTGTCACCGTGGACGTGCTGGGTGCGGAGAATGACCGGGCGGCGCGACGCATCGCGTTTTCGATTGCCAACTCCCCGATCATGAAGACCGCTATCGCGGGCGAAGATCCCAACTGGGGCCGCGTCGTGATGGCCGTCGGCAAGTCCGGAGAAGCGGCCGACCGCGATAAGCTGGCCATCTGGTTCGGCCCGCATCTGGTTGCGCGCGAGGGTGAACGGGCCCCGGACTACTCCGAGCCGGTCGTCGCGAAATACATGAAGAACGGCGAACTGACGATCCGCGTCGATGTCGGCGTCGGCTCGGGCGCAGCCACCGTATGGACCTGCGACCTCACGCACGACTACGTGTCGATCAACGCTGATTATCGCAGCTAGGATCGAGTTCGGCCGTCCATGTCACGCCCTTTGCTTCTTGTTGTGGCTGCCGCTGTGATCGACGCTGATTTGCGCGTGCTGATCACCCAGCGCCCACCCGGCAAGCCAATGGCCGGGTTATGGGAGTTTCCCGGCGGGAAGGTGCAGGATGGTGAGACACCCGAACAGGCATTGATCCGCGAGCTGTTCGAAGAACTCGATATCGACGTCTGCCCGACCTGCCTGTCGCCGCTGACGTTCGCTAGTCACAGCTACGAGAAATTCCATCTGCTGATGCCGGTGTTCCAGATCCGCACCTGGGACGGTGTCGTCACGCCAAAGGAAGGCCAGCAGATGAAATGGGTGCGGACCAATCGTCTCGCTGACTATCCCATGCCGCCCGCCGACATCCCGCTGATTCCGATGTTGCGGGATTTGATTGGCTGACCTAGGCGCAGCCCCGCGCGGGAGGCGGATTGGTCTGTGAAATGGACGTTTGCGTTGACGTCGCGAGCTCACCCGACCGCAGACGCGCGATCCAGCCGGCAATCGCGTCCGGACCTCCATATCGCGCGTGGTCATTATGGCCTGCTCTCGCCAGAGCAATAAATTCCTTCGGCTCAGGGGCGGCAGCAAACACCTTCTCCCCCATCGCGAACGGGACGACCTGATCGCGCATTCCATGAACGATCAGGAGAGGCGCGTGAATCTGTCCGATGCAACCGAGTTGCTCGTAGCGATCCTTCATCACGGCACGGACCGGCAGATATGGGTACCGGGATGCTCCGACGTCCGCGAGAGACGTGTAGGGCGATTCCAGGATCACCCCTGCGACCGGCAATTCCGTAGCCAGCCGCGTTGCCACGCCGGTCCCGAGCGACTCCCCGTAGACGATGATGTCCTCAGGCGCCACGCCCAGTCCGACCAGCTTTTGATAGGCCAGATGCGCATCGGCCAAATTGGCGGCTTCGCTTGGATATCCGGTCGATCCGCTATACCCGCGGTAGCTCATGATGAAGATGCCGAGGTCGCGCGCCATGAGCCGGCGGATGCGCTCCGTTCGAAGCTCCAGATTTCCCCCGTTGCCATGAAAGTAGAGAATCGTCGGCTGGCCCGCAGGCGCCTTCGCGTACCAGGCCAGGACTTTTTCGCCGTCCGACGTATCCAGGGTCAGCTCATCGACGCTGGAAAGACCGGCATCGGTCGGCGATACACGCTCCGTTGAGGGAAAGTACGTCAACCGGCGCTGGCCGAAGTAGGCCGCGATAGCGATCAACGCGTAACCCGCGACGACTGCCAGTGCGATCTTGCCGAGGGTCGTCATCGTCCTCTGTTAGGTCGGTGAAACGGTCGAGGCTTCGCCTCTGTACAGGCCGGGTTGTCCGTCGTCTAGGACACGTTACCTGGCGCACCGCGCACGATTTTCAAGTGGAGAAGCGCTGCGAGCACCAGGAATAAATAGCCGTTGAGCTCGAAGAACTCTTCCCAGAAGATTTTGCCGACCCACCCATGAACACGCGCATCGAGATACGCGCCGGTCAAAATCGCCGCACCAGCGACGTAAAGTGGCAGAGCCGCGGGCCGCAGCCCCATGCGGATCAGATCGATCCACTGTCTCCAATGTCGGACGAGGTAGATCAGTATCGGCGCGGTCATCGCCACGAGAAGGATTTCCTGCAAGCCACGCTGCGCGACCCAGTTGTACCAATCGGGACCATTGAATTTCTTCACGTCCAGCTCGCGCACGAACATCGCCGCTGCCAGCATCATGAGCGCGCAACTGGCTGTCCGCGCAGCCCCATCCGCGTCGCGCCACGCCATCCAGAACAGAATGCCCGCAGCCGCCAGCAGGAAGCTTTGCAAGGTCTCGACCACCCCATATTCACGAACCAGCGCAAGGCCGAAACCTTCACGCCAAAGTTCCAGCAGAACACCGTCGACAAGAGCGATCACTGCAAGTGTGCCCAGCACGAACCAAGCCCCAAACGTTGCACCTGACGACACATCGCTGCTCATCCTGGGGATGGCCTGCGCTATTGGATCGGGATGATGCAGGTCCGTCATTCAGTCCCACCACTGTGCAATCCGTCATTTAGTTGTCGTAGATCCGTCACAGAATTTTCACAAGACGGTTGCGGACAAATTGCAACACCCATCCCCAAAAACGACACGCACGGGACCGGCCTCATGCCGACCCCGTGCGGGACAGATCTTTCATGGGAAGGAAAGGCGCCAGCGCGCCGATCGGGTAGCTTAGGTCTAGTGGGCCATTGCCTTGACGATCTCTTCCGTCATCTTCTTGGCGTCGCCGAACAACATCATCGTATTATCGCGATAAAACAGCGTGTTATCGATGCCCGCATAACCGGATGACATGGACCGCTTATTGAACATGACCGTGCCCGCCTTCCAGACCTCGAGCACCGGCATCCCGTAGATCGGCGAGGTGGGGTCTTCCTTGGCGGCCGGGTTGGTGACGTCGTTGGCGCCGATCACGTAGGCGACATCGGCCTGGCTGAACTCGTTATTGATGTCTTCCAACTCGAACACTTCGTCGTAGGGAACGTTGGCCTCGGCCAGAAGCACGTTCATGTGACCCGGCATACGTCCCGCAACCGGATGGATCGCGTACTTCACCTCGACGCCGTTCTTCTTGAGGTTATCGGCCAGCTCACGCAGCGCATGCTGGGCCTGCGCCACCGCCATGCCGTAGCCCGGCACGATGATAACCTTCGAGGCATTCTTCAGCATGAATGCAGCGTCGTCGGCCGAACCCTGCTTGACCGGCTTCTGCTCGCCCGATCCACCGGCCGGTCCCGCAACCTCGCCGCCGAAGCCGCCGAGGATCACCGAGATGAACGAGCGGTTCATGCCCTTGCACATGATGTAGGACAGGATCGCGCCCGACGAGCCGACCAGCGCGCCGGTGATGATGAGCGCGACGTTGCCCAGTGTGAAGCCGATGCCCGCTGCCGCCCAGCCCGAGTAGGAGTTCAGCATCGACACGACGACCGGCATGTCCGCGCCGCCGATCGGGATGATGATCAGCACGCCGAACACCAGCGCGGTGATGGTGATGAGCCAGAAGAGCCAAGCCGATCCGCCCGACTGCGCGAACAGAACCACGAAAACGACCAGGAGCACGGCAAGGCCCAGGTTGATCGCGTGACGCGCGGGCAGCAGGATCGGCTTGCCCGACATGCGCGCCGAAAGCTTGGCGAACGCGATGATGCTGCCCGTAAAGGTGATGGCGCCAATGGCCGTGCCGAGCGACATCTCGATCAGGCTCGCGAAACCGATATGGCCTGTGGCGTCGGCAATGCCGAAAGCGTCAGGGGCATAAAGCGCGCCAGCGGCCACGAAAACGGCCGCCAGACCGACCAGCGAGTGGAACGCAGCCACCAGCTCCGGCATAGCCGTCATCGGGATCGAGCGCGCGATATAAGCGCCAGCACCACCACCGATCGCGATACCGGCGATGATCAGAAACCACGTCAGGAATGAATCCGGCGCCGAAAGCTGGAACAGCGTGGTGACGACCGCAATGGTCATACCCACCATACCGAGCATGTTGCCCTGGCGCGAGGTTTGCGGGCTAGACAAGCCGCGCAACGCGAGGATGAACAGGATCCCCGAAACGAGATAGAGGAAAGCGACGAGATTGGCCGACATCGGGGGTGTCCTTTAGCGCTTGCCGTCTTTTTTCTTGTACATCGCGAGCATGCGCTGCGTGACGAGGAAGCCGCCGAAGATGTTCACGGAGGCCATGATCAAGGCGAGAAAGCCGAACAGCTTGGCGAGGATCGACCCCGACACCATCAAGCTGACACCAACGGCCAGGAGAGCGCCGACGATGATCACCGAGGAAATCGCGTTCGTCACCGACATCAGCGGCGTATGCAGTGCCGGCGTCACGCTCCAGACGACATAATAGCCGACGAAGATCGCCAGTACGAACACCATGAACTGGTAGATGAACGGCGACACATCCGCGCCTGCCCCGGCCGCAAAAGCGGGACTGGCGAAGACAGGCCCGGCAAGCAGCATTGCGACTGCAAATTTGCCAGCCTTCCCGGCTGTGACTCGCAAAACAGAATGTCCGCACGGTTTCATTGTCATGGCCTCACGCGACCTGCAGCTTCAGGTTCGGATGCACGATCTGACCGTCCTTGGCCACCAGCGTGCCTTTGATGATCTCGTCGTCCCAGTTGACGTTGAGTGTCTTTTCTTTCTTGTCGATCATCAGCTCGAGGAAGGCGTACAGGTTGCGCGCATACAGACTGGACGCATTCACCGGCACTTCGCCTGCCAGATTGATCGGCCCGACGATACGCACGCCGCCGGCATCCACGATCTCTCCGGCTTTGGTCAGCTCGCAGTTGCCGCCGCGCTCGGCAGCAAGATCGACGATCACGGAACCCGGCTTCATGCTCTCGACCATGTCACGCGTGATCAGCCGCGGCGCCGGACGTCCGGGGATCAGCGCCGTGGTGACGACGACGTCCTGATTGCGAACGTGATTGGCCACCAGCTCCGCCTGCTTCTTCTGATATTCAGCCGACATCGGCTTGGCGTAACCGGCCTGCGTTTCAGCCTGTTTGAATTCGTCGTCCTCGACGGCGATGAACTTGGCGCCGAGCGAGAGCACCTGCTCCTTCGTGGCGGGCCGCACATCGGTCGCCGAGACGATCGCACCGAGGCGACGCGCCGTGGCGATGGCCTGCAATCCAGCAACGCCGACGCCCATGATGAACACCTTCGCGGCCGGAACGGTACCAGCCGCGGTCATCATCATCGGCATGGCCTGCTCGAACATGGCCGCGGCATTCACCACGGCCTTGTAGCCGGCAAGGTTCGCCTGGCTCGACAGCACGTCCATCGACTGCGCGCGCGAAATCCGCGGGATGAACTCCATCGAAAACAACGTTGCCCCGCTGCCGGCAAGCGCCTCCAATCCGGCACGGTCGGAGTAGGGATCGAGCATCGCCGCCACGATTGCGCCGGGCTTCAGAGCCTTCACGTCCTCTAAAGACGGCCGGCGAACCTTGAGCAGAATGTCGGCGCTCTGCAACGCGTCGGCGGCTGACGCCGCAATGTGGGCGCCCTGGGCCGCATAAAGATCATCGGCGAACCGCGACCGGAGCCCCACGCCGCTTTGAATCTTTACGTTGCAGCCAAGACCCGTCAGCTTCTTGACGGTATCCGGGGAGACCGCGATGCGGGGCTCGTCCGCTGCTTCTGCCGTAACGGCAAGAGTTACCATTGACGCTTCCGTCGACGTTGGGCCGGTGTGTTCTTATAGAGCGTTCCGGGCGGGGTGAGGCGTGGCCATCTGCCAATGGCCGGTGGGTCTGGCATCTGCCCGCTTATACGCAAAAGCGCGCGGGTGTAAGCCTATTTCAATCAAAGCAGGAAGATCGCCATCAGAACGAGAAGCCCGATGACGAGCCCGAGGAGCCATTTCGTCCCCTTGATGAAGCCGTTATAGGTCCGGGTGTGCTCACTGTAGTTCATGGCCGGATGCCCTTCGGAAACATCGATGCTCATGTGCTTTCTCCCGCCAAAAGCCGGCCTCGGCGCCGCTCGCGATGCAATCGCCATGCGCGCTGGCCGATTTTGCTCCAATCTTGCGTAAAGCACCTATCCTAGCCGGCTGCCCGCATCAAGTGCGCAAACGCCATACAGGCAGTTGCAACGGCACCACTGCCATCCCGCATTGTTATGCACAGGGCCGGAAAACTCCGATGTCTGCCTAGAATAGATCGCAATTGAACGGCACTCGGCTGCGCGGTCCAGAGAGGGTCTGGCCATCGATTGGCATTTGCCATCAAAGCTTCGAGGGAGCTTACGAGATGCGGGATACCAGAGTTTGTTTTTGCACGGGCTTTGCCGCAGCCATCATCATGGGAGCGATCGCGACTGTTGCCATCGGCTCAAAGCCAGCGCAGGCCTTTGAACAACCGGCCGGAGAGAAGGAGGCCCTGAAAGCGTGCGAACAGCGCCTGTGCGACATCGTCGTCAATAAGGAGACCCAAGGCGACGACCTGACCTGCCCTATTTCGAAGACCTGGCTGGCCGAGAAGATCAAGGACGGCATTGCCAAGAAAAGCATGAGCTGGGCCTTTGGGGATGCCCGCTGCAGCCTGGACCTCACCGCAAAACGCGACTCGATCATCGGGGCGGTGACCAAACCGGAACATGCGTTGGAACTCGATACACACGTCGTCAAGTGCGAGGTCGAGCGCGAAAAGGAAGTCACGGCGATCAATATCTCCTTGGCGCCCAAGATCTCGTTCAAGAACGGCAAGGCGGAGAAAGCCTGGCTGAACCTGAAAACGATCGAGGGACCTGCCGTTGTCAGGGGAGCGATCTGGACGGCGGCCAAGCTCGAGGACACCTTCGGGGTGTTTCACAGCGATATCATCGAAGAAATCAACGAGTTCGTGGGAGAGAAGTGCCCCAAGGCGCTCGCCAAGAATTAGGCTTCAGGCCAGCGATGACTTAACCATGAGCCGGCCGCACCTGCGCGCAGCCGGTTCATGCCCTTGACCTGACAACATTACCGGCCAAATAACAGCTTTCTCCCAACCCATTGAAAGGCTGCGTAATGTTTCGCGTCTCGATGATCCGAGCAGCCGCGATGTTCGGGGCAGCTCTCGTCGCACTATCTGCTCCGGCTGTCGCGCAGCCCGCTTGCCAGAACACCGCCAGCTTCGACAAGTGGCTCGCGGACTTCAAGGCCGAGGCGGCGCAACAAGGCATTACCCGCAAAACGATCTCGACCGCACTCGACGGTATGACGCTCGATCAAGGCATCCTTTCTCGCGATCGTCGCCAGAGCTTTTTCTCGCAAACCTTCACCGACGTCGTTGCCAAGCTGGCCACCAACAACCGCATCCAGAACGGTGAACGCGCGATGGAGCGCAACAAGGCCGCCTTCCGGCGCGCCGAGGACGAATATGGCGTCCCAGCCGCACCAATTGCTGCGTTCTGGGCACTGGAAAGCGATTTCGGGGCAGGCATGGGCAAGCTGCCGGTGCTGCGCTCGCTGGCGACGCTTGCCTACGATTGCCGTCGCGGGGATCTGTTCCGCAACGAACTGATATCCGCCCTGCGCATCATCGATCGCGGCGACCTGAGGCCGAGTGAGATGATCGGCTCATGGGCTGGCGAGCTTGGACAGACGCAGTTTCTTCCCGGCCACTATTGGAACTATGCCGTCGACTACGACGGGGATGGACGGCGCGATCTGCTGCGCAGTCCTGCCGATGTGATCGGCTCGAGCGCAGCGTTTATGAAAAGTCTCGGTTGGCAGCGTGGCCAGCCATGGTTGCAGGAAGTACGCATTCCCCACGAGTTACCGTGGGCCGAAGCGGATATCGCCATCCAGCATCCACGGTCGAAATGGGCCGCCTGGGGTGTGACCCAACGCGACGGCAAGCCACTGCCGGCCGATGATTTGCCCGCCTCGCTGCTTCTGCTCATGGGGCGCAACGGCCCCGCGTTCCTCGCCTATCCGAACTTCCACGTTTTCACAAAGTGGAATCAGGCCCTGACGTACGCGACAACCGCCGCCTATCTCGCGACGCGCATTGCGGGCGCCCCGCCGCTCGGCAAGGGGAACGGTCCGGTTGCCGACTTCGGCATGGATGAAACCCGCGAACTGCAGCGCCTGCTGAACCGTGCCGGTCTCTACGATGCGGAAATCGACGGCAAAATGGGCGCCGGAACGCGCGCGGGCGTCAAGGCCGCGCAGATCAAGCTCAAGCTGCCCGCGGATTCCTACCCGACCCGCGAACTGCTCGAACTGCTGCGCCGGCAGTAGCGAGCAGCAATGCTTTCAAACGCATTGCTGCCCGGAGGCTTTGCGCTTACGGTCCGCGTCGGGATTACGACGGCAGGAAATTCAGGGAGTTATCATGCTGCTCGACGGGAAAACCGCCATCGTCACCGGCGCAAGCCAAGGCATCGGCCGGGCATGCGCGGAACGACTGGCGCGCGAAGGCGCCAAGGTCGTGGTCGCGGACGTCAACGATGAGCTTGGGCCTGAGGTGGTTGCCGCGATCAAAGCCGCAGGCGGCGAGGCGGCCTACCACAACTGCGATGTCGCCGAGCGACTGGACGTCCACAATCTCGTGGCCGGCACGCTCGAGCGCTACGGCCGCATCGACGTGCTCGTCAACAATGCCGGCGTCATCGACGATGCGGATTTCCTGGACCTCGAAGAGGCCGATTTCGATCGTGTTCTGAAGGTCAACTTGAAAGGCTTTTTCCTGTGTGCACAGGCTGTCGCGCGGCAGATGGTCGAGCAGGGCAAGACGGGTCAGAGTGGCGGCTCGATCGTTAATATGAGTTCGGTCAATGCGTGGTTCGGCATGCCGGATCACGTCGCCTATTCCGTATCGAAAGGCGGCATCGCACAGCTCACCAAATCGATGGCGATCTCGCTCGCTCCGCGCGGCATCCGTGTCAATGCGGTCGGACCGGGATCGATCGAAACCCCGCTGCTGGCTGAAGTCGTGAAGGATCAGGCGTTCCGCACCAGGGTCTTGTCTCGCACGCCGATGGGCCGCCTCGGCCAGCCCGAGGAGATCGCTGCGATTGTCGCATGGCTCGCCAGCAGCGAGGCCAGCTACGTCACCGGAACCACCGTCTACGCCGACGGCGGTCGGATGCCGCTGAATTACATGGTGTCAGTCCCTAAGGCCTGACACCGATCCAATCACGGGATCACAGAAAAGGGGCGCAGAGTGCGCTCCTTTATTCCTTTTGTTCCTGCTCTTCCGGCTGTGGTTGCACGGTCGGCGCGCTCTCGTCGTCCTGAGAGACTTCGTCGTCCTGAGAGGTCTGGTCGCCCTGAGAGGCCTCGTCGTCCTCTTCTTCCGGCGCCGGCGCCGTCATGCCGCGAAGCTTCGCAAGCACACGCGCCTCCTCCTCCTCCGGCGTTGCCTCTTGCGGTGCCTCTTGCTCGCGCGGAGCCAGGATCTCGGCCGCGCCAGGGCGTGTCACGCTCTCCGAAATCGGCAGCAGCGTCCCGCCCGGCTGGATATCACCGCCGACCCTGCGCTCCTTCTCGACACGCTTTGCGGCTTTCGCCACCTCGGCATCGAGGTCTGTCTGCGAGCACAATCCAAGTGTTACGGGATCCTGCGGAACGAGGTTCGCCGAGTTCCAGTGCGTACGCTCCCGGATCTGCTCGATCGTCGGTTTGGTCGTGCCAACCAGGCGCATGAGCTGGCTGTCCTTCAGCTCGGGATGATTGCGCAGCAACCACAGCACCGCGTTCGGGCGATCATGACGGCGCGACACCGGCGTATAGCGCGGGCCGCGCTTGGTCTTGACCTGCGGGATTTCGAGCTTCGGCTCGGCGAGCCTCAGCCGATGATCGGGATCGTCCTCGGCGCGCTTGATTTCTTCACGCGTCAACTGACCAGTTGAAACGGGATCCATGCCCTTGATGCCCGCCGCGACATCCCCATCGGCAATACCCTTCACTTCGAGCAAATGCATGCCGCAGAATTCGGCGATTTGTTCGAACGAGAGCGACGTATTATCGACCAGCCATACGGCGGTGGACTTCGGCATCAACGGCCTGCGATCGCTCATAGCTGGCTTCCTCCTGCCCCCGCGTCGCGCGGCGGGAGCTGTCAATGAAAGGTGTAAAATGGGGAATTGCTCGGTTATATCGATCGTTCCGTCCGTCTGCAACGGTTGCATTCCGGTTTATCGCCGCAGCCGCGCGCGGCCCGGGCTTAACCTTTCGCCGCTGCGGCTTTCTTTGTACCTGCACCCGGTTCAACCGGCTTAACGCCGTAGACATGCTCCGGCCCAGGGAAGGATCGCGCCCGAACCGCCTTTGCATAGTCGGAAAACGCCTGATCCATCGCCTTCCCGATGTTTCCGAACTGTTTGACGAATTTTGGCACACGCGGCGTCAGACCCAGCATGTCGTCCATGACCAGAACCTGCCCATCGCACGCTGCCGAAGCACCGATGCCGATGGTCGGAATCGGGACATCCCGGGTAATTTTGGCTGCCAACGGCTCGGCCATCGCTTCGAGGACGACCGAAAACGCCCCGGCATCGGATACCGCGCGGGCGTCCGCCTCGATAGCCTGCCACTGATCCGTCGAGCGGCCCTGGGCACGGAACCCACCCAGCGTATTCACAGACTGTGGCGTCAGGCCGATATGCGCCATGACCGGAATTCCGCGTTCGACCAGAAACCGGATGGTCGGCGCCATGCGCTCGCCGCCTTCCAGCTTGACCGCGCCGCAAGAGGTTTCCTTCATGACGCGCACGGCGTTGCGGAACGCGGCTTCCGGGCTCTCCTCATAGGTCCCAAACGGCATATCGACGACGACAAGAGCCTGTTTGCTGCCATGCATGACGGCGCGTCCATGCATGATCATCTGATCGAGCGTCACGGGGACGGTGGTGTCATAGGCATGGATGACCATGCCGGCGCTATCGCCAACCAGGATCAAGTCTACGTGCGGATCGGCTAGCCTGGCTGTTGTCGTCAGGTAAGCCGTCAGCGAGACAATCGGCTCTCCGCCCTTACGCCCGCGAATATCGGGAGCCGTAATCCGCCGGATGCTGGACTGGGGATGCTGGAACATTCGGTATCTCGTTGTCTTTCTTGGATTAAATGCCTGCCATCTCTGGGGTGCATGCGACTTCAACGTGCCGCACCGCAAACCTGTACTCCGCCCATCGCAGAGCACCAATATATATTGCAGTGCAAACATGAGCTGATACTGTCCGCGACGCCTTTTGAGGCTGGCATTGCCTCGCGAACGGGCAGGGAGAGAAGAGCATGACCGTGATAACACGGAAAACCTACTATTTTGAAGATCTTGAAATCGGTTTGGAAGCGAGCGTCCAGCGCCTCGTTACCGAGCAGGATATCATCAAGTTCTCTGAGGCAACGGGCGACAAGAACCCGGTTCATCTCGACGCCGACTACGCCGCCAAGACGATGTTCAAGGAGCGGATCGCACACGGGATGCTGACCGCATCCTATATTTCCGCCGTGTTCGGGACGAAGATGCCGGGTCCGGGCGTGATCTACATCTCGCAAACGCTCAACTTCCGCGCGCCCGTCAAAATCGGGCAGACCGTCATCGCCAAAGTGCGCGTGGTCGAGCTGTTCCCGGCCAAGCGCCGTGCCCGCTTCGAATGCATCTGCTCGGTCGATGGCAAGGTGGTGCTTGAAGGCGAGGCCATGCTGCTCGTTCCGGCCCGTCCATCTTAAGGGCCTTCTCTTTGATGCCCGCGGCGGCTATCCATGCGGTCAATCTGCAATCTTCAAACACAGGCTGTTCTGCGCGCATGCGCGTCATCCACGGCTATCAACACGTCTCCCCCGAATGCCAAGGGGCTTCGATTGCCATCGGCAATTTCGATGGCGTGCACCGGGGCCATCAGGCGCTGTTGCTTGAGGCCCTGACCAAAGCCCGGGGCGAAGGCCGTCCCGCCGGCGTGATGGTTTTCGAACCGCATCCACGCGAGTTCTTTCGGCCGGCGGAGCCGCATTTCCGCTTGACCACGCTGGAGCAAAAGCTGGCCCTTATCGAACGGCTTGGGCTGGACTTTGCGATCGTCATGGCCTTCGACGCGGCGCTGGCGGGATTGTCGGCAGAAGACTTTATCGCCCACATCCTGATCGATGCGCTTCAGGTGAAGCATGTCGTCATCGGCTACGACTTCTTTTTCGGCAAGAATCGGGGCGGCACGCCGGAGACGATGCGCGCCGCGGGAGAGGAACTCGGCTTCGCTGTCAGTGTCATCTCCCCTGTCGCGGAGGCAGGCGAGGTGTTCTCATCGAGTGAGGTACGCGCCAAGCTTTCGGCCGGCGATGTGCGCGGCGCAGCCGTGGACCTCGGCCATTGGTGGCGCGTGAAAGGTGTGGTCACGGGAGGCGCCAAGATCGGCAGCGGACTTGGTTTCCCGACCGCGAACATCACCCTGGC
Organism: Pseudomonadota bacterium; assembly: GCA_023423275.1. Classification (GTDB taxonomy): domain Bacteria; phylum Pseudomonadota; class Alphaproteobacteria; order Rhizobiales; family Hyphomicrobiaceae; genus ZC4RG25. Next base: position 114,957 of record JAFAFW010000109.1, read on the forward strand.
GCCCGGTACGGCCCTGGGCCACGGCATCTATGCGGCGCGCGTGTACGTCGGCGAGGCCCGTTACGACGGCGCCGCCTACCTTGGCACACGCCCGACGTTTGATGACGGCGCGCCCGTGCTGGAGGTTTTCCTGCTCGACTTCGACGGCGATCTCTACGGCCGCGAGATCGAGGTTGAATTTTTGGACTTCATTCGCGGCGATCTGCGCTTCACCGACATCGAAGAGCTGAAGGCGCAGATGGCAAAGGACTGTGCCCGCGCCCGCGAGATCATCGCCGAGACGGACCGGAACCCACCGCTCGCCAAGTTCGCCCTGGCGGAGCAATAAAGGCTTACCTGCCCGAGGTTATACTTTGCTTCGCCTCAGGAGGTTGCTAGAAGGCCCGCTCAACCTGAGATTTGAAAGAGCCACCGATGGCCAAGGACAATGGCAGCAAGGCGGGGGCTGAGGCCCGCGACTGGGGCCAGACCCTCTTCCTTCCCAAGACCAGTTTCCCGATGAAAGCCGGGCTGCCCGAGCTTGAGCCGCGCTTGATCAAACGCTGGGCTGAGCTTGGGATGTATCAGCGCCTGCGCGAGACCGCCGCGGGCCGCAAGAAGTTCATTCTGCACGATGGCCCTCCCTACGCGAACGGCAACATTCATATCGGCACCGGCCTCAACAAGATCCTGAAGGATGTCGTCGTCCGCTCCCAGCAGATGATGGACTTGGATGCCAACTACGTGCCGGGCTGGGACTGCCACGGCCTGCCGATCGAGTGGAAGATCGAGGAAGAGTACCGCGCACGCGGTCAGAACAAGGACGATACGCCGATCCTTGAGCTGCGCCGCGACTGCCGCAACTTCGCGGAGAAGTGGATCGACATCCAGCGCCAGGAATTCAAGCGGCTCGGCGTCGAAGGCGACTGGGACAATCCCTACGCCACCATGAACTACCCCGCGGAATCGCGCATCGCAGGTGAGCTGATCAAGTTCGCGATGAACGGCGCGCTGTATCGCGGCTCCAAGCCCGTGATGTGGTCTGTGGTCGAGCGCACGGCTCTGGCAGAAGCCGAGGTTGAATATCACGAGGTGACCAGCCCGACGATCTGGGTGCGCTTTCCGGTATCCGAAGTTGCCGTTACCAAGCGCCAGGTTGCCAATGGCCTGGGCGACATCGACGACGTCAGTCAGGCCAGCATCGTCATCTGGACGACGACGCCGTGGACCATCCCCGGCAATCGGGCGATCGCCTTCAATCGCAACATCTCCTACGGCCTGTACGAAGTCACGTCGGCTCCGGGCGACAACTGGGTGAAGCCGGGCAGCCGGTTGATCATCGCCGACAAGCTGGCTGACGGCGTGCGCCTCGCCGCGCGGATCGACGGCTGGACCCGCATCAGCGGCGTCTCGGCGGCGACGCTGGAGTCCATGGTCTGCCAGCATCCGTTCCACGGCCAGGGCTACGAATTTCAGGTCCGCCTGTATCATGGCGATCATGTCACCGATGATGCCGGTACGGGTTTCGTGCATACGGCTCCCGGCCACGGCGCCGAGGACTATGCCGTGTTCGAGGAGCATCGCGCATCGTTCGTCGAGGCAGGAATCCCCGAGGTGCCGCATACGGTCGGCGAGGACGGCTATTACTTCCGTCACGTGCCGCTGTTCGGCGGTGAGAGCCCGAAGCGGGTCATCGATGACAAGGGTAAGTTCGCCGACGCCAACGAGGCCGTCATTCAGGAGTTGATCAGGTCCGGCGCGCTGGTTGCTCGCGGTCGTCTGAAGCACACCTACCCGCACTCCTGGCGCTCGAAAGCGCCGGTGATCTTCCGTAATACGCCGCAATGGTTCATCGCCATCGACAAGCCCGTCGACGTGGGCGTGAAGGGTGGCAAGAAAACCATCCGCGCGACCGCCTTGAAGGCAATCGACGAGACCCGTTTCGTGCCCGCCACCGGCCAGAACCGCCTGCGCGGCATGATCGAAGGCCGCCCGGATTGGGTGATCTCGCGTCAGCGCGCCTGGGGCGTGCCGATCACCGTGTTCCTGAACAAGGAAACGCAGACCTACATCCCGAACGCGGAGTGGGAAGGCTCGGCGGAACTGACCCGGCGGATCACGGAAGCCTTCAAGGCCGAGGGGGCCGATAGCTGGTTCGCGGATGGCGCCAAGGAGCGCCTGCTGTCGGGACTGGTCGATGATCCGGCGGACTGGGAACAGGTGCGCGATATTCTCGACGTCTGGTTCGAGTCCGGTTCGACGCATGCTTTCGTGCTGGAGGACCGGCCGGACCTCAAGTGGCCTGCCGACCTCTATTTGGAGGGGTCCGACCAGCATCGCGGCTGGTTCCATTCCTCGCTGCTGGAAAGCTGTGGCACGCGCGGTCGCGCGCCCTACGACGCAGTGCTGACGCACGGCTTCGTGGTCGATGAGGACGGCCGCAAGATGTCGAAATCGCTCGGCAACGTGGTCGCGCCGCAGGACGTGATCAGCAAATCGGGTGCGGAGATTCTGCGCATCTGGGTGGCGAGTGCCGACTACTCCGAGGACCTCCGGATCGGGCCGGAAATCCTGAAGTCGAACGTCGAAACTTACCGCAAGATGCGCAACACACTGCGCTGGCTGCTCGGCAACCTCGCGCATTTCAACGACGACCTGAGGGTCGACGTAAAGGACATGCCGGGCCTGGAGCGCTACATGCTCCATCGGCTGTCGGAGCTCGATGTGCTGGTGCGCCAGGGCTATGACGCGTTCGATTTCAAGCGCGTGTTCCACGCTCTGTCGAACTTCTGCATCAACGATCTATCGGCATTCTATTTCGACATCCGCAAGGACGCGCTCTACTGCGAGCCCTATTCCAGCGAGAAGCGTCAGGCCTGCCTGACCGTGCTCGATGAAGTCTTCCAGCGGCTGACGATCTGGCTGGCCCCGGTTGTGTGCTTCACGACCGAGGAAGCCTGGCTGGCGCGTTATCCCTCCGAGGACGGCTCGGTGCATCTGCAGGTGTTCCCGAAGATCCCGAAAACCTGGATTGATGAGGACCTGGCGGCGCAGTGGGAGCGGATCCGGCGCGTTCGCCGCGTGGTTACGGGCGCCATCGAGATCGAGCGCGCCGCGAAGCGGATCGGTTCCAGTCTGGAGGCGGCGCCCGAAATCCATGTCGCCGACCCTGAGTTACACGCGGCGCTGGATGGCGTCGACGCGGCGGAAATCGCGATCACCAGTGCGGCAACCGTCTCGGCGGGCGCGGCTCCGGACGGCGCCTTCACGCTGCCGGAAGTCGGCGGCGTCGGGGTCGTCGTAAAGCGCGCCGAGGGCAAGAAGTGCGCCCGCTCCTGGCGGGTCGTCGCAGACGTTGGATCGGATCCGCAGTTCCCGGACCTTTCGGCTCGCGATGCCGCCGCTGTGCGTGAGTTCGATAAGCGCACCGCCGCGGCCGCCGCCGAGTGACCGCGATGCCGCCGTCAGCAAAACCTAGCTGGGTGTGGGGGACGTTCTCCCCGCTCGGCCTATCGGTTGCCGCTGCTACCGTGATCATCGATCAGGCCCACAAGTGGTGGATGCTGGAGATCTACCGCATCCAGGACAAGGGCCGCGTCACGATCCTGCCGTTCCTCGATCTCATCTATGTGAAGAATACCGGGATCAGCTACGGACTGGGCTCCGGCAACATCGGGCAGCTCGAACTGGCCGGCTTCGCCATCCTGGCTGCCCTCGGGCTGGCCATTTGGTTGGCGCGCGGAGAAATGAACTCCGTGATGGCCATAAGTATCGGCTTCATCATTGGCGGCGCGGTTGGCAACGCCATCGACCGGGTCTATCTCGGCGGCGTGGCCGATTTCTTTCTGCTCAGCGCCTATGGCTACTCCTGGTACGTCTTCAACATCGCAGATGTTGCGATCGTTGCCGGTGTCATCGGCCTCCTGTATGACTCGTTCTGGCCGAGTCGCAATGGTGCCTCAAAGCAGCCGTAAGCGTTTGCGTTGGGGGACGAATTCCTGTCCGCGTGTCAGCCACCGGAGAGAAGACCGATGACACAGACCAGTCGACGACTGCGAGCTGCATTCGCCGCCAGTGCGGTGGGTTTGGCAACGATGGTGTCGGGCTGCGGGTTTGACGGCGTCGAATTAAACGGCGCTGTTTTCGAGGTTATGGGTCTGTCGGGACCAGCCACGAAGGGGAAAGAACCTGAAGTCGCGGCGCGGCCGGGAATTGTACTTCCCCCGCACATGGACCGCCTGCCTGATCCCGATCAGGCTGGGAACACGGCGACAGCAACAGCACCTGCTGAAGCATGGCCGGACGATCCAGACAACCGCAAGGTTGCCGACGTTGCGGCGCTGGACCGCCAGCATGAGGCGTTCTGCCGCGAAGCGCTCTGGAAAGCCCAAGCCGCCGGTCAGGACACTCCGCAGATCAAGGGGCCACGGGGCATGTGCAATCCCTCCATCCTGCGCAGCATCACCGGCAAGGACATCACGACGCGGCAGTAAAATGGACCGCGGAGTCTATGCTGCCGCCGGTTTAGCCGTTCCAATTCTCGCGGCTGCAATTTTCGGTGCGGGGCGTCGGTAGCCATAGGGGCGCCGCGCCGCTGGCGTTATTTTAATTTTTCGGAGACCAATCACGCGCTGTGCCGTTTGACAACGCTGGCCTTGATCCCGACATCCACTCCCGGCGACGGCGTTCAGCTCCAGCCGACGTGTTTTTTGCGCCCTGCACTCTCGGCCTCGACAATCCGAACCGGTCTCAGCACCGGCGCACAAGGATCGACGTATGCTCACCCGCGTTCAGATCTCCCTCTCGACCTTACTGGCTTTCATCATGATGCTCGCTCTTGCTGAAATCCCGACCTCGCAGGCTCAAAGCAACCGGCCAGTGTCGGAATTCAAGTTGAGCAACGGCATGCAAGTGGTCGTCATTCCGGACCATCGGGCGCCGGTCGTGACGCATATGGTGTGGTATCGCGTCGGAGCGGCCGATGAGCAACCCGGCATATCCGGCATCGCGCACTTCCTCGAACACCTGATGTTCAAATCGACCGAGAAGATCGCATCGGGGGAATTCTCGAAGATCGTCTCCCGGCTCGGCGGACAGGACAACGCCTTCACCAGTCAGGACGCAACCGCCTACTTCCAGCGGATCGCGAAGGAGAGGCTGGGGCAGGTGATGCAGATGGAAGCCGACCGCATGGTCAACCTCCGGCTGACCGAGCGCGAGGTTCTGACGGAGCGGGATGTCATCCTCGAAGAGCGCCGTTCGCGCGTGGAGAACAACCCGCAGGCTATTCTCGACGAGCAGATGAACGCGGTGCTGTACTATTCGCACCCCTATGGCATCCCGGTGATCGGCTGGGAGCATGAAATCGCGAAGCTGTCGCGCGAGGATGCCCTCACGTTCTACAAGCGCCACTATGCGCCGAACAACGCCATCCTCGTCGTGTCTGGCGATGTCACCGCGGACGAGGTCAAACGGCTGGCGGAGGACAGTTACGGCAAGCTGCCGGTCAATCCGGCAATCGATGGTCGTCGTCGCCCGATGGACCCGGAGCAAAGAGCCTCGCGCCGTGTCGAGGTCCGCGATCCGCGCGCCGGCAAGGCCTCCATTCAGCGCTACTACGTCACGCCAAGCTATATCACAGCACCTCCGGGCGAAGCGGAAGCGCTTGATCTGCTGATGAAAATCGTTGGCTCGGGCGCGACCAGCCGTCTCTATCAGAAGCTGGTCGCCGAAGACAAAATCGCATCCAGCGCGGGCGGGTGGTACGGCGGATCGAGCATGGATTTCGGCAAGATCGCCATCTACGCTGTCCCCGCTGACGGTGCCTCTCTGGACGCCGTGGAGAAGGGCATGGACGCCGTGCTCGCCGACGTCATCAAGAACGGCGTGACCGAGGCCGAACTCGAACGCGCCAAGAAATCCTATCTCGCGGATTACGTGTACGAGAGCGACAACCAGGCGACGCTGGCACGACGTTACGGTTGGGGCCTCGTTGCCGGGCGCACGGTCGCCGAAATCGACGCCTGGCCCGGGAAGATTTCCGCTGTCACGCTCGATGAGGTCAAGAAGACTGCCGCTCGTTATCTCGATGCACGCCGGTCGGTGACGGGCACGTTGCTACCGATACCCGCGGAGGGTGACGTTAAGGCAAGCGCACCGTCTCCATCCGGCCGGACGTGAGGATGAGGTCAGTCATGGCAGTCAGCGTATCGCGGGAGCATCGCACTCCCTTTCGGATTATCTTTGCAGCACACGCGGCTCTCATCGCATTGCTGTTGCTCGCCTTCGGCGCAACTTTCACAACGTCAGCTCACGCAATGAAAATCCAATCCGTCAAAAGCCCCGGTGGAATTGAAGCTTGGCTCGTCGAGGAGCACAGCGTGCCCCTCATGGCGATGCGGTTCGCGTTCGAGGGCGGCAATTCGCAGGACCCCAACGGCAGCGAAGGTGTCGCCAACTTCCTGACAGCCATGATGGACGAGGGCGCAGGCGATCTGACATCGATCCAGTATCAGGAACGCATGGAAGAGATCGCCATGCGCATGAGCTTCGATGATAGCCGCGATGCTCTTTATGGCAGCTTCGAAACGCTGACGACCAACCGCGACGCAGCTGTCGAACTCCTCCGCCTTGCCGTCAACAAGCCGCGCTTCGACACCGACGCCGTCGAGCGTATTCGTGGTCAACTTCTCGCCAGTCTCGCGTTCGCGGCCAAGGATCCGGACCGTGTTGCATCCCGCGACTGGTTCGCGAAAGCATTTCCGGGGCACCCCTACGGGCGCGCGACCAACGGCACCGTGGAAAGCATCACCAAGCTTTCAGGCAGCGATCTTGAGAATTATCGCAAGCGCGTGTTTGCGAAGGATACCCTGAAGGTCGTCGCGGTCGGCGATATCGATGCTGCAACGTTCGGCAAAATCCTCGATGAGGTGTTCGGCGACCTGCCCGCGAAAGCCGATCTCGCCCCGGTGCCGATGGTTTCGCCCAAGACGGGCGGCATTCTTGAAGTCGTGGAAATGCCGGTTCCTCAATCGGTCGCGGTGTTCGGCCTGGGCGGCGTGGCGCGCAAGGATCCGGACTTTATCCCTGCCTTCGTGATGAACCACATCATCGGCGGTGGCGGCTTTTCCTCCCGGCTGATGGAAGAGGTGCGTGAAAAGCGCGGCCTTGCTTATTCGGTCTACAGCTATCTGCAGCCCTACCAGCATGCCTCGATCTTCGCCGGCGGCGTGGCAACCAAGAATGAAGAGATCGGCCAGTCTCTGGACGTTATCAAGGAAGTGCTGGAGAAGATGGCCCAGGACGGCCCGACAGCCGAGGAATTGCAGAACTCGAAGGACTATCTGATTGGCTCGTACCCGCTCCGTTTCGACACGAACGCCAAGATCGCCAATCAGCTTCTCGGCATCATGCAGGACGATCTGGGCATCGACTACGTCGACAAGCGCAACAGCATGATCGAGGCTGTGACGCTGGCGGACGTGCAACGCGCCGCGGCCCGTATTCTCAAAATCGAGAATCTCATCACCACGGTCGTCGGCCAGCCGAAGAACCTCAAAGGCCGGTCGTAGGTCAAGGCCCGCCCGCATTCGCGACGGGCCTTGGCGACATCTGAAGACTTGCGACCACAGTGCGGCTGAGCACGACCCCAAGCCGTGCGAAACACGGCTTGGCAGAGGCGACGGCGTTGCATGGCAGAAACCGCACGTTCTGAAAGCGCAGACGGGGAGCTGCCGTTTCGCCAGTCGATCGACGGGGTCCTCGAGAGCACCATCGGCGAACACGGGCTGACCGCCGCCGAATTGCACGGCTGGCTGGAGAGGCTTCAGCCTGCCATCGACCAGCTTCGCCATACGTGGCACTCGAGAACGTTCCCTCTTCTCAGCGTCTGCGAAGAAACTGACGACATCGTTGCGGCCGAGCAGGCCTTGGCGACGCTCACAGAGGGAGCACGAACACTCGTTTTTTTCGGGACAGGCGGCGCCAGTCTTGGTGGCCAGGCCCTCGCACAGCTCGGCGGATGGGATATTCCCGGCAGCGCCCCCGAGGACCAAAAGCAAAAGCCACGCACCCGCTTCTACGACAACCTCGACGCCCATACGCTGGCGCGCGTTCTGGCGACGCTGGATCTCGCCTCCACGCGCCTCGTGGTGACATCCAAATCCGGAAATACTCCAGAAACGCTGGTTCAAGCGCTGGCGGCCATCGATGCCGTGAAGCAATCAGGTCTGGCGGCGCAACTCCCACGGCTTTTGCTGGGCATCACAGAGCCCTCTGGCCCGGACCGGCGCAACGGTTTACGTGACGTTTTCGAGGCTCACGGCATCCCGCTCCTGGAACACAACTCCAGCATCGGTGGCCGGTATTCGGTATTGACGACCGTCGGCCTGGTGCCGGCCTTGGCCCGCGGGCTGGATGTTCGCGCACTGCGTACGGGTGCGCGCGATGTGATCTCGACTCTGCTCAGCGCATCGACACCCCGTCAGATTCCTCCCGCTCTCGGCGCAGCCGTCAACGTCGCGTTGGCGAAGGAGCGCGGTGTCGATGTCAGCGTTCTGATCCCCTATAGCGATCGTCTCGGCCGCTTCGCGCATTGGTATGTCCAGCTCTGGTCTGAAAGCCTTGGGAAAAGCGGCGAGGGAACAACGCCGATTGCCTGTGTTGGTCCGGTTTTCCAGCATAGCCAGCTACAGCTCTTCATGGATGGTCCGCGTCGGCATCTGCTGACCGTGTTGCGGCCGGCCACGACAGGCGTTGGTCCACGAATCGATCCGGATCTGGCTGAGATGGCCGGGATCGGCGAGATGGCGGGGCGTACCGCGGGTGATCTGATTGCGGCAGAGGCCCAAGGCGTTGTGGATGCGCTGGCCGATGTCGGGCGGCCCGTGCGGCTTATCGAGATGAACCGGCTGGACGAACGCACCCTGGGTGCGCTCTTGATGCACTTTATGCTGGAAACGATTCTCGCCAGCCAGCTTCTCGGCGTCGACCCGTTCGATCAGCCGGCTGTCGAACTCGGCAAAGCACTGTCGCGGAAACGGCTGTTGGGTTGAGGCCATTCCGTTCACGGGGGATTGGGACCATGGCGATCCGCCAGTTGTCTCCTGACATTGTCAATCGCATCGCCGCCGGCGAGGTGATCGAACGGCCCGCGAGTGTCGTCAAAGAGCTCGTCGAGAACGCCATCGATGCAGGGGCCAGCGACATCGAGGTGGTGACGGCGGGAGGCGGCGTCTCACTGATCCGCGTCACCGATGACGGCGGCGGCATGGAGCCGCGTGATCTCTCTCTCTGCGTTGAGCGCCATGCGACGTCCAAGCTCAACGGCGAGGACCTGCTCGACATTCGCACGCTGGGCTTTCGCGGCGAAGCTCTGCCCTCCATCGGATCAGTCGCCGAGCTGACGATCGTGTCGCGTGCCCGTGGCGCGGCGGAGGCGTTTTCGCTCACCATCGCGCGTGGCCAGAAAGGGCAGGTCATGCCGGCTGCCGCCAATGCCGGTACGCGCGTGGAAGTGCGCGACCTGTTCTCGGCAACCCCGGCACGCCTGAAATTCCTGAAATCCGAGCGGGCCGAAAACCTCGCCATCAGCGATGTCGTCCGGCGGCTGGCCATGGCCCACCCGGAAGTGGCACTTACGCTGACAACCGGCGAGCGCACTTCACTGCGTCTTCCAGGAGCCTCGCGCAATTCGGATGGACTTTTGCAGCGCCTCGGTGGCGTCATGGGGCGCGACTTCATGGAAGATGCGCTCGCCATCTCCGGAGAGCGCCAGGGAATTCGCGTGTCGGGCTTTGCGGGTCTGCCTACGCTGCACCGGCCGGACGCAACCCAACAATTCCTGTTTGTGAACGGGCGACCGGTCCGCGACAAACTTCTGGTGGGCGCGGTGCGGGCCGCCTATGGCGATACCATCCCGCGCGGCCGCCAGCCACTGCTCGCCATCTTCATCGATCTCGATCCACGCGAGGTCGACGTGAACGTGCATCCGGCCAAAACCGAAGTTCGTTTCCGTGATCCGGGCGCGGCGCGCGCCCTGGTGATCACGGCGTTGAGGCAAGCGCTTGAAGCGGCCGTGTATCGCGCCTCCGCCGCAGGGGGCACGGCGGCGGTCGATCTGCTGGTGCGGAGGCCTTCACCCTCAACGCAGATACCTGCATTTTCCTCGAGCTTCGTACGCCCACCATCCCGCCCGCTTTCTCCTGGTCTGGCGGAGGCAATTCAGGCTCCCCTGGCGGAAATCGATGTCCCCAGCGCCGATACATCGGAGCCGGATATCGCGCCAGCGGCGGACCTGGCCGATCGTCCGCTTGGGGCTGCGCGCTGCCAGCTTCACGAAACCTATATCATCGCCCAGACACGGACCTCGATGGTGATCGTCGATCAGCACGCGGCCCATGAGCGCCTCGTCTACGAGCGCATGAAGGCGATGTTGGCTAACGGCGGCGTGGCGCGGCAGGGATTGCTGATCCCGGAGATCGTCACGGTTGGCGACGCTGAAGCCGAGGCTCTGGTCGAACATGCCGATGAGCTCGGCGACCTCGGCCTTGTGCTGGAGTCCTTTGGTCCAGGAACAGTCGCGGTGCGCGAGACGCCGGCATTGCTCGGGCAGACGAATGTCCAAGGGCTCGTCCGCGACCTCGCTGCGGATATCCTGCGCGAAGGCGAGCGGTTGGTACTCAAAGAACGCCTGGAAGCCGTGTGCGCAACCATGGCCTGTCACGGCAGCGTGCGGGCTGGACGGCGGTTGACCCCGACAGAAATGAACGCCTTGTTGCGCGAGATGGAGGCAACGCCCTTGTCCGGGCAATGCAATCACGGGCGCCCCACCTACGTTGAACTCGCGCTGGGTGATATCGAACGCCTGTTCGGCCGGAAATAAAGCCGCTCGCGCCCTCTGTGCAGAGAGCGGGCATCGGGATAGCCTGAATGCTCCAGCTCCGTTTCGGCGATTGCGCTCATGGCCCCGAAAATTCCTCCAGATCCTTCGCCCAGAACCTATCCAACCGCTGTTTCCCTGAAGCGGCGCGCGGGCCGGGGAGCTGCGGCAGCTCCGGCAGTCACGACGCTCCCGGAAACAGAGGCCTGGCTCCTTAATGCGGCCCTGCGGGAAGATGATCTCCTGCCGTTGTTCGAGTCTCTCATCTGGCGGCTGGTCGCAGCGGGATTGCCGCTTGATCGGGCCAGCCTGCATGCCGGTACGCTGCACCCGCAGTTGATCGGGTTCGCATGGCAATGGGAGCGTGCGGACGGTTTGTGCGATGAGGTTCAGGTTGTTGCTGCCGCGTTGGAAAGTGACAGCTATCGCCGAAATCCGCTGTTTCGCGCCATCGAGTATGGCGAGTCTTTCCGAGGCTATACGCGCGATGCTGAAACCGTCAGCCGCTACCCGCTGATGGCCGATCTCGCCCGGCAAGGCATCGTCGAATACATGACGCTGCCCATCAGCGGCGGCGCTTATCACAACGCCATGACCATCGCGACGAAGTCTCGTGATGGGTTCAGCGACCAGGAAATCGCGACTCTCAAGCACCTCCTGAGCTTGTTCGCGCTGCATGTGGCGCGGCACATGATGCTGCGCATCGCCGGAAACGTACTCGATACATACCTGGGAGCGGCAGCAGGAGCGCAAGTGCTGGCCGGATCAATCAAGCGCGGCTCGGGCCAGCCGATCCGCGCCATCATCTGGGCATCAGACCTGCGCGGCTTCACGGATCTCGCCGACCGTCTGAGCGGGCCGGAAATGACGGCGTTGTTGAACGCTTATTTCGAACGCATGGCAGGTGCTGTGCTTGATCATGGCGGCGAGGTTCTGAAATTCATCGGTGACGGCCTGCTCGCCGTCTTCCCTTTCTCAGCCTTCCCCACCTCCGATGCAGCCGCAGAAGCAGCGCTGGCGGCAGCCGAGCAGGCGCTCGCGGAAGTGGATGTCCTTAATGGAGCACCGCGGGATGACATGGCCGCCATTTCCGGGTGGCAACCTCTCAGGAGCGGTATCGCCCTGCACGAAGGCGAAGTGTTTTTCGGCAACGTCGGCGCGGTGGAACGGCTCGACTTCACGGTGATCGGCCAGGCTGTCAACGCCACAAGCCGTGTCGAAGCTCTAAGTAAAACGCTCGGACGAAATGTGCTCATCACCGGGCCGGTCGCCGCACGTCTTGGACGGCTCAAACTCGACGATCTGGGACAGCACGCCCTCCGCGGGCTTGCCGACCCGATCGCGATCTTCAGCCCCGCCGCTGCGCGTTGATGAGGATCAGCACGCCAACGACAGCCAGCAGCATTCCGGGCAGCAACCGCCAGTCGATCGCACTCACCGTCATCAAGCCCACAGCACCGGCGATCATCTGTGCCACCAGTGTCGCGATCGGCATGAAGGCACTGGTTGCAATGAGATTCTCGGTTCCGATTTTCACCACCGCCGAGAATTGGAGATAGTTCATCGCGGTAAAGACCGCTCCCCCGGCCAGCAGCGCGTAGGCCATCGTCGGCCAATGCGCCAGATCAAGAAGACTGGGCACGAGATCGCTGCGTTGAAGTGCGCCAAAGTTGACGAGGATCGCTCCCAGAAGCACGAGGGCGAAGGCCGTGCCTCCCGTGATCAGCACAACCAGACCCGTCACGCGCATTTTCTCGGGAACCGTCCGTGCCGAGCGATTCCATGCATGAAATTCGGAGGCGAAACCGCGTGAGCTGATCGCAACAGCGGAAATGATGCCGTAGACGATACCGCTCCATTGCGTGCTGATATCGAGGGTTGTCCCCAATCCGCATACGCCGATGAAGACGATGAGGGCTCCCAGCCAGGCTCCGGGCCGAGGATTCCTCTTGAAAATGCCCCACCCGATCAGGACGGCGAACGGGATCGCAAGCCGGACGATGAGATTGCCTTCGGCCGGAGAGATCGTGATGAGCATCAGGCAGTAGGCGGCCTCGAGCACCACGGTGGCCGTCCCGATCACCCAGCTCAAAGGCGCGCTCATGATGCGCAGCGGTTCGTTGCCGAAGCCTGTTATCGCCAGCATGCCGGTAGCCGAGACCAGCAACGAATAGACGATGAAGACGATGACATGCGCCCCGGCGGCGATGGCCATGGCGTAGACGATGCTGACGATCGCGACGGCGATCACATAGAGACCTGCCTCGACCCAGCCCGTGTGCTGGCCGCCCGGATGGGCAAGCCTTGCGCCAGATGGCTTCTCCACGTCACGCGGCCCCTTCGAAGCGCGCAAATACGACTTGCGTGTCACCCCAGATACGGCGATCGAACTCGCGAATACCTTCGGGCAGGGTTATCGCGCTCTGTTCCGCCTCTTCCAGTACGATCACCGCGTTTGACGACAGCCAACCGCCCGTCGCAGCCGAGGCCACCCCCTGTTCACCCAACCCGCGTCCATACGGTGGATCAGCGAACACCAGATCGAAGGCATCCCGGCTATTGGCTGGTCCTAAATCGGTGGCGTCGCGGCGAAAAATTCGCGTTACGCCGGACAGGCCGAAGGCTTCGACATTGCGGCGGATGAGGCCACGTGCTTCCGCATCCTGCTCCACGAACAGACAATAGGATGCACCGCGCGACACCGCTTCGATCCCGAGCGCGCCAGTGCCAGCGAACAGATCCATCACCTTGGCGCCTTGCAGGCTGAAGTCCGGAATGCCATGCGCAAGGATATTGAACACGGCCTCACGCACGCGATCCGAGGTGGGCCGCACGCGCGCATCCTGCGGCGTGGCAAGCGCGCGCCCGCGAAACTGTCCACCGACGACCCTCATGGCCGGCGTCTCGGCCTTGCTGTACGTCCCGCGCGCACCGGCACGGCGTCGCCCTTTGCCGGCCGATCGCCTCTCTCTGGACCGTTCCGAGGGTGGTTCGCCTTGCGATTGGCCCGCGTCTCCCGTTCGTCATCGCTGACGTCCATCAAGCCGAAGTCGCGCGCAAGCCTCGGCCCGAGCTGGTCGACGAGCACCTTGCGGCGCACCGGCTCGACTTGCCCGGGCACCATATCCAGAAGCTGGAATGGCCCGTAAGACATGCGGATAAGACGGTTCACATCGAGGTTGAAGGTCGACAGGACCTTGCGAACTTCGCGGTTCTTGCCCTCGCGCAGCCCCAGCGTCAGCCACACGTTGCCGCCCTGGACCCGATCAAGCGCCGCCTCGATGGGGCCGTAGCGCACGCCCTCGACCTCGACGCCATCCTTGAGGCGATCAAGATCAGCCTGGGTCACCGTACCATGAGCGCGTACACGATAGCGGCGCAACCAACCGGTCGACGGCAGTTCCATGTGCCGGGCCAGAGCGCCATCAGTGGTTAACAGCAGCAGCCCTTCGGTGTTGAAATCCAGACGCCCGATCGAGATCACACGCGGCATATCCTCCGGCATCTTCTCGAAGACTGTTGGCCGCCCCTGAGGATCACGATGCGTCGTGACCAGCCCCTTCGGCTTGTAGTAACGCCACAAGCGGACCGGCTCGATGGTCGGCAGCGCCTTGCCGTCGACCACCACCTTGTCTTTTTCGGTAACGTCGAGTGCAGGGCTGGTCAGCACCTTGCCGTTTACGGCCACCCGGCCTTCCGCGATCCAGCGTTCCGCGTCCCGGCGCGAACACAGGCCGGCGCGCGCCATCGCCTTGGCGATCCGCATCGATGCCTTTCCCGTGCCAGGGGCACTGTCGCCCGCGCGGGTATCGCGGCGTGGTGGTTGACCACCTTGGTGTTTGCGCATGAGTGTGTATGAACTCGCTTCAAATCGGGGCCCTTTATGACACCGCGCAGTCCAGGAAGCCACATGGTGTTTGCACTGGAGGAGGCGCACCTCGCCGAACAACGCGGCGAGGTGCCGATCGGCGCTGTCCTGGTCGCACCGGACGGCCGGATCGTCGCACGCGCCGGAAACCGCACGCGCGAATTGTCGGACCCCACCGCCCACGCAGAGATCGTAGCCATTCGAGAGGCTTGCCAGGCCATCGGTTCGGAGAGGCTGATCGATCACGACCTCTACGTGACACTCGAACCCTGTCCGATGTGTGCCGCCGCGATTTCGTTTGCGCGTATCCGCAGGCTCTATTTCGGGGCAACCGACCCCAAGGGTGGGGGCGTGGAATCCGGCCCGCGCATTTTCTCGCAGCCGACCTGCCACCATGCCCCGGACGTCTATGGAGGCATCATGGAAAGCGAGTGCGCCAGCCTTCTCAAGAACTTCTT
This sequence comes from Pseudomonadota bacterium, assembly GCA_023423275.1. Lineage (GTDB taxonomy): Bacteria > Pseudomonadota > Alphaproteobacteria > Rhizobiales > Hyphomicrobiaceae > ZC4RG25. The sequence continues at coordinate 130,141 of JAFAFW010000109.1, forward strand.
CGCGACGCGCCGCGGCGCGGACTAGGCCGGCTCTCCGGCGTTGTCTTTGACGGCAACGTCTGGCGCGTCTCCTGCGGCACGATAGCCCGGCCAGCCGGCGTCGCGCTTAAGGCGCGCACAAGCTCCGCCTTCAGCTTTTCCTTGGCCGGCCTGGCCGCCTCGATGATCTCTGCTGGCCGGTAGAATTCCAGTGCACCGAAACGATTGACGGACGCATCGATCAGGATATCCGGTCGCCGGTAGCGCAGACGTTCGCGCGTGACGCTTTTCTGGAGGATCTGGAAGGATTCGACCATGACCTCAACCGCAGTCGGACGAGCCGCGAACTCACCGTCCGCCGATCCACCGGTGACGTCGACGGCCACCGTAATGTCCGCCGCACCGTCGATGAGATCGAAAGGCAGCGGATTGACGAGACCGCCGTCAACCAGCAAGCGGTCGTCGAGAGCTATCGGAGAAAACAGAACCGGGATCGCAATGCTGGCCGCAACGGCAGGCCGAAGCGGACCCTGCTCGAACACAATGGTCTCGTGTGTCTTCAGATCCGTAGCAACGACCTTCAGCGGGATTTTCAGGTCGGCAAAATCTTTCGCCACATGGCCGGGATAAACCAATTCGAGCAAGGCGGCGGAGCTGATCAGAGACGTGCGGATCGGCAAGACGCGCAGCAGCATCTGAACCGGCTCGGATCGCGCGGCAAAGACCTGACGCATCAGATCGAACCGCCGCTCCAGCGTCTCTTCCGTGTAGGCGCGAATCTGCTTGGCGGTCATGCCCGAGGCATAAGCCGCACCGAACAGGGCACCGATGGACGTCCCGGCGATCACGGTCGGCCGGATGCCGAGTTCGTCGAACACCTCCAGCATCAGGATGTGCGCAATGCCGCGGGCGCCGCCGCCACCGAGGGCAAGCGCGACCGTCGGCTTGCCCGATTGCCCCGACTTTTCTTTCGAGGTGGTAATAGGCATGGAAGGCTTCGCAGACAAAGACGTTCGCTCCGTCAACACACCCGAGATGGCCGTCAACCCTTGGCCTGACTGTTGTCGAGAAAGTCTTGGAGCGCGGCCAGTGTGGCTTCCGGATTTTCTTCCGCAAGGAAATGACCGGAATTTATGGCCATGCCGCGAACATTCGTGCACCACGCACGCCACGCCTCAAGCGGACCGGCATGGCTCTTGCCGACATAGTCGGTTCCCCACAGCACGAGCGTTGGACATGTGATCTTACGGCCCGCCGCGCGGTCGGCCTCGTCGGCGGCACGGTCGAAGGTCGCACCTGCACGATAATCCTCACACACGGCATGGACGCGTTCCGGCTTGGTAAGCAGCGCCTTATAATGAGCCAGCGCTTCCGGCGCGAAGACGTCGAGCGACTTTTTCTGTGTCCAGCCCTTCAATGTGTGCTCGGCATAGTAATCGGAGTTCGCTGCGATCAGCGTTTCCGGCAACGGCGCGGGCTGCGCGAGAAACATCCAATGATAGGACTTCAGCGCCGTTTCGGCGGTCGTACGCGCCCAGACGTCCGCCGTTGTCAGGATATCCAGGATGATTAACCGCTCAACGACCCCCGGATGATCGAGCGTGAGGCGATACGCGACACGCGCACCGCGATCGTGCCCCATCACGGTGAAGTTGCCGTGGCCGAGATCTCGCATGACGGCGACGGCATCCTCGGCCATGGCGCGCTTCGAATAGATCGTATGCTTATCGTCACCCGGCGGCGCGGCGCTTTCGCCATATCCACGCAGATCCATGACAACGACCGTATGACGATGCGCCAGTTCCTGCGCGATGCGATGCCAGCACACGTGCGTCTGCGGATAACCGTGCAGGCACAGGAGCGGAGGGCCTGCACCGCCCACGCGCGCGAAAATCTCGCCAACATCCGTGCGGATGCGATGGGAGGAGAACCCTGGAAACAGGTCAGGCAGATCTGCCAGGCTGGTCATGAGCGTCCTCCTTGCTGAGCACGTTACGTCTCGCGCGCAATAGCCCGCCAGCCGATATCTTTCCGGCAGAACCCTTCCGGCCAATCGATGCGGGCGATGGCCTCGTAGGCGCGGTCGCGCGCTTCGGCGACCGTCTTCCCGCGCGCGGCGATATTGAGCACCCGGCCACCGTCCGCCAGCAGTCTGTCACCATCGCGGCGCGTACCTGCGTGGAAAATTTCGACGCCGGGCACCTCAGCGGCCGATGCGAGACCGCGGATTTCGGTACCCTTCTTCGGAGTTCCGGGATAGCCATTCGCCGCCATCACAACGGCCAGCGCCGCATCATCGTACCAGCGCAGATCGAAGTTTCCGAGGACACCATCCGCCGTCGCCAGCAGCGCCGCCAGGAGATCGGATTTCAGCCGCATCATCAACACCTGACACTCAGGATCGCCGAAGCGTACGTTGTACTCGATCAGCTTCGGCCCGGCGTCCGTCATCATCAGGCCAGCGAACAGGATGCCCTTGAACGGCGTGCCGCGCTTGGCCAGTCCAGCGACGGTCGGCTCGATGATCTCGCGCATGACGCGATCACTGACAGCAGGCGTTATGACCGGAGCCGGAGAGTAAGCCCCCATGCCCCCGGTATTAGGGCCGTGATCGCCATCGAACGCACGCTTATGATCCTGGGCGGCACCCAGCGACAGGATATGTTGGCCGTCGACGAGGGCGAAGAAACTGGCTTCCTCGCCGTCCATGAATTCCTCGATCACGACTTCCGAGCCCGCCGCGCCGAAGCTGCCGTTGAAGCAGGCGTCGATGGCGTCTTCGACCGCCATGGGGGTTGCGGCAATCACGACGCCCTTACCCGCTGCCAATCCGTCCGCCTTGACGACGACCGGCAGCTTCTGCCCGGCGGCGTACGCCTTGGCGGCCGCTGCGTCGGTGAAGCGCCCATAGGCTGCCGTCGGAATGTTGAACTCGCGGCAAAGATCCTTCGTGAAGCCCTTTGACCCCTCGAGTTGGGCTGCTTCCTTCGACGGCCCGAAAACTTTGAATCCTGACGCCGCCAGATCATCAGCGATTCCCGCCACCAAAGGCGCTTCAGGCCCGACGACCACAAAATCAATGCCCGCATCCCGCGCGAACCGGATCACCGCGTCGTGGTCGGCGATGTCAATCGGCACGCAGGTTGCGACCTCGGCAATTCCGGCATTACCAGGGGCGCAATAGAGTTTGGTCAGTAACGGGCTCGCGGAAATGGCCCACGCCAAAGCGTGCTCGCGGCCGCCCGAACCGAGAATAAGTACCTGCATTCCTGCATCTTCCTGAACGACATGGGGAAACGGCAATTCGACGCCGCCGCGCGATTGCCACCATGGTGTATCATTGCATGCGTGACCTCACAAACAGGGGATCGGGTTGGCCGAGATATCCACGCAAAACCGTACCGGCGGCAACGCTGCCGAATTTACCGTGTCCGAACTCGCGGGCGCCATCAAGCGTGCGTTGGAGGACGGCTTCGGCTACGTGCGGCTGCGTGGTGAGATTTCCGGCTTTCGCGGTGTGCATGCCTCCGGGCACTGCTATTTTGCGCTGAAGGACGACAAGGCCAAGATCGAGGCCGTGATCTGGCGCGCGGTCATGCAGCGGCTCAAGGTCAAGCCGGAAGAGGGCATGGAGGTCATCGCCCAGGGGCGAATCACCACCTATCCGGGCTCCTCCAAGTACCAGATCGTGATCGATGCCCTCGAACCGGCGGGCATCGGCGCCCTGATGGCACTGCTGGAAGAGCGCAAGCGCAAGCTTGCCGCAGATGGGCTGTTCGATGAGGCGCGCAAGAAGTCCCGCCCGTTTTTGCCGCGCGTCGTTGGCATCATCACGTCTCCGACCGGCGCCGTTATCCGTGACATGCTGCACGGTTTCGATGAACGGTTCCCCGTGCGTGTGATGGTCTGGCCGGTACGCGTCCAGGGCGAAACCAGCGCCGCCGAAGTGACCGCTGCCATTCGAGGCTTCAATGCGCTGCCAATCGGAGGCAAAGTCCCTCGCCCCGACGTTCTGATCGTCGCGCGTGGCGGTGGCAGCCTGGAGGATCTCTGGGGTTTCAACGACGAGACGCTCGCCCGAACTGCGGCTGCCAGCCAGATACCGTTGATTTCAGCCGTCGGCCATGAAACCGACTGGACTCTCATCGATCTGGTTGCAGATGCCCGCGCGCCCACGCCGACGAAGGCCGCGGAATGGGCCGTTCCCAAATACGCCGAGCTGATTGAGGGGGTCGGTGGCCTCGCCCTGCGACTGGGGACTGCAATCCGGCGATCGGTCGAAGGCGCGCGAACGCATCTGAAAGCCGCCGCTCGTGGTCTGCCCCGGCGTGAAGATCTCCTTGCCCTGCCGCGCCAGCGCTTCGACGCCGTGGAACGGCGCCTCGGACGCGCCTTGTTGGCGAATACGCGGGCGCATGCCATGAACCATGCCCGCATCCAACCGCGCCTGCATCCACGGCTACTGACGGACCGGCTGACGAAATTACGCGACCGGCTGGAGTCACTAAGTCACCGTAGCCGGGACGGCCTGTCGCGCGTCGCCGGCGCCCAGCGCGCGCGCTATGAGCGCAACGCCGGACGCCTCAACATCGAGGCCGTCCGCGCCCGGCTCTTGCGCGCTTCCGAGCGGTTGGCCATGTGCCGGGACCGGGCGGAACAGGCGTACGCAAACCGCCTGACGCATCGGCGCGCGAATTTGGAAAGTATTTCCAAGCTCTTGTTATCATTGAGTTATCAGGGCATCCTGGAGCGCGGATTTGCCCTCGTCAGAAGTGCCGAGGGCCAGGCAATCCGCTCTGCCCGGGCGGTCGAGGCAGGCAGCGCCATCGAGATCGAATTTGCCGATGGTTGCCTGGATGCGAACATCCGCGCCGTGCGGCGGAGCGGTGAAAAACGCGCGTCGAAACCACAAGCCTCGCGCCTTGTCGACCCGGCCCAGGTCCGCACGCCCCGGCCAAAAAACGGCGGCTCCAACGGGGGCCAAGGTTCACTGTTTTGATCAATCTGGCCCCATGGACCTTGACGGCGGCGGCGCCATTCGCGATGTCACGGGGGCAACGATCGGATGCCTATTATGAACCGCTTCGAAAAACTGTTCGGATCGCAGGGTGAAGCCCGTGTCCGTTATATGGACGGGGAATTTCAGGTCACGTCGCCGGGTGACTATGTCCGGTGCGCGGTCACCAGCGCGCAAATTCCTCTGACGGAGCTGCGCTATTGGAGCGTGGAGCTGCAGGAAGCCTACGCGACGCCCGAGGCATCGCTCGAACGCTATCGGGAATTGCGGGCACGGTAGCGCGGAAGAATCATCTGGCGCCGACGCCCGAGGCATTCGGCAGAAGGCGCCCCTCGGCCCGCCGGGACCAAGAGACGCCCACACAAGCCGATCAGTTCTTGTTCATCCTGTTCCAGAAGCGCGCTGAGAAGCAGCGGCCAACCACGCTGCGTGACACCACGTCACCCGCCCGGTTGTAACCGAGCTGAACGCGGCGAGGACCAAAGCACTTGGTCTGCGTGCGCACGACGGATGTGCTGTGGTAGGAGTTCTTCCAGCCACCGTAGCCAGGCGCCGCTGAGGCACCCGATGTGCCTGCGCCGATGGCGGTCAATCCAACAATCGCTGCAGCGAAAAGGGCGGGTTTGATCATCATAGGCTCCTCTGAGATTTTTGTTGTGCTCACTCGGCCCGGAGCTGGTTTCCTCACCCCGAACCGTCATGCAACATTGACACGCCCTGGATGAACGCCTCCGGAGTGAGCCGTTCATTGCGAATTCACCGCATGCTCGCCGTACCGACACATGCAAGAGGGAACCCAAAAACGAAAAGGGCCACCTTGCGGTGGCCCTTCGTGAGTTGAGATCTGCCGATACCGGCCGGGCTCTGACTTCGTCCCGAGATGTTCGTCAGATGGGACGCGGAGGCTGCTCCAACGTCCGGGCTGCGAACACAAACCTCACCGGCAGAGTCCACATCTCACTCGACATTGGATCACCTCCTTTCCGTCGTTGAAAATTTCAGTTGTGACTTTGCCTTGAAATAATTGCAGGTGACAATAGACCTTTCGCCGCAGTTCGCAGGCGGACGGTCCTTGCTTTCGCGCCGTCCAGCGATTACCCCGGAAGCGACATAAGCGATTGAGCTTGTGGGATAAAAGGATCGTCGAATGCTGACCGCTTATCAGTCTCAAGAGATGGGGCTGGCCAAATGCGAAACGATGCCCGCCCGTGACGCGGTCTGGATCGACATGCTCAATCCAACCAAGGAAGAAGAGGCTCTCGTCGAGCGCGAGTTTGGCCTCTCCATCCCCACACGGGAGGAAATGGCCGAGATCGAGGTTTCCAGCCGACTCTACCAGGAGTCCGGTGCCTACTTCATGACCGCAACCGTACTGCACCAGATCGACATGCCCGATCCCAAGGCGGCGACCATTACTTTCATCCTGACTGACAATCGTCTTATCACGGTACGCTACGCCGACCCCCGCTCGTTCGCGCTGTTTCTCGGCAGGGCCGCGAAGGGTGACGCCGACTGCAACGCGCCGATCTCGATCATGCTGGGGCTGCTGGAGTCCATCATCGACCGCGCCTCGGACCTCATAGAGCGGTTACAGGCCGATACCGAGAAACTGGCGCAGAGCATTTTCGATACGAAAAGCGGCGCAGGCAGTCAGTCCAAGCGCTTCGACGTCATTCTCAAGGAGATCGGCCGCAGCGGTGAAATCACCTCGAAGGCGCGTGAAAGCCTGCTGTCGCTGGGACGTGTTCTCACCTACCTGATGAACATCGCGCAGCTTCGAAAGGATTCCAAAACGATCAAGGAGCGGATCAAGACTGAATCGCGCGACGTGCAATCCCTCGCGGACCATGTCGGCTACCTGAACTCGCGTGTCACCTTCATGCTGGACGCTTCGTTGGGTCTCGTCTCGATCGAGCAGAACCAGATCATCAAGTTATTCTCGGTCGTGGCGGTCGTGCTGCTGCCGCCGACGCTGGTAGCCTCGATCTACGGCATGAACTTCCAATTCATGCCGGAACTGGGCTGGGAATACGGATACCCGCTGGCGCTTGCGCTGATGGTGCTGTCAGCCGTTTTGCCGTTCCTCTTCTTCCGACACAAGGGTTGGCTATAGCTCCCGGCGATGGATGTCGACAGCCGCAACCGGCCCACGTAGGTTGACGTCCAAACATCAGCAGGGAACGGAAACATGGATCTCGGACTCAAGGGCAAGTCGGCAATCGTCTGCGCCGCCTCCAAGGGACTCGGCAAGGGTTGTGCAGAAGCGCTGGCGCGCGAAGGCGTCGATCTCACCATCTGCGCGCGCGGCAAGGAGGCATTGGAAGCAACCGCAGCCGAACTGCGCAAGCTCGGCGCGCCCCAGGTGACTGCTATCGCCTGTGACGTGACGACCGAGGATGGGCGCAAAGAGCTGCTCGCCGCCTGCCCCAACCCGGACATTCTGATCAATAACGCTGGCGGCCCCCCGCCCGGCGATTTCAAGAACTTCACGCTCGATGACTGGCGCAAGGCCGTCGAAGGCAACATGCTGACGCCGATCGCGCTGATCCACGCCACCGTCTACGGCATGATGGATCGTGGCTTCGGGCGCATCGTCAACATCACGAGCGCATCGGTGAAAGCGCCAATCCCGGTCCTCGAGCTGTCCAACGGTGCACGCGCAGGCCTGACGGGCGCGGTGGCCGCGCTGGCGCGCAAAACGGTCGGCCGCAACGTCACGATCAACGCATTGCTTCCAGGACCGTTCGATACGGACCGCCTGCGCTCAACGACGCAAAAGATGGCTGACTCCAGCGGCAAGACGTTCGAAGCGGTACACGAGGCGCGCAAATTGGAAACACCGGCCAAGCGTTTCGGCACCGCGGAAGAGTTTGGCGCGACAGCAGCTTTCCTGTGTTCCGCGCAGGGTGGTTACATCACCGGCCAGAACATCGTCATCGACGGCGGCTTGTTCCCTGGAACGCTTTAACTCCCGGCTGACCTGACGAAAAGTCCCGGACGCGCCAAGCGCATCCGGGACGATGCCACCCCAAGCAATGAGCCGGGCCTAGAACAGCCCCTCGATCTGACCGGCCTCGTTGAGCCGGATGACCTCGGCCGACGGCACGCGCGGCAAGCCCGGCATGCGCATGATCTCACCGCAAACCACAACGATGAATTCGGCACCGGCCGCCAGGATCACCTCGCGGATCGGCACCACATGGCCGGATGGCGCGCCGCGCAGGTTCGGATCGGTCGAGAACGAGTATTGCGTCTTCGCCATGCAGACCGGCAGGTTTCCATAGGCCGCCTGCAGTTCCTTGATCTGGCTGCGCACCGAGGAATCAGCGGAGATGTCGGATGCGCCGTAGAGGCTGGTGGCGATGGTCTTGATCTTGTCCCACAGCGGCACATCTTCAGCATACAGCGGCTTGAAGTCCGACTTGCCGCCCTCGCAGACCTCAACCACATAACGGGCGAGATCCTGAGTACCCTTGCCACCATCCGCCCAGTGCGTGCACAGGAAGGCGCGGGTGCCCGCAGCCTCCGCCACTTCCTTGATGGCGGCGACTTCAGCGTCGGTATCCGTGATGAACTTGTTGATGGCGACAATCGGCGGCACGCCAAACTTCTTCACATTCTCCAGATGCCGCTGAAGGTTCGCGGCGCCTTTTTTCACCGCAGCAACATTCTCGCCCTTCAACTCATCCTTGGCGACGCCACCGTGCATCTTGAGCGCGCGAACCGTGGTCACGATCACGGCCGCTGACGGTTTCAGGCCGGCCTTGCGGCACTTGATGTCGAAGAATTTCTCGGCGCCCAGATCCGCACCGAAACCGGCTTCGGTCACGACATAGTCGGCAAGCTTCAACGCCGTCTTCGTTGCCAGGACCGAGTTGCAGCCATGCGCGATGTTGGCGAACGGACCGCCGTGGATGAACACCGGATTGTTCTCCAGTGTCTGGACCAGGTTTGGCATCAGCGCATCCTTGAGCAGCACGGTCATCGCGCCGTCAGCCTTGAGATCGCGCGCCAGCACCGGCTTCTTTTCGCGCGTATAGCCGACGACAATGTTGCCGAGGCGGCGCTGCAGATCCTTCAGATCCATCGCCAGACACAGAATCGCCATCACCTCGGAAGCCACCGTGATGTCGAATCCATCCTGACGCGGGAAACCGTTCGACACACCGCCGAGCGAGTTCACGATCGATCGCAACGCACGGTCATTCATATCCATCACGCGGCGCCAGGCGATGCGGCGTGCGTCGATGCCGAGGCTGTTGCCCCAATAGATGTGATTGTCCAGCATCGCCGAGAGCAGGTTGTTCGCCGACGTGATGGCATGGAAATCGCCGGTGAAATGAAGGTTGATGTCCTCCATCGGCACGACCTGCGCATGACCGCCGCCGGCCGCCCCACCCTTCACCCCGAAGCACGGCCCGAGCGAGGGTTCGCGAATGCAGATAACGGCCTTTTTGCCGATCCGGTTCAAGCCGTCACCGAGCCCGACGGTCGTCGTCGTCTTGCCCTCGCCTGCCGGTGTCGGATTGATCGCGGTCACCAGGATCAGCTTGCCATCGGGACGGTTGGCAAGCCCCTTGATGAAGGAGGCGGAGATCTTTGCCTTGTCGTGACCGTAGGGGATCAGGCTTTCGGAGGGAATGCCGAGCTTGCAGCCGATCTCCTGGATGGGCCGCTTGGACGCCGCGCGGGCGATATCGATGTCGGATACCACGGTCATGTTTCCCCCTGTTTTCTGTTGGCCGGAGGATCGGACGGCGCGGCTTGGCTTGCAAGCCGGTGACAGGACTTTTTTCACAGCGAAGTGAAGCGGTCTGAGAGCGACATGACCCCCTCCCCTCGAGGGGGAGGGT
>JAFAFW010000025.1 GCA_023423275.1 Pseudomonadota bacterium
AGGATGTCGATGTGGAACTGGTTGGTCTTGACCTTGGGGTATGCCTTCGACATCGCGGCAAAGCGCTCATCCCAGTACGGCATCGAGATCGAGATCCCGTTCGATTTGGTCGCCGACGTCACCTCGCGGCGCTTGCGTGTCATGGCCAGGTCGAAGGCATAGCGCATCACACGATCGCAGCCCTTCCTGGTGAAGACGGCCTGCTGAATGGCGCTTTCCAGTTCGGTGCCCTCGTACATGCGGCCGCCGATGGAGGAGTATTCGCCTTCGTTGTTCTCGCGCACGATCCAGTAGTCGATATCGCCGACTTTGCGATCCGCCAGCGGGGACTTGAGGCCTTCGAACAGGCGTACGGGACGCAGGTTGATGTACTGCTGGAAGCCGCGGCGGATCGGGATCAGCAGCCCCCAGAGGGAGACGTGATCCGGAACGCCCGGATAGCCGACGGCGCCAAGATAGATCGCATCGAAATTGCGCAGCCGGTCGAGGCCGTCGGCGGGCATCATGTTGCCCTTCTTCTTGAACCGTTCGCAACTCCAGTCGAAGTGCTCCCATTCGAACGCGAGTTCGAACCGGCGGGCGGCCGCCTCCAGCACGCGCATCCCCTCTGGCACCACTTCATTGCCGATCCCGTCACCCGGGATGACCGCAATTTTCATCGTGTTGGACTTGCGGTGCTTGCTCTTGCCTTTTTCTTTATCCTTGCCCATCCCGATCCCATCTTGACTGCCGGCAGGGGCTGTCCGCCCGGCCCTGTGTCTCTGCGCAAGCCTGTAACCCCAGGCCCTTGTCCATCTTTCCATTTATCCGAGAAGCGTCCGTCCGCCAATCATCTCATAGTGACCGGAACGGCCGGGTTCAGAATTGAGGCGTACGGGCCTCGGCGCTAGGCGGCGACCTCGCTGCGGGGCCGCTGACGGGTGGTTTTTCTCAGCAGACCACCGTAGATGGCCCGGACCTTCGCCGCCATCACCTCAGCAGTGTACCGCCTGGCGCGTCGCCGCGCCGCAGAGGCGAGACGAGCGCGCAGGGTGCTGTCTGCGCTCACGCGCGCGATCGCACCGGCGACCGCCTCGGCGTCCTCGCAAGGTACGAATTCGGCAGCGCCTTCCCAAAGCTCGCGGAAGGTCGGGATGTCCGAGAGGATAAGCGGGCAACCGGCTTCTGCCGCCTCCAGGACTCTCAGGCCGAATGGCTCATAGCATGCGGTCGAGACGTAGGTTGGCTTCGCCGCGAGCCATTCGGCGAGATGGCCTTCACAGAGGTTGCCGAGAGCCCGGATGTTCTCGAAGGCGATCGAGCTGCCATCCGCGCCGCTGATGGGGCCGGCTGCGTAGACAGGCGTACTCACGAGCCCTGCAGCTTTGTCGAGCGCGCGCAAATTCTTACCATCGTCCCAAAGCCGGCCGGCGGTGAAGGCAAAGTCGGTCGTCGGAACCGCGTCGCCGTCCGGCAGGCCCTCGCGGGTGCTGGGACGCCGTCCGCTATGGATCACGTAAGGCAGCTTCGCGAGGCCGTATGTCTCGAACAGCACCTGCGCAAAGGCGCCGCTCGGCGCAATGACGGCGTCGGAACATGCGAGCCCGGTGCCGATGGCATTTTTATGCCAGTCCAGACTGTGATCGAACGGTTGTGCGCGGACGGATTGCCACCACGTCGGGATGCAGGAGTGCCAAGCCGTAACCACCGGGGTGCTGTAGTGCGCGTCAGCAGCCAGGAGAGGGCTGTTCAGATGAACCATTCTGACGCCTTCCTCCCGGGCCATCGCGGCGACCTGCTCGGCCGCGTCGAGAACCTGTGCCGGTGAGGCCGTGTGCCAATTCCGCGGAAGATCGAGGCAGATCAGCTTCAGTCCGGGAATCCGTCTCGCTGTCGCGGCCTGCGATGCCGTCGGCTCCGGCCCGAGGACGCAGAGGGTGGTGTTGGTGTCGTAGGCCCGCAGGCCCTGCGCGAGATCCAAACCGTAATGCCAGAGGCCGGTCGTGGTCTCCGTGGTCATGAAAACACGTAAGCTGTCCAATTGCGTCAGCTCCGGCAACATGCAACCTCCAGCTTTACCAAAGAGCGGAAGGCGACGTTCCGATGCCGCAGACGTTGCATCCCTTGGCGCTCAGCAAATTGACTTGCGGACATATCTCCGGAGCAAAACCCTCTTTTATCTTGCTGCCGAGCCGTGAAGGGGCGAATGGATATGACCGGCTACGCAGTTCTCGAAGGCGACGACCACGGTGACATGTGCGTCGCCTGACATAAAAACGCCGTTTTATCAGCTTGGTTCCCGCATTAGGCTACGCTCATGGTTTAACTTCAGCTTAACGTTGATTTGTCGAGCTGGAATGACGTGCCATGCAGTTTGTCGGGGCTGAAGGGCGTCAGGCCTGCTCCGTGGAGAAATCGTGCTTCGGGATTGGCCTTCCGGACCCGGCGCGCCAAGGTGAAGACCAAGCCACGGAAGGTGGCAGCGCGATATTCCCATAGCCCGAGGCGATGGCGTTCGCCCACGCTCCATCCGAACCAGTGGTGGTCCGCAATCCAATGGCTGCGGCCTGACGTTTCCACGAGGAGACAGGACGCGCCCACGCTCGTTCCGCGCGGGGGTGGATGAAGATGCAGGCGGGCGACGTCGCCCACTGCCAGATGCCCCGTCTTCTTCCCGATGCGCCAGTGCAGGATACCGCCATTGAGCCAATAGACACGTGTCGCGCGGAATAATCCCGGGCGAAAGACGTGGCTGTATTGACCGATGTGACCGAGCTGCACCATGGGCGAGTGTCGTTTGCGGATTCGGATGGTCGGAAAGTGTACCAGATCAGCCGAGATGCCGAGCCGATCGCTTGCGATGACCGGGGCGGACCGTTGCAGAGTGCCTTCCCGGATTGATCCGAAGAGGTGTCCCGCAGTTGCGCCTGCGTCCATCGGCGCGTGAAATCCAAGGCCGAGCCAGGCTAGAATCGTTTCGCTTATGGTTGCGTGTCCGTCGCACCTGCGTTACGAGCGTGCTCGGGCGCTTCGCCAGAATGGTTCTAACCAGGACTCTCGATTTCATGAGCCCGCTATTGCTGGACTATCTGCCGCTCGCGGTGTTCATCGGCGTTGCGCTGCTTATCGGCGGTGCCTTGATGATTGCCCCGTTCATCGTTGCGGTGCGCAATCCCGACCCCGAGAAGGTTTCTGCTTACGAGTGCGGCTTCAACGCCTTCGATGACGCGCGCATGAAATTCGACGTGCGCTTCTATCTGGTCTCGATCCTGTTCATTATCTTCGATCTTGAGGTGGCCTTCCTGTTCCCGTGGGCTGTGGCTTTCGGCGACATCGGCGCCTTCGGCTTCTGGTCGATGGTGGCTTTCCTCGGCGTCCTCACGATCGGCTTCATCTATGAGTGGAAGAAGGGAGCCCTGGAATGGGATTGATCCTTCCCCCGACCCCGGTGTTCGAGAAGGTGCGCGAGGGTACTGCGGCGGCCGGTGCCCCGAATCCGCCGGATGCGTTCTTCGACCAGATTTCCGATGAGTTGGCGGACAAGGGGTTCATCGTCACCGCAACCGATGATCTCATCAATTGGGCCCGCACCGGCTCGCTGATGTGGATGACATTCGGGCTTGCCTGCTGCGCCGTGGAGATGATGCAGGTCTCGATGCCGCGTTGGGACGTGGAGCGCTTCGGCTTCGCGCCGCGCGCCAGCCCACGTCAGTCTGACGTCATGATCGTCGCCGGCACGCTGACCAACAAGATGGCCCCGGCGCTGCGCAAGGTCTACGACCAGATGCCGGAGCCGCGCTACGTCATCTCGATGGGGAGCTGTGCGAACGGCGGTGGCTACTATCACTATTCATACGCGGTGGTCCGCGGCTGCGATCGCATCGTGCCGGTCGATGTCTACGTTCCGGGGTGTCCGCCAACGGCTGAAGCGCTGCTGTACGGCGTGATGCTGCTGCAGCGGAAGATCCGGCGCACGGGCACGATCGAGCGCTGAGGACCGGGCGGCGGGGCCGCATGGGGAGAGTGGAGCACAATGGCGGCTGAGAACGAATCGCTGCGTGAGCTCGGCGAATATCTGGAGGCCAAGCTCGGTGGGACCTTGGTCCGCTGGCACGTGCGGTTCAGCGAGCTGACGCTGAATGTCAACGCGGCCCAAATCGTCAATGTTCTCAAGCTGCTGCGTGACGATGGACGTTGCCGGTTCGAAATTCTGATCGACATCTGTGGGGTGGATTGGCCGGCTCGCGAGAAGCGGTTCGATGTGGTCTACCATCTGCTGTCGCCGCGTCTCGGACAGCGTATACGCGTCAAGATCGAGACCGACGAGGAAACGGCCGTCGCCAGCGCCGTCGATGTCTTCCCGGCGGCCAACTGGTACGAGCGCGAAGCCTACGACATGTACGGCATTCTGTTCTCGGGACATCCGGATCTGCGCCGCCTGCTCACTGACTACGGCTTCCGGGGCTTCCCGCTGCGCAAGGACTTCCCGCTGACCGGTTATGTCGAAGTTCGTTACGACGATACGCAGAAGCGGGTGGTCTACGAGCCCGTGAAGCTGACGCAGGAATTCCGCAAGTTCGATTTCGAGAGCCCCTGGGAAACGGGAGACCGGGTGCTGCCCGGGGATGAGAAGGCCGCAGCTGCACCGCCGCCGGCGAAGAATTGACAAGGTAGAGGCCGTCGATGGCTGAGACAGACATCCGCCCGTTCACAATCAACTTCGGTCCGCAGCATCCAGCGGCGCACGGCGTGTTGCGCCTTGTCCTGGAACTCGACGGTGAGATCGTCGAACGCGTCGATCCGCATATCGGGCTGCTGCATCGCGGCACCGAGAAGTTGTTGGAAACGCGCACCTATCTGCAGGACATCGGCTACTTCGACCGGCTCGATTACGTCGCGCCGATGAACCAGGAGCACGCCTTCTGCCTCGCGGTGGAGCGTCTGCTCGGGCTCGAAGTGCCGCGCCGTGGACAGCTCATCCGCGTGCTCTATTCCGAGATCGGGCGTCTGCTGTCGCATCTGCTCAACGTGACGACGCAGGCCATGGACGTCGGCGCGCTCACCCCGCCGCTGTGGGGCTTCGAAGAACGCGAGAAGCTGATGGTGTTCTACGAGCGCGCCTCGGGGAGCCGCATGCACGCCAAGTACTTCCGCTTCGGCGGCGTACATCAGGACCTGCCGACCGAGCTGATCGAGGATATCGCCAAGTTCTGCGAGACCCACCCGAAGGTGCTCGACGACATCCACAACCTCGTCATCGAGAACCGCATCTTCAAGCAACGCAACGTCGATATCGGTGTCGTGTCGCTCGACGAGTGCATGGAGTGGGGCTTCACCGGCGTGATGCTGCGCGGTTCCGGCGCGGTGTGGGATCTGCGGAAAGCTGAACCCTACGAGTGCTACTCGGAGATGGATTTCGACATTCCCGTCGGCAAGAACGGCGACAACTACGACCGCGCCGTGATCCGCATGGAGGAGATGCGCCAGTCGGTGCGCATCATGAAGCAATGCTGCGAAAAGCTGCTGTCCGCCGATGGGCAGGGGCCGCACGTTGCCAAGGACAAGAAGGTCGTGCCGCCGAGGCGCGGACAGATGAAGCGCTCGATGGAGGCGCTGATCCACCACTTCAAGCTCTACACCGAGGGCGTTCACGTGCCGGAAGGCGAGGTGTATGCCGCGGTGGAAGCGCCGAAGGGCGAGTTCGGTGTCTATCTGGTCGCGGACGGCTCCAACAAGCCCTACCGCTGCAAGATCCGCGCGCCCGGCTTCCCGCATCTGGCTGCCATGGACTTCATCAATCGGGGCTACATGCTGGCCGACGTATCGGCGATCCTCGGGTCGCTGGACATCGTGTTCGGTGAGATCGACCGCTGACAGGCCGGAGGTCCGGACGTGACGCAGCGCAAGGACGATCGGTTGAGCCGAATCGTCTTCTGGCTGGCGGTCACGACCGGTATCGTGCTGTGCCTGATTGGGGTGCGGTTTCTCGTCGATCCTCGGTCCGCCGCGTTTTTCTTTGGAATTCACAAGCAAAACCCGGGGTTCTCTCCGCATGCGGCCATCGGTCTGCGGGATATCTGGCTGGGGCTGCTGCTGGTCATCTTTGCATTTCTGCGGGACTGGCGTGCGGTCACGATATGGCTCGCGCTCGCGACTTTGGTGTGCTTCTCCGATGCGCTGATCGCCCTCGGGTCCAGCGGTCGCGCGGCATCGGTCGCATTTCACGCTGTTTCCGGTGTTTTTTGCGCTGCGGTGGCGTGGATCGCCTGGTCGCTTGCCCGAGTGGATGGTCACGTCGGGCCGCCGGGGAGCTGACGGCCGGATGTGGCAGACTTTCCTGAGGGTGCAGCATTTCGTCAAAGAGTTCTAAGTTGGCTTGCGGCGCGGACTTCGCTGCTGCATAAGTGCGTCGATTACGGGTGGGGGACCGTCGCGTCGTACGGAACGCCGGATGCTGTGAGCAGCATGCTGCAGCGCCCGCGCAGGTCCGCAGTGCAAGCTTCGATCCGCCAGACATTGTTGGAACCGATCACTCATGGGCGTTCGCCGACTAGATCCGAATCAACCAGCGAGCTTCGCCTTCACTCCCGACAATCTGGCGTGGGCGAAGGAGACGATCGGCAAGTATCCGCCAGGCAAGCAGGCCTCTGCCGTCATTCCTCTGCTGTGGCGTGCGCAAGAACAGCACCAGAACTGGCTGCCCGAACCGGCAATCCGCTGTGTCGCCGATATGCTCGATATGCCCTACATCCGGGTCTATGAAATCGCGACCTTCTACACAATGTTCCAGTTGTCGCCGGTGGGCCTCAAGGCGCACGTGCAGGTCTGCGGTACGACGCCGTGCATGCTGCGCGGCTCGGACGAGATCCGCGAGGTTTGCAAACGGCGCATCAACCCGCATCCGCATCATCTCTCTCCGGACGGAGATTTCTCGTGGGAGGAGGTCGAGTGCCTCGGCTCCTGCGCCAACGCGCCGATGGTTCAGATCGGCAAGGATACCTACGAAGATTTGACGCCGGAGCTGTTCGAGAGGCTGCTCGACGGTTTCGCAAAAGGTCAGCCGCCTAAGCCCGGTTCTCAGACGGGTCGTCAGGCCTCCTGTCCGGCAGGTGGGCCGACAACGTTGAAGACCTTGGCGCGGTCGGGCGATTGACGGGATCGATCAGGAAGGCACGCGAATGCTCGCTGATAAAGATCGTATCTTCACGAACATTTACGGCTTCCACGACTGGAAGCTGGCGGGCGCACGCTCGCGCGGCACGTGGGACAATACCAAGGCGCTCATCGATATGGGCCATGATGCCATCATCGACGAGATCAAGAAGTCGGGTCTGAGGGGGCGCGGCGGCGCCGGCTTCCCGACCGGTCTCAAGTGGTCGTTCATGCCGAAGGCCGATCCGCGTCCGAGCTATCTCGTCGTCAACGCCGACGAATCCGAGCCCGGCTCGTGCAAGGACCGCGAGATCATGCGGCATGAGCCGCATATCCTGATCGAAGGCTGCCTCATCGCCAGCTTCGCAATGCGCGCCCATACTTGCTACATCTATGTGCGCGGCGAGTTCATCCGCGAGCGCGAGAGGCTGCAGGCGGCGATCGACGAAGCCTACGCCGCCAGGCTGATCGGCAAGGACAACGTCAACGGCTGGGATTTCGACTGCTACGTCCACCATGGCGCCGGTGCTTACATCTGCGGCGAGGAAACCGCTCTGCTGGAAAGCCTTGAGGGCAAGAAGGGCCAGCCGCGCCTGAAACCGCCTTTCCCGGCCAACGTCGGTCTCTATGGCGCGCCCACCACGGTCAATAACGTCGAATCCATCGCCGTGACGCCGACCATTCTGCGCCGTGGAGCGACATGGTTCGCCGGTCTCGGCAAGCCGAACAACACCGGCACGAAGCTGTTCCAGATCTCCGGCCATGTCGAGAAGCCGTGCGTAGTCGAGGAAGAGATGGGCGTGCCGCTGCGTCAGCTCATCGATGAGCACGCGGGTGGTGTGCGCGGCGGCTGGAACAACCTGCTCGCAGTCATTCCCGGCGGCTCCTCGATGCCGCTGCTGCCGGCGTCGATGTGCGATGACCTGACGATGGACTTCGACAGCCTCGTCAAGCTGAAGTCGGCCATGGGGACGGCCGCGATCATCGTGATGGACAAGTCGACGGACATCGTGAAAGCGATTGCCCGCATTGCCTACTTCTACAAACACGAAAGCTGCGGCCAGTGTACGCCGTGCCGCGAGGGCACCGGCTGGATGTGGCGCGTGCTCGAGCGCATGGCCAGGGGCGAGGCTGAGAAGCGTGAGATCGACCTGCTGTTCGACGTGTCGAAGCAGATCGAGGGGCACACGATTTGCGCGCTCGGTGATGCGGCGGCGTGGCCGGTGCAGGGTCTGTTGCGGCACTTCCGCGGAGAGATCGAAGCCCGTATCGACCGCTATCAGGCGGCCCATCAGCGCGTCGCGGCGGAGTGAGCGGGACCATGCCGAAGCAACTCATCATCGACGGACAGGAAATCGAGGTCGAAGACGGCCTCACGCTGATCCAGGCGTGCGAGCAGGCGGGCGTGGATATCCCGCGCTTCTGCTATCACGAGCGCCTGTCGATCGCCGGTAACTGCCGCATGTGCCTCGTTGAAGTCGTCGGCATGCCGAAGCCGGTCGCGTCCTGCGCGATGGGCGTCAACGATCTGCCGCCGAACAAGGATGGCAGCCCGAAGATCATCAACACCCGCACGCCGATGGTGAAGAAGGCGCGCGAAGGCGTGATGGAATTCCTGCTCATCAATCACCCGCTGGACTGCCCCATCTGCGACCAGGGCGGCGAGTGCGATCTGCAGGATCAGGCCATGGCGTTCGGCCTCGGCGGCTCGCGCTATACGGAGAACAAACGCGCGGTCGAGGACAAGCACCTCGGACCGCTGATCCGCACCTTCATGACCCGCTGCATTCACTGCACGCGTTGCGTCCGTTTCATGACGGAAGTGGCCGGCGTGCAGGAACTGGGCGCCATTGGCCGGGGCGAGGACATGGAGATCACCACGTACCTCGAAAAAGGCATGCTGTCGGAACTGTCGGCCAACATCGCCGACCTGTGCCCGGTGGGCGCGCTGACGCATCGTCCGACCTCCAACCAAGTCCGTCCGTGGGAGATGCGCAAGACCGAGTCGATCGACGTCATGGACGCCGTCGGCTCTGCCATCCGTGTCGATACCCGCGGCCGTGAAGTGATGCGCTTCCTTCCGCGCAACAACGATGCGGTGAACGAGGAGTGGATTTCGGACAAGACGCGTCACGTTGCCGATGGCCTGCGCACGCAGCGTCTGGATCAGCCCTACGCCCGCAAGAACGGCAAGCTGGAAGCCGTGAGCTGGGATGAGGCGCTGCAGATCGCGGCCGACAGGTTGAAGGCCGCCGATCCGAGCCGTGTGGGTGTGATCGCGGGTGATCTGGCTGCCGCCGAGGAGATGTTCGCTCTCAAGGACCTGATGGGCCGTCTCGGTGTGAAGAGCCTCGATTGCCGTCAGGCGGGCGAACAGCTCGATCCAAAGCTCGGCCGTTCGAGCTATCTGTTCAATTCGCGATTTGCCGGACTGGAAGAGGCCGACGCGGTTCTGTTGATCGGTTGCAATCCGCGCCTCGAAGCGGCGGTGCCGAACGCGCGCATCCTGAAGCGCTGGCGGCGCACGGGGCTGCCGGTTGGCGTCATCGGCGAGCGCGCCGATCTGACTTATCCCTATGAACATCTGGGTGCTGGCCCGCAGACCCTGTCCGATGTGGCGGCTGGCCGTCATCCGTTTGCGGATGTCTTGAAGCAGGCGCAGCGGCCGGTGGTGATCGTCGGCACCGGCGCGATCGCGCGTCAGGATGGTGCTGCCGTGCTGGCTCTCGCTGCGCAGGTCGCTGCGAATGCGATGCAGGGCAAGCCGGACCACTGGAATGCCTTCAACGTGCTTCACTCGGCGGCAGCGCGCGTCGCTGGTCTCGATCTCGGTTTTGTCCCCGGCGATGGCGCGCGCGATGCGACCCGCATGCAAACCGGCGACCTGGATGTGCTGTATCTGCTGGGCGCGGACGAGATCGAACTCGACCGGCTGGGCAATACGTTCGTCATTTATCAGGGCACGCACGGCGACGCGGGTGCGCATCGCGCGGACCTGATCCTGCCTGCCGCAGCCTACACCGAGAAGAGCGGCACGTACGTCAACACCGAAGGCCGCGCGCAGGTGACGGCCCGTGCCGTATTCCCGCCGGGCGAGGCGAAGGAAGACTGGACGATCATCCGGGCGCTGTCGCCGTTGGTTGGCCATAAGCTGCCCTACGATAACATCGGTCAGCTCCGCGCCGCGATGTACCGGGCAGCGCCGCAGCTTGCCAAAATCGGCTACGTTGAGCCGGCCGGGCGCGCGGGCGTCGATGCGCTGCAGAAGCGTGGCGGCAGTCCGAGCAACGCACCTTTCAAGTCGAGC
>JAFAFW010000028.1 GCA_023423275.1 Pseudomonadota bacterium
AGCGCCGCCGACCTGGCCGCGCTGCTGGGGCCGATGGACGAGTGGTCCCGCGCCAACCTGGTCGGCCTGCTGCGCAACCACGACAAGGTCGCCGGCGACATCGCGCTGGCCGATGCCCTGGAACTGATGAAGGGCGAAAGTGGCGACCATCGTGTGGCTCTGGTGACCCACCTGGCGCCGCAGCTGGCCGAGCCCCTCGCGCCTGCCGACATGGCCCGGCTGGCGGGACCGTTGACCGGCTACCCGAGGATCAATGCGGTCAAGGCGATGGTGGGCTCGGGCAAGGTGGCGCCGCTGAGCGCATCGGCCGTCACCATGCTCGCCGAAGGCCTGAGCGATCGCGAACAGCGACAGCTGATCGAAGCACTGGGGCCGGTGATGCAGGGCGCGGGCTAGGCCAAAGGGCCAAATGGGCCAAATGGGGTCAGGTTCATTTTCCTACGCCAGCGCGCAATCTAGGCCGATGGCGACGGACCCGGGCATCGCACCACCATGACCGCACCGCCCGCATGGACGCGACATCATGGCCCGCCTGCCCCGGCTCGACCTGCCCGGCATTCCCCAGCACATCGTGCAGCGCGGCAACGACCGTCAACCCTGTTTCGCCGACACGGGCGACTACCTGCGCTATCGACAGGAACTGCGCGAGGCCGCGCTCAAGCATGGCTGCGCCGTGCATGCCTACGTGCTGATGACCAACCACGTGCACCTGCTGGTGACGCCGGCGGCCTCGGGCGGCGTCTCACGGATGATGCAGGCGATCGGGCGCCGCTACGTCGGCGCATTCAATGCGCGCTACCGGCGCACGGGCACGCTGTGGGAAGGTCGGTTCAAGTCGGCACTGGTGGACAGCGACACCTACCTGCTCACCTGCCATTGCTATATCGAACTCAACCCCGTGCGCGCCGGCATGGTGCCGCTGCCCGGCGACTACCGCTGGTCGAGCCATCGGTGCAACGCGCTCGGCCAACCGGATGCGGGCGTCACGCCACACCCGCGCTATCTGGCACTTGGCGCGGACCTGGACACCCGCCTGCGTGCCTATCGCGCCCTGTTCGACGCCGCGCCCAACCACGCCGATGCCGACGCGCTACGCGCCCATACCCGACAGCACAAGGCATTCGGCAACGACCGCTTTCGCCGGAGCATTGAGGCCCTCGTTGGCCGCAGCATGGAAGTCAGGTCGCGCGGGAGGCCGGCGGTGTCCTCGGGAAAATGAACCTGACCCCTTTGGCGCCTTTGGCGCTTCTTCCCTATTTCTCCCTCGCATATCTCCCGCTGGCGCTGCACTCCGGCCTGCCCTAGGATGCAGGCCCGACGCCACAACATGGAGCAACGTCGTGCCCCTGAAGCTTCCTTCCACCTGCCTGGCGCTCGCAGCCAGCCTGATGGCGGCGCCCATCGCCGCCAGCGAACCGGTCCACGACCCGGTCGGCTTCGGCGCACAACAGCCCATCCCGGCAACGCTGACCCTGAACTACTCCGAGACGGGCCGCAATGCGCGTTTGAACCCGGTCTACAACCACTACCGGCCCAAGGTGGTCTTCGGCGGCCGCGAAGTGATCTGCGCGATGAAGCTCGCCCCCGGCCTGCGCACCATTTCGCCCGGCGAATCCGGCGAGGTGCACCTGGAATGCAAGGAACCGGTTTCCGTGCCCCGGGCCGGCACGCGCCTGATCGTGCGCGAAGGAAAGGATGTCGGCCACGTCGACGTGCGCCTGCCGCCCGTACCGGGCCAGGCACCCTGAGCCATATGAAGACCCTTCCGGCCCTCGCTGCCACGGCGCTGATTACGCTGGCGACCTGTGCGCATGCGCAGGGCGCACGGGACGACTGGCCCGAAGGCACTGCGATGCACACGCTGTACGTAGTGGGCGATGAGCTGGAAGCCGCCCGGTCGGCACTCGCCGACGCCCGTGACCGGTTGCTCACCGCCCTTGACGGTGATGTCGATGAACCCTCGCCACTGGCCCGCGCCGTCACTTCCCAGCACGAAAGCTGGCTTGCCTACCGGAACGCCGACTGCGAACTCGCTGGCGCGTTGACGGGTGCAGGAGGCGCCTGGCCAAGCGTCCACGGCATTTCGTGCCGGATCGAACACATCACGCAACGGATCAAGGCGGTGCACGCCGCAAGCATCTGCCTGCGCGCACTTCCCTCGAATGGCGCCGACTATGAGCGGCTGGAATGCCTCCAGGAACTGGTGGACTGGACGATGCAGGGCAACTGACGGACTACGGGCAAGGTCTGGACCCGGGCGTCACGCTACACCCGCACTACCTGGCACTCGACACGAACCTGGACACCCGCTTGCGCGCCTATCGCGCCCTGTTCGATGCCGCGCCTGACCACGCCGATGCGCCACGCGCCCATACCCGACAGCAAAAGGCATTCGGCAACGACCGCTTCCGCCGAAGCATCGAGGCCCTCATTGGCCGCAGCATGGAGATCAGATCGCGCCGGAGGCCGGTGGCATTCTCGGGAAAATGATCCTGACCCCTTTTTCACTGCGCGCGCAGACTCTGACATGCTGTTTGCCCC
>JAFAFW010000052.1 GCA_023423275.1 Pseudomonadota bacterium
GGGGGGCCGCGCTTGCCCTCCTACGCTCGCGCTTCGGCCCGGCGGGCTTCGCCCTTGGGTGCTGGCCCCAGCCGGTCCCGGCTGATCCGTCGCCGGAAGGCCGCGATGGGCGCGGCCTCGCTGAGGAGACGTGTTCCATGACCTTCGCTTCCCACGCTGACGCCGCAGCATCACCGACGGCCCATCTGCTCGAAGAGCTTGCACTCTACGCGCGTCGTCCCTTCGACGATGAGGCTGACGCGCGTCCGCTGCCCGAGCCGGAAAAGCTTCAGGGCGCTCTCGCCGACATGTTCGATGCGCTGGTCGCGACCTTGTCCGACACTCGTCTGGAACCCGATCTCGACTCCATGCTGTGGTCGATCGTCAACGTGTTCCACCGCCGGATCGACCGCATCGAGCAGGAGCTGGATCGGAACGAGAGCGCGCAGCGGACAGGTCAGCGCGAGCAGGATGGCTCCGAGGTCCGCTCCGTCGAGCTCGAGAAGTTGATCTCCGAAGGCCTGACTCTGATCGAGCGTCGCAACAGTATGGAGTTCCTGCGCGATGGCGCCGCCGAACTGTTCAGCATTCATACGGGATCAGTATGGCGTCCGCGCTCGGGATCGATGGTCAACCGGACGACGATGACCGCGGCGATGATCGACAGCCGCGAGTTCATCAATGCACGGCGCCGTTCCGACGCCGAGACGCTGCTGCCGAAGGGCACCCGGATTGCCTTCGCCGGCGGCGTCGATTGCAATGATCATCACGGCATCTGGAAAGTCCTCGACAAGGTCCAGGCCAAGCATCCGGATATGGTGCTGCTCCACGGCGGTGCGCCGCGTGGTGCTGAAAAGATTGCCACCTGCTGGGCCGATGCGCGCAAGATCACGCAGATCGTCTTCAAGCCCGATTGGGCTCGTCATGCGAAGGCTGCGCCCTTCAAGCGCAATGACGTGCTTCTCGATGCCATGCCGATTGGAGTCGTCTTGTTCCCAGGCTCCGGCGTGACCGACAATCTCGCCGATAAGGCGAAGGTGCGCGGCATTCCGCTGTGCGACCATCGCAAGCGCGGCGGCGCATAGGCGCCGCTTCACTCTCGGCATCCTCGATGAAATTCATCGGAGCGATTCTCGCTCCGCAGGAAGCGCGCTGCTGCGCGTTGATCTGAGCGACGCGCAAACGGCTCTGCCGACATTCAGCCGCAATACCTTGATGATGGTTCATGCTTCCCAACAATCGTGCGCGATTTAGTAGATTGAAGAAACGCGCACTCTCTTGCGACCCTTTCGTTGCGACGATCATTCCGTCCGAAAGGTTCGCTCATCATGCTTCCGTTTCGTGCAGCGATCGCTCAAGGTCTCATCGCTACCGCGCTCATCGCGATCTCGCTCGTTGTTGCTACGCAATGGGCCGCCGCGATGCTTGGGCATCAACCGGCACTCGGCGCAGCATGGTGCGAGCTCTTCGGTCTCAAAGTCTACGCGCCGTGGAAGCTCTTCGTCTGGTGGCTGGCTTTCGACAGCCAGGCGCCAGACGTGTTTGCACGCGCCGGTGCCGTTGCTGCGTTCGGGGGAATTGCCGGCGGCGCCGTCGCTGTTGGGGGAGCCGCCCGGCGGGCCAGCCGTAAGACCACCATAACAACCTACGGCTCGGCCCGCTGGGCGGACGACGCGGATGTGCGGGACGCAGGCCTTGTCAGCGAGAAGGGTATCGTGCTCGGCTTGTGGAACGGCCAGTACCTGCGCCATGACGGTCCCGAGCATGTCATCGCCGTGGCGCCGACGCGTTCCGGCAAAGGCGTCGGCCTCGTTGTGCCGACGCTGCTCACCTGGCCCCATTCGGCCGTCATCCACGACATCAAGGGTGAGAATTGGGAACTGACCGCCGGCTGGCGCTCGCGTTTCTCCCATTGTCTGCTGTACGATCCGACCAACCCCTTGTCGGCGCGCTTCAATCCGCTGCTCGAGGTTCGAAAGGGCGAGATGGAAGTCCGCGATGTGCAGAACATCGCCGACATCCTCGTCGACCCGGAGGGCGCGCGCGAGCAGCGCGACCACTGGGAGAAGACCGCGCACGCGTTGCTGGTCGGCACCATCCTGCACGTTCTCTACGCCGAACAGGAGAAGACGCTCTCCCGCGTCGCGACATTCCTCTCTGATCCTACGCGCTCAATCCAGCGCACGCTTTCTATCATGTTGACCACCAATCACCTGGGCACGGATACGACTCCAATCGTGCATCCCGTGGTCGCATCGGTGGCACGTGAGCTGCTGAACAAGGCTGACAACGAGCGCTCCGGTGTGGTCTCGACGGCCATGAGCCTGCTCGGGCTCTATCGCGATCCCATCATTGCGCAGACGACGTGCGCCTCGGACTGGTCGATTGCCGATCTCATGCAGGCCGAGCGGCCGGTCTCGCTCTACCTCGTCGTGCCGCCGTCAGACATCTCACGCACGCGGCCGCTGGTGCGCCTGATCCTCAACCAGATCGGGCGTCGCCTCACGGAGACATTGCCGACGGGCATAGAGAACGAGCGCCGGCTGTTGCTCATGCTCGATGAGTTCCCAGCTCTCGGCCGGCTCGACTTCTTCGAGTCCTCGCTCGCTTTCCTTGCCGGCTATGGCGTCCGCGCCTTCCTCGTCGCGCAGTCCCTGCACCAGATCGACAAGGCCTACGGGTCCAATCACGCCATCCTCGACAACTGCCACGTCCGCGTCGCCTTCGCGCCGAACGACGAGCGCACGGCACGCCGTCTCTCGGATGCACTCGGCACCGCGACCGAGCTCAGAGCGCAGAAGAACCTGTCCGGCAAGCGTCTCGCCGCGTGGCTGTCGCACGTCACCGTGTCGGAGCAGGAGACGGCGCGACCGCTGCTGACGCCCGGTGAGATCCTGCAGTTGCCCGCGGATCAGGGACTCGTCTTCGTTTCCGGCGCGGCACCAATCCGTGCCCAGAAGCTCCAGTATTACGCCGACCGCAATTTCCTCGCGCGCCGCCTGCCAGCGCCGATGCTCGTCTCCGGCGGTTATGCCGACACGCCCCCATTCCGTGCCCACGACTGGCAGAGCGAAGTGCGGGCTCCGCATCCCAAGCTCGACAAGGTCTGGTCGGAGAAGACGGCCGGCGAGGAGGACCCGCCGCGGACTCTGCAGATCGCTCGCACCAAGAGCAAAGCGAAGACGCGTCCGGTTAACGACTTGCCCCTGTTTGCCGATTTCCCGAGCGAAACCGAGACCACGCCTCAGACAGGCTCTGGCCCATCCATCAGCGATGACGACGACACCATCATCCAGTTTCCAGGAGGGGTGCGCGTGTGATGGCCAAGAAACGCTACGCGCTCTACATCTCGCGGGCTCTTGCCAGCAAGTTTGATCACGTCGCGCAACAGCGGCACGGCTCCAAGTCGGCCATGCTGGAAGAAGCCCTGCGGCTGAGCCTCGAGCCGCAGAAGGTGCCCGGCACCGAAGAGGTTTTCGTCCGGCGCCTCGACGAGCTGCACAAGGTTGTCGGCGTGGTCAACCGCGATGTCGCGATCGCCACCGAGACGCTGGCGCTGTTCGTTCGCTACTTTCTGACGATCACGCCGCCCCTGCCACAAAGCGAGCAGGAACCGGCCCGCCTGCTGGGGCGCGAGCGCTTTCAGGTGTTTGTCGCCCAGGTCGGACGGCGCCTCGCCACCGACCACCGCCTCGTCTCCGAGGTGCTCGAGACCATCGCCAGCAACAATCCCGATCTTTTCACAACCGCTCCGGACGAAGCGCCCTTGCACGGGCGAGCGGCCGGAAACGGGAATGGTGCCCATCGTGAGGTGGCTGCGGAGGCGGAGCCCGCCGACACTGAGGAGGACATCGAGCATGGCTGACCTGTTATCGATGCACACAAGCCAGGAGGCGCAAGGTCGCCGGCGTCAGATGCTGCGAACAGCCTTCGGTCCGGCCATTGCCGCCGCCTTGAGCGATCCGACCGTGATCGAGGTGATGGTCAACCCGGACGGCCGGCTGTGGATCGACCGCGCCAGCGTCGGCCGTCAGGACAGCGGCGAACGCATCGGCAGCGCCGAGGTCGAGCGCATCATCCGCCTGGTCGCAGCACATGTTCGCCGCGAGGTCCATGCCGGCGCACCGATCGTCTCGGCCGAACTGCCCGAGACCGGCGAACGCTTCGAGGGCCTCATGCCGCCCGTGGCGATGGCGCCGTGCTTTTCCGTACGCAAGCCCGCCGACGTCATCTTCCGGCTCACGGACTATGTGGCGGCGCGCATCATGTCCTCCTTGCAGGCCGAAGCCCTGGCCGTGGCCGTGCGCGAGCGTCGCAACATCCTCGTCGTCGGCGGAACGAGCTCGGGGAAAACCACGCTCGTTAACGCGCTACTTGCCGAGGTCGCAGATTGCGACGAACGCGTCGTCATTCTCGAAGACACGCGCGAGCTCAAGTGCGCCGCCATCGATTGTGTCGCACTCCGCACGAAGCCGGGCGTCGCCTCCCTCGCCGATCTCGTTCGCTCGACACTGCGTCTCAGACCCGACCGCATCATCGTCGGCGAGGTGCGCGGGCCGGAAGCACTCGACATGCTCAAGGCCTGGAACACCGGCCATCCCGGCGGCATCACCACGGTGCATGCCAACTCCGCTGAGGCCGGCCTCTGTCGCCTCGAGCAGCTCGTGCAGGAAGCCGTCGTCACGGTCCCACGTGATCTCATCGTCGAAGCCATCGACGTCATCGCCTTCCTCGCCGGCCGCAGCAGTTCCCGTCGGCTCGATGCGCTCGCCGAGCTCACCGGTCTCGATGACAGCGGCGACTACCAGCTCAAGCCGCTCGGCCGACCCGCTCTTCACACCGTCTGAACAGAGGCCATACGCCATGCCGCAGCACGACCGATACTACAGACTCACCCATCCATTCGGCGCGTCCCTCCTCGCGGCCAGCATGATGATCATGGCCGAAACCGCCTGCGCGGCCGGTTCCGGCATGCCGTGGGAAGCGCCGCTGCAGCGCATTCTCGAGTCGATCGAGGGGCCGGTCGCCAAGGTGATCGCCGTCGTCATCATCATCGTGACCGGCTTGAGCCTCGCGTTCGGCGACATGGGCGGCGGTCTGCGCCGGCTGCTGCAGATCGTGTTCGGGTTTTCCATCGCCTTCGCCGCCACGTCGTTCTTCCTGACGTTCTTTTCCTTCGCTGGCGGCGCGCTCATCGATTGAGGAAACCAACAACCATGCTCGGACAACCGACCTCGCTTCCCGGCTTCGAAGTCGCCCTGCACCGCTCGCTGACGGAGCCGATCCTGCTCGCAGGCGCTCCACGCAGCTTCGCCATTCTCAACGGCACGCTCGCCGCCGCGATCGGTCTCGGCCTGCGGCTGTGGATCGCCGGCCTCATCATCTGGCTCGTCGGTCATGCCTTCGCCGTCTGGGTCACACGCAAGGACCCGGAGTTTCTCACTGTCTTGTCCCGCCACGCCCGCCACAAAGGAGTGCTCTCATGCTAAATCTCGCTGAATACCGTAAGACAACCACCGGCCTTGCCGACTATCTGCCTTGGGCCTGCCTCGTCGCCCCCGGCATCGTGCTGAACAAGGATGGATCCTTCCAGCGCACGATCCGCTATCGCGGCCCCGATCTCGACAGTGCAACGGATGCGGAGCTCGTCGCAGTCTCGGCGCGGCTCAACAACGTGCTGCGCCGCTTCGGCGAAGGCTGGGCGCTGTTCTTCGAGGCCGAGCGCGTGCCGGCCAACCAGTATCCTGGCCATCGCTTTGCCGATGCGGCGTCGTGGCTCGTCGATCAGGAGCGGTATGCGTCCTTCTCGGAAGACGGCGCCCATCATGAGAGCCGATATTTTCTGACGCTTCTGTACCTGCCGCCGCCGGAGCATCAGGGCCGCGCCGAGCGGCTTCTGTATGAGCGCCAGGACGGCTACAACGACGAGGCCGATGTCTGGGGCCAGCTCGCCTGGTTCGAGACTGAGACGACACGGGCTCTGGAATTGCTGGCGTCGATTCTTCCTGAAGCGGAAGCGCTCGACGATGCCGAGACGCTCGCCTATCTGCACGGCACGATCTCCGACAAGCGTCACCCCGTGGCGATGCCGACCGTTCCGACGCACCTCGACGCCATCCTGTGTGATACGCGGTTCCTTGGCGGCGTCGAGCCGAAGCTCGGCCGCCAGCATTTGCGCCTGCTGACCGTGACGGGTTTCCCGAACACGACGACACCGGGCCTGCTCGACGCGCTCAACGACCTCGGCTTTGCCTATCGCTGGACGACGCGCTGGATCGCCCTCGACAAGATCCAGGCCAACAAGCAGCTCACAAAGCTCCGACGCCAGTGGTTTGCCAAACGGAAGTCCGTCGCCGCCGTCCTGCGCGAGGTCATGTTCAATCGGGAATCGACCCTGGTCGACTCCGATGCTGATAACAAGGCCGCCGATGCCGACGAAGCGCTGCAGGAGCTCGGCGCCGATGATGTCGCCTTCGGCTACCTGACGACGACGCTCGTCGTCGGCGATGCCGATCCCAAGCGGGCCGACGAAAAGCTGCTGGCATTGGAGCGCATCATCAACGGGCGCGGCTTCACGACGATCCGCGAGACCCTCAATGCTGTGGAGGCCTGGCTCGGCTCGCTGCCCGGCAACCCGTATGCCAATGTCCGCCAGCCGATCGTACACACGCTGAACTTGGCGCACATGATGCCGGTCTCGGCAGTGTGGGCCGGTCCGGAGAAGAACCGGCATCTCGATGCGCCACCGCTGATGATGACGGAGACGCGCGGTGCCACCCCCTTCCGGCTCGATCTGCATAGTGGCGATGTCGGGCACGCCTTCGTCGTCGGTCCAACGGGTTCCGGCAAGTCCGTGTTGCTCTCGCTGCTGGCGATGCAGTTCCGCCGCTTCATCGGCGCGCAGGTCGCGATCTTCGATCGTGGCCGCTCGGCGCGGGCGGCCTCGCTCGCCATGGGCGGCGAGAGCATCGAGCTCGGCCTCGAGGGCACGCTGTCCTTGCAGCCGCTCGCGCACATCGACGAGCCCGGTGAGCTGGCCTTCGCGCTCGAATGGGTCAGCGGTCTTGTCACCAACGAGGGCGTAACGATCACGCCCGAGATCAAGGATGCGCTGTGGACGGCCCTGAAGAGCCTCGCCTCCGCACCGAAGGCAGAACGCACGCTGACCGGCCTCGCCGTGCTCGTGCAGTCGAGTGCCTTGAGCCAGGCGCTGGCGCCCTACACGCTCGAAGGCCCTTACGGTCATCTGCTCGATGGCGCGAGCGAGAATCTCTCTCTGAGCGACGTGCTGCATGTGGAGATGGAGCCGCTCATGCAGCACAAACGGCTGATCCCGCCGGTGCTCACTTATCTCTTCCAGCGGCTTGAGGCCCGTTTCGACGGCCGACCGACACTGCTCGTGCTCGACGAAGCCTGGACCTTCTTGGATGAGCCGACGTTCGCTGCCCGTATTCGGGAATGGCTCAAGACCTTGCGCAAAAAGAACGTCGCCGTACTGTTCGCCACGCAGTCGCTCGCCGACATCGAGCGCTCGGCCATCGCGCCGGCCCTCATCGAAAGTTGCCCGACGCGCATCTTCCTGCCCAATGATCGCGCGCTCGAGCCGCAGATGCGCGCGGTCTATGAGCGCTTCGGCCTCAATGGACGCCAGATCGAGATCCTCGGTCTCGCGACGCCAAAGCGCGACTATTACGTGCAGTCGGCACAAGGCAACCGGCTGTTCGAGCTTGGGCTCGGTCCCGTCGCACTGGCCTTCACCGCCGCCTCGTCGCCCGACGATCAGAAGCTCATCGATCGCGTCGTCGCAGAATCGCCGGACGCCAGCTTTGCCGACGCCTTCCTGCGCGCCAAAGGTCTCAATTGGGCCGCCAACCTGCTCTTATCCTTCCCCGGCGCACCACGTCCGCGGACCACACCGCCGCCGCTGCCGCGCATCTTGGCGACGACGACAGCACCGCACTCTGACGTGCCGGAACCAGTACAGGTCCCCGAACCGGCAACCGACCCCTCAGGCGACGACGATCTCCGTCAACGCCTGGCGCTCTTCCCCTTAACGGCCAAGCCCAACCGCGCCGCCCGTCGGCGCGCGTCACGCGGTGCCCTCGCCGCGATCGCGCTGGCGCTCCTGACCAGCACTGCGCTTCCGCCCGCTGTCCACGCGCTGACCGTCTTCGATCCCGCGAACTACCAGCAAAACCTGCTGTCGGCCGCCCGCGCGCTGGAGCAGATCAACAATCAGGTCCGCACCTTGCAGAACCAGGCGCAGATGATCCTGCGGATGGATCAGAACCTCTTGCGGCTCGGCGGCACGCTCTCTCCTGATCTCCAGCGCTCCCTCACGGACATCCAATCCCAGCTCCGCGCCGGCCAAGGCATCGCGCTGAAACTACAGGAGACGCAAAGCACCTACGAGCGCCTGTTTCCATCCCAGGTCTCGGCCGCGCTTTCCTCCGACGACGTGCTGCGCAATGCCAAGAGCCGATGGGATGAGGAATACGCTGGCCTCAAACGCGCCGCTCTTTTGCAAGGTCAGATCGCCGACGGCATCGAGACCGACACACGCCTGCTTGGCGATGCCATGACGCGATCACGCAACGCCGTCGGTGCGCTCGAAGCCACCCAGGCCGGCAACGAGCTCACCAGCCTCGCCGTCAAGCAGTCCCTCGCTCTGCAAGGTCTGCTCGCCGCGCAGCACCGTGCCGAAACCGTCAGTCGCGCCCGCGATCTCGCCACCGAAGATGAAGCCCGCCAGCGCTTCAAATCCTTCGTCGGTACGGGATCGGGATATTCGGCAAGTCGATGAGGATCGGAGGAACGAAGATGCATGCATCTTGCTTCGCAAATGGGGCTGCCGCCCCAAATCCCGCGCGAGGGGACACCCCTCGCACTCCCCGTCTTTTGAAGTTTCAGAAAAGGAGGGAGTTTGAGGGACACGTCCCTCAAGCGGGCGCGGGCGGCAGCCCGCTCGCGCAGCAACACCACTGTGGCCGCCGCCGACGATGATATTCGCCGCGACCTGACACTTCACCCCTGACGACAACGTAACGGCGAATGCGATTTCCGCCGACAGCTGAGCCTTGCCCGGAGCTCAAAAAGCGCATGGATGATTTGGCAATTATCGATCAGTTCACGGCGACGTTCAGCCGTTACATCGACAGCGGCTTCGGCTTGCTTGCCGGCGACGTGGCGTTCTTGACGAGCATTCTGATTGCGATCGACATCACCCTTGCGGGGTTGTTCTGGGCGTTGATGGGCGAGGACAATGTCATCGCGCAGCTCATCCGCAAGGTGCTGTACGTCGGCTTCTTCGCGCTGTTGCTGTCGAACTTTCAGAGCCTGGCCGACATCATCTTCCACTCGTTCGCGGGACTGGGCTTGAAGGCGACGGGAACGTCGCTGACGTCGGCCGATCTGATGCGACCGGGGTTTGTTGCGTCGACCGGGTTCACGGCGTCGAAGCCGCTACTCGAGAAAGCCGGCGAGCTGATCGGCATCACGACGTTCTTTTCCAACTTCGTGACGATCGCGGTGTTGATGCTGGCATGGGTGATCGTCCTGCTCGCCTTCTTCGTGCTGTCGGTGCAGCTCTTCATCACCATCATCGAGTTCAAGCTGACGGTGTTGGCGGGCTTCGTGCTGGTGCCGTTCGCCTTGTTCGGCCAGACGGCGTTTCTCGCCGAGCGGGTACTCGGCAACGTGATCTCGTCGGGCATCAAGCTGATGGTGCTGGCGATCGTGGTCGGCATCGGCGCGTCGATCTTCGGTACGGTCATGCGCCCGACCGGCGAGGTGACGCTAACTCAGGCGGCATCCTGCATCCTCGGCGCGATCGCCGTGTTCGGCCTTGCGATCTTCGTTCCTGGGATCGCCGCCGGTCTGATCACCGGCGCGCCGCAGCTCGGCGCCGGCGCCGCGGTTGCGACCACGGCCGCACTCGGTGGCACGGCCGTTGCTGGCGGCATTGCGACCGCAGGCGCGGCGCGCATGGCGAGCCGCACGGTCGGTGGTGCGATCAAGTCGGCCGCGTCGCTCTCGGGACGTGTCGGTGCGGCCTATGAGGCCGGCGGTGTTGCCGGCGTCGCAAAGGCAACTGTCTCGGGGCCTGCTTCGCGCATGGCCTCCTCGGCAACCGCGCCCGTGCGCAATGCCTATCGCCATGGCTCTGCGCAGGGATACCGCGACGCGGCCCCGTCGGGAGAGGCCGGCGACAAAGGTCCCGATGGCAACGCTCCGGGCGGCAGCGCGCCGCCGTCCGGTCCGCCAGCGTGGGCACAGAGCCTCGCCCGTCGGCAACGCATGACCCAAGCCGGAATGATGGCCGCGCACGCACTGCGTGAAGGCGATCGCCCCGGCATGAGCAGCGGCCCGAATCTCAAGAACAAGTAGGGGGATAGCGATCATGTCGTTCAAGCGATCGAACTTGCGCTATGGCGAGACACCGGAGCCGGTGACGCCGTACCAGAAAGCGGCTCAAGCCTGGGATGAACGGATCGGCAGTGCGCGCGTGCAGGCGCACAACTGGCGGCTCGTGGCGGTTGGAAGCCTTGGTCTTTCTCTCCTCCTCGCAGCCATCCTGCTCTGGGTCGGGCGAGCGGGCACCGTCGTGCCCTACATCGTCGAGGTGGACTCGCGCGGCGGGACGCGCGCGGTCGGTCCCGCTGTCGAGACCTACACGCCGAACGACGCGCATATCGCCTTTCACCTGGCGCGCTTCGTCGAGCATGTGCGCGCACTATCAATCGATCCCGTCGTCGTTCGCCAGAACTGGCTGAAGGCCTACGACGTCGTCACCGACAAGGCCGCGGTCACGCTCAACGAGTACGCGCGCGAAATCGATCCCTTCTCGCGCGTCGGCCGGCAGACCGTTGCCGTCGAGGTGACGAGCGTGGTGCGCGCCTCGGACAGCTCGTTCCAGGTGCGCTGGCTGGAGCGCACCTTCGAGGGCGGGGCGGTGAGAGACACCAAGCGCCTCACCGGCCTCTTCTCGATCGTCATCACGCCACCGCGAACCGTCGACGCCGTGCGCAAGAACCCGCTCGGTATCTACGTGCACGCCTTCAACTGGTCGCAGGACGTCCCCACCGGAGAATCCAAATGAGCATGTTGCGTTGCCTTACGATCGTTGTGGTGGCGTCGACTGGCCTCAGCGCCTGCGCCACCAATATCAAGGTGCCGGAGATCCCCATCTTCGACAGTCCGGCC
Source organism: Pseudomonadota bacterium (assembly GCA_023423275.1). Classification (GTDB taxonomy): domain Bacteria; phylum Pseudomonadota; class Alphaproteobacteria; order Rhizobiales; family Hyphomicrobiaceae; genus ZC4RG25. The sequence continues at coordinate 11,182 of JAFAFW010000052.1, forward strand.
CTGGCCGCACGGCGAGAGCCCGATCCGCCTCTGCCCGTGCGCTATGTCGAAGTGCCGACACCCCTGCCGCTTCCCAGCCAGCTCAAGCCCGTCGGCAAAGAGGCCGGTAAGAAGAAGGATGCACGTCCGCCGTCGGAGCGCGTCGCAGGGGCGAATGCTGCCGCGCGCTACGAGCCGGTGAAGGATGGCTATATCAACGCCATCCAGGTCTATCCCTACACCAAAGGCGCGCTCTATCAGCTCTATGCCGCGGTCAATCAGGTGACGGATGTCGCGCTGGAGGCCGGCGAGAAACTCGTGTCCGTGTCGGCAGGCGACACGGTGCGATGGGTGGTCGGCGACACGACCAGCGGCGAGGGCAAGGATGCGCAAGTCCACATCCTGGTGAAGCCGGTCGGCGCCGACCTCGAGACGAACCTCGTCATCACCACCGACCGGCGCACCTATCACCTGGAGATGCGCTCGAGCGACAAGACCTATATGGCCTCGGTGTCGTGGACCTATCCCGCGGCCGAACTTGTCTCGCTGCGCCGTCAGCGCGATGAGGCAGCCGCCTCGCTGGCGTCCATCGCGGACGCCGGCGTCAACATCGATCAGCTCCGCTTCCGTTATCGCATCGAGGGCGATGCGCCGTGGAAGCCGAGACAGGTCTTCGACGACGGCGCCAAGGTCTACATCCAGTTCCCCTCCGGACTTGCCCAGAGTGAAGCACCGCCGTTGTTCGTGATCGGCCCGGACGGCAAGTCGGCGCTCGTCAACTATCGCGTGCGCGGCACGACCTACATCGTCGACCGGCTGTTCGCTGCTGCGGAGCTGCGCCTCGGCACCGCGCCGCAGCGCGTCGTGCGCATCGTTCGGACGGATGCCGTCTGGCGGGAGACGCGCTCATGAGCGAGATCGAACCGGACAAGAAGCCCGAATCTACCCAACAGCCCAACGCAGAGGCCCCGAAGCCCAACACTGAGAAGGTGGCGCCAGAAAACCTGGAGCTGCGCGCACGGCCGCAGCCGGTCACGCGCATCAACCGCAAACTCGTGTTCGGTGGCGCGGCGTTAGTGCTCCTGCTCGTCTCCTTTCTGGTTCTCGTCGCCCTGCAGCCGCCGAAGCTTCAGGTAGGCACCCCGCGCGAGCTCATCAACGTCGAGAATAAGCCTATCGCAGAAAGTCTGGCGCGACTGCCCGCGACCTACGATGGCGTACGGCCGGAGCGTCCGCCGGAGCCGGTACGGCCGCCATCGGAAATCCCGCAACTGACCGAGATCGGCGGAGACCCGATCGACCAGACGGGGCAGATGGAACGGGCGCGGGTCGCCCGCATGGCCGGTCAGGCGCGCGAGTCGCAAGTCTTCTTCCGATTGCAATTGAAGGCGCCGCCGCAAACGAGCGGGGAACAGAAGAGCGCGGCAGACAGTCCGGGATCGGCGGCCCCTCCACGTTCGAGAGCGGTCGGACTCGATGAAACTTCGACGACGCTGTCCCTGCTCCGTGCCGCCGAGCGCGGCCGCGGTGTTGCCGCGGGTGATCTGGAGCCGGGTGGCACGGACTCGACCGAGGCACTTCGCAAGCTGACCTTCCTGCGATCCGGACCGGAAAAAGAAATCTACAATACACACGGCCTGCAGACGCCGGCCTCGCCGTATCAGCTCATGGCAGGCACAGTCATCGCTGCCAGTCTCGTGACAGGTCTCAACTCCGATCTGCCGGGCTTCGTCATCGCCCAGGTGACGGAGAACATTTTCGATACTGTTTCAGGCCGGTTCTTGCTTATTCCGCAGGGATCCCGCCTGATCGGAAAATACGACAATGTCGTCGCGTTCGGCCAGGAGCGCGCGCTCGTCGTCTGGCAGCGCATCATCCTGCCGGACGGTTCCTCCGTCGTCATCGACAATCTGCCCGCGACGGACAGCGGCGGATATGCCGGCCTCGCCGATCAGGTCGACCTGCATACCTGGCAACTGCTGAAGGGCGTCGCGCTCGCAACCGTACTCGGCGTCGGTAGCGAGCTGGTGTTTGGCGGGTCTGGAGACAGTGATCTCATCCGCGCGCTGCAGCTCTCTACGCAATCGACCACCAACCGCGCCGGCCAGCGGCTCATCGAGCGGCATCTCAACGTCCAGCCGACCATCACTGTGCGCCCCGGCTGGCCGCTTCGCGTGATCGCCCACAAGGACATCATCATGCGCCCCTACCGCGCCGCCGCACCAATCACCGCCAACTGACGAAGGAGAACAAGGGATATGGCCATCATCGGAACCTTCTCGCCCATCAACAACGGCTACGCCGGCACCATCCATACGCTCAGCACGAACGCGCCGATACGAATCCTCCCCAACGATCGCAAGGAGACGGAGAGCGCGCCGGATTTCCGTATCGTCCACGGCAATACCGAGATCGGCGCCGCTTGGCGCAAGACAAGACAGAACTCCGAGCAGACCTACCTGCGCGTGCGGATCGACGACCCCGCCTGGCCGCAGCCGATTTGGGCGACCCTTCCGGAAGCAACGGACGATGGCGTCGTTCGCCTCGTCTGGCGCCGCGATAAGCCGGAGGGAGCGTGAGCCCATGACCGCCTCCAATCCGCTGAAGACCGACATGGCATGGTCAGCGCCAGCCAGGCATCCACCGCACCTCATGGACTATCCGATCCGCACAGCGGAGAAGCTGCGCTTCGCCGACACCGATTGCAACGGGCACATCTCCAATGCCGTGTTCGCCGTCTGCTGCCAGAACGCGCGCATGGAGCTGCTTCACGATCCGCGCCGCGTGCCGCTACCGATCGATGCCCAGTTCGTCATCGTGCGTTTCGAGATCGACTTCCTCGGCGAGATGCACTGGCCGGGCACGGTCGTGATTGGCACGCGCTGCGAGCGTATCGGCCGGTCCTCGCTCACGCTGGCGCAGGTCTTGTTCATCGACGGGAGCTGCGCCGCCAGCGCCAGATCGACAGTCGCGCTCATGGATCGCACGACGCGGCGCGCGATACCGTTGCCGCCGGAGACAGCCGCAGCCGTCCAAGCCTTCCGTTCAGAGAACGGCAACGGCGCGCTCGACCCGAGCTGGCGGGGACGGGAGGGTTAATCCGCATGGCGTCCGCAATGCGACTGTCCCGCAATCCGTATTTCGACGTCTCCCATGGCGTCGCCGCCGATCCGGACAATGAGCTGCCGCGCATCCTGAGCCGGCCAAAAGATCAGGACAAAGAGACGCACCATGCCTCGGGTACATGGTATCTCATTGCCACGGTGCTGCTCCCGTTCGCGGCCGGCTATTACCTCGGCTATCTCTATCGCACCATCAATGCGCTGATCTCGGGCTCGCTCGTCAGCGAGTTCGGTCTCTCAGCCGCCGACCTCGGCGTGCTCACTGCTACTCTGTTCCTGACCTTCGGCGCCATCCAGCTTCCACTCGGTGCCTGTCTCGATCGCTTCGGGCCGCGTCGCGTGCAGGCTGTGCTTCTCTCCATTGCGGCAATCGGTGCCGCCGTGTTCGCCCATGCCCACACCCTTGCCGGCCTGATCGTTGGGCGAGCCTTGATCGGCATCGGCGTCGCGGGGGCGCTCATGGCTGGCCTGAAAGCTCTCGTGCTGTGGTTTCCCGCCGAACGGATCGCGCTCGCGAATGGCTGGCTCATCACGCTCGGAGCACTCGGCGCCGTCACGGCAACAGCACCCGCGGAGTTCATTGTTGACGAGATTGGATGGCGTGGCCTGTTCCTGCTCCTGGCGATTCTATCCGCGATCGCTGCACTGCTGATCCTGCGGTTCGTGCCCGAACGCCCTGCACGTCGGCTGGGCGAGGCGACCGCGCCCGGTATGAATATTCGCGCAATCTACCGGGATGTTCGATTCTGGCGCATCGCGCCGCTTTCGGCGACCACGATCGGCTCGGCCTGGGCACTCCAGAGCCTGTGGGCCGGACCATGGCTCGCCGAGGTCGAAGGACTGCCGCGCCACGACGTCGTCATGCACCTCCTGCTGATGGCGATCGGCCTCAGTGCGTCGGCGCTCATTCTCGGAACTGCCGGCGATTGGCTTCGCAGGCGCGGCGTTTCCTTATCGACGACCTTTGGGTTTGCAACCGGGCTCTCCATGCTGGCGCAGCTCGCGCTGATCCTGCGCTGGCCCGTTCCAGCCTGGTTCCCCTGGATCGCAATCGCCGGCATAGGGGCCGGCACTGTCCTCAGCTACGCCATCGTGACGGAGCTCTTTCCGAAGTCGGCATCCGGACGCGCCAACGGTGCGCTCAACCTTCTCCATATTGGCAGCGCGTTCGCCGTGCAGGTCGGCGTCGGTTTCATCATAGACCTCTGGCCAGCAGAGCAGGGACGGCATCCGGTCGTCGCCTATCAGACGGGGCTCGGTATCAACCTCGCGCTGCAAGCCGCCGCGTTCCTATGGTTCGTGCGACCGGGGCGGCGCGCAGTCTTTACCCGAAATCTGCCGGCTCATCCCATTCACGCGCTGGCCATAACGCTCGGCGTGCCGGCCGCTGTCGCCATTCCCTATCTGCAGGCGCGCCAGGATTGGCGGTTCCGACAAGTGATCGCGCAGCGGCAAGTATCGGCATGGCGCTCTGCGGCGCTGGTGTCTGCCGTGATCATGGCCGCGATCGGATCGACACTTCTGTTACCGGCCTCGATCGCAACGACGACCTCGGACGCGCAGCTCACATCGTACGAAAGACGCGCAGTGGTCGCGGCCCAGATCCTGCCGACGAATCTCGTCGATCATCTGCCACCGACGAGCTCACAGGCCATCGGCCACTCTTGGACCCGTCGGGGGGCTCCATGAGTCCGGACGCGCCAGAGGACACCAAACCAGGGGGCGATCACCACCCTTCGAGCGATGCGGACGTGAGCAGCCCTCAAGAACCCAACGATCCAGTCGTCAGTGATGATTTTGGCCCGGAGATCCCGATCACTCAGGGCGAACTGGATGCAATCCAAACCTATCTCGGATCGATGCTGCGCAAGCTATTCTCGCTGAACAAGCCGGACAGACCACCCTGAGGATGTTGAGCCACAACCGCCGACCGGTTGTGTCATTGCACCCTTGTTCTGCCAGCATTCACGGTTAGCATTTGCTCCCGCGGTCCGACGAGCGCAAGGGAGTGAAAAAGCATGTTCGATCCTGAACTCAAGCGGAATGCTCGGCGGCCTGAAGCCGGGCAAATCGACTCGACCATCACCCTCGCATCGACGCCGCGCGCCGCCATCTACCTGCGCGTCTCGACGGGACGACAGGCCGAGAATGATCTGTCGATCCCGGATCAGAAGGCGCAAACCGAAGCCTGGGTTGCGCAACGCGGCTGGAGCGTCGTCGCCGAGTACGTCGAGCCGGGTGCTTCGGCCACTGACGACAAACGACCCGAGTTCCAGCGCATGATCGAGCGCGCCTGCAATGGTGAGAATGCGTTCGACCTCATCGTCGTTCACTCCTTCTCACGTTTCTTCCGTGACGCCTTCGGGCTCGAGTTCTACGTGCGCAAGCTCGCCAAGAACGGCGTCAGGCTGGTTTCGATCACCCAGGAGCTCGGTGACGACCCGGCGCAAGTGATGATGCGGCAGGTCATCGCCCTGTTCGACGAGTATCAGTCAAAGGAAAATGCCAAGCACGTGCTGCGCTCCATGAAGGAGAACGCACGCCAGGGGTACTGGAATGGTGCCAAGCCCCCGTTCGGTTACACGACCGTCGAGATGGAGCGGCGCGGAAATCGCGTCAAGAAGAAGCTCGTCGTCGATCCCGTCGAAGCCGAGACGGTGCGATTGATGTTCCGCCTCTTCCTCGTGGGCGATGAGGATTCCGGTCCGATGGGCGTCAAGGCCATCGTTGTCTGGCTCAATGAGCATGGCTATCGCACGCGCAGCGGCTCCACCTGGGCGATTGGCCCGTTGCACGCCCTGCTCAGCAACCCCGTCTACAGCGGACGCATGCGGTTCAATCGCCACGAGGCACGCAGCGGTCGGCGCAAGAGCGAAGCCGAGCAGGTCTTCGCCGAGGTGCCGGCGATCATCGAGCCGCAGGTGTTCGAGAAGGTTCAGAGCTTCCTCAAGGAGCGCAATCCCCGTGTCACGCCACCACGGATGGTAACCGGTCCCATCTTGCTGACGGGCCTTGCCGTCTGCGCCAGTTGCCGCGGCGCGATGACCCTGCGCACCGGCACGTCCAAGATGGGCAATGTGTACCGCTACTATTCCTGCTCGACCTGCGCCCGGCACGGCAAGTCGGTGTGCAAGGGGCGTTCGATCCGCATGGACAAGCTCGACACCATCGTGATCGATCAGTTGGTCGATCGGCTGCTCGACCCATCCCGCCTGACGGCCATGCTGTCCTCGCTCGGCAGCGAACTCGCAGCCAAGGAGAAAGCCGTCAATACACGGATCGTGGCGCTGGAGCGAGAGGCCCATGAGGCGGGTGAGCGACTGCGCCGGCTCTATCAGGCCATCGAGGACGGCGTCGCCGAGATGGACGACATCCTTAAGGATCGCATCACGGCATTGAAGCTGGATCGGGACCGTGTTCAGGAAGCCTTGGCACGCGCAAGAGGCGGCGCTCGTCCCTCCGTTGAGGTCAGTCCGATCGTCGTGGAGCAGTTCGGGCAGACCATGCGGCAAAACCTGACCACCGGCGAGATCCCCTTCCGCAAGGCCTATCTTGGCTCACTCGTCGATCGGATCGAGGTGGACGATCACGCCGTTCGCATCGTTGGCCGAAAAGACGTGCTGAAACAGGCCGTTCTGGCGAAAGGCGGTCCCATTCCTGGGGTTCGCAGTTTTGTTCGCAAATGGCGCCCCGTAGGGGACTCGAACCCCTGTTACCAACGTGAGAGGCTGGTGTCCTAGGCCACTAGACGAACGGGGCCGCGCCGAGGGCGCAAGCTATAGGTGAGGAAAGCCGCGCGATCAAGCGGCGATTTGATGGTAAGGCCCTAAGGCGGGATTCTGCGTCGGCGCGTGCCGGTCTCGTTGTCGCCGGCTTGGTATCTTATCCTTAGCGGGGTGTCTCGGGACGGAAGTCGATGCGGCTGATCACCTGTCCGGTGGTCAGGTTGATGACGACGATTCCCGTCTGATGGGGCGATTCGAACTGAACCGTCATTCGGTCGCCCGAGATGTTCGTGTTGCGGACCACGGCGCCGGATGGCAATGCGACGCTGATATCCTGCAAAACAGTGGCGCTGGATAGGCCGCGCCCTGGCTGCGTGGCAAGATAGGCGATCCGCGCGATCACGACACCGAAGCCGATGAGAAGGAGGATGCCGAGACCGATGACGACGATCTTGAGCACGCGCACCTGCCGGGCGTCGGGCCCCACCAGGGCTTCAGCCGCTGGATCGCCGGCCGGGTCGACAGTTGTCATGCCTTCTTATCCTCGTCCAATGGCAGTCGCGCATCCATGACGCAGGACGCCAGCACCCTGCACATCGAAGTTCCACCCGAAGCAGGCGACCAACGTCTCGATCGCTTCCTGGCGTCGCACCTGGTGTCCGTAAGCCGATCCCGCCTTCAGGCCTTGATCAAAGCCGGTCACCTGCGCGATCCGCGCGGGACCATAAGAGACCCCGGTGTGCGGGTCAAACCGGGTGAGACGCTGATCCTGACGATTCCTCCACCAGAACCCGCGACGCCTCAGGCGCAGCGTTTGGACCTCAAAGTGGTTTACGAAGATGCCGACGTGATCGTCATCGACAAGCCGGCCGGGCTCGTTGTCCATCCCGCCGCCGGGCACGCGTCCGGAACTCTGGTTAACGCGTTGATTGCGCACTGTGGCGATAGCCTGTCCGGCATCGGGGGCGTGATGCGGCCGGGGATCGTGCATCGTCTGGACAAGGACACGACCGGTCTGCTGGTCGTCGCCAAGTCGGACCGCGCGCATAAAGGGCTGGCAGAGCAGTTCGCTTCCCATGGGGCGGATGGACGTCTTGAACGCGCTTATCTGGCGTTTGCGTGGGGTGAGTTCGTGCCGATCCGGGGAACCATCGATGCGCCGCTGGCGCGCAGCACGCAGAACCGCACGAAAATCGCGGTGACGCGTCCGGGGTTCGGTCGCCATGCGCGCACGCACTACTGCGTGGTTGAAACCTACCGGGGAAGCGACGGGCGGCCTATTGCAAGTCAGGTTCGCGTCGAACTCGAAACAGGCCGCACGCACCAGATCCGGGTCCATCTCGCGCACGCAGGGCACCCATTGTTGGGGGATGGAACTTATGGCGCCGGGTTCGCTGCCAGCGCGCGACGGCTCTCGGAGGGGGCGCAAGCTGCTCTGTCGGGTTTGGGGCGACAGGCCCTGCATGCCGCGGTTCTTGGCTTCGAACATCCGGTAACCGGGCGGCAAATCCGCTTTGAGAGCCCCCTCCCCGAGGACCTCGAGGTGTTACGCAGGGAACTGCTGTCGGAGCCTGCCAAGGGCAAATAATGCGTCGTTAAGCTCGCGTTCAGGTTGCGATTGCGAAAAGGGGTCTTGAATAAGAGCGATGGAACTTCGATCTATTATGGCCGTTCAGCCGTACATCACCTGTGTGTGACAGCCCGTTATAGGCGGCGCACAATGATGTGTTTTGAGTACAACGGGGTCTCCGGCTCTACTGCATGAGACGATCCAGGCGCTGAGGCTGGAGAGGCTTTAAGATGGAGCGGTGCTGCTGCCGATCAAGGGGTCGGAAGCGGCATCGAAGCGAAGATGGCGACAAAGGCACTTCCGACAATTGCAAGCGGGTCTGTTGGTCTCGCGCGGTATCTGGAAGAAATCCGGCGTTTTCCGATGCTGGAGCCGGGCGAGGAGTACATGCTCGCCAAGAGCTGGCAGGAGCACGCCGACTCCGACGCGGCCCAGAAACTGGTGACATCCCACCTCCGCTTGGTGGCGCGCATTGCCATGGGGTATCGGGGCTATGGCCTGCCGATCGGCGAGGTCATTTCAGAGGGCAACGTCGGCTTGATGCAGGCCGTGAAGCGCTTTGATCCCGATCGCGGATTCCGCCTCGCAACCTATGCGATGTGGTGGATCCGCGCCTCCATTCAGGAATACATCCTGCGGTCATGGAGCCTCGTGAAGATGGGCACCACGGCGGCGCAGAAGAAGCTGTTCTTCAACCTGCGGCGCGCCAAAGGCCAGCTTCAGGCGCTGGAAGAGGGTGACCTGCGCCCGGAACACGTCAAGGCAATCGCCAAGAAGCTCGGCGTGCCCGAGGACGACGTCGTGTCCATGAACCGGCGGCTGAGCGGCGATGCGTCGCTCAATGCGCCGGTCCGGGCCGATACGGAGTCAGGTGAGTGGCAGGATTGGCTGGTCGACGATGGTCCCAGTCAGGAGCAGGAACTTGCCGAACGCGATGAGTTGGATCAGCGGCGCAATTACCTGGCCGGTGCCTTGACCTCATTGAACGATCGCGAGCGGCGCATCTTCGAGGCTCGGCGGCTGTCCGATGAACCGGCCACCCTCGAGCAGCTGTCGACCGAGTTTGGCGTCTCCCGCGAGCGGATCCGCCAGATCGAGGTTCGTGCCTTCGAGAAGGTCCAGAAGGCGGTCCAGAAGGCCGCCAAGAACAGCGAACCGGCTGTCGCCGGCGCCGCGTAAGGCAGACCGTCGGTTTGTCGCGGCGCCGTGGGAACTGCGTCATACGACTTACATAGCGAATCGCGTAGATTATGGATGAAGCGGGGTGCTTGGCATTCCGCTGCATTCCCGGCCGAACGGGTCTGGAATGACTGGAGGGGGTGCGCGTCAGAGCTCACGGCAACATTCGCTTGCGGCATCTGAACGTTATAAATCGACCAAGAGAGAGCACCGCTCAGAGGGACGGCTGGGCGCCAGGCGGACATGGACGGGACCGCCACCATGAGCGCCAGCCGGAAGACGAGCGCGATATTTGCGCTTCTGTCCACGACCGCTGCGACACTTCGATATCCCATTCCGCAATGAAGACCGGTCGGAGGCTCCGCGAGGGCGTCCGGATGGGGGGCCTTCGTGCGGCTTGGCGATATCGTCCGCTCCAAGGTGGGGCAAGTGGCGCGGCACTGCAAAAAGACGATGGAGCAGCCTATGCTAAAGCGCCTTCATCCACGATCCGTACCAGTCGCCAGTGCGGAGCGTTGCCGTCGGAGGAACAACAGGGCCGCATTTGAATGCGGTCGTTCTCCTCGGCTCAAGGGTGATTGGTCCCTCGTGCTCCTGTGGCGTCTCAAACCGTTGCATCCTCCAAGTATCATCTAATTCCGTCGGGCCGGGGACGGTGTGCGATCCGTGAACCGGCAGAAGAGACAAAGAAGGCCGGCCACATATCATGGCCGGCCTTCTTCCTTCGGCCCACCCCCCGGCGGACAATCTCAAGCTACATCGGCAGTCTGGCGATCTGATTGGAGAAGTAGTTGTCGATCGCGGTCTTGATCGAGCCCGACACCTTCTCCCGCCACGCTTCAGATTTCAGGTTTTTCGCGTCCTGCGCGTTCGTGACGTAGGCAAGCTCGATAAGCACGGACGGTACTTTGGCGGTCTTGAGCACGCGGAAATTCGCTTCCCTGTCCGCGTTCTGACGCATCGACGTCGAGGCACTCATGAATTCGATCACCGAGCGCGCGAACATGTCGGTCCGCTCCTTCGTGACTGCCACCTCGCGCTGGGCAAGATCGGCCAGAATGTTCTTGATGGCGCCTGCTTCGCCGGCCGTCTTCTGCACGGCGGCAAGCTCCTTGCCCGTCAAGACGCTGTCGACGACCTCGGCGGATGCAGATCGGCGAAGCGCATTTGCCGTTGCGTCCCGCAACGAATAGATGGTGGCGCCGCGTGCGTGTGAACCGGCATAGTCGGCATGCACGGCGATGAACAGCGATGCTTTATGGCGCTCTGCAATTTCACGACGCTCGTCCAGCGGCAGGAAGACATCGCGGTCCCGGGTCATGATCACGCGGTAGCGGCCGCTGGCCTTGAGCTGATCGCGCAGCACCTTGCTGAAGGCCAGGACGACTTCCTTTTCGACTGTCCCATTCTTCATGGCGCCCGAGTCATCGCCGCCGTGGCCAGGATCGATGACGATCACAGGCCGGTAGGTCCGAGCCGCGAGTTCTTCGGGCCGTAACGCCGGACGCGGCATCGGCGGCTGCAGTCCGGCAGCGCGGGTGGCGATTTGCGCCTTCAACGCCTTCTTCGTCGGCACCGCTGCCTTCCCGTAGGCGGCCGGAATCAGATCGATGATCAGATTATGGAATTTGCCGTCCTTCTGCGTCTCCGCGCGCTCGACAATGACGGGCGCGGCCACATCGATGACGATCCGCGAGCTGCCCGGTGCGGACAGGCCGGCCCGGAAAGAGCGTACCAAGCCGGTCGACGTTCCCTCGGACGCGCTCGGCAGCGTCATCTTGACGTCGGGAAGCTCGACGACGACCCGGTTCGGGTTCGACAGGGCCAGAACGTTGAAGTCGACCTTGCGCTCCAGAGCGACGACAAAGCGCGTGCGCTGAGGGATGTTCCTGGCAACCGCGTCCGCAGAGACCGTCTCGGCACGGACCGGGACGCCGGGATGGGTGGCGAGCATGAGCGCACAGGCACCCGCAACAAAAGTCGCGTGCTTTACGGCGATGCCTAATGCATTGCGGAAAATCATGAAGTGCAAACCCCCTCAACGCACAACACGGATGATCCAGGCGAGGTGGTGTCCTGATGACGGAGAATCGTGGCGTTTTGCTGATCCCGCCGAGGAATTCTTATGAATGATGAAAGGTTAATGATTGGTTGACGATCGCCCGCGGATCGCGCCGAGGTCTTCGTCCGTGGACCGGGCATTGGATGCCAAGTGGACTATTTGGCCTCGTTGCGATTGGTCGATCCCTTGCCGGGCGCGGGCTTTGCCTTCGCGGCGGGGTCTTTGCCAGCGGCCACCGGTGGGGACGCCGGCTGCTTTTGGGACGGCGCCGGATCGGGGTTGTTCCGCATCTCGACCGCTACGCCGAACAGCCGCCATTCGTTGTTGACCTGCGCGAACATCATGTCGAACGTCACCTGTTCCGGCTGCGTGTCGATGAACCCGGTCAGCCGCAATCGTCCGGCGTCGTCGATGGTCGGTTCGCGCACCAGTTTCGGATCGAAGAACAGCACGGGCGAGAAGTCGAGCTTGCGGCGCCGCAGTTCGGTGAAGGCCTCCGTCAGTTTGGCTTGCGTATTGTTGAGCTGGAAGTCGGGAGATCCCAGATCGCGCAGCACCGAGTAGTTGCCGGTCGCATTGGCTTGCGACAGGGCGATGAGCGTCGTGCGGATCAGCATGTTCATTTTCAGCGAATCGGGCATCGCCGGTCCGGAGCGCGGCGCGCCGGACTGCGCGAAGGCGATCGAAACACAAGCCCCAGCAATAAACGCGGCCGACGCCGTGGCCATCACCAACGCCCGGACGAGGGGGCTTGCACTGGAGAATCGCACCTTCAGTCTCCCGTCTCTCAGGGTCGATCTCATCATGCCTGATTTTTCGTGTCTATCGAATGGGGGTCTTGTTCTGCCCCCAGACTTCGACCGGCTGACGGCGCCTCAATCGCGACAAGATGCGTGTCGGCGAGATAAAAAAGCGCCTCCGACTGCCGTCGGAGGCGCGCGCTGGAACTAGATACCACTACCAGCTTGGAGGGCTTACCAACTCACTTGCAGACCGGCGCGGCCGCCGACCGAATTCTTGCTGCTCTGGCCACCAAAGCTGTCTTCCTTCACGGTGAAGCCAACGCCGCCGCTCAGAGCCCAGCGTTCGCCGTAGCCGGCGAGATTGCGGCCGAGGACACCGGTGGCAGCAAAGCCAAGAGCCACATTGCCCTCCCAGAAGCCGATATTGCCCGCCAGCGCGAAGCGCTCATTGGCGACGAGATCCGGGTTCTCCAGCGCCATGGCAATGGCGATGCCGCCGCCGAGCCGGCTGATCTCCTTGAACAGGAGGCCACCGTCGGAGGCTAAATTGCCGTTCGCGTCAGTCGTGACGACCTCCAGCGGTCCGGCTTGGTAGAACTTGCTTTCGTCGGACGTGATGCCACCCATCGTGTAGGTATTCGAGGCGGTGCCGAAGGTCTGCTGATTGTCCCGCGACGTCGTGGCGCCATTGCCGAACGCGGCGGAATTGGCATGCGTCGCCGTCGCGCCGTTGCCATAAGCCGCGGAGTTGGTGCCGGATGCGGTGGCGTAATCGCCGAGGGCCGTGCCGCCGTTCGACGCGGAAGCCTGCGCGCCGATGGCGACGGAGTTGGTGGCGGTCGCGCCTGTGCCGATCGCGATCGTATCGGGACCGGAAGCCGTTGCACCATCGCCGATCGCGGTTGCGCCGTCCGCGCTCGCCAGTGCCCCCGTCCCGATCGAAACGGTGTTATTCGCGGTCACGCCGTTCCCCGCTCCAGTGCCGATGGCAACGTTGTTTGCGCCCTGAACGCCATTGCCCGACAGCAGGCCCATCGACGTATTGCCGAGCCCTTCAACTCCGTTGCCGGAGGCCATGCCATAGGCACTGTTGCCCACCCCGAGCACGCCATTGCCGGAAGCAAAACCGCTGGCGCTGTTACCGAGGCCCACCACGGCGTTGCCTGAGCCGGAACCAAACGCGTTGTTGCCTACGCCAGCAACGAGATTGCCAGATCCCGTACCGCCAGAGCTATTGGCGATGCCTGCCACCAGATTTCCGGAGCCGGTGCCGCTGGTGCTGTTGCCGATCCCGAGAACGCCGTTGCCCGAAGCCGTGCCGGACGAGCTGTTTCCGATGCCAAGCACCGCGTTGCCGGAGCCGGTACCACTTGTGCTGTTGGCTATGCCGGCAACGAGATTCCCAGAACCGGTTCCGCTCGAACTGTTGGCGGCGCCAGCAACGAGATTGCCGGACCCCGTTCCGCTCGTGCTGTTCGCAATGCCATTGACGAAGTTGCCGGAAGCGGTGCCGCTTGAACTGTTGGCGATGCCCTCGACGCCATTGCCAGCAAACGTCCCCGACGTCGAATTGAGGCTTCCCTCGACGCCGTTGCCGGCTCCGGTTCCGTAGGCCGTATTCGCCTCTCCGTTGACGCCATTTCCAGCGCCGGAGCCTCCGGAACTGTTGCCGGAACCGGTCACACTGTTTCCTGCGAGCGTTCCCGATGTCGAATTGAAGCTGCCGTCAACGCCATTGCCCGCGCCGGTTCCATAGGCGCTGTTGACATAGCCTTCGACACCGTTGCCGGAACCTGTGCCGCCAGCACTATTTCCGCTGCCGACGACGCCGTTTCCTGAGAGTGGACCGACAGCGCTGTTCAGCTCGCCGTCGACGTCGTTGCCGGACCCGAAGCCGGCCGCCAGATTGGCGAAGCCGCTCACTCTGTTGCCTGCAAGACTGCCGGCCGCCGTGTTCGCGTCACCATCGACGGCGTTTCCGGAGCCGGAACCTGTCGTCGTATTTCCGCTGCCCTCGACGAAATTACCGGACAGGCTGCCATTGGCGGTATTGCCGGTTCCGTCGACGACATTTCCGGAGCCTGTGCCGGTGGCGCTGTTCAGACTACCCAGCACGAGATTCCCGGAACCCATGCCGTTGGCCGTATTCCCGATGCCGGCGACGCCGTTGCCTGATCCGAGGCCGGACGCGGTATTTCCTACGCCAATGACGCCATTTCCGGACAAGCTGCCGTTGGCGGTGTTTCCAACTCCCACGACGCCGTTACCGGAAAACGATCCGTTGGCGGTGTTGAAGAAACCCAGCACGACGTTTCCGGAACCGCTGCCGTCCGTGGTGTTGAAGCTGCCGAGCACGAAGTTGCCCGACCCGCTGCCGCTTGCCGCGTTGCCGTCGCCGATCACGACATTGCCGGAGCCCGAGCCGTTGGCGGTATTACCATCGCCAAATACACCGTTGCCCGTGAGGGAGCCGCTGGCGGTGTTAAAGTCGCCATCTACGAAATTGCCAGAGCCTGAACCGTTGACAGTATTGTTGTCACCGAAGACAACGTTGCCGGAGAGCGCTCCCGTCGTGGTGTTGTTTGATCCTTGGACGATGATTCCGGAGAGCGAGCCGTTGATGGTGTTGAAATCGCCGTCAACAAGGATGCCCGAGGCGAAGCCGTTGACTGTGTTGAAGCCCCCGGTGACGCCAATGCCGGATAGTGCTCCGATAAAGGTATTCGCAGGTCCGGAAGAAAATAGCCCCGCCCCCGCACCAATTGCTGTCGAGCCGAAACCATCCGCGTTCGCGCCAAAACCAAACGCTGATGCACCGATACCATCGGCGTTAGCGCCGATTCCGCAGGCTGTTCCGGTTGGACTTGTTGTGGTTGCGCCGCCGTCACTCAGAACAGGAATATCGAAGCCGAACAGATCAAATGTCGTGACGATGTGCGCGCATTCAAATCCCGGCCCGGCTGCACTTGCCGACGTTGCCGCAAGTCCCGAGGCCGCTAACCCCAGGGCCAAAACGCTTGCGGTTCTGAGAAAATTAGACCGCGCAGCACGCAATACGGGCATGTACTGGAAATAACGCACACACATATTCCCACCCCACAAACGCCACTGACGCAACATTATTTAACCGCAATTAAACATACGACGCATACGTAGTGGTTGCCGTTTTGTCACGGCTCCGGGCTCGTCAACTGCGCGCGCTGAGATTCCACAGAAAAATCGTATCTGCGATGATCGCGCGATAATCGGCGTGCGCGCCAAATCCTAGGCCTTGCGAAATGAAATTCGGATTTCGTCCGAGGCGCGCTTTAATCGACTTCCGGGCTTGGAAAATTCGCGTCGCGATGGCGATGAGCGGATCGGCTTCCGCCGTCAGGCGGTAATCAGGCGCGCGTAGCCTTCCGCGACGGCCTCGTCGAGGAGCACTTTATAATCGGAGTATGCCGCGTCGCCGGATGTCACTTCGCCGAGCTGGACGTCGCCGAAATTGCTGACCTTGCGATAGACGATCGGTGCGCTGACGGGCACCAGCATCGCCCGTTGCTTGTTCAACGTCGTGATCAGACCACGCATCTGGCCGAAGCGGTCGAGTTGCGAGACCACGATCATGCGCATCGCGCCCTTTGTCAGCGAGACCAGATGCAGAAACATCGAGGCGGGTGGCACATAAAGACGCCCACGATGGGCATAAGGCGCGTCGGGGCGATCGTGCTCCTCGAACAGAAGGCTCGGCCAGTCCGGGTCCCAGGTGATGTCGGTACGATAGGCGACGATCTGGCCCGGATTCGAGAACGCGGGCCGTAGCGTCAGGTAACTGCCGATATAGTCGTCGACACCGGCACGCGTGTAAGCCCCCATATAGACGGGCGCGACGTCGCGGTTGAGGCTTGGCTGGCCGGGGGCATCGCGGGCTATAGATTGTCCGCTCCACGCAGCCTTGACCTCGTCGAAATCGAGACCCAGCACCATGCAGACGTCGAACAGCGTCTGGTCGCGTACGGTGCGCCCATTCAGCAGGTTCTGGACGGTCTTCTCATGGCAGTCGGCGGCGTCTGCGAGTTCGGCCTGCGTGAGCTTCTTCTCGATCATCGCCGTGCGAATGCGGACCAAGGCGGGGTTGCGTTCTGAGGCAGACATCGATCGTTCAGCTCTCCAGTGCCGGAACTTACCTTAAAGTACCGATTCTTGCCGACGAAGGCCAAACTGGATTTTCGCATTCAACTTGCTCGCGGCGATTCAAGCCGGATCGCTCACGGTCCGGATGCCAGGGCGCCCCACAATAACAAGACACCCGAGACGAGCATCATGGCTTCCATGATCATCCGAAACTGAGTGGCGTCGAAACGCAGTATGATATGTTTCGCGAGCCAGGAGCCGAACATCAGGGTTGTGCCAACGGCAAGACCTCGTCCAACAACCTCGATCGGCAGGGCGCCGAACTTCCGGAAGACGATCGCCTTGGTCACTGAAACCGCGACGGAACCCGCAGCCTCGGTCGCGATGTAGGCTCCCTTCACCAGGCCGTAGGCTAGAAAGAACGGAGTATTGATCGGCCCGGTGGTTGCGACCAGGCCGGTGAGGAAGCCGATACAAGCGCCGACGATGGCCATGCCGGGGAGCCCGATCGTCCAGCCGCGTGCAACGAACCAGCGGCGCGCTGGAATCATGATGATCAGAAAGGCTCCGAGTGCGGCTTCCAGGAAGCGCGCGTCGAGGCCGACCAGAATGCGCGCCCCCAAGGCCGCCGCGGGAACGGCTGTCACGCAGTAAACCCCGGTGAGACGCCAGTCGACCTCGCGCCACCAGACGGCAACGCGGGAAACGTTGGCCATGATTGCCGCCAGCGCCATGATCGGCACGGCTTCCTTCGGACCGAACAGGGCGACCAGCGCCGGCAGCATGATGACTGAGGAGCCGAATCCGACGACGCCTCCGAGAGTCCCTGCGATGATGCCCAGAACAATGATCAGGGCCCACAGCATGGGGTATCCCGCTTGCAGGAGTGCCTAGTCCGATGCGGCATGAATGATGGCCTGTCTTGAGATCGCGCGGTCCACCTCAACAGAGAAGGACGCGCGACACTGCCATGTCCTCATGCCGAATGACAATTGGATGACAGCCTGACGCGATGTTTCGCCCATTCTGATGGGCGGCGCATATCGCCTTATGGGATCGCCAGCACTTCAAGCTCGACCGGCGTCAGGCCGCGCGACTTCATGCCGATCACTTCCGCGGCCTTTTCGGACAGGTCGATCACGCGGCCCGGCTTGAACGGGCCCCGGTCGTTGATCCGCACCACGACGCTTTTGCCGGTGCTGCTGTCCTTCACCCGCACCAGACTATTGAACGGCAGGGTCTTGTGGGCCGCCGTCATCCCGCGCTTGTCGAAACGCTCTCCTGAGGCGGTTTTCTGGCCTTGCCAGTAGTAGGACGCAATGCCCTTCAGCCCATGTTTCCGGCCCGCGGTGTTTGAGGACGCACTGACCTTGGCCGGAACGACACTCGTTTTCCATGTGCTGACGGCATCAGAAGCGGAGGCCGGCTCGGCGCCAGATCCGTTGGCCGAAATCATCAGCATTGCTACGGCAAGTGAAATGAAGCGGCGGGGCACGATTTCGGGAACATTCCAGCTAATTGCGATGCCAACCCATCTCCAGCCCGATTCGGGCCTTGAGAAGGCGGAGGCTGGGGAACCCACAACGAACGGCCGCGATAGAGCGCAGCCGTCCGCTTGTTGTTGTGGGAGAGAGGCGTCGGACTTCAGCGGCCGACGACTTCCACGCTGACCGGGACGACGCCAGCGCTCTTCATGCCGATGGCGCCAGCGGCGGCATCCGACAGATCGATGATCCGGCCGCCGATGTAGGGACCCCGGTCATTGATCGTGACATGCACGGTCCGGCCGTTGCGCTTGTTCGTGACCCTTACGCGGGTTCCGAACGGCAGAGTCTTGTGCGCAGCCGTCATGGCCCGCGGATTGAACCAACCGCCGGAGGCAACACGCTGCGGCTGCCAGTAGTAAGAGGCGAGACCGTTGAGCGCGTGGCTGCGGCCCGACGTGGATGCGCTGCGATAGGCACGACGCCGGCTATTTGCGACACGTGCAGACTTACGACGCTTCGAGGCGTGCGCTGTGCGCGTGTAATGTTTGCGCGACCGGTAGCTCTTGCTGGCCGTGCGCGAGCGCTTCTTATAATGGGCGCGGCGGGATTTCGTTGCAGAAGACGCCTTACGCCGCTTTGTGTAAGCCGCTGGGCTCTTCTTTGTCGTTTCGGACAGTTCTGCTTTCCGCGCAGTTCCGGCGCCGTCCTTGGACGTTACAGCCTGAGCTTGCGAGGCGAAGAGTACGATACCTATCGCCCAGATAAGCGTGAGCAGCCGATTCATGAGACCTCCATGTACGCATGCATAGTGCGACAGCCTGGCGGGCGTCCTTAAGTCCTCGTGTATGAATGGATTGGTCTTAGGCCGCGAATGTGCCCCGAGACGTGAGCTTTATTCTGTTAACTCTGACGTCAGACCCCTAACAGTGAAGACGCCGCCTTAGCGGATTACTAGAAGTTGTTCTGTCGCTGTTATGAACAGACACGGTTGATGTCTGTCGGCGCGGAGGACAGCATCGGCGAGTTTTGTCGTCAACTCTAAAATATGAACGGCGTTTAGGGCTTTTGCGCTCCGGCGTAGACGATACACACGCGATCCTGACGCGCGCGCGACACAGACCGTCATCTGACGAACGAGCCGGAGGAAATGCTCGATCTCACTTGTGTCGTCCGTTCAGAGACTATCTGCGCGAAGGCGATTTTGGCCGCGCTGTCAGCACGATATCGGCACCGTCCTTGTGGATACCGATGGTCATGCCGGCGGTGCCGGAGAGGCGCCACGTGTAGTAGGCCTGTATGGTCATGGCATCGAGTTGCGGCGCTGCGTTCCCACTGACGAACTCCCCGAGATGCTGGGGAGGACGTGCGCTTGTGCCGCGGCAACGAATGGCGAACGCAGGCGCCTCGAGTGAGCCGGACATGGTTACTTCCACTTCGCCACCGCGCGGGAGGGCGGTGATGGCACTCGCGATAAGGTTGAGAAGCAGCTTGACCCGGTCTTTCACCATGTGACCGTGGGGCAGCTTCCACTCCAACTTATGCTTGCCCTTGCCAACGAAGCCGCGAGAAATCTGCTCGGCCGTGCCGAGATCGATCACGGCGCCTGCCGATCCGGCCGCGCCGAAGGCAAATCGCGCAAACTGCAGCCTGGCCGAGGCCTGCTCCGTGACATTGCGGATTACGTCGAGGGCGTAATTGCGCGCATCGGCGTTGTCATCCTCGTCGAGGATTTCCAGCCCATTGTAGATGGCGCCGACCGGACCTATGACGTCGTGGCAGATCTTGCTGGAGATGAGTGCCGAAAGCTCTAGATCGGTTGGTTGTGAGCGCTGGCTCATCAAAGCCCCCTGATAGTATGTCCATAGACAACCCAAGCGCAGGAGGCGCAGACGCGGGCCGACAAGCATCTTGATAAAAGCGTATCGTGTGTTGATACATGCCTCGCCATCCTATTGCCAAGGTTGGATAGCGTTCGGTCCGCGTATCGGCCGTAATTCCTGGGGAGTGGGGCCTTCAGGCAACGCCGGAGGCGGTCATACCCGATCCGTCTCTGATCCGTTTGCCGCGCGCAGAGACAACCGCGATTCAAGGGACTGACAGATCAATGACGTCACCTGACCATGGGATGCTGGCCGATCAACTCCTCTCAGCCGTGATCGCGGCTGGCGCCGCGATCATGCATCACCGCCGCATGGGTGTCGCGGTCGAGAGGAAGGCCGATCATTCTCCGGTGACCGCTGCCGATCGGGACGCTGAGGACATTATTCTTGCGGCTTTGGCCAAGGCGGCGCCGGGCGTTCCAGTGATCGCCGAAGAGGCCATGAGCCGCGGAGAAACGTCGGTGCTCCGGGACGCATTCTTTCTCGTGGATCCTCTTGATGGAACCAAGGAATTCGTGAAGGGCGGCACCGACTTCACCGTCAACATCGGGCTGATCGTCGATCGTGTGCCCGTATTCGGCATGATCTACGCGCCTGCCATAGACCAGTTGACGATGACCCTGGGCAGCCAGCGCGCCGTTGAGGCCACGGTTGCGCCGGATGCCAAACCTGTTGGATTGGCGGCGCTTCAGCTCACAGACATCCGCACGCGGGAGCCGGACGTCGCGCGGCTGGTTGCCGTGGGAAGCCGGTCGCATAAGACGGCCAGTGACGAAGTGTTCAAATCCGACCCCCGGATCACAGGGTATCGCGAGATCGGTTCGTCGTTGAAGTTCTGGCTGGTGGCGCGCGGAGAGGCGGACATCTACCCGCGGTTTGGCCCGACAAGCGAGTGGGACACGGCCGCCGGGCACGCCATCGTTCTGGCTGCGGGCGGCGCGGTTACGATGGAGGGTGGCGCCCCATTGGTCTATGGGAAGGCCGAGCGCAACTTTCTCAATCCGCCCTTCACCGTCTGGGGGAGATCCTCGCTGATCCCTCTCTTCCCGCGATAACTGGCATTGCCGCCCGCCGAAGCTGCCGTCCTACCGCGCGCAGATTCGAAAGTCGGCTCCATCCCAGCAGGCGCCATCTTTGGCTGAGCGGCGCGCTTCACCCCAACGGGAATTGATACCGTCCTTGGTCAGCCCGCGAACTTCGGCGATTCCAGGTTTGATGATCGTGACAGAGAGCGAGAGGACGTCGGGAAAAAGCGGCGTTTCCTTGCTGCCGCGCGATGACAGATTGAATGAGCCGTTGCTGTCGACGGACTGAAAGTCACACACTTTATCAAGCATCTTTTTGCCGCCCGACTGGACTTGGCAGGTCGCATCGCGAGCGCTCGCGGGCAGAGTCCAAAGCATTCCGACCACCAGGACGATCGCTGGAACAGTCCGCATCATGGCAAACCTCGCTGAAATTCGGCGCGCTGTATGGCGCGCGCCCGGACACGTCCCAACACATGGGCAAGCGAACGGTTCCGGCCGGGAAAATCCTCGAAGTTCCGAGGGCTATCGGACGATTGTGATGATCCGTGTGGCCACCAACGAGGCGTCTGGCCATACTTTGGTAATACTTTTGCGGAATGGTTGATAATGCCTTATCGCCGCTTCGTCATCGCGGGCGGCGCTCCTGCGTGGATACTGAGACCATGATCGCATTGCGCTCGAATCGCCCGATTCTGACGGTCACTTTGCGTGTGGTTGCGCTGGCTGCCTCCCTGCTTGCGACGCTTTCGATCTCAGGGCAGGCCCAAGACAGGCAACCCTGGCAGAATCCCGATCCTCGCGAAGTCTATCGCAACGACGATGCCTATCGCGGTCCCGCGCCCTCCGGCGACGCATATCGCCCGCCTGCGCCGCAGGGCGACGTTTACGTGCCGCCGCCTCCGGGCGGTACGACACAGGCCTACGGTGCGGATCCGCGATACCGGCCGGATCCCGACTACCGTCCCGGCCCGCAGCCCTATGATCGTGGCTACGGTCCACCTCCGGACCGTGCGCCGTACGGCGAACCTCCGCCGCGAGGCTCTTATGAGGATCGCCGCTATGAGGAACGCGGTACCTATTCGCAAAGCGAGATCCTCGATGCTGGCCACGGCTTTTTCGGCTCGGTCAGCAAGGGACTGGCGAATGTCGTCGAATATACCTTCCAGAAGGCGGGGCGTCCGAACGGGTACATCCTGGGTGAAGACGCCGGCGGCGCATTCATCGCGGGCCTGCGCTACGGGGAAGGCACGCTCTATACGAAGGATGCCGGTGTCCACAAGGTGTACTGGCAGGGCCCTTCTGTCGGCTATGATTTTGGCGGCGAGGGGTCTAAGACCATGGTGCTCGTCTACAATCTGCGTAGCCCGCATGATGTCTACGAGCGGTTTGGCGGTGTTCAGGGATCGGCTTATTTTGTCGGCGGTGTCGGCGTTCAATTCCTGAAGAACGGCGACGTGACGCTTGCACCAATTCGTTCTGGCATTGGTTTCCGGCTAGGTGCGAATATCGGCTACTTGAAGTACACTCGGAGACCGACCTGGAATCCTTTCTGAGCGGGTGATCACATTCCTGCGACGGCAGGAGGCGGATCGCTATGCCGGGATTTTGCGTTGTGCTAGGGCGAAGGCTCGGACCACAACGCTGACGGGCCTGGCTCGTTGTCGTGAGGATTGCGCTCGGGAATGCCCAAGTGATCACGATTCAGACAATTATGCTCGTGGCGCTGGGCTTTTTGCTGGCGACCCTGTTGGCTTTGGCGCTGGCTCCGGCCTACTGGTCGCGCGCCGTGCGACTGACGCGTCGGCATATCAGCCGCACGATGCCGATCTCCGAGGCCGAGATTCGTGCCGACAAGGATCGGTTGAGGGCTGAATACGCCGTTCGCATCCACAACCTGGAAAGCACGTTGGAGAAAGCGCGCTTGTCGGCTGCCCGCCAGCAGGTCGAGGTGAGCCGGCGTGACGCCAGCATAAGTAACCTCGAGGCCGAACTGCTCCAGCTCCGCACCGATCTGGAGCAGAACGTCAACGCGCGGCGTGTCCTCGAGCAAACCGTGATGAACCGGTTGCCGGCAGTGGAACAGCGATTGGCCGACTCGCGCGTCTTGCTCGAACAGCGCGATCGCGAGTTGGCCGCCGTGTCGGCCGAGACGGGTAAAACGGTCCGCGCCCTCGACGAGGTCATGCAGATCAATGCCCAGCAGCGCACCGAGATCGAGCGCCTGAATTCGACGGTCAGCACGCGTGCGGCCCGCAATCGCGGCAGCCTCAAGGATACGCAGTTCGACGGCGAGGTCGCACTGCGGGCGGAAGTCGACGCCCTTCGGGCGCGAACCCGCGATCAGGAAACCCTGATCAACAAGCTGCAGGTTTTGGTTTCGGAACCGGCCAACGATGAAGGTGGCGTGTACGTCAACGGCTCGGCGCGTCCGCGAGCCGCTGAGGCCGAGCTGGATCGCGTCCGCCGCGATCTGAGCGAGGCTGAGCTTGCGCTGCGTTCTGTCAGCGAGCAGGCGGCCGGGGCAGGTGCGGGAGCAGGTGAGCTGCAATCCCAGATCATGACACTCACGGCGAGCCTGGAGGAAAGGGACGCCGCCATTCGCCGGCTGGAGGCGTCGTTGGCCGCCTATCAGGAGGGCGACGTCGGAGGTCAGTCCCTGAAGGACAGCAAGATTGCGATGAAGGCGCGCATTGGCGCTCTGCAATCGGAAGTGGACAGCCAAGCGGAGACGATCCAGAAGCTCCGTGCGGAACTGGCCGCCGCCAATGAACGCGCGGCCTTGCAGAGCGCGCAGTTCATGGATGAGATGCGGCGGATCGGAGCAGGCAACGGCCCGACCACCCAATCGCGCCGCTCGACACCGTTGCGGCGGAGTGTGGCGGAGCGGATCGGCGAGGCGAAACCCGCCCTGGCCAGTTCGATCAAGACGGTAAGCCGGCGCCTTGATGATCAGGGCGCGCCGGCTGCGGACGTTGCTGCAGACGAGACGTCACCGGCCTTGAATGGCAGCAATATGGTGGAAAAGCCTTCCGTGGCTGGGAGTGTTGCCATCAATTCGGCTCAGGAGCCTGGCATCGGCGTGGCAGCCATGGCGACACCCCCCAAGATTGAGGGTGAGCAGAAACCACGTCTGTTGGATAGGCTGGCAGGACTGAGCAAGTCGTGATTTTGAAGTGTCGCCGCTTCGGAAAGCGGTGTCTGATGGTCTGGTTCGCATCCGTATCGGTCGGTGGGTTGCTGAGGCGAGAGTTGGGAGTCGCCGAATGGCAAAGCAGGTTACAAGATTGAGCGACGCGGCCACGCTGAGGCTGCGTGACGAGTTGGAGCGGCAGAAGGCCCTCCATGATCACCGTCGACTTGCAGAACGTCTGGTGGAGCTCGCTCCACTGACCCGTGATGCGGTCCCGCTCGATGAACCTGCCCCCGTGCTTGAGAACTCATCCCCGACAGAACCAGGTCAAAGCGCTGAGATCGAGGCTGCCGGCGACGTTGTAGCGAAGCGCAATGCCTTGCCGCCGCCGCTTCCGCCGCCATTACCATCGACAGCTTTGGTGCTCAAGGAGGAGCAGGAGCCCGCGGCGCTCGTCGTGGCGGAGGCTCCGGCGGTGCTCGCCAGACGTGAAACGGTGCTCCAGCCGGCCGACGTGGCCATGGAACCGCCCGCGACCAAGAGCAGGGCGTTCGGGTTTTTGACAGGCCTTACGGTCGCGATTGCCGTGGGAGCCGCGCTCTATGCTGTCCTGGCGGGCCTCGGTTAGCGGGCCGCGATAATCACGACAGCCCTTCCGTTTTTGGCCGCCCTGGTGCAAGAGTGCGGCCGCTCAACACTGACTTCGAAGGGGACGCGCCATGCTGCAGCTCGCGGAAAATCTCAACCGCTTGGGGACGGAAACAGCATTCGAGGTGCTGGCCCGGGCCGCCGACCTGCAGCGGCAGGGCCACGACATTATCAACCTCGGCATCGGCCAGCCGGACTTTCAGACGCCGCAACATATCGTCGAAGCCGCTATCAAAGCGCTGCGTGACGGCCATCACGGCTATACGCCTGCCCAGGGCATTCTTCCGCTGCGTGAGGCGGTCTCAGCCGACCTGAAGCGCCGTCATGGCGTAGAGGTGTCTCCCAACAACGTCGTCATCATGCCGGGCGGCAAGCCGACGATGTTCTTCGCCATCATGATGTTCGGTACGCCTGAGACCGAAATCATGTATCCGGACCCGGGCTTCCCGATCTATCGCTCGATGATCCAGTACACAGGCGCCAAGCCGGTGCCGATCGCGCTTAAGGAAGAGAACGGCTTTGCCTTCAGCGCTGATGAGGTGCTGGCGCAGATTACGCCGAAAACCAGCCTGATCATCATCAACAGCCCCGGCAATCCGACCGGCGGCGCGGTTCCTGAAGAAGAGATCCGCAAGCTGGTGAAGGGACTTGAGAAGCATCCGAACGTCGCTGTCATGTCGGACGAGATCTACAGCCAGATGCTCTACGACGGCCGCGAGCACGTCAGCTTCCTGCGCTTCCCGGAAATCCGCGACCGGCTGATCATCCTCGACGGTTGGTCGAAGACCTATGCGATGACCGGCTGGCGTCTCGGCTTCAGCATCTGGCCGGATGCGCTGGTCGAGAAGATCGTGCGGCTGGCCGTGAACTGCCATTCGTGCGTCAACGCGCCGACGCAGTTCGCCGGCATCGCCGCGCTCGAAGGCCCGCAGGACGACGTGCATAAGATGGTCCGGGCCTTCGATGAGCGCCGCCGCGCCATCGTGCCGATGCTGAACCAGCTTCCGGGGTTCACCTGTGTCAATCCGGGCGGCGCGTTCTATGCGTTTCCGAACATCACCGGCACCGGCATGACGGCCAAGGAACTGCAGAACAAGATGCTGGAGACGGCTGGCGTGGCGACTGTCGCAGGCACCAGCTTCGGCGTGTTCGGCGAGGGTTATATCCGGTTCTCGTACGCCAATTCGATCGAGAATATCCGCACCGCGATCCAGCGCAGCGGAACGCTGCTGACGGAGAAGTGAGGCAGGCGGCGCGCGCCGGACTGCGACCCGGCGCGCGTTGATCGACGGATAATCCCGGACGACGCGGCTAGATCGTCTTCTTGAAGATCTTCCCGTCTTTCATGATCACGACGAAATTCTTGTCCGGGTCCGCGATGAGATCGAGCTTTTCGAGCGGATTGCCGTCGACCAGCAGCATATCCGCAAGTGCACCTTCCGCGATGACGCCAAGCTTGCCGGGATAAGGACTGCGCTTTCCGGACAGCGCCAGAAGCTCGGCATTCGTACTGGTTGCCATGGTGAGCGCTTCCGCGGGTGTATACCACTGCACGAGTGAAGCCAGGATCGCGCCCTGTCGCTGAGCCAGCGCTTGGGAGAACAAAACGTCGGTCCCCCACGCGGTTTTGATGTTGTACGTCTTCGCCAATTCGTAGGTTTTGGCGATCCCCGACCAGATCTGATCGGCTTTGATCCGCTGGATCGAACCAGGCGGGAAGCCTTGGCGCATCTCCTCGGGGAGCGGCTGCAGGCTCAGCCAGATGCCCTTTTCCGCAATCAGTTTCGCCGTCGCGTCATCCATGAGGAAGCCGTGCTCGATGCATTTCACGCCCGCCGCTATCGATCGCTGGATGGCGGCGGGCGTAAAGGCGTGCGCGGTAACGTAGGTTCCCCAGTTCTCGGCTGCTTCGACGGCGGCGCGCAGCTCCGTTTCCGTGAACGTCGACACGTCGATGGGACTGAAGGGGGATGATACGCCGCCGCCCGCCGTCAGCTTGATTTGAGAGGCGCCCTGCATGAGCTGCTCGCGGACGCGCAGGCGAACCTCGTCGGGACTGTCGGCGACCATGCTGCCGCCGATCTGTTCCATGCGGGTGAGATGCCCCACCGTCCTTGGCAGATCGGAGACTTGACGGAAATCGCCATGTCCGCTCGTGACTGTGATGATCGCGCCGGATGGAAAGATGCGCGGTCCGGCAATCACGCCTTCGTCGATGGCGCGTTTGAGACCGAAGACCGGTCCGCCAACATCGCGAACACTCGTGAAGCCGCGCATGAGGGTGTCGCGTGCTTCGGCGCCGGCCACGAGATTATTGAACCCGACGTCGCCGCTGATTGCTTGCGCCGGCGCAGGCCGGATCAACATCGCGTGCCAGTGCGCATCGATCAGACCCGGCATCAGCGTCCGGCCGCCACCGGCGATGATCGTGGTTGTGGCGCTGCGATCGACCGGGATCGGATCATTGGATATTTTCTCGATCGTGTTCGCGCGCACGAGAACATTCATGCTGGCGCTGAGCGTATTGCTCCTGCCGTCAAAGATGCGGACGTTCTCGAAAAGCGTGGCGGTCGGCGGGGCAACAGCGCCGTGTTGCGCGAAGGCGCCCGTATGTAGGACGCAAAGAAGTGAGAGGGCGGCGGCCGTCCGGCACAGCATTGGGTTTCTCCTGCAATCCCCCTTGCGGACCATTGTAAGGCCAGAATCCGCGTAATTGTTAACCGCGCGGATTGATCTCGCTCTGTGGTTAATCAGAGCGGTACGGCTGCGATCGGACTGCTGTCGGCGCCCCGGCTTACGGATTAAGCCGCCAGATCTCATAGTTGAGCGCTGCCGCGTAGCTCACCCACGCCAGATAAGGCAGGAACAATGCCGCCGCCACTCCGCTGACGCGCCGCGCCGTGAGGATGAACAGGGCGATGGCGATCCACAGAACAGCGATCACGGCGAAGGCGGCGCCAATCTGATGCAAGCCGAACATGACCCACGACCAGGCCGCGTTGAGGACAAGCTGAACGATCCAGATCGCCACCGGCGGGCTCGCGCCTTCGGCGTTCCAGACGAGCCATCCGGCGAATGCGATCATGAAATAGAGGACGGCCCAGACCGGTGGGAATACCCAGTTCGGCGGTGTCCAGGAGGGTTTGGCCAGGGCCTGATACCAATCACCCGGCAGAAACAGAGAGCCAATCGAGGCGGCTGCCATCGCGGCTGCCATGAACACCACAAACCCGACGACTGGCCGCATCTTTCCCTCTCGACGGCGCAGAATGCACCGCCGCCATTGTGCCGGAAGCCGAGTCGGCCTGCTACCTCGCTGCGGCTTCGGCGCTTGCGCTGGCCGCTGCGGCATGTGCACCGTTCGCGGCCGACTGCAGCTTGGCGATAATGCCGATCCGCTCCTCGGCGGCAGCCAGGATCTGACCCAGCAACTCCGCGTAGCGAATACCCTGGAAGCCCGCCATGATGTTGAGCTTTCCATCCCAGCACCAGCCTGGGTTGGGGTTCACTTCGAGCAGCTTGATCTCGCCCTTGGAGTCGGCGCGAAAATCGAAACGGGCATAGTCACGGCAACCGAGACGCTCGAACAGACGCGCCGAATGCTCGATCAACTGCGATTGCACGTGATCGGGCAGGCTTACGGCCTCCTGATAGCGGATCTGCGTCCAGTAAGGGCTGTCGGGCTCCCATTTGGATTCGTAGCCAAGGATGCGCGGTAGCGACGGATCGAGGCTGGAGAAATCGACCTCCAGCAGCGGCAGCGCGCGCAGGCCCTGGTCCGGATTGCCAACCAAGCTAACGGAGAATTCCGGTCCAGTCAGGTATTCCTGTACCAGCACCGGCCGGCGCGGAAACTCCGCGCGCAGCCGTTCCAGATAGTCGAGCAGCGCGCGCTCGTTGCTGACGACAGCGTCCTTGGTGATGCCCTGCGAGCTGTCGCCGTAGTTGGGCTTCAGCAGCGCCGGGAATACCGACGGCAGGGTCGCGCCCTGGTCGCCCGGCCGGACGTAGGTTTCGAGCGGCACGGGAACATCCAGCGTCATCGCGACGGCGCGCACCAGCCCTTTGTCGTAGCAGGCGGCCAGCGCGCCGGGGCCGGCACCCGTATAGGGAATGCCGAGCGCGTCCAGCATGGCCGGGACGTGCAACTCCTTGAAGGGGTCGTTGTTCAGCCCCTCGTCGCACAGATTGAGGACGAAGTCGGTCCTCAGTCCGGCGAGATCGCGTTCCAGAGTCGCGTGATTGTCGAGATAGCGGAAATTGTAATTCGGCAACGTCGATAGCGCGTCCTTGAGGCGACGGATGGTCTCCATGTCCTCGGGATTGAATGCACCGTTGCGTTTGACCGTATCCGGCAGACGATGGTCGCCGAGCAGAACCGTGACCTCGCGCTGCCGGACCTTGCCGCGTGCCCTGCGCGCCGGAAGCACCGGTGCGTCGGCGGTCAACAGAATGCGGCGCGCCATCATGCCGAGATCCTGGTCGCGGTCGGACTGGGCTTCGGCATGGCCGTGGTGGCGCACGTTGCGGAAACCGCATTTCTCCAGGAGCTTGGTGATGCCTTCCTTGGTGTAGAGGCGTTCCGCATAGAACTGGTCGGCGATCACGCCCATCTCGTCGTGGACGATGACCTCGCGGCTGATCAGGCGCTCGCGATCCTGGCTGATCGAGCGCTCACGACACACGAAGTGATGCTCGTCGATCCATTCCCAGGAGCGGCGGTCGAAATGTTCGGCCATGTAGGCGCCATCGGTGATGTCGAGCACGATCTGGCCGGTTGGGCGCAGGATCTTGCCGACCGTCGTCAGGACCTTCTCGTCGTCCTTCTTGTTCGAGAAGTAGCCGAACGAATTGCCCATGATGGCAACGCAGTCGAAGCTGTTCTCGGTGAGGCGCGGGTTGCGCGCGTCGCCTTCCTTGAAGACGACCTGCAGCCCCTCGTTCTGTGCCCGTTTGCGAGCCAGGCGGACGAGATAGCGTGAACGGTCGACGCCGGTAACGTTTTTGAAGCCGCGCCGCGCCAGTTCAATGCAGTGGCGGCCCTGGCCGCAGCACAGGTCGAGGATCGTGCTATGCGGCTGAATGGCCGCCGCCGACACGATGAAATCCACCTCGCGGCGGGTGTTCTCGATGTTTTCGACCACATCGCCGTCGGTCTTCACATAGAGAGCGTTGAAGAGCTTGCGCCACCATTCCTGTGGCAGATGAGCTTCGAGGTCCGCGACCGGACCGAGACAGGAGCGCGCTGGCGCGCGCCGAGGACGCTTCACCTTCGCAACCGTGGCCATGATGGACGTGAGTCCTTTTGCATTCCGCTGGCATCAGCGGCGGAAGCTTTCCTCGCTCCCGTCAGCCGGCCCCGCAGCCTGGCACTATACGAGACCCCTCTGGTCTCCAACGCGCCACTACTTAGCGGGTCGCGATTCCAATTCAAGAGAGATTCTGCGGATAATGAAATGAGAGGCGGGAACTGTGATCTGAATTCATATTCATCACGCACGCCGCTGAAACGTCGCGATGAAAAATCCGTCCGTCGCATGGCGAGCGGGTGTCAGCAGAAGGGCATCGTCTTGGCCGTCGGCGGAGTCGGGCGGCGGCGTCTCAAGAGACGAACGCCAACGCTCAGCAAACGGCTCGACTTGAAAGTCCGGATGGCGCGCGATGAACGCGGCAGCCTGCTGCTGGTTTTCCTCCGGGAGCAGCGAACACGTCACGTAAACGAGGCGTCCGCCCGGCTTGACCAGCGCCGAGCCGAGATCGAGTACGGCGCGCTGGTCGGCGATGCGGTCCGTCAGGTTCTGCGGTTTCACGCGCCATTTGGCGTCGGGCCGCCGTCTCCACACACCGGAGCCGGTGCAGGGGGCGTCGACGAATACAAGATCGAAGCGCGGGCCAAGCGCGCGCACGACGGGTTCCTGCCCTGCCATCATGACCTGGACGTTCCGCGTGCCGGCCCGCTTCAGGCGCTCGAAGATGGGACGAAGCTGCATGCGATCGGAATCGTAGGCGTGGATCTGCCCGGTGTTCTGCATCACGGCCGATAGGGCGAGTGTCTTGCCGCCGGCGCCCGCGCAGAGATCCATGACCTGCATGCGTGGTCCGGGACCGGAAAGCTGCACGGCAAGCTGGCTGCCTTCGTCCTGGACTTCCCACCAGCCTTTGCCGTGTCCGGGCTCGGCTTCGACGTTGGGTGTCCGGCCGGCGCCGGCCGGTGGCGGGAGGCGCACACCGATGGGGGACCACGGCGCTGCCTGTGCGCCAAATCTTTGCAGGGCCTTGAGGACTTTGTCCCGATCCGCCTTGAGCGTGTTCACCCTGAGATCGACAGGGGCGCGCTGCGCCAGAGCCTCGCCTTCGCGCAAGGCCCCCTCCTCCCCGAATACGGACACGAATGAGGACATCAGCCAATCCGGGATGTCGGCACGGACGTGTGGAGGCGTATCCGGAGGCAAGTCGCGGGACAGATTGGCTTTCTCGGTCGCGCTCAGAGGCGCCAACGCGTGCTCCGAACCGTCGGCAGCGGCAATCACGTCATCAGGCCACATGCCGAGTGCTGCCGGAGCGGCAGCGAGGACGAGGGCACGGGCATGGTCGTTGTCCATCCGCGCGGCCAGGGACAGGCGGCGGCGCAACACGTCATAGACCAGATTGCCGATCGCCGCGCGGTCGCCCGATCCGGCAAACCGGTGCGCCCGGCCCCAATCGGCCAGGGACTGCGCGGCGGGACGGTGCCGGCTCAGGATCTCGTCCAGCACCTCGACTGCGGCCTGGAGTCTGGCGCCTTGTCTCATGGCTTAGAATCCCGTGGCGGCGACGCGCCAGACGATCAGCGTCCACATCGCCAAGACCGCGAAAAAGCCGATCATGAACACCGGTCCGCGCAGCATCACGATGTTGCTGGTGACGTGTATCATCGTGTGCGCCACGCGCGAGGCGACGAAAAGCCAGGCGAGCCCGAGCATCCAGCCGTCGACCGTACGCGTCATGAGTGCGAACGCGGCCGCAGCGAAGAAGAGCACGGGAACCTCGAACAGGTTCTTGTAGTTGTTCGCCGCTTTCAGGGCTGCAGCGTTCCAATCGGCGTTCGACGCCAGAGCCAGATCCTGCGTACTCTGACCGCGTTCCTTCTGCGAGAGCGCCCGCGCGCGTGCCATCAGGATCAGCACCACGAATGTCAGCAGCACTTGTGCCGCGGCCGGGAGGACGATCAGGTTTTGCGCCATGATCGCCGGATCACCCGTTGCCGGGGTAGTTCGGGCTTTCGCGCGTAATGCCGACACCGTGTGTGTGGCTCTCGCGAATGGCTGCCGGTGAGATGCGGACGAACTTTGCGCGTGCCTGCAGCTCATCCAGACTGCGCGCTCCGACGTAACCCATGCCGGCGCGAAGCCCGCCGACGAGCTGATGCAGGACAGCGCCGACCGGCCCCTTGTACGGAACCTGGCCTTCGATGCCTTCGGGGACCAGCTTCAACGTGTCCTTCACTTCCTGCTGGAAGTAGCGGTCGGCACTGCCGCGCGCCATCGCGCCCACCGATCCCATGCCGCGATACGACTTATAGGTGCGGCCCTGATAGAGATAGGTCTCGCCTGGGCTCTCGTCGGTGCCGGCGAGCAGCGCGCCCACCATCACCGCGCTGGCACCGGCCGCGCTGGGCTTGGTGATGTCGCCCGAGAATTTCACGCCGCCGTCGGCGATGATCGGGTGGCCGGTCTTCCGCGCTTCGGTCACGCAGTTCAGGATGGCGGTGAGCTGCGGAACGCCGACGCCCGCGACGATGCGCGTCGTGCAGATCGAACCAGGGCCGATACCGACTTTCACCGCGTCTGCGCCAGCGTCGAGGAGCGCGCGCGTGGCGTCGCCCGTCGCCACGTTCCCCGCAATCACCTGCGTGCTGTTGGACAGCTTCTTGATACGCGCCACGGCATCGATGACCTTGCGCGAATGGCCATGCGCGGTGTCCACGACGATCAAGTCGCAACCCGCGCCGATCAGACGCTCCGTACGCTCATGGCCATCTTCGCCGACTGTGGTCGCGGCGGCAACGCGGAGGCGTCCCTGGTCATCCTTGCAGGCGTTGGGAAACTGCGCAGCTTTTTCGATGTCCTTGACGGTAATCAGGCCGACGCAGCGATAGTCCTCATCGACGACCAGCAGCTTTTCGATCCTGTTCTGGTGGAGAAGACGCTTGGCTTCCTCGCGGCCGACGCCGGACCGGACCGTTATGAGCCTGTCTTTGGTCATCAGCTCGGAGACGGGTGTCGCACGGTTGGTGGCAAAGCGTACATCGCGGTGGGTCAGAATGCCGACCAGTTTACCGAGTTGACGCGCGTTGCTCGGGTTCTCGACAACCGGGATTCCCGAGATCCGGTTGTCTTCCATAAGCCGCAGCGCATCCGCCAATGTCGCCGATGGTCCGATCGTCACAGGATTGATGACCATCCCGCTTTCGAACTTCTTGACGGCTTCCACTTCCCGGGCCTGCAACTCTGGCGTGAGATTTCTGTGGATCACACCGACTCCGCCGGATTGGGCCATGGCAATCGCCAGCCGCGCCTCGGTCACCGTATCCATGGCCGAAGAAAGGATTGGGATATTCAGGCCAACGGACTTTGTGACATGGGTCGAAACTTCGACCTGGCCGGGCATGATTTCAGAGGCTTGCGGTACGAGCAGGACGTCGTCGAAGGTCAGCCCGACATCCTCAATGATATCGATCGGGCGTGCGGCCATGGTGCGGGCTCCTCACGGGTGAAATGCGTCTCAACGCGAAGACGATTTCGACACGCGCATAGCACGTGGGCGCCGCCAAAGGAAGCGTATGCACCTGCGCTGGCCGTGGATCAAATCGTGATCGGGGTCACTGCGATGATATGCGCTCGCCCGAGCTTTTCCGCAAGCTGCGTAACCCTTGGTCGAATCCGACGCCGGCGAGGATCAGGCCGAGACCGGCATAGTCGGTGACGATCGGCCGCTCGCCGAGGATGACAACAGATCCGACGACCGCAAAGACCGGGATCAGCAGCGTTCCAAGCGCCGCGGTTCCGCCCGGCACTCGTTCCAGCAGCTCAAACCAGAGAAAATAGGCAAGAGCCAAGGCCAGCACGACGTGATAGGCGAACGCGCCTGCGACCATCGGGCTCGATACATCGACTCGCGGGGTTTCGAACGCCAGCATCCCGACGACGGCGACAGCCGAGCCGATGCCGAGCTGCCACGCCGTCATGCCGAGCGGGTCCGCCGGTATGCGGTGAAGTTTGACATAGACGGTCCCGGTCGCCCAGGAGATCGCGGCACCGAGCACGTAGATCAACCCGAGAGGGATGGTCCCGGACGCCAAGGCCGGCCAGTACGGCCGTGACAACAGGGCGAGGCCCACCGCGCCGCACGCGAGGGCCATCGCCCGCAGCCCATCGATCCGTTCACCCGCGAAAATCGCGCCGAACAGGGCCGCCCACATCGGCATCGTGAAGGTCAGGATCGCCGCACGCGACGCCGGCATGGCCAATTGCGCGAACACGACGAACATATTGAATCCGGCCACGTTCAGCATGGCCGAGATGAAGAGTTCGCCCCGATGCCCTGACGGGACCGCAAGAGAACGGCCGAGCGCGCGCGCCAGGATTGCCAGCAGCGTTGCGCCGAGCCCTAGTCCCAAGGCGCGGATGGCCCAAGGCGAAAAGCCGTTGAGGGCGATCTTCACCGCGGGCCAATTGAGGCCCCAAAACAGAGCTGACACCCAGATCCGCCACAAGGCGCAGCCGTCCCTATGTCTTGGCCCGGAAGCCCATGGCCAGCACATATAGCTCAGCGCTGTCGGATCGGCTGGCTGGCGGCTTGACGTGGCGGACGCTTGAGAAATTGCGTTTCAGCATCGCGAGCAGCGTGTTTTCCGTTCCGCCCTGGAAGACCTTGGCGAGGAACGTCCCACCCGGCGCGAGCACCTCGCAAGCGAATTCCGCCGCCGCTTCCGCCAGCCCCATGATCCGCAAATGGTCCGTCTTGTTGTGGCCGACGGTGGGGGCCGCCATGTCGGACAAAACGACATCGGCACCGCCGTTCTTCAGCCGCGATTTCAGCTCGTCCGGCGCCGTGGGATCCATGAAATCCAGGCAGAGGACCTCAACACCAGGCAGCGATTCCATCTCCAGATAGTCGATCGCGACGACTTGTCCGCGCCCCTCCAGCGACTTCACCCGATCAGCGGCGATCTGGCTCCAGCCACCGGGCGCTGCACCGAGATCGACGACGCGATGACCAGGCTTCAAGAACCGGTACTTGTCGTCCATCTCGATCAGTTTGTAGGCGGCGCGCGAACGGAAGCCGTCGCGCTGCGCGGCCGCGACATAGGGATCGTTCAGCTGCCGCTCCAGCCAACGCCGCGAGGACGGCTTGCGATGCTTGTTGCTTTGCACGCGGACCTTGAGCTGCCGAGGTTTGTTTTGACCGCTGCGCGTCGGTGTCTTGACCATGGAGGGCTTTCCAGAAGGGCTCGGGATATCGGGAACGCCGAGATCGTTCAGACCGGCCGGTGATCACGCCTTGGGACGCGATAATGGCCGTCTTCCGCCATCATGGTGGCCAGCATGCCTTCCCGCAAGCCGCGATCCGCAACACGCAGGCGCTTGGCTGGCCATGTTCGCAACAAGGCCTCCAGGATGGCGCAGCCTGCCAGGACCAGCTCGGCGCGGTCCTTGCCGATACATGGCTCGGCGATCCGTTCCTCGTGCGTGCGCGACAGGAGATCGTACGTTACGGCGCGTGCCTCGGCGCTTTCCAGCCAGCAGCCGTCGACCCGGTTGCGATCGTAGCGCGGCAAGCCGAGGCGGATTCCTGCAACCGTGGTGACTGTGCCGGATGTTCCGAGCATATGCGCCCGGCCCCGCTCGACGCGTTCGCGAAAGCGGTGACGATCCTCGAACGGTTTCAGCAGGTCCATCACGCTATCGACCATCGCTTCAAAGCCGGCCGCTGTCAGTTGCCTGCTCCCGAAGCGTTCGGCCAACGTCACGACGCCGACCGGCAGCGATGTCCAGGCGGCGATGCAATTCATGACCTCGAGACGGTCGCCGAGCGAGCGACGCCATGTGCCGCGGCGGCGCGCGAGGTCGAGCCATACGAGTTCCGACGAGCCGCCGCCGATATCGAAGACCAGAGCCAGGTCCGAATCGATGTCGAGCAAGGTCGCGCATCCCGAGACTGCCAGCTTGGCTTCGGCCTCCCGTGACAGGATCTCGATGGAGAGGCCGAGCTCCTTGTCGATGCGATCGAGGAATTCCGGGCCATTGCTTGCCACACGGCAGGCTTCCGTGGCCACGAGCCGCGACCGCGCAACGCTATGGCGGCGCATCTTGGCGGCACAGACTTTCAGCGCATCCCATGTGCGGTTCATGGCCGCCTCGCCGAGATGCCCGGAGGCACTCACACCTTCACCAAGGCGAATGATTCTTGAGAAGGCATCAACAACCAGGAAGCCCCGGCGCGAGGGGCGTGCGACAAGCAGCCTGCAATTGTTGGTTCCCAGATCGAGCGCAGCATAAACGCGTCCAGGCGTTTCCGAGATGGCGCGATCTTTGGAAGCGGCCGGCTCCTCCGGCCTGTTGCGCACATGCCAATCGATTCCGCCATTGGCCATGGCGGAAGTTTGGCCTCGCACCGTAGGACTGGGCGCAGTCATACGGGCATGCGCACCAGCGGACGTCGGTTGCGTCTCCGCTGCGGCGACCGGGCCGATCTCGTCGCTCGATCCCTCCACGGCTTTCCCCAGCACCTGGCTTCAAACCGTCCGCGTTTCATTTTCAGTTCGCGGATCGACGGATCATCAGGCGTCATCTGGTACCAATCTTGACGACTACTGTAGCAGCTTCACGCGGGTGGTAAATGCCTCCTTTCGGGTGTTACTTACGCACGCGTTGCTGGGTGAGAAATCGGGGGGGACGAGTTGAGACGCGTGCGCGACATCCTGCTCCTCGGCCATCTGACGCATGTTGCCGCCGCCATCGCCGTCATTTCAGCCGTTTCTGCGGGTCCGCCGGCGGGTGCTGCAGGCCCCGCACCCCTGGATCATTTGCTGAAGGCCTATCCCGACCATCTCGCGCGGATCGACGGCAACATCCTGGTCTGGCGCAACGGCACGCGCATGCCACTGGACGACGGCCGGGCCGCGAAGTCGTTCCAGGACTGGCTCGCCGATCCCGACATCGAGGATATGTTGGCTATTCCGTATCCGGGCGGAGGTGGCGGCGAGAAGCCCGGCGTCAATATCGATCCGGGCCGCGCGCGTAATGCTGCTTTCTTTTCGGCGATGTACGGCGATTGCACGAAAGGCGAGGTAGCGCGGAGACTGGTTGAGATCGCCTGGCTTCCGAAGAAGGCGGGGCAGCGTCTGAAGGTTACGGCCGTCAATGGCGTGGCGCAGCGTCTTGAGGCTATTTCCCGTGAGCTCGACGCGCTTCCAGAGCGATTCGATGCCTACCTCGCGCCCTCAGCGGGTACCTATAATTGCCGGCCGATCGCGGGGACGTCCCAGATGTCGGCGCACGGCTACGGCATTGCGATCGATATTGCGGTTCGGCATGCCAACTACTGGCGCTGGTCAAAGCCCTCGCCCGGTGGGGCGCTGACCTATCGAAACGCGATTCCACTCGAGATCGTCCGCATTTTTGAGAAGCACGGCTTCATCTGGGGCGGCGCCTGGTATCATTACGACACCATGCACTTCGAATACCGGCCGGAGCTCTTGGTGGACAAGAGGTGAGCTGGGACACGTTGCCGTAAAGCGAAGCCTCACGAAACATGAGAGACCGGCTGAGCCGAGCGTTGAGCTTGCTGTGATCGCCCCGGTTGCCGGCTCGCATCCTCGCCGCCGATGCCATCCTTGCAGTCTTTTTGTCAAGCTGTTATAGGCTGCCGGCGCGCCGCATCCGGCTGCGCCATCCCGGATTGGGGGATAGTTTAACGGTAGAACAGCGGACTCTGACTCCGCTAGTCGTGGTTCGAATCCACGTCCCCCAGCCAATGGATCCAGTTGACCTCCCAAATTCCCGCGTCTCGTGTTGTTCGACCAATCGGCGAAGGACGTTTGGCCCGCTTTGGGGCACGAGGCGGCGAAGCGGCAAAACGATGTCAAGGGCGCGGGACGGCAAGCCTCATTTCTGCCCTCTCCATGGTCTTGATCAGGAGCTACCCGGACGATGTTTCTGGTGCCATCTCGCTCGCGACGCATCTCCCCGAGCGACGGAAATCGGCTCCGCCAACGTTCAGTTATGGTCCGGGGAGTTCACATCGAAGATAATCAGATGGTGAGATCATGAAAAAGCATGCCCTGATTGGGGCGCTTGCCGGGTTGGCGTTGGTCGGAATTACCGCGGCAACCGCGGCGCAAGCCGCGCCCGGTTTCTCGACGGCCGATGTCAATATCAGAAGCGGGCCCGATACCGAGTTTCCCAGCATCGGCGTCATTCCGGAAGGAGATCC
The DNA here is from genome assembly GCA_023423275.1 of Pseudomonadota bacterium. Lineage (GTDB taxonomy): Bacteria > Pseudomonadota > Alphaproteobacteria > Rhizobiales > Hyphomicrobiaceae > ZC4RG25. Next base: position 49,327 of record JAFAFW010000052.1, read on the forward strand.
GGTGGACGTCCGCGGCTGCCTCGACGACGAGTCGTGGTGTGACGTCAGATGGGGAGACAATCGCGGCTGGGTCTACAGCGAATATCTCGGGTTCGACTATCGCGGTGCTCCGACACCGCTGCCGGATATCGGTCTGTCCGTGTTCCGAATTCCGGTTGTGACCTTCGTCGGTGTCGATTATTGGCGGCGCCATTATGTCGGGCGGCCCTGGTACAAGGATCATGATCGGTGGACCCGGTATAAGCCTCGCCGTCGTGCCGGCTGGCACGCGCCACCCCCAGGTCCGCGTGCTGCGGGCTGGTGGCGGTCGGGATACCGGGCTCCTCCGGGCATGCGTCCGCCGCCGGATCGCGGATGGAGGCGCCCGCACCGCGACGGGCATCGACGCTAAGGTGGAATTTTGCGTGGTGGTAAACACTCCACCACGCAATCAAACCGGGCGACGGCACAGCTTGTGGACGAGCTCGAGGCGCGTCGCCTGATGGGGTGGCAGAACCGTGTGGCCTGTGGTCACACGGTTTTTGGCGAGCCAGCTTCATCACGTTGGCGCGCCGGCGGGGCGCTATTCGGAAAAGAAGCCGGAAGCCTTGTCCTGGCGCTTTTCAGCACGTGCCGGGCTGCGCGATTCTCGCCTGCCCAATCCCTGAAGCATGCGACATGCTTGAGCGCAGCACATCTGCCATGGTTGAGCCATAGTGCTGGCCTTTTCTGGTTCGTACAGGTCAAAGCATATCCGCGCTGTGCATGGCATTTCCTGCTAGACCCACCGGGCGGGTGACGACCTTGAATTCTTAATCCGACAATATGGGACGCTTTCTTGGGTCTGCTGATGATCAGACCGTCGACATCACGGTTGCGCAGTTGGCTTCCGTCGCCGCCGCAGGAACTCTCGCTCGGCACCCTTTTGGGTGTTGTGGTCATGGCTGCGCTGATGCCTTTGATCCTGGTCGGCGGATTCGGAATTTATCGCTTCGCCGTGACCGAGCGCGCGTCAGAAATGAGCCGCGTCGCCAGCACGGCTGCCAGCCTCTCGCGGGCCTTGGATCGCGAGCTGCACGGTTTTCTGGATTCGGCGGAAATCCTGGCGGGTCAACCGCCACTGCAGGAGGGCGATCTCGCCGAATTCGAGCGTTTGGCGAAGGAAGCGGCGGAGAAGTCGAATGGCGATTTCGTTCTCGTCGACCGGTCTTTTCAGCAGCTCGTCAATACGCGTCTCGAATCCGGCGCGACGTTACCCAAGACGGGAAATCCGGACGGGGTGCGTCAGGTCTTCGAGACGAAGCGCGCGACGATAGGGGATCTGGGATACGGCGCCGTCGCACATCAGTTGCTGTTCGGCGTCCGCGTTCCTGTGACCGTGCGTGGCGAGGTCCGGTACGTGCTCGCTTATGCGCCGCGCAGCGATGCAATCGTGGACATTCTCAAGCAGACCTATCTACCCGATGGATGGTTTGCCGCTGTCCTGGGGCGGGATGGCTTGATCTTGGCTAGGTCTTCACGCCACGAGGAATTTTTCGGCCGGTCGGCCTCTGATGCGTTCGTTTCGAAAATTCATGGCGCCAGCGGATTGGTCGAGAGCACAGATCTCGAAGGGCGCTCTTCGGTGACTGCTCATCACCAGTCCGAACTCAGCCAATGGCGAGCGGTGGTCTGGGCACCTGAAGCCGTGCTGTCCGCGCCCTTGAACCGCGCGCTGTCTCTGACGCTGGTCATGTCGGGTCTTGCATTGGCCATGTCGCTTGCCGCGGCGTTACTGGCGGGTCGCATGATCGCGCAACCGTCCCGGCGCGTGGTGAAGGCGGCTAGAGCTCTGGGCGAGGGACGTCCGGTGCAGGTCGCGCCGACGTTGATGCATGAAGCCAATATCGTATTTGGCGCACTTGCCGACGCGTCCAAGACCATCGCCGCCAGGGAAGCAGCTCTGCGCAACAGCGAACAGAAAACGCGTTTTGTGATGCGCGAACTCTCGCACAGATCCAAGAATCTGCTGGCGATCGTGCAAGCGATGGCACGGCAAACGGCACGTGCGACCAGCGATTACAAGGAGTTTCAAGAGAGATTTGCAGATCGGATTTCGAGTCTGGCTCGTTCGCACGATCTGCTGGTGCATCACGATTGGAATGGCATTGCGATTTCGGAACTCATCAAGACGCAACTAGCCCCATTCATCGACGCCGATGGAAACCGCCTTTCAGTCGAAGGCCCGTCCTTGGTCCTGAAGCCGGAGGCTGCGCAGACAATCGGCATGGCGTTGCATGAGCTTGCCACCAACGCATCGAAGTACGGTGCGCTGTCGGCCCCGGCAGGCCGTGTTGAAGTCAAATGGCGACGGGAGACCGACGCAGAGGGCGCGCCGCGGCTCGAGGTGCACTGGCGGGAAATCGGCGGTCCTCCAGTCGAAAAGCCGGCGCGCGCCGGGTTTGGCCATAATGTCGTTGAAGGCATGGTGGCCGCAAGCCTCAACGGCAAGGCGCAATTGTCTTGGAACCGGGAGGGCGTGGTCTGGAGCCTGGACGTCCCTGCCGACTGTCTCGCAGCGGATGTCGGGACCTAAGCGGCTGCTGGCGGAGCCGGTGGCGTTTCCGTCCGGATGTATTGCTCGATCAAGGCTGCTGCAATTTCCTGCTCTCCAAGCACTACGGAACTTGCCCCGTACGAACGCAGATGGTTGGCCTCAGCGTCGGAATGTGCCCGGGCGATGATTTCCAGGGAAGGGTTCAAGGCACGCGCCTGCTGCACGATTTGTCCGGCCTCGAATGTGTCCGGTATCGCAACGAGCAGGGTGCGCGCATGGCCCAAATTGGCGGCCGGCAATATCTGCGTGGCATTGCCGGCCATGGCTTCGATGCCGCTCTCTTTGAGTTTCGCGACCGTCTCTTCCTTTTCGTCGATGACAAAGAGCGGCGGAGTGACCTGCCTCAGAGCTTCTACAACCCGGCTTCCGACCCGCCCGGCGCCAATCACGACATTATGCTGTTTCAAAGCCGTGGGCTCAGGAAGCGTCTCGGAGGGCTCTGCCGGCGCCCCTTCCTGCGCCAGCGTCCGATCGTACCGTTCGATCCAGGGCGTCAGCCAGCCTAGACCCGCAAACAGGGCCGGGTTGATGAGGATGGATAGGATCGCACCGGCAAGGATGAGATCGCGGCCATGCTCCGGCAGCAATCCGAGGCTCATGCCGAGACCTGCAAGAATGAACGAGAATTCTCCGATTTGAGCGAGGCTAACGGCCACCGTCATGGCGGTGCCCAGGGGGTAGCCGAATGCGAGAACGATGCCGAGCGCGGCAGCGGATTTTCCAACGATGATGATCAGCACCGTTGCGATGACCGGCAGGGTCTCGCGGATCAGGATCAGCGGATCGAACAACATGCCCACCGAAACGAAGAACAGCACGGCGAACGCATCACGTAGAGGCAGCGACTCCGCGGCGGCTTGCTGGCTCAGTTGAGATTCGCTGAGGATCATACCGGCGAAGAAAGCACCGAGCGCGAATGACACCCCGAACAGCTCCGCCGCGCCGTAGGCGACCCCGAGCGCAATGGACAGGATCGAAAGGCGAAACAGCTCCCGCGAGCCGCTGTGGGCAACGTGATGCAGAACCCAGGGAATAAGCCGCCGCCCAACGACCATCATGACAACGACGAAGGCGCAAATCTTTGCCACCGTCCAGCCGAGCGTCAGTATGATGTCAGCCGATCGGGGTTCAAAGCCCGGGGCAATGTCGCCGCTTTTATCGAAAAAAGGCGCCAGTGCCGGCAACAGCACGAGCGTCAGCACCATGGCGATATCTTCCACGACCAGCCATCCAACGGCGATGTGGCCGCGTTGCGTATTGAGAAGACGGCGCTCCTGCAAGGCCCGCAGCAGAACGACCGTGCTGGCGACCGAGAGCGCGAGCCCGAATACGATGCCTGCTCCAATACGCCAGCCGATTGCCCAGGCAAGACCCATGCCCATCAATGTGGCGACCGCGATCTGGGCCACAGCCCCCGGCAGCGCGATGGCTTTGACATTGATGAGATCACGAAATGAGAAGTGCAGGCCGACGCCGAACATCAGGAGAATGACGCCGATTTCCGCCAGATCGTGCGCAATGGCCTGATCCGCGACAAACCCCGGAGTGTGTGGCCCGACGAGGACGCCCGCCAGGAGATATCCGACAAGAGGCGAAACGCGGAAGCGGTTGGCTATTGCGCCAAGCAAAAAGGCCAGCACAAGCCCGACGACGATTGTTCCGATAAGCGGCGTGTGCTGAGGCATTCCGTCCTTTGACCTGCGTATTGCACCGGCCTGCTATCCCACGATTGATCCGTCGCGGAGGCCATCCGATACAGGGTTGCCTTGAGGTTCAGGACTCAGATTTACAAAATCTGACGTCGAGCGCCAGACTCGTAGCGGCCTTGGAGCGAAAAAAGGGTTTGGCGGTCTGCGCGGATTGGAACGCGATGCTGTCTCGGCCTCGCTCCTCATCGAAGAGGCGGACCGTGATCTCGGTCATTTGGGTTCATGTTCGCAGTTCGGAGAGATCCAGCCCGTCTGGACGTAGCGATCGGCGAACGAGTGATCGCAGCGCGCAAAATGAAGAACGCCCTGTTGCCAGGGCGTTCTTCAGTCTCAATCAGACGACGGTAGAAACTAGATCCGGAAACTGTCGAGCTTCTGGCCCTTCCTGAGGGCGGCAACAAGCCAGCGCGGCTGGCGGCCACGGCCGGCCCAGGTCTGGCTCGGATCCGTCGGATTGCGATACTTCGCCTTGACCTTGGATGCCTTGCGCGGAGCCTTGGATGACAGGAGTTCCGACAGATCAATTCCTGATTTGGCCGCGAGCTCGGAAATCTTGCGCTTGACTTCGGCTTTCTCAGCAGCCTTGCGGGCGACCATGGCGGCAGCAACGCGATCCCGAAGCTCCACGAGTTCCTTGTAGGACATGCTGTCCAGACCATTCACCTTGGACATACTCTAACTCCTTGTGGTTCTCACTGTTGAGGGTGCGTTTTAAACGCGGCAGATTTTGCAAATAGGGTGCAATTGGTCGCAGCGCTGACATTTATGCGCTATCACGCGACCTTGCGATAACCCAAGCGCGCTAGATAGGCCAGCAGATATGATTTTTCCGTTGACGGTCTTCTGGGGGGACTTCGATTTGTGGATTGCGATACATGTCGAAGGAATTGCAGCAGAACACCAATGCTATTTCCAGGTGGTAACATCAGATGATGGCGCTCCGGTAGGAATTAAAGACCCCTGCCTTTACGCATTGCAATGGAATTGGCCCTTCTTGCGGCTGCCGTCAAGATGCTGGTCGATTCAATCGGATCATCCGCTTTCGATCGTGGCGCATCGTACATAGGTATTGCATCGCGTCCGATTGGCGGTTGGGAAGAAAGAAATCATTGCGACTGACGCGCAATATTCATCTCCCCGGATTAGAACTGTCATCATTCCGATCTATTTCGGATCATTTGGCTTGGCGCGATCTGCCGGGCGCGAGTGGATCGCCTTGCCGTGGGCGTTGTCGAGCGCGCGGCTAACATCGATAGATAGCGAGATGATGAAGATCTTTGATGCGGCGTCCGCGGAGGATCCACTGCGGTCGCGATCGCTGCGGCAACGCGGTCGTAGGCGCAGTCAAACAACGCGTCAGGCGTAGGTGCGGAGTTCGGTTTTGAGCACTTTGCCGTAATTGTTCTTCGGCAGGCTGTCGACGAAGCGGTAGTGTTTCGGACGCTTGAAACGCGCAATATTATCGAGACACAGGGCGTCCAGTGTCTCGATTGTGGCGCCGCCGCCGGGACGTGCGACGATAAATGCAACGACTTCCTCGCCCCATTCCGCATGAGGGCGGCCAACGACGGCGCACTCGATAACGTCGGGATGGGTGAGCAGAATTTCCTCGATCTCGCGCGGATAGATATTCGTACCGCCGGAAATGATCAGATCCTTGGAACGGTCCTTCAGCGTGAGAAAGCCTGCGCAATCCATACTGCCGAGATCACCGGTCCACAGCCAGCCATCACGTAATGATTTGGCATTGGCCTCCGTGTTATCGAGATAACCGCGCATCACGCAGTCGCTACGGGTAATGATCTCTCCGATTTCGCCGGGCGGCAGGTCGCGTCCCTGATCGTCAACGATACGGAACGCGACGCCGGTGCGCGCAACCCCGACACTTGCAAGTCGCGCCTCGTAGTCAGGATGTGCGGTGTCGGCATGGCAGGACTTGTCAAGTCCGGAAATGGTCATCGGGCTCTCGCCCTGACCATAGAGCTGATAGAATTTTTGCCCGAACCGCGCGATTCCTCGTTTGAGATCGGCAACGTACATCGGCGCGCCGCCATAAATGATCGTTTTCAAGCCGCGCGAATCTTCGGCTTCGGTCTGCGGATGATTGATCAGGCGCACGACCATCGTTGGCGCGGCAAACATGCTGACATTTCGATGCAAATGGAATGTGGAAAGAACCTTCGCAGGATCGAAACTGCTCAAGACGACGTTATGGGAGCCATGAGCGATGTGCGCGAGGCCGTAAAGTCCGGAACCGTGCGATAGCGGCGCGGCGTGCAGCATCGTATCGTCGGGGCCGAGGAAATCGATATCGGCCGTATAGGCGTGGATCATGAACAACAGGTTGCGGTGCGTCAGCACGGCGCCTTTCGGCCGGCCGGTCGTGCCGCTGGTGTAGAACAGCCAGGCATCGCCCTCCGGACCGCCAGTCGCGTGCAGGACGGGATCACCCTCGAGAAGCTTTCCATAGTCGCGAGTGCCGGTGGCAATGATGTCCGGCAGGTCGCCACCGGTCAGTGCCGTCATCTGATCGGCGAGGTGAGGCGTCGCTACGACGAGGCGGGCGGCGCTGTTATCGATGATCCAGGCGAGTTCCTTGGGGTGCAGCTTGGCGTTGATCGGCACGGCGGCCAAACCGGCGCGCCACACGCCGTACAGCACCGGAAAGAACTCCGCGCTGTTTTCCATAACGACCGCGACACGATCTCCGGCCTTCAGGCCGTGATGCCGGAACAATGACCCGGCAATGGCCGCCGCCTGTTGCTCGAAGGCGGCGTAGGTGATCCTGGTATCGCCGCAGGATATTGCGGCCTGGTCCGGAAAACGTGCCGCGATCGATTGCAAAGTGAGGGAAAGGTTCATCAGCCGCATGCCACGTTGAGCCCCGCAAACTGGCGGCTAGAATAATGCGATTATTCCTCCGATCAAACCCTGCACGATCCGCCCGGCTGGCTCAGTTCTTCAAGAACTGATTCAAAAATTCACGAGCCTTCTTTTTCGTTTTATTGTCATCGGGATCGCCCTCTTTTCCAAGCAATCCGCGCACGACCTCATTGACATCCTTGCCCTTGAGCTGCCGGCCGACGTCCTTGGCAGCTTCCAGCACTTTGTCCGGATCCTTGAGAACACTATCGAAATCCGGTTTGACGTGCGGGCGATCCCATGACCCCGTGATGTTGACTGGCAGTTCAAAGCCCGTGGCCGAGGGCGCGCCACCTTGCCCTGCAAGCGAGGCAACAAGCTTCGGACGAACGGTGTAGTCCAGGGTGCGACGCGGCATATCCGCTGTGCCCGTACCGGTCACGCGCAACAGCGGGCTCATCAGACGCAGATCGCGATTCTCGGCGATGCCATTGGTGATCTTGAATGTCGCGGTGAGCTCGCTGAAGTCGGTTTTCTGGGCCAGATCGCGTTCGAGGCCCGAAATCCGGCCCTGCTGCAATCCGCGGATGATCTGCGGAATATTATAGCCGACCAGAGCACCATCGCGGAATGCAAACTGGGCTTCACCGGTGAGTGTCTCGACCATCTGCCGTTCCGTGCGGCCGCGTCCGGCCACTGCGACGAGCACGCGGCCCTTTCCCGCCACCCAGTCGAATTCCGCGGCATCGCGCAGCAGTTCGAAACCCGATACGTCGTCGAACTGGAATTTTGCCTGTAGCGTTGGTTCGGGCGATGACGCGTCCAGCCGCATCACGCCTTCGCCCTTGCCGTCATAGATCTTCAGATCCTCCAGCCGGGCCGTCAGAACGCGATTTTCAAGTGCGGCGAGGATATTTGCAGTACCGGTTTTGACATCGCGATAAAGGATGCGATCAGTCGCGAGTTTTATGTTGCCGTCGAACAGTCCCAGAGATGCGAAGTTGAAGGGGTTTTCACTCCACCCATGACGGGCGACGAAACCGCGGACCTGCGGTTCGACGCGCCCGCTATCACCGGCTTTCGGCGCAGCATCGTCCTGCTTGATGAGGTCTTCGATGGTTTCAGCGGAGTCCGCGTCGCGATGCTTCTTGTGGCTCCGTTCCGTGCCGCGCAGCCTGGTGCGCTCGTGTGCGCCGGGATCACCCAGGGGAAGCCAAAGATTGATGTCGAGTTCATTCAGCCGCAGCTCGGCATTGATCAGCGGCCGTGGCCCGTTCCAGCCGTCATGGCTGATGCTGCCTTGAATCCTGGTGTCATCGAAAAGTATGTCGGCATTCGTGATCTTGGTCGAGGCTGCCTCGACTTTGATATTGCCCTTCAATGCGAGGGGCGCCTCACCCTCGCCCTTGGGCAATGATTTGCCGAGCCAGGACGCCAATGCACGCAAGGATTTCGTCTTCAGGGAGACTTCGCCCTCGAGATCACGCTGCCCGAGTTTTACCGCGCCAGTATAGGAGACCTCGACAGGCTTGCCCGTGATCCCCAGCGTCACCGGCGACGGCGCACCGGAGGCCAGGGCTGCGGGCGAATCCACCTTGAGATTGACTCGCATACGTTCGCGCCGCCAGTTGAGGCTGCCCTTTGCATCGAGCGGCACCGCGAGACTGGGCAAGGCAAACTTCAGATTGATGTCGCTGATGTCTTCGCGCGTATTACGACGGTCGTCGATATATTGCACCGAGCCGTCTTCGATACGGACGTCATGAAGAGCGAGGGATCGCGAGCCAGTCTTGTCGCGCTTGCCGGAGCCGACACCCGGCAGTTGGGCGTAGATGACGCGCGGCAAAGGCTCGGGATCTGCCGGCTGCTGCCAGGCCTGCGCGAAATCCCATGTGCGGCGCCCCGCTGAATCGACATGCAGGTTGAGTTCCGGCCGGCGCAGAACCAGGCGTTCGATGCGAACCTCACCGCGAAGCAGCGGCCAGATCTGAACGTTGGCGTCCACTTCCGAGACACGCAGCATCGGATCACTGCTCATCGTCAGCGGCGCGGACAGGGAAACGCGCTCCAGACGGACGCCGACGTGAGGGAAAATTCGAAATGACGTCTTCCCGGCAACATGCAGTTCGCGTCCGGTCCTGTCGCGCACCTGCTGGCTGATCTGGTCGCGTATGAGATCAGTCGGCGCAGCGATGAAAAGAAACGTCCCGGTGGCAACCGCAAGCGCCGCAACGGTGACAAGCGTCCAGAGCAGGAAGGTGAAGACGATGTGCCCGCGGCGGCGCGGGGCAGGCCGGCGCCGCGGCTGGGCGGTCGGACTCCGCCGGCGCGGCTCTGTCGGCGGCACGGGAGGACGCGCAGCGGGCCGGACGGAGAGCGCGCTCTCGTTCTGTGTAGGATGCGATTCGGTCATAGACAGCTATTCAAGCTTCTTCATCGCAATGCGGCAACCGGCCAGAGTCTATGACAGCAGATTGTGTCATTCGACGGGATTTGACCGATCCAGCCTCGGGCAGTATTGACGGCGGCGGCTCCGCTGCATTGCAGCGAGGCTATGTCCGGCCGCTGCTTCGTCCCCCCTGGCGCGCGAGTGCACGTCAGGGCTCATCCGCTGCGTGCCGTCCGATGGGAGAGGACAGCTGATGCCAGACGGATCGCGCGGCAGCCAGGAGGATCTGGACGCCTCAATACGCTGGACCGGCCGTGTCCGCGCCTTTTTTTCCAAATGGGGCCTCCGGCTGGTCGTCGGGTACGTCGTGGGCGTCCTGGGAGCGTTCGTCGCGCTCTATCTTCATGTTCCGCTGCCCTGGTTTCTCGGCGCCTTGCTCTTTTGCCTGGTTGCCGCCGTATCGGGTGCCCCGGTTCAGCAACCGCGCCTTCTTTCAGTTCCGGTGCGGGCCGTACTGGGGGTGGCGATCGGCGCAGCCTTTACACCGGCGTTGCTCGGTCAGTTTGGAGGGATGATCGGCAGCCTGTTGCTGCTGGTGCCCTTCATGGTGCTGATCATCGGGTTGGGCACAGTGTTTTTCTCGCGCTACGCCGGTTTCGATAAGCCGACGGCTTTTTTCTGCGCTGTTCCCGGCGGCTTGACCGACATGGTGACCATGGGAACGGATGCGGGTGCCAATCCGCGCGTCGTCACGCTGATCCAGGGCACCCGTGTCCTCATGATCGTGGCATTGGTCCCATTCTGGTTTCAGTGGGCCGGCAGCCGTAGCATCAGCACGCTGCTGCCTCCGGGCGTTCATTTGTCTGATTTCGGGTTGGCCGATGCGTTGGCGCTGGTCGCCATGGGGTGGGCAGGATGGTTCGTGGCAAGGCGGATCGGGCTTGCCGGGGCGCCGCTCATTGGGCCGATGATTTTGAGCGGTCTAGCTCACGCCACAGGGCTGACATCGGCAAAAGTCCCCGTCGAGCTCTTGATTTTTGCGCAGATCACATTGGGCATCATGCTCGGCGGGCAATTCCGCGGCATTACATTGAAGGAATTCTGGAACACCCTCGTTTGGGGAATCATCTTCGGTGTCCTGCTGCTGGCGCTGACGGCTGTTGTCGCCATCGAGATATCGCGTCTGACAGGCTTCGAAAGTTCGAGTGTGCTGCTGGCCTACGCACCGGGTGGACAGGCCGAACTCAACCTTCTTGGCTTCCTGCTTGGGCTCGATGTGGCCTTCATCGCGCTGCATCACCTCGTGCGGCTTGCCATCGTGATTTTCGGCGCGCAAATCGTGTTCGCGTCCAACAAGAGCTGGCGCAGCGACAGTTGACGCCCATGCTGCGAGGCGCACAATCAGGGGTGGATGCAACCACCTGAGGTCTTGGCACGATGGCTGTCCGTTACTTGAAGAAGGCCGATAAGAGCCCACGCACCGGCGAGAACGAAACCCGCGCCCGCGTTGCGGAGATGCTGGAGGAAATCGAGCAGGGCCGCGAGGACGTCGCGCGCGCGTATGGCGAGAAGCTCGACGGCTACGCGGGTGAAATCGAGATCTCGCAAGCGGCCATTGAAGAGGCAGCGCAGAAAATTCCGGCTCAGCTCAAGGACGACATCGCATTTGCGCATGATCGCGTGCGCAAATTCGCTGAACGGCAGAAAGCGAGCATGCGGGCCTTCGAGGCTGAAATCGAGCCGGGCATCGTCCTTGGCCAACGGCTGATTCCGGTGGCGACGGCGGGGTGCTATGTGCCCGGGGGACGTTATGCGCATGTTGCCTCCGCCATCATGAGCATCACGACCACCAAGGTGGCCGGTGTTCAAAACGTCATTGCCTGTTCGGCACCGCATGGCGCGGCGGGTGTCAATCCCGGCATCCTATACGCCATGCATTATTGCGGAGCTGACCGCATCCTGGCGCTCGGCGGCGTGCAGGGCATTGCCTCCCTGGCGTTTGGTTTGTTCACAGGCCATGCAGCCGACATTCTGGTTGGCCCTGGTAATCGGTTTGTCGCCGAGGCGAAGCGCATGCTGTACGGCCGCGTCGGCATCGATCTTTTCGCCGGGCCGACGGAGATTGCCATTCTTGCAGACAAGACAGCCGATCCCGTGATCGTGGCGACGGACCTGGTCGGTCAGTGCGAACACGGACCCGATAGCCCGGCCTGGCTCGTCTCGACCAGCCAGGACCTGGCGGAGGATGTTATCCGACGGGTTCCCGGCCTCGTCGCTGCGCTGCCGGAGGCCCAGCGGGCGAATGCGGAGGCCGCGTGGCGCGACTACGGTGAAGTCGCCGTCGCAGATACCGACGAGGAGGCTGCCCAGGTGTCGGACCGGTGGGCCCCGGAGCACCTGGAGATCCTGACGGCCAAGAACGACTGGTACGCGGCGCGGCTCACGAACTACGGTTCGTTGTTCGTCGGCGAGGAGACGACCGTCGCTTATGGCGATAAGGCCCAGGGCACGAACCATATCCTGCCGACGAAGGGCGCCGCACGTTACACGGGGGGACTTTCGGTCCATAAGTTCATCAAGGTCGTGACCACGCAGCGCATGACGCCCGAGGCGTCCCGCGCCGTGGCGGCTGCAACAGCCCGGATTTCGCGCCTCGAGGGCATGGAAGCCCACGCCCGCACCGCCGATATCCGGCTGGCCAAGTATTTCCCTGCCGAGAACTTCAACCTCGACGCGCGGGATCTGTAAGCCGGATTTCGACTGTGGTCTGCGGCTGGTGCAAGGCAGGCGCTCGCATTGTGCCTTGCACAACGGGACCGAATGCGGTGAAAGTCCAGGCACTTTCAAGAAGCCGCCGGGGCCGTCCGGATAGGCCTTCAGCCTGTGTTCGCCATTGACTGTGCGGCCACACACCTTGGGAAGGATCATCACATTATGAAGGATGGGGTCGATGTCGCCGACGACATTGTTCTGCCCTTTCCGGATGCGCCCGCTCCCGGTCAGGCGATTCCGGTCGCTGATGGCATCCTGTGGGCGCGCATGTCTCTTCCGGTGCGGCTCAATCATGTCAATGTCTGGCTGATCGAGGAGGCCGACGGCTGGAGCGTGATCGATTGCGGCCTCGATTCGCCCGAGACCCGGTCCGCCTGGGAGCAATTGGCATCCGGCCCCATGAAGGGACGCCCGATCCGGCGTCTCATTGCGACGCACGGCCATGTCGATCATGTCGGTTTGGCAGGGTGGTTCGTAAAGCGATTTAACGTGCCGTTTTATGCGACGCGGTCGGCTTGGCTATGGGCCCGCGTGACCTCGGATGCGCGCAACAAGTCGACCGCCACCGAAGCTATTGCGCATTTGGAACGTCATGGCTGCGATCCGGATCACATCGTGGCCTACGCAAAGAAGCGCGGCCCCCTGCAGCAGCTTTTCGGTGATCCGCCTTTATCGTTCAGGCGGCTCAAGGATGGTGATGTTTTCGCGGCAGGCCACCGAACCTGGTCCGTCATCACCGCGGATGGCCATGCCGATGAACATGCGTCGTTCTACAGTCGGGACGCATCGGTTCTGATCGCGGGCGACCAGATCCTGCAGCGCATTTCTCCGGTGGTCGGCGTCTTCTCCGGAGAGCCGTTTGCCGATCCGTTGACAGATTATCTCGCGTCCCTCGAACGTTTGAGCAAGCTCGATAATGCTGCTCTGGTGCTGCCCTCGCACGGCCTCCCGTTCACGGGGTTGCGCCAGCGCGCGGCGCAGCTCCAACTGCATCATCGGCAACGCCTCGATATGGCGGTTCAGGCTCTGGAATGCCCGATGACGGGTACGGAGGTCTCCAAGGTCCTGTTCACCCGTGCGATTGCGGGAGGTGAATGGTATCTGGCTCTCGGCGAGACCCTTGCTCATCTCCACCGGCTCGAGACCGAGGGACGAGTGCGCCATCAGATCGATCACAATGGTGTTATCCGCTTCGCGAGGACGTGACGCCGCCCATCGTTAACGGATGTTGATCGATAGCCCGAATGCGGCTGCCAGAAGCCCCGCGAGAAGTCCTGCCGCCGGCGGCACGAACCAGGAGACCGCGAACCGGAGGCCGACGAACGGCCAGCCCATGATCGGGCCCTCGAACGAGATCACCCGATGAAAGGCGTAAACCGACCAGCCCGTGATCAGGGCGATGACCTGCGGCCCGCCCGCGCCCTGGTGTGCAAACAGGATCGCGATGGGAAAGGATACGATCGGTCCGCCAGGCATCAGGCCACCCATCACCGAGGCGGCCGCGATGCCGGCCAAGCCCGTATCCGCGCCGAGGACTGCCGCAATGGTGCGTTCCGGGACAAGCTCGGCGATACACGCCGCAGCGGTCAGCGCAAACGGCAAGCGGATGATAATGCGCACGAATTCTTCGCGCGTGAACTGCACAGCATTGGGAATATGCGCGCGATCCCGGCGCCAGGCGTAGATTGCCACGGGAACAGTGACGAGCAGCAGAATGGCAAGTGATGCGATCATCGCAACTCTCCACCGGGTGGTCCGCCACGGCCTATGGGCACCGTCGGCACAATGCGGATCACCGCGCGCGCGAAAAGTCCTGCGACGAGGGGCAGGGGGAGACTGGCAAGAAAGCGCGTGATGACGAAGTCCGTGCCGAGTAGTGGCAGTTCCCAGATGACGAGACGATGCAACCCGAGCACCGACCAGGCCGTCAGATAGGTGATCACGGCACCGACGTCGGCTCCCGCGAGCGACAGGGCGTAGACGATGGGGAATGCTGCGAATGGTCCGCCGGGCGTCGCAGCGCCGAGCGCCGTTGCAAGCGCCAATCCCTTCCAGCCTGATTCGGCACCCAGCACCGGAGCGACACGTTTGGGATCGGAAATCTCCTTGACCAATCCGCCCAGAAACAGGCCGATCAGGATCATCGGGGCGACCATCATCAGCAAGCCGGCGCCCTTGCTGAGTGCCTGGATCAACGCGTCCTGTCCCTTGAAATAAAACAGCAAGCCGGCTGAGGTCGTCGCCAGCGCTACAAAAAACCACGCTGCGCCGTCCATCATGGGGTTGGGCGCAAACGCCTGCGCGCTTGGCGTTCGGTTCTCTTGGGGAGGTTGGGTCATTGAGGCTCGCTTCTGGTGCCTGTTTGGCAGATACGGCAGCACCTGTCACGATCCGGTCGCTGGCTTCGTCGAATTTGACGATCTCAGACTGGCGCGCCGCGCTGCATTGTCCTGACCAAGTTGGCAGGGAGGCGCCGACTACCTAGGATGGTCGCGAACGAAATGCAGGAGGACTTATGCGCACGCGTGTCAGCCTGTTGCTGGCGATTGCCGTCTTGTTCACTGCGCTCATCGGCCGGGGCGATGCCTCTGCGGCTGCGCCGGACCGCTGTCTCGCCCTCGCTCAGAGCATTCCTGCTGCCCAATTCGTGCAACCCGTTTCCATGCGGTTGGCACAGCAGAACGCCTATGAAGTGCGTCTGACCTTCATCGGCCACTCGACCTTCCTGATCGAGAGCGGTGGGGGTGTGCGCATCGCCACTGATTATAATGATTATGTGCGCCCGCGGGTCGTGCCGGAAATCGCGACCATGAATCGTGCGCATGATACCCACTACACCAACAATCCCGAGCCCGGCATCCGATACGTTCTGCGCGGCTGGAGCCCCGACGGCGGAGCGGTTCAGCACGATGTTACGCTGGGAGACGTGCGGGTTCGGAATGTGCCGACGAACATCCGAACCTGGGATGGCGGCACCTCGGTGTACGGCAATTCGATCTTCGTTTTCGAAATCGCCGGATTATGTATCGCCCACCTCGGTCATCTGCATCACACGCTGACAACCCAGCAACTCGCGCAGATCGGCCAGATGGACGTTGTCCTGGTGCCGGTCGATGGCAGCTATACGCTGGATCTGGAAGGCATGGTCGAGGTTCTGAAGGCGTTGAAGGCGCCCCTCATGATTCCGATGCATTACTTTTCGAGCTTTACGCTCGAACGCTTTCTCGGCCGGGTTCGCGATAGTTTCGAAGTGGAGCAGCGGGACGTTCCAACGATTGTCGTTTCGCGATCGACGTTGCCCAGTACGCCGAAAATCGTCGTTCTTCCCGGTCACTGATCAGGCTGGCTCAGGTTCCCGAATCCGGAAAGGCTTTCGCCCAGACACTAGGGCGCGGCGGCCGAGAGTGCCGTGTCTGCTGCGATGGGCGAGGCGCATGATGCGTCAGCGGCGCTCCGCTGGCCGCCAGAACGACCACGTCGCGCGAGGGCGAGCGCGAGGCGGTGCCGCCGGGAGCGTCCGTCACAATGATCGTTGCGCCGGCATGCAACCTGCCTGTGATCTCCGCAGCGGC
The DNA here is from genome assembly GCA_023423275.1 of Pseudomonadota bacterium. Classification (GTDB taxonomy): domain Bacteria; phylum Pseudomonadota; class Alphaproteobacteria; order Rhizobiales; family Hyphomicrobiaceae; genus ZC4RG25. The sequence goes on from JAFAFW010000052.1 coordinate 65,206, forward strand.
GTTTTTCTCTGCAAACGAGATGCGATTGAGCACGGCCTCTCCACGCCACTCCTCGAGGTGGTCCTCTCGATAAGAACGTCCCAGCCCCAAGCCAAGCCAGCGGAGTTTCTTGTTCGACTCGTCCAAGCCTAAAAGGGAGAAAACGTGTGTCCCGATGGGCGTGCGTGGCTGATTGATCGAGACCGCAAAGCGTTTCTCCGGGTTGCCGTCGCGGAGCAATACGGCTTGCCGGTCCGCGCGGGAGATGAAGACGGCGTAGTTGTCCTCGCTTGCCGTCAAATCGAAAGCGCGTGGCGACAGAGGCGAACGCCGGCGCGATTCATTGCCGAATTCGATCGGCAGAAGGGCATCGGGACGGGCTTCAAGGTTCGGCACGGTGTGCCGGTCGGTGACGATGAAAAGAGCTCCGGGCCGCGCGACGGAGCTCAACAGTTGGGCGAATGGAGCCGGAACCCGAACGCAATCCGGTGAACGGACATTGAGATTGACGGCGTGCAGCGCCGTGGCTGGCCACGTCAACCCACGCTCGGCGTCTTCACCCGCGGAGCGGTTCGATGAGAGATCAGCATCGCCGTAGCGGCTTCCGAGAGTAAAAATACCCATCGGGGTCCGATGCTCGTCGCCCATCGTGCATGTCGAGATGCCGATCAGGACGCCATCCTTGTAGACGTGGACGAGCTTCTCGAGCCGCGACACGAGGATCAGCACGGCTCCGGCCTCCGGCCGTGACGGCTCCCAGACGAATTGCCCGGCGGACAGTCCTGTTCGGTTAACGAAGCGTTGAGCCTGTGCGGGCTGGGCCAATGAGCACAAGGTCGCAGCGAAACCCAATCCCAGCATGTCTCGTCGTGTCAGCGGCATGAGGACGATCCCCTCTCGCTTGCCGGCCGAAATCAGCAACTGACTGGCCTGAATGGGGAATTTTACGCGATTCGCCGCTTACGCGTAACCACTGCCACCGTGGTCCGGAAGCTCAGAAGACAAGAGGCCCGTCTCCCGCAAGCCCTGAGGGGACGATGCCGGCCTCAAATTTCGGCAAACACGGGGGCGCTCAGCGGCGCCGATGCTGTGGACGATAACCGCCGCCGGGTCCGCTGGGAACCGGCGCGCGTGTATCTTTGTGACGGAAGTTGATCCGACCTTTCGTCAGGTCATAGGGGGTCATCTCAACAGTAACACGGTCGCCGGCGAGAATGCGGATGCGGTTCTTCTTCATGCGTCCCGAAGTGTAGGCAACAACTTCGTGACCATTGTCGAGCATGACGCGGCACCGGGCATCGGGCAGCACCTCGCTGACAACTCCTTCGAATTCCAGAACCTCTTCCTTGGCCATGGGCCTCCCTTCAGCGCCCGTCTAACAAGCGCACGTATACCCCGGTGCCAAAGGCCCCGAGGTCAATAAAACTTGGCGTCGAGACGATCAGGATACGCGCAAATTGACCGCAGACGTCTTGCCGTTACGACCGCGCTCGAGCTCGAAAGAGACCTTCTGGCCTTCCTTCAGTGTCGAAAGCCCCGCACGCTCAACCGCCGAGATGTGAACGAACACGTCGGCTCCGCCTTCTTCGGGTTGAATGAACCCATAGCCTTTTTGGCCATTGAACCACTTAACTGTTCCAGTCGGCATGTCAATTCCCGCACACCAGGTAACACCGATTTCGGGGCCCAGTCCCCGAGACCATCAAATAACGCGTTGGGGACTTTGGTCCTGTGCAAGCGAATTCGATGCCCGTATATGAACCGGTGGAGCAGTAAAGGCAAGCAGTGTGCGTACTTCTATTGGTATTACGCCGCCTGGAAAATGGGTGGCTGATGCACCGCAAGTCACGTCGTTTTGCCGCTGAAAGCCCCCCGGGGATGGCCTTGCCATGGCCCGGAACCTTACTCCCCCAGGCGAGTTTGCTGTTGCGTATCGCGTTGGTGGTGAGGTGCTTATGACTGCGCGCAAGGCAGGAAAGATGACGGTCGAGGAAGCCGGCCGCAAGGGCGGCGAGGCGACTTCGAGCCTTCATGGGCGCGGATTCTACGAGGAAATTGGTCATAAAGGCGGCGAAGCACGCCGCGGCCAGCTTGGCCATGAGGGCTATTCGGAGCTGGGCCGCAAGGGCGGCGAGGCAACCAGCGTCAAGCACGGCCCTGGATTTTACGCCCAAATCGGCCGCAAGGGCGGTGAATCGGTCAGCCGAAACCGCGAACATATGAGCCAGATCGGCCGCAAGGGCGGCGAAGTGCGGGCGGAGCATCGCAACCGCGATCGCTGATGTCAGCGTAACGGAGGAAGCTTCCGGCGGCCTTCAGATGAATTTGCACGGGCATTTCGCCCTGGGGGGTGGATGCGTTTCGGTGCAGTCTAAAAAGCGTGGTGTGTCATGGCAAAGAGCCGGTCTGGTCAAGGTGGAATGACGGTCGAGGAAGCGGGTCGAAGGGGCGGTGCTGCGACCGCTCAGGCGCGTGGACGTGAGTTCTATAAGGAAATCGGCCGCAAGGGCGGCGAAGCACGCCGCAGCAAACTTGGTTCCGAAGGGTATCGCGAACTTGGCCGGAAAGGCGGAGCGGCAACCTCTCAAAAACGCTCGCCGTCCTCCGAGCGCCCGGCTCAGGAGCGCCATGTGTTTCCGGAGGCCAGCGAAGGCCATGCGCCATCGTCTCCACCTGCCGAGGCGCATTCCCTGCTTGGTCCCACGGGTGAGAGCAATGAGCTGGCTCATGTCGACGCCGTCGATACGGCGGACAGGTTGAGCCGTCAGCTCGACGGCTGAGGTTCGCGTCAAAGTCAGCCGCGGCGAACCGACCTTTGAATTCGCGGCGTTTCGATTTCGAGATGGCCCCGCCAGCAAAGACGTGGAGGGGCCATTTCTTGTTCTGCTTCTCTTGTTCTGCTTCTCCCGATTAAGACAAATCCATCGCCCACTGATAAGCTGAAATCGGCCGCCGGCGCGCGATCTCCGCCGGTTGACCGATGGTAAGGGAGTGCCCGTATGTCCTTCGATTTTTCGTCGCTGTTCTGGATTGCCTTTCTCGTCATCGCCTTGCAGCCGATGCTGATGGGGCGGTGGTATGCGGCGCGACGGGCGCAGGCGATCCGAGGGGTCGAGAAGGAACATGGGACGCGGGTCATCACGATGATCCATCGCCAGGAAAAGCGAAGCCTGTTCGGCATGTCGGTCTCGCGGCACATCGATCTTGAAGATGCCCAGACCATCATTGCTGCGATTAAAGAGACGCCGCCCGACATCCCGATCGACCTGATCCTGCATACACCGGGTGGTCTTGTCCTGGCCGCCATGCAGATCGCGCGGGCGGTCGAGGCCCACCCCGCGAAAGTGACGGTCTACGTTCCGGTCTACGCGATGTCGGGGGGGACGCTGATCGCATTGGCGGCCGATGAGATCGCGATGGGCGAGTTTTCCATGCTGGGACCGATCGACCCGCAGATCGCGGGGTTGCCTGCCGCGAGCATCGTCAAGGCGCGCGACTCCAAGCCCGTCGCCGAAGTCTTCGACCTGACGCTGGTTCTTGCCGACGTCGGCGAAAAGGCGTTGGCGCAGGTGAAGCGCGGGGCGGTGGAACTGCTTACTCCGCGTCTTGATCAGGCGTCAGCCGAAGCGCTGGCCGCAAAATTGGCTGGAGGGCAGTGGACGCATGACTATGCGCTGACGGCGTCCGAGGCCGCATCCATGGGGCTTCCCGTCAAGGTCGGCATGCCGAATACCGTCATGGAACTGATGAAGCTTTATCCGCAGCCCGTGCAGCAATCGGGTGTCGAGTTCCTGCCGATCGACCTTCCGCGACGGCGCCTGAGCTGAAGACATCTGTTCCGTTGAGCAACGATAGTCGCCCTGGGGTTCTTCATCTCCTCGGCGAGCCTCGAAGTGTGGCGCTTTGGGTACATGGACGTTTTCAGCGTATCACGGCGTGAGCCAAATCCTTGTTCGGGAGGCAATTCTGTTGCATCGTCTTTGCAACCGAATGGTTTGGAGTAAGATATGTTGCAATCTTCGATTGCGATTAGCTTGAGTCTGGCAATCACTCTCGTGATTGGTGCCGGCTCAGCCTATGCCCAAACTGAACCGCGCTTCGGCCTTGCTGGCGTTGCGTTGGAAGGTGTGATCCTGCAGCGGCATGATGTCGGCAACGGGCTGATGACGGTGCCGGACGGTGGCTCCGATCCCTATGCAAAAATTTCGTTCTCCGATCTGGACCCGTCGATTGCCGGAGGCATGCGTTTGCAGCTCGATGGCTGGCTGTTTGGTCAGCGTACGGTCTACAACGTGCTTGGGGCCTGGGGCTTTGACGGAAGCTTGCTGAGGACGGGGATGGATCCATCGTCGGGAGGCGGTACCGACATGGTCTACGTTCCGTCGAGTACGGTCAGCACGAGCAATTCAAATGAGCTCGACACGCTGAAGGCCAAGTTCAGAAGTTCACTCTTCTCCACCGACAGCGCGGCCTATTTCTTCGGCGGTGCCCCTGATCAGCCGGGTTTCAATTTCATCGCCGGCGGACGTACGATCGTTCTCGATGAGCGCCTGAAAACCGCAGCCTACGATTCATACAGCGATTGGGAACCAGGCGGCGACGATGTTGATCGCGTGAAGCTCGACGTCTCCAATTGGGCGACGGGTCTTCAGATTGGCGTGGAGGGTTATACCTATGTCGCTCCCGGCCTAAAGCTCGGCGGGTTCGTCAAGGGTGGCCTGTTGGCTAACTTCGTGGACGTCAGATCCCGGTTCTCCGCTGACGACGATGCCGATGACAGTGAGCGCCTCAGAAAATCGCGCGACTCGACGGAGTTTGCCCAGTTTGTCGAACTCAGCGCGCGCGTTTCTTATGAAATCGCGCCGAATATGGAACTCACGGCAAGCGGCATGCTGCTCTACGTCAACGGCATCGCCGAGGCGAGCGATCACTACGCCGGCGTGGCTAATGAAAACGCGCGCCACATCGATGCCGATAGCGATGCGCTGTTTTATGGTGGCACGGTCGGCTTGACGTACCGTTTCAACTGAACGGGTTTACACCGCCGCAACACGGTCCGGCTTGCGAGCCGGGCCGACGTTTTTCTGCCCGACTACACAAAAACTTGAGATCTGATCGCGCCTGCATGGGTTGAGCGCGCGGGCAAACGTCCGCAAACTCTGGGTGGCTATGGGCGGTGAACCCACGCTGCATGTTGCGGTGCCGCATCTTGACCAAACTCATGACATAGGTGCTCGGTCATCGGGTCAGATCGTTGAGTTTCAGAGTAACCAGGGGGTGGGATGGCTGTTTGCCTCGGAAAGTCGCGCTACATTTTCATGACGCTCGCTGTCGCTTGCGGTGGCATTCATGCGGATGCGCGGGCCGAAGAGTGCTTGAGTTCTACGGACGGCATTGCCGTCACGTGTATCGGCCAAGTGCGCCAGTCCGGGTTGGATCAGTTGTTCAACAACGATCCTGCGCATGGCCGCCTCGACAGCAGGTTGGCTGACCAGTCCTGGATTTCGCAGGAATGGGCGGCGGCGCCGTTTGCGCTGGCCGCTCCGACGTCCAATTTCTCGATGAAGATGAGCACCGTGCATCTGGGCACATATGCGGACCAGAAGATGCTCAGGCGCTACGAGGAGGCCAAGGCGCTTGCGCCGGACGGCATCATCCTGCCGAAGCCTGTTGTCGGGTCGCGCAACAATGCGTTCGACGTCTGGAGCACGCTCGACTCGTCGAGTGCCAGCCTCGATCCCGGTCAAGGTGTTCGCGGCGGCGTCGGGGCGGACTATCGTTTGAATCGCAACACGCTCCTGGGCGTCTCGATGGATTTTCGCGATGGCGTCGGCAATACCGACGTTCTTGCGGAACAGGGGCGGACGGTGGCCGCATACTTCGCGGTCAAGCCGATGTCGACCATCACCTTCGATACCACCGCGCAATGGGGCGAAAGCGCCGGAGCGGCGTCGGGGTATGGATTTGCCGCCCAGCAGAATTCCGTGCAGGCACGGTTGCGCGGCAATTGGAACATCGAGCGCCTCCGATTTACGCCGACACTTGCATTCAGCCACGGTATCGAGCATCTCAACGCAAGTGACGGCGGAACCTCGACAGAGCAGAATGCCGTTACATTCACGCCCAAGATCAGCCGCCCATTTGCGCTCAGCGGCGGCCAGACCCTGGAACCCTTTGTGCAGTATCAAACTGAGCTTGAGGTCGGGTCTTCGGATTTCGGCACGGGGACTACGGACGATGTTACGCGATCGGCAGGTGCAGGCCTGACCTTCGTTGATCCGAACGCCTACACATTGAGTGTGACGACAGGCGTCGAGGGCATCAATCAGGAGCAGCCCAACCTGAGCAGCAGATTCCAGCTCACGGTTCCGCTCAAATAGCGGCGCGGTTTGCTTTGCTGGTCCCAGGACGGCCTTGCGCGGCACGTGTTTTTTGTGAGCGCGCAAGGTCCGGTGTCGTGGAAAGCTAATCGCCGATGCAGGCTTGATAGCGATCCCACCAATAGCCGCTGCCGGTAGCGATGGCCCGGCGGCGCAGAGATTCACAGCCGCCGTAGTAATAATAACCGTCATCGTACCAGTAAGGCGAGGTCGCGATACCAACGCCGATCGGGGCCCACCGCCAGCGTCCATTCCGCCAATAGCGCCGATACCCCGCATGCCGGTCGCCGTAATTCGACCGATTGCCGCGGAAGGCAGGCCGGTTCACCGCGCCGCGCGGGGCAACACCGGGTTCGCGGAAGGCACGATAGCCGCCGCCTGAATATCCCGGCGCTCTGAAGCCGCTCATTCCGCCGCCGCCACCACGATAGCCGCTGAAGCCACCGCCGCCGAAGCTGCGGCCTCCGCCTCCAAAGCCACCACCGCCGAAGCTGCGACCTCCGCCGCCGAAACCACCTCCTCCAAAACCACCTCCACCAAAGCCGCCGCCTCCACGGCCTCCTCCCCCGCTTCGGATCTTATCGATTGTCAAAGCCGTCTTGGCGCCGCCGAACTGGCTTGCGCCAAAGCCCGTCATCGCATGGGATGCGCTTGAGACAGTCGTGAGAGCAAGAGCGGCAACGGCCGCCGACAGGAGAACCGTTTTCATGACACGCGTCCTCAAAGAGAAACTTGCCGTTAACCAAGAGATGGTGGCTGCGGGCTAACACATGGCAACAGTGAAAGTTCCAAGCCTCAGCTTGCCTCGGGCATCGGGTCACAGGGCTCCGGTTCAGAGGAAAATCCCGGACACAGGATAGCGCAAAGCCCAGGCTGAAGCACGGCAGCGCTGCATGTTTACCTAATATCTTGCTACCGGACGCGCTCAGGCAACGCCCGGTCCTCGTCCCCGTCAGGCTGCTTTTGCGCGGGCTGCGTTTTCAATCCAGGCGCGGATTTTCTCGATATCGGGCGCACCACCATCGCGAAGGATTCGGCGGCCTTCGTCACGGGCCGCGAATGCCAGAACGTCTGCACACAGCTTATCGGCATCGGCTGCCGCGATTGCCGAAACGTCGCGATAGCCTGCACCGACGAGAAGTTGGGCATGCGTTCCCCTCAGTCCCGGCACGGACATGACAAGGCGTGTCTGATCTTGCCAATCACTCAGAACACCCGACGACATGTGCCGCGACATGAGACGCTGGCTCATGTCTTCCGCAGACCCGGACAGGAAATCACCGACCGTGCGCACGCCGATTTCGGCAAAGCGCTGCGCAGTCTTGGGACCAATGGACGGTGCGGCTTCGAGGTCGTCTGACGCTGCGAGGTAGATGCGTGGCTCGGGCTTCACAACCGAAGCCAAGGCGTCGGAAAGTCGCTTCGGATTGTTGGCGGCGGCGGCAACGGTCGCCTGGGCGGCTTTCGCCGGTTGCGGATTTTGCGCGGTTGTCGGGCGGGGCGCGGTTTCTGCTGCCACCGGTTTGCGGCGTGGCTTGGGTGCCGGTATCAGCCGCTTGGCGCGTGCCTCGGCGGCTGCACGCTCGCGCGGGGCGAGCACTTCCTTCGCGTAGAGATCACGAATCCTGCGATCGTCTTCCGGCAGCGATGCGGACACCGTGCCGGTGGACTTCAGCTCATCGTACATGCGCTGCACGATGGCGCGGTCCTCGGCATTGGCGAGCCGCTTCTGCATCGTCTTCATCGGGATTTGTAGCGTCGCGATCAGAGTATCGAGGGCGAGCGATACATCCGGCGGTGTCTGCCCGCAGTCCGTGAAGGCGCGGTCGAGCATGCGTGCGAATCCCGTGCTCGCGTAAGCGATCAGTTCGGCGACAAGCTTGCGGGAGATGGCATCCAGCCCGGCCGGCGGATCGGTGACGCCGGTGTGAAGGTCATAATGCGCGATCAGCTTTTCATAATAGCGATGCGAGAACTCAGCGCCGTCGCAGGTCATCTCGCGCTGCCAGGCCTCGCCCTCAGGCATTGGGACGTCGATAGAGGAGAATTGGTCGTCCGCAATCCGCTTCAGGTCATTGTAGGAGCGGTTGATGCTCCATTCGACGGCGCGATGAATGCTGTTTTCGGCTTCCGTCTGGCCCGTGTGAAAGGGGTGAACGGGATCGGTATAATAGTGCGACAGCACACCGGCGGCGTAGGCAGCCTCGCTCCAGTTGCTGTCCCTCAGCGCGTTGACGAGATGGCCGTACCAATTCTCGACCTTCTCCGGCGCGCCGCCCCAATAGCTGTCCGCCACATGCAGGACGTGGTTCTTGAAGTCCTTGAATTTGTTATCCGGGTCCTTCGAGCCTTCCAGGTACAGCGCGACGTGCTTCAGGAACACGTTGCGCCAACCCTCCGCCTGCGGGTGCTGCAACTTCTGCAAGGCATCGAGCGCCAGCTTGTGGTGCGTGCCGTTGGCGTGCGCAGCGTAGATGATGCGGTAAAGCAGGCTCATGTCAGCTCCCCGAGCGATGACCGAATCGCGCTCGCGAAGCATTTCTGAATCCCGCAGTCTCTCCAACACTACGCAGCGTGAGCGTCGGAGATTTCAACAGTTTAGGCGTTGCCTTGTGGCGATAGCGCTCAGCTTTGAAGATGGGGCGTCAGCAGTTTGGCCCAGTCCTCGACCGACTGGCCGCTGCTCATATTGGGATCGATCAGGCCGTTGATCATGAACGTCGGCGAGACGTGAATGCCGTTCTGGCGGCCATATTTCGCGTGCCAGCGCAGCGCCTGATCGACGCTTTTGAGTTTGAATGCTTCGGCGACGTCAACGCCGGTGCCTTTGGAAATGCTCTCGATGATGTCCGTCGGGGTGCGATGCATATTCGGGCCGGCGCAATGGTTCTCGAACTCATAAGCTTCACGGTTCTCGAAGATATGAGCCATGGCTTTGAGCGCGGTTTCAGTGCCGCCCGGTGTGGCGCTGGCGGCCAGGATGCTTCGTGTCACGATGGGGGAGAACAGGTGCCAGGGCTGCGAGACGAAGCGGATCTTGGCCGTCATTTTGTCCGCGCCGAACGTGGAAACGAGTTGCGGCAGCTTTTCGAACGTGCGCTTACAGAACGGGCACGTCGGCTCCATGAAGATCTCGAGCTCGATCTTGCCGTGACCAAGCTCGATAGGCGCGGGTTTGGCATCCTGGGCAAGCGTCATAATGGCTCTCGTGAAAGGTGCAGTCGTGAAAGGTGCAGTCGTCAAGGGTGTTTAAGAGTGGCCAGAATTTCCGTGTGGATTTCCTGGAAATCGTCAGACGACAGAGGCTTCGACTCGTGTCTGATGGGCGAAGGTTTATCCTGTTGGGCGGGCCATGACTTCCGATCCTATCGGTAACGTCGAACTCCTCAAGCTTCAACTTGAAGTTTGGAAAGAGGCCGTATCGACATCAAAGCATTTCACCGAAATGTCGGTCAGGACCCGCCAGTTGGGGCTGACTTTTGTCGTCGCCGCCTTCGCAGTCGCGATAACGTTGCTTTCACAGTATCCGTCAGCTCGGATCTCAATTCCGTTAGGGCAATTGGGTTACGATATCCACATTGCGGGCTTGATCATTGCATCTTCGGCCGCCGGTCTTTTTGTAACAAAACTTCTTGATATAAAAGTCTATCATCGAATGCTGCGGGGAAGCGTAGCCTTCACCGAAGAAATAGAGAGAAAAATACTGCGCTCAGAAGTAATGGGGACGGAACGCGGGCTGGCAGAGACAATTTCTTACCATAGTCGCTCCAAGAGATCTTCGCCCTCCGGCGGGAGATCAAGCGACAGAAAGCATACCTCTGCTGAAGCCAAGATTAAGATATTCTACAATTGGTCTATGGGCATCATTGTTATGTTTGGAATTGTTCTTACGTACGTCACACTAAACACGTTCGAAAGAAAGACCGTCATCAATCAACGAATCGAGTTCAGCGAGCCTGCGAAGCCGGTTGCGCCGCAGAAGCGTTGACGCGTGTTGTTGAGACTCAATTTTCTTCCATCTTCAGTGCGGCGATGAAGGCTTCCTGCGGGATTTCGACCTTGCCGAACTCGCGCATCTTCTTCTTGCCCGCCTTCTGCTTCTCAAGCAGCTTGCGCTTGCGGCTGATGTCGCCGCCGTAGCACTTGGCGATCACGTCCTTGCGCAGGGCACGGATTGTTTCGCGGGCGATGATACGCCCGCCGATGGCTGCCTGGATCGGGATCTGGAACAGGTGCTGCGGGATCAAGTCTTTGAGTTTCTCGCACATGACGCGACCGCGCTGCTCGGCACGGCTGCGATGCACGATCATGGATAGCGCGTCGACCGGTTCAGCATTGACCAGGATCGACATTTTGACGAGGTCGTTCTCCTCATAGCCGATCATCTGGTAGTCGAACGAAGCATAGCCGCGGCTGATCGATTTCAGCCTGTCATAGAAGTCGAACACCACCTCGTTGAGCGGCAGTTCGTACACCAGCATGGCGCGCGTGCCGGCGTAGGTCAGGTTCTTCTGACGCCCGCGACGGTCCTGGCACAGCTTCAGGACGGCACCGAGATACTCGTCTGGCACCAGGATTGTGGCCTGGATCCACGGCTCCTTGATGTGCGCGATCTTCACGGGATCGGGCATGTCGGCCGGATTGTGCAGCTCGATCATCGAGCCGTCGTTCATGTGGATGTGGTAGATGACGCTCGGCGCGGTGGTGATGAGGTCCATGTTGAATTCACGCTCGAGACGCTCGGTAATGATCTCGAGGTGCAACAGGCCGAGGAAGCCGCAGCGGAAGCCGAAGCCAAGCGCGGCGGAGGTCTCCATTTCATAAGAGAAGCTGGCGTCGTTGAGGCGCAGCCTGGCCATGGCTTCGCGCAGATCCTCAAAG
>JAFAFW010000061.1 GCA_023423275.1 Pseudomonadota bacterium
ACGCGACGCTCTTTTTCCAGACGCTCGTTTTTTTTGTGCTGGCGTGGTTCACGATGAAATTCGTGTGGCCTCCGCTGATCAAGGCCATTGAAGAACGTCGTCAGAAGATTGCCGATGGTCTGGCTGCAGCCGACAAAGGCAAAGCGGATCTCGCTCAGTCCCAGGCTCGTATCAGTCTGATCGAAGCCGATGCCAAGCAGCAAACACATGCTCGCTTGCAGGACGCTGAAAAACATGCCGCATCGATTGTTGATGCTGCCCGCGGAGAAGCCGAAACTGAACGTTCACGCATCATCGCTCAGGCCCAACAGGATGCCGAGCGTGAAGTGCAGCGTGTACGGGACAGCCTGCGTGATGAAGTAGCTGCCCTTGCCGTCAAAGGCGCAGAGCAGATTCTCAAGCGCGAAGTCAATCCTCAGACGCATGCCGAGTTGCTGAACCAACTCAAGGCACAGCTTTAATTCGGAAATAACCATGGCAGAACTATCAACCGTTGCCCGTCCGTACGCCGAGGCGCTTTTTGCCTCTGCGAAAAATGATCCGGCAGGTCTTGCTGCATGGTCGGATGCCGTCAATGAGCTCGCGCAGCTTTCAAACATGAAAGATGTGCGTGAAGCGATGTCAGATCCGCAACTGGAAAGAAAAACAAAAGAAGACGTTTTTCTGGGCCTGCTCAAAACGTCCTTGTCGCAGCCAATGCGCAATTTCGTTGACCTGCTCATCGAAAATGATCGTCTTTTGCTCCTGCCACAAATCGCCGAGCAGTTCGAGGCGCTCAGAAACCGCAATGATGGAACTGCGCAGGCAGAGATCATCAGTGCTTTCGAGATGTCCGAAGCCCAGGTGCAGGAACTGATTGCCGGGCTGGAGAAAAAATTCGGCGTTAAACTGAAGCCGGTTGTTACCGTTGATCCATCGCTTATCGGTGGCGTTCGCGTAACAGTGGGTGATCAGGTATTAGATACTTCCGTGCAGGCTCAGTTGAGCCGCCTGCGCGACACACTGGCGGCTCACTAAGCGCCATACATAACAGGATTTCAGGAGTCTGAACATGCAACTCAATCCGTCAGAAATCAGCGAACTGCTCAAAAGCCGTATTGAAGGCCTGGGCGCTTCTGCCGATGTTCGTACGCAAGGTACGGTTGTTTCCGTAACCGACGGTATTACCCGCGTCCACGGTCTTTCCGATGTGATGCAAGGCGAAATGCTGGAGTTTCCCAATAACGTCTACGGTCTTGCTCTGAACCTCGAGCGTGATTCCGTGGGTGCCGTTATTCTGGGCGATTACACTGGCGTATCCGAAGGTGACCAAGTCAAAACAACCGGTCGTATTCTCGAAGTACCCGTTGGCCCCGAATTGCGCGGCCGCGTGGTCAACGCACTGGGTCAGCCCATCGACGGTAAAGGTCCGATCAACGCGAAAGCAACGGACATTATCGAGAAAGTGGCTCCCGGCGTTATTGAGCGCCAGTCTGTTTCCCAGCCTCTGCAAACCGGTATCAAATCAATCGACTCCATGGTGCCAATCGGCCGTGGTCAGCGCGAACTGATTATTGGTGACCGCCAGACAGGTAAAACCGCTGTTGCCATTGATGCGATCATCAGCCAGAAAGGCAAGAACGTAACCTGCGTCTACGTTGCTATTGGTCAGAAAGCTTCTACCGTGAATAACGTTGTGCGCAAGCTCGAAGAGCTGGGCGCGCTGGAATACACCATTGTTGTTGCAGCGACTGCATCTGACTCTGCTGCCATGCAGTATCTGTCAGCGTATGCCGGTTGTACCATGGGTGAATATTTCCGTGACCGCGGCGAAGACGCCCTGATCGTTTATGATGATCTGACCAAACAGGCTTGGGCATACCGTCAGGTTTCCCTGTTGCTGCGTCGCCCACCAGGCCGTGAAGCCTATCCTGGTGACGTGTTCTATCTGCACTCCCGTTTGCTTGAGCGCGCCGCTCGCGTTAACGAAAATTACGTAGAAAAATTCACTAACGGTGAAGTGAAAGGCAAAACCGGTTCTCTGACTGCGCTGCCTATCATTGAAACCCAGGCAGGCGACGTTTCTGCGTTCGTACCTACCAACGTGATCTCCATTACCGACGGCCAGATCTTCCTTGAGACCGATCTGTTCAACGCCGGTGTACGTCCAGCGATCAACGCCGGTATCTCCGTTTCACGGGTTGGTGGTGCAGCACAGACCAAAGTCATCAAAAAACTGTCCGGTGGTATTCGTACCGACCTGGCCCAGTATCGTGAATTGGCCGCCTTTGCCCAGTTTGCCTCCGACCTTGACGACGCAACACGCCGTCAGCTCGAGCGTGGTAAACGCGTGGTAGAACTGCTTAAGCAGCCTCAGTACCAACCTCTGCAGGTTTGGGAACTGGCCGTTTCCTTGTACGCCGTGAACAATGGCTATCTGGATGACGTTGAAGTCGAGAAGGTTCTGTCCTTCGAGAAAGGCCTGAAAGACGAGCTGAAGAACAAGCACGCTGATCTGATCGGCCGTATCGAAGATACAAAAGAACTGTCCAAGGAAGACGAAGCAGCATTGAAAGATATTGTTGCCGGCTTCAAAACTGGTGGTTCATACTAAGTAAGTCCGTGAGGTGCAGGGCCTGTTGCCGTGCACCTTCCTGAAATTGGTTTAACAGGAAAGCGAAATGCCTGGAATCAAGGAAATTCGTACGAAGATCAAGAGCGTGCAAAACACGCGCAAGATCACCAAGGCCATGGAAATGGTGGCAGCATCCAAAATGCGCAAGGCGCAGGAAAGAATGCGCGCCGGCCGTCCCTATGCCAAGAAAGTACGCGAAATCGCTGCACACATGATGCAAACGCATCCTGACTACCGCCATCCGTACATGGAAGAACGTACAGATATCAAGGCAGTGGGTGTAGTGCTGGTTACCACAGACAAAGGTCTGTGCGGTGGCCTGAATACAAATATCTCCCGGCTGGTGCTGGCGCGTCTCAAGGAATTTGAAGCCAAGGGTATCAAGGTCCAGACGACGGCCCTGGGTAATAAAGGGTTGGGCCTGCTGACACGTATCGGTAGCAATCTGGTATCCAACGAAGTGCAGCTTGGTGATCAGCCGCATCTTGAACGCCTGATCGGTGCCCTCAAGGTACAGCTTGACGATTACCTCGACGGCAAGATCGATGCCCTCTATGTGGCGTCCACGCATTTCGTGAACACCATGAAGCAGGAGCCAACGATCATGCGCCTGTTGCCGTTGCCGGATGGTTTGAAAGATCCGTTTGTCGCCGGTGCTGCAAAAGCCGAAGACGAAGAGGCGGCAATCGAATCGAGCTACCAGTGGGACTACATCTTCGAGCCCGATGCCAAATCGGTGATCGACGATCTGCTGGCCCGTTACGTTGAGGGTCTGGTGTATCAGGCAGTTGCGGAAAATATGGCGTCAGAGCAGTCGGCACGGATGGTGGCGATGAAGGCTGCATCGGACAATGCAAAGAAAGTGATTGGAGAGCTGCAACTGGTTTACAACAAAACCCGTCAGGCATCCATCACCAAAGAAATTTCAGAAATCGTGGGGGGCGCCGCGGCCGTGTAACCTTCGGGTCAACACCAACCGGCATCTTTCAATCGTTATTAAGTAAGGAATCGACATGAGTAACGGTACCATCGTTCAGTGCATCGGCGCCGTCGTGGATATTCAGTTCCCACGCGACAACATGCCAAAAGTTTATGAAGCCC
>JAFAFW010000039.1 GCA_023423275.1 Pseudomonadota bacterium
AGACGCGACGCGGAGACGATCCGCGCACATTACAGACCGAACCGGCGCTGCGTGTCATCATGCGGCGCCTTCGGGAAATCATGGCCGAGCCCGGCGATGGCCAATCGCGGCTCGACAAGATCGTGCGTCAGATTTCCGGCCTGATGGTCGCCGAAGTCTGCTCGATCTACCTGAAGCGGCAGGATGGCTCGCTGGAGCTGTTCGCCACCGAAGGCTTGAACAAGGAAGCCGTGCACAGCACTCGCATGAAGCGCGCGGAGGGCCTCGTCGGCCGCTGTGCGGAACTCGGCGTGCCGGTGAACGAGCCGGACGCGCAATTGCATCCGGCCTTCTCGTATCGGCCCGAGACGGGCGAAGAAATCTATCACTCGCTGCTGGCGGTGCCGATTTTGCGCGGCGGCACCGTGTTGGGTGTTCTGGTGGTGCAGAACCGGACCCGACGCGAATATTCCGACGAGGATGTCGAAGTCCTTCTCACCACGGCAATGGTGGTGGCCGAGCATCTGCTGTCCGGAGATGTGGCAGGCGCGGGCGCGGCGGCCGAGATCGGCCGCTCACTCACCGGTGTGGTCAAAGGCGAGCCGATTTCCGACGGAATCGCCCTCGGCCACGTCGTGCTGCATGAGCCGCGCGTGGTCGTCACCAAGCTTCTGGCTGAAGATGTGGGCCAGGAGCTCGAGCGTCTCGAAAACGCCGTTCATGCCTTGCGCACCGGGCTTGACGAGTTGCTCAGCACGGAATCGTTGTCGCAGGCTGGCGACCA
This sequence comes from Pseudomonadota bacterium, assembly GCA_023423275.1. GTDB lineage: Bacteria > Pseudomonadota > Alphaproteobacteria > Rhizobiales > Hyphomicrobiaceae > ZC4RG25. Next base: position 764 of record JAFAFW010000039.1, read on the forward strand.
CCGGGAGGTGCTCGAAGCCTATCGGATGTTCGCCAATGATCGGGGCTGGGTCCGCCGGATGGACGCAGCCATCCGGGAGGGGCTGACGGCGGAAGCCGCTGTCGAGCGCGTGCACAACGCGACGCGGACCCGCATGTTGCGGCAGAACGATCCGTACTGGCGCGAGCGCCTGCGCGATCTGGACGATCTGTCGGACCGGCTGCTGCGCATTCTTGCCGGGCGCACGACGGCGGCGCGGGAGGGACTGGAGCTTCCGGCCGATACCATCCTGATTGCCCGCACGATGGGACCTGCGGAACTGCTGGATTACGACCGCTCGCGGATGCGCGCCCTGGTGATCGAGGACGGCACCGGGCAGAGCCACGTGGGTATCGTGGCGAAAGCACTGGGTCTTCCGGCTATCGGCCAGGCGATGGGGATCATTGAGCGCGTCACCACCGGCGATCCGGTGATCGTGGACGCGGAGACCGGGGACGTGCATCTGCGGCCTTCGGGCGAGGTGGTGGCCGCCTATTCCGACAAGGTCCGCTTCCGGGCCCGCCGGCAGCGCCAGTACCGGGCTCTGCGCGATCGCCCGACCGTGACCAAGGACGGCGCCAGAATTGCCTTGCATGTCAACGCCGGGCTTCTGGTCGACATGCCGCACCTGGCCGAGTCCGGTGCACACGGCATCGGCCTGTTTCGCACCGAGCTGCAATTCATGATCGCCTCGACATTTCCGCGCCGCGACCGGCAGACGGAAACCTATCGGCAGATTCTGGATGAGGCGGGTAGCAAGCCCGTGGTATTCCGCAGTCTCGACATCGGTGGCGACAAGATCCTTCCCTATATGCGTCATCCGAAGGAGGAGAACCCTGCCCTCGGTTGGCGCGCGATTCGCATGTCGCTCGATCGATCGGCCCTGTTTCGCATCCAGATCCAGGCACTTTTGCGTGCCGCCAACGGGCGTGAGCTCAGTGTGATGATCCCGATGGTCTCAGTCGTCTCGGAGGTCGAGGCGGCCAAGGCTCTGATCGCGCGGGAGGTTCAGTTGTTGCAGGCGCGCGGGATGCCGCCGCCATCCCGGCTCCGCATCGGGGTGATGGTGGAGGTGCCGAGCCTGCTCTATGAGCTGGACGCCCTGATGCCTCTGGTCGATTTCGTTTCGGTCGGTAGCAACGATCTGATGCAGTTTCTGTATGCGGCCGACCGCTCCAACAGCCGGGTGTCGCATCGCTACGATTCCCTTTCGGTGGCGTCGCTGCGTGTCCTGAGGCAGATCGTTCAAGCGGGCGCACGCCACGATGTGCCGGTGACGCTGTGCGGCGAGATGGCAGGCCGCCCACTGGAGGCGATGGCCTTGATCGGGCTGGGTTTCCGCGCCATTTCGATGTCTCCTGCCTCGATCGGCCCGGTCAAGTCGATGATCCTGTCGCTGCATGCGGGTCGCTTAGCCGTGCTGCTGGAGGACCTGCTTGAGAGCCGCAGCGGCAAGGTCCGCGAGGATCTGTTGCGGTTCGCCACAGCTGAGGGGATCGAGCTGTCATGACGCTTCGCGGGCTTGACGGAATCGCTCGCGGTATCCGATCTATCGCGGGCACTGGCGGCCGCAGCCGCTAACCGGGCGACGAGATCAATCCAATGAGTTCGGATACAGAAGAGAAATTCGAGAAGCTCATCGCGCGATGGGAATCGCTGCAGGCTGAGCTGAGCCAGGGCGTGGGTCAGGCGGCCTATGCCAAGCTGAGCAAGGAATTCTCCGATCTGACGCCGGTCGTTACGGCGATCCGATCTCTGCAGACCGCCGAAGGCGAGCTGGCCGACCTGACCGCACTCGCTGCCGATGCAACCTCTGGCAGGGACATGGTGACGCTGGCCGAGCAGGAAATCGAGGAACTGAAGCCAAAGCTTGCCGATCTGGAAGAAAAGCTCCGGCTGCTGCTGCTTCCCAAGGATGCCGCCGACGATCTCAGCGCGATCGTCGAAGTGCGGGCCGGAACGGGCGGCGACGAGGCGGCGTTGTTCGCGGCGGACCTGTTCCGCATGTACCAGCGCTATGCCGATCTCAAAGGCTGGAAGACGCAGGTTATCTCCATGTCGGAGAACGACCTGGGCGGATTGAAGGAAGTGGTGGCCTCGATCTCGGGGCAGGGCGTTTTTGCACGTCTGAAGTTCGAGTCCGGTGTGCATCGCGTGCAGCGGGTGCCGGCCACCGAGGCCAGCGGACGGATTCACACTTCCGCGGCAACCGTGGCGGTGCTGCCCGAGCCGGAAGATGTCGACATCGATATCAAAGCGGAAGACATCCGGATCGATACGATGCGCGCGGGTGGCGCCGGTGGCCAGCACGTCAACAAAACCGACTCGGCGGTCCGCATCACGCATATTCCAACCGGAATCGTGGTCGTGTCGGCGGAAAAGTCCCAGCATCAGAACCGCCGGCTGGCGATGCAGGTGCTGCGCTCGCGCATTTTCGAGATGGAACGCCAGCGCACCGCCGATGAACGCGCCGCGCAACGCAAAGGCCAGGTCGGCTCGGGTGATCGCTCACAGCGCATCCGGACCTATAATTTTCCTCAAGGACGCGTCACCGACCACCGCATCAATTTGACGTTGCATAAACTCGACGTCGTGCTGGAGGGCGAAGGGCTCGACGAGCTGATCGATGCGCTCACGACCGACCATCAGACGACCTTGCTGGCTGCGGCCAATGCACACGATGCCGCCTGAGAGCGATGGACGAACCGCCGATGCCGCGATTGCGTGGGCGACGGCAGAACTGAGCAATGCCGGCGTCGAGGGTCCGGCACGTGATGCACGAATTCTGGTCTCGGCCGCGACGGGAATGGATCGCGTTCAGCTTCTTGCCCGTCCGGATGTCATACTGAGCGGGCCGCAGATCGAGCGGGTTCATGATTTCGTCCGCCGCCGCAGACGCCGCGAGCCGGTCTCGCGCATTCTGGGGCACCGTGCATTCTACGGGCGGGAGTTTGCGATCTCGCCGTCGACACTGGATCCGCGGCCCGACAGCGAGACCCTGATCGACGCGGCGCTGGAACTTCTCGCGGAGGATGGGGCCAATCGGGATGCGAGGCTGCGGATCGTCGATATCGGAACGGGATCGGGGTGTCTGCTGGTGACGCTGCTGGCCGAGTTGCCGCACGCGGCCGGATTGGGAACTGATATCGACCCGGAGGCGTTGCTGTTGGCGAAGGGGAATGCATCGGCACATGGCGTTACGGAACGAGCGGAATGGTCCGTATCGCGTTCACTCGAGGGCCTCGACGGGCCGTTCGATCTGCTGATTGCCAACCCGCCCTACATCCCAACGGGCGACATTGCCTCTCTGGAGCCTGAAGTCCGGGATCACGACCCAAGATCAGCGCTCGATGGTGGTTGTGACGGACTGGATGTCTATAGAGAGATTGCAGCCGGCCTGCTGCGCGTCGTTCCGGAAGGATGGGCGATTTTCGAGGTCGGAGCCGGGCAGGCGGATTTGGTTAAGACATTACTTACGGACGTGGCTTCAGCGCCGGCTACACCTTTGGTGCGGGTCTTTCGTGATTTAAATGGGGTTGACAGGTGTGTGGCATGGAAGGCACGCCATTGAACGGATCAAGAAAACCTCTTGGAAGTTCCGGGAGTCCGAGCTAATGTCCGGAACAGGCGGAATGAAGCGCAAGCGCATAAGTGCAGTCCAAGGTCCAGGGCTGTCCCACGCGGGCGCTAGTCAACCGAGCGAAACGGTCGAGGTGCTCGTTGCGGGTACCGGTCAATCGACTGGCAGCCATAGTTGGCAGCGCCGTTTCGTGAAACGCGCCTTTTCCCTTTTGGAATAGTTGGCGACCTTTTCGTGAGTGTCTGAACCCAAAGAATAAAGACAGTGCGGCTGTGCGCGTGACGGGTCCGATCTGCGCTCAGAAGCCCACGCATCGAGTAAAACTGACATGTGTCGATGCGACGGGTAATGATCGGGGCCGGAATGGCCACCGTCAGGTCGAGGTTACAGTAGTTGTCATCTGAAGAAGTACGAGAATGGAGCCCATGAGGCAGGGACAGCAGAACAGGCGAGGCCGCGGTCGGAATCGCAATGGCGGTGGCGGTAAGGGTCCGCACCACAATCCTCTGACGCGCAGCTTCGAATCCAACGGCCCCGACGTCAAAATCCGGGGTACCCCCTCGCACATCGCCGAGAAGTACATGTCTCTGGCACGCGATGCCCAGTCGTCTGGAGACCCTGTTCTGGCTGAGAATTATCTGCAACACGCAGAACACTACAACCGCATCATCATGGCCTTCCGCGAACAGACGATGCAGCAGTCGGGCGAAGCCGTGAATGGCAATGGCCGTCATCGCGAAGCCGGTGAAGGCGATGAGTTCGGTGACGACGACGGGGACGAGGCCGAGAGCTTCAACCCGCAAATGCGCGGACATGAGCCGCAACCGCGTCCGTCCGGACAGCCGCGCTATGACGATCGTCCGCAACGCTATTCCGACGACCGTCCGCATCGGCAGCATCACGATCAGGGCCGTGGCATGCGTGAGCGGTATCATGATCGTTCGAGCCAGAATGGCGAGCGCCCGGCCCAGACGATGCAGCCGCAGGCCCAACCGCAACAGCAACCTCAGCCTTCTGCTGAACAGCCTGCAATGGATGCGCCGCAGCCCGCACCGCGTTCCGAAGCGCCACCGCGCCGGCGCGAGCGGTTTGCAGCCACCAATCACGAGCAGCCAGAGTTTCTACGCAGGCCGGTTCGCCGGCGTCGTGAAGCACCGCCGCCGAGCGAGGATGCCGGCGCGCCCAACGGCGCCGCCGAGGAAACCGACGGCGACAGCACGTCGGCCTGAGATTCACGGCAGGATAAAGCCCTCTGGAGGCCGCCTTAGGCCTCCGGAACGGGGACAGGATCGTCAGTGCTGATCGTTCCGCCCCTCACCACCTTCGCATAGACGCCAAGATCGGAGTGTCCCCAGTTGCGCAGCAGCGTGGCTGGGATTGCCATGTCGCGGGCGGCGGTGGCTGGATCGACGTTGGTCGCATCGCATCGCTGCGTGCGCTTGTAGACCGCAAGCCGGGTCTCCCCGATCTCCACATTGCGTTCGAGCCAGGAAAACTCTTCCCAGGGCTCCAGACCTTCCAGATAGACATTGGCGCGGAACCGCAGCGGAGCGACGGGGCGGCCGATGACGCGCTCGACGTCGCGCACTGTTGCAAGATTGACGATGTGAAGGCACTTGGCCGCAACATCGGAAAAGCTGTGTCCCGGTGCGAAGACGATCTTGGGCGGACCACGAAGGGACGCAGACATGAACGCGGCCATGAACTGCTCGATCATCTGTCGTCCGATGGTTGTCTTCAGGTTGCCGCGCGCAACCTGCTTACCATCCCGCATGATGGTCAGATCATGCGTCGTGTCATCGAAACGGGTCTGGAGGGCAGCCAGGCGTTCATCGCGCATCAGCATCAGGAAATTGATCTTGGGCAAATGGCGCGGCTGGGTGGGATCGAAACGGCCTGGACCGTTCTCGATGGCATAGGCCCGGTCGAACGGGACTGTCTCGCTGGTCGTGAGAGTGACGCGGTCCAGGGGTTCCGGTGACAGCCCTTTGACCGGATAGCGATACAAGCTGGCGATCCGGGGGCCAATGCTATCGGACATCGAGCGTTCCACGACGGATGATTTTTGCAGCGCAAGGAGGATGCCCCCTTTTTGAGGACCGCGGCAACCCTATATCAGCCATGACGGGTTGGGGGGTGCCTTTGGGGCCCAGATCAATGCCGTTGCAACATTCCTGACGTACCGGCGTTCAGACCGTGCCATGTGGCGGCTGGCCGCGCGAAGGAGGAAGAACGAATGAACGTTGAGAAGTATACCGACCGCTCCAAGGGCTTCGTGCAGTCGGCGCAGAACCTCGCGCTCCGCGAAGGCCATCAGCAGTTTTCACCCGAACATCTTCTGAAAGTCCTGCTCGATGACGAGGAGGGCTTGGCATCCGGTCTCGCAACCCGCGCAGGCGGACGTCCGAAAGAAGCACTGGCTGCTGTCGAGCGGGCGCTTGCCAAACGCCCGAAAGTCTCCGGTGGCGGAGCCGGGCAGCTTTACATGGCGCCGGAACTGGCGCGCGTCTTCGACAAGGCCGAACAGATCGCCGAGAAAGCGGGCGACAAGTTCGTTACCGCCGAGCGCCTGTTTTTGGCCCTGGCTCTTGAAAAGGGTTCGGAGGCCGGACGCATTCTGGCGGATGCCGGCATCACGCCGGAAGCGCTCAATCAGGCCATCAATGAGTTGCGCAAGGGGCGCACGGCGGATAGCGCGTCGGCCGAGCAGGCTTACGATGCCTTGAAGCGGTACGCGCGCGATCTCACGGAAGCGGCTGCCGAAGGCAAAATCGATCCAGTGATCGGTCGTGACGAAGAGATCCGTCGCACCATGCAGGTGCTGTCACGGCGTACCAAGAACAATCCGGTCCTGATCGGCGAGCCCGGCGTTGGTAAAACGGCGATTGCCGAAGGCTTGGCGCAGCGCATCATCAAGGGCGACGTACCTGAGAGCCTCAAGGACAAGAAACTGCTCGCGCTCGACATGGGCGCGCTGGTTGCTGGCGCGAAGTATCGCGGTGAGTTTGAAGAGCGTCTGAAATCCGTCCTGCAGGAAGTGCAGGCGGCGGCCGGCGGCATCGTGCTGTTCATCGACGAGCTGCATACCATCGTCGGCGCCGGCAAGTCGGAAGGCGCGATGGATGCATCGAACCTGCTGAAGCCTGCACTCGCCCGCGGTGAGCTGCACTGCATTGGCGCGACCACGCTCGATGAATACCGCAAGCACATCGAAAAGGATGCGGCGCTCGCGCGGCGCTTCCAGCCGGTGTTCGTAGAGGAGCCGACGGTCGAGGATACGATCTCGATCCTGCGCGGTCTCAAGGAGCGTTACGAGCAGCATCACAAAGTCCGGATCTCGGACTCGGCGCTGGTGGCTGCGGCGACGTTGTCCAACCGCTACATCACGGATCGCTTCCTGCCGGATAAGGCCATCGACCTGGTCGACGAGGCAGCCTCGCGCCTGAGGATGCAGGTGGATTCGAAGCCTGAGGAACTGGATTCGCTCGATCGCGAAATCATTCGCTCGAAGATCGAGGCGGAGGCGCTCAAGAAAGAGACCGACGCAGCGTCCAAGGATCGTTTGCAGAAGCTCGAAGCAGAACTCAGCGAACTGGAAGAAAAGTCGAACCAGCTCACGGTGCGTTGGCAGTCCGAGAAGGACAAGCTCGGCAAGGCGGCTCAGATCAAAGCGGACTTGGACAAGGCCCGCAACGATCTCGCGCAGGCGCAGCGCCGCGGCGAATATCAGCAGGCGGGTGAACTCACCTATGCCGTGATCCCCAAGCTGGAGAAGGAACTCTCAGAACTTGAGGCGAAGGGCGATAAGGGCGAGTTCCTCGAAGAAGCCGTGACGTCCAACCACGTGGCACAGGTCGTGTCGCGGTGGACGGGCGTGCCGGTCGACAAGATGCTGGAAGGCGAACGCGACAAGCTGCTGCAAATGGAAGTCGCGTTGGCGCGGCGTGTGATCGGCCAGAAGGAGGCTGTCGAGGCTGTCTCGACGGCGGTCCGCCGCGCGCGTGCTGGCTTGCAGGATCCGAACCGGCCAATCGGCTCGTTCATGTTCCTGGGGCCGACCGGCGTCGGCAAAACCGAGCTGACCAAGGCGCTGGCTGCGTTCCTGTTCGACGATGAGAGCGCGATGGTGCGCATCGATATGAGCGAGTACATGGAGAAGCACTCCGTGGCGCGCTTGATCGGCGCCCCGCCGGGCTACGTCGGCTACGAAGAGGGCGGCGCGCTGACCGAAGCCGTGCGGCGCAGGCCGTATCAGGTTGTGCTGTTCGATGAAGTCGAGAAGGCGCACCCCGATGTCTTCAACGTGTTGCTCCAAGTGCTGGATGACGGCAGATTGACAGACGGGCAGGGCCGCACGGTCGATTTCAAGAACACGCTGCTGATCATGACCTCGAACATCGGCGCGGAGTATCTCGTCGCGCTGAAGGACGGGGAGGACATGGCGGATGCAAAGAACTACGTCATGGCGGAGGTCAAGACAAAGTTCCGGCCGGAATTCCTGAATCGGATTGACGAGATCCTGATCTTCCACCGCCTGCGGCGGGAGGACATGGCGTCGATCGTCGATATCCAGCTTGAACGGCTGCAGAAGCTGCTGGCGGAGCGGAAGATCAAAATCGAACTCGACGAGCAGGCACGCACTTGGCTGGCCAATCGCGGTTACGATCCGGCTTATGGCGCGCGTCCGCTGAAACGTGTGATCCAGAAGCATATCCAGGACCCGCTCGCAGAGCAACTCCTGGCCGGTCATATTCATGATGGCGAAACCGTGCACATCGGCGTGCGCGATGGAAATCTCGTCATCAACGGTCAGGCGGTCAAAGCCGCCGCCTGACCCGCGCGCGATGAATCACGGCACGACCGACGGCTGTTCGGTCGTGCCTTTTTTTTTTAGAATGGGAGATCTTGGATAACGATGCGATTAGCCGCTGACTCTTAATCAGCGGCTCGCAGTGAGGACCGGCGCGCGCCGCATCAAATCATCGATCCGGGCGCGTTCCTTCTGGAAGTCAGCATGCTGCCGGCCGGTCAACTGGCGTGCGCGCGGAACCTGGATTTGCAGCGGATCGACACGACGGTTATTGACCAGGACTTCGTAATGCAAATGCGGTCCTGAACACAATCCGGTGCAGCCGACATATCCGATGACATTCCCCTGCTGGATTTTTTGCCCGGCGTGCAGATCTTTCTCGACACGTGACATGTGCGCATAGCTCGTCTGATAACCGTTGCTATGTCGGATGCGCACGTAATTGCCGTACGTGCCTTTTCGTCCGGCTTCTTCGACAATGCCATTGCCGGCAGCCAGGATGGGCGTGCCGACGGGCGATGCCCAATCGACGCCGCCATGCATGATCGGCACGTTCAAAACGGGATGTGTCCGCATTCCGTAGCCGGATGTGAGACGCACCGATTCACCGCGTACGGGCCGCCGCATGAGGAACTTCTTCGAGTTGCTTCCGAATTCGTCATAATAATCGACGACGCCGTCGGGTGTGCGGAAACGCCAGAAGCGATGTGTCTCCCCTCCTGTTGAAAGAGCGGCAAAAAGCAATTCGCCGGGCGTGCTATCCGGGCCTGCATCCTCTTTCACATCGAAAAACAGATCCACGGAATCCCCATGGCGGATCCGGCGCCGGAAATCCGTTTCGTAGGCATGAATGCGGAGGATCTGGAGAATTGTTTCCGACGGGACTTTCTGCATCATCGCCGAATAATAAAGGCTGGCGTAAAGGCTGGCCGATTGGGGCTTATCGCTCTCGCCAAGCGCTGCGCGGGCGACTTTGGCATCAAAGGGTGTCGAGGTGGCGACAAATTCGCCGGCTGCATCGCGATAAACCGTAACCTTGTGTTCATGGCCTTCGGAGAACACGCTGAAGCGCGCGGGTTCGGACTTGTCCGGATTTGCAAGCGACGGCACCAATGTGACGTGGACTTCATGACCGGGCGTGAGGGAACGCTCCGGAAACATGGATTTGGCGGCTTCCTGCATCGCGCGCGCTTGCCATCCGTCGGCACCGAGCTTTTGCAGAATTCTGACGAGCGTATCGCCACGCGCAGCGCGGATCACCCTGACTTCGGTCTCTTCCAGATCGTCTGGCTCATCCGAGTTCGAAACGGATTTCGTGAGCAGGGTCGTATTCGGTGCCGCAGCGAGGGCTGCGGGCGCATTCGGCTTATCTTCGCTCGCGGCCGGCGATACGTCGGCATTTGCCGGTCCGTCGCCTCCTTCCGGTTCGAAGCTCGGGCGCATTGCTGTGGCGCTGGTTTCATCTTCCTGCGCACGGGCCACGAGTTCCGCCACTTCCTGCGTTTCCAGCTCCTGCCCGTCTTCGCTGGGCAAGATCCCCCCGAGCAGCTCGAGGACCTGCACTGCGACGTCGGAGCCATTGGCCGAAACGCTGCCTTCGCCCTCACCCTGATCCTGGGAGGTCGTCGCGTAGAGTTTGAACGGATTGAACGCGGGAACGGTCTGGGTCTGGTTTGACGGAACCTCGGCCAATCGCGCGACAATGCGCATGTAGGGCCGGATCTGGATGAATGGCCGATTATCGCGGCGGACCTGGACCTGTTCGTGAATGATATGGGTCGCGGCCAGGGCCCCCGCCGTAATTTGCAACTTGTCGGACTTCGGCAAGCTCCAGTTCAGGCCATCCGGCATCCGCGGCGGCGGGATCGGGGAGGTCAGCCCCGCCTCGCGGAACTTCTCCAGCGCCGGGATCACGCCATTCCGGGTGTGGATGCTTTCAAGCGAACCAAAGATCGCAGCGCCAATGGCCACGGCACCGACTGTCGCGGCGAGACACGTGCTGAGCAGCCACCGGAAACCGCCGCGACGGGTTTCGCCATGGTCTCGATCGTAGATGTCGGGCAGGGCGCGCCGCGCGCGGCCGCGGTAAACATGCGGCAGGCCTTGCGTCCGGTGTCCCGGGCGCACGGTGCGAATGCGGCCGACAGGTGCGTGGCGCCGCCGATCCAACACGCGCGTTCATCCCCCAACTGGCTGAAGCCCTGTCCCAGCAATTAAGACGCCGGTCCGGCTCTCGGTCCCCAAACGCCGGACGACAACTTGCCTGCTGCAAACTTGTGGTTCGCCGACGTGCAAGTCAATCGCCTCATACGCCTGTCACATGGTGCTGTATTCTCAAGGCAAGATCGCGGCAAACGAGTCGTTTTGAGATGATTGTCCGCATCAAACGCGAGGCGTGATCGCAGTGCGCGCGGAGATCTCGATTGCTCCGCGGCAAGCTGGGTAGCGGGCCCTGGGGTGCCGCTTGAACAGCCGCTCAGAGCCGCAAATGCGGGCCTCCGAGGGGCACGGCGAGATTTTCTGAACTTTTTTAACCTGAGGTGTTGACACGGGGAGGGGGGTTCTGTAGAAACACCCTTGTCGCGAGGCACTGACGCCTCGCCGCCCGATGTGGGCGCGACACTTCTGCTCTTGATCCGCGGTCCTTAGCCGGGAAGTTTAACCGGAAAGGATCTCGTTGTCTCGACTGGCCCTTAAATGAGGCCTAAGTGTTGTGCGACCTCGGGTTTGCTCTTTGACAAGTTGATCGTGAAGAAAGGGAAACGCAGGCGGCGGAGTCCTAGCCGACCTGAAGCCATCCGCAAGGATGACTAAGGTCATACGAGACTCTGGCGAACTCTGCGTTTCAGCCATCACCATGGATGCGCACGACGAAGGGAAACCTTCGTGTGAGCGCGTCTTTGTTGTGAAGGTGCCCGTTACGCAGTAGATCCTTGGAGAAGATTCCCTCCAAGCCGTCCAGAATCTTACTCTTCAACTTGAGAGTTTGATCCTGGCTCAGAACGAACGCTGGCGGCAGGCCTAACACATGCAAGTCGAACGCTGTAGCAATACAGAGTGGCAGACGGGTGAGTAACGCGTGGGAATTTTCCCAG
>JAFAFW010000058.1 GCA_023423275.1 Pseudomonadota bacterium
GGCGGCCGCGAGGCGCCAAGCTAATCCCAAGCAAGAAGCACCAGGAGACGGAAGTGGCGCAAGCGGCGGATCTCTCGTTTGTTAGAACAAACAAACAAACTAACTAACTAACCCGATGCAGATCGGCCGGAGAGATTCCGCGCCGCCTCTGCGTGCGGCATCAGAAACGATGTCAACTCATCGACAACCTTGCCGAGCGGGCCTGGCGCCGCATCGAGGAGATCGACAAACGCCTCCCATTGCTGGACCTTGGTCGGGTCCTTGGCGAAGGCCTGTGTGAGGGCATCGGGCGGCTCTGCCGGTATTTCCGTCTTGCGACGGGCAAAGGTCGCCGCCAGCGCCTGTGCCAGGGCGTCACCGTCAAAGTCGTGAGACCGTGCCAGCACCCAGATGTCGTAGAAATCCTTCATGCGGGTGTTGGCCCGGCCGAGCAGCACCATGGCGTGGAACTTCTCGGCGATAACGCTCTCGCGTGGATAAGCGCGCATCCTCGGCGGTGGCTGGTCGAGCAGGACCGGGAGCTCCAGTTCGGCAGCCTCGACAGCGTCGCCGAAACCGATGTCGACCACGACCCGGACGCGGGCGCCGTCGACCGTGGCATTGGTTTTGACGCGCAGGCCGCCGTACTCCATCTCGTCCCGGATTTGATCAACTTCCAATGCGTCGGCATCGAGCATGACGCCATCCGCCGCCTCGACCGCACAGACGTCGCGGAATACTGCCAACATGGCATCCGGGTCAGCATCGCCGAAACCCAGCAGGTCGACATCCCTGGTCGGGCGCAGAGGATCGTTGAACCAGGCTGTCATGAGCATCGCGCCCTTGAGCACGAAGCGATCCTTGTGCGGCGTCTGGACGAGACGATAGAGCAACCGTTCGAGCACATAGCGCGTCAGCAGCAGCTCGAAGGGCTGATTGCGATCGGCTGCGATGTTGCGCAAGCGTGCGCGGACGGAGGCGCCGATGTTGCGCACAGCCTTAGGCATCGGCGGTCATCGCCTCCAGATAAGGCTGCACGACTTTCCACACGCCGGCTTCCTCGGCATAGCGCGCGATCTCTGCCGGCGATGCCTTGCGCTGGCGCAGTACCTCTCGGAGACCTTCGAGCGCCGGATTGAGGCCGGGGCTCTTCTGGTAGCGGCGGCCGGCACTTTGCCGGTAGCGGAAGAGGTCGACGACCGTCCGCGCCGGATTGGTGATGCGCACGGGCACGCCCTCGATCAGGTGCGTGTCGATGCCTGACCGGAGCAGCGCACCGCTGAAACGCACGAACTGAATGGCCGGACGCCGGATGATGGGCCGCCGGTCTTTCGCTCCGATCGCCATCCAGACACGCGGCGAGATGGTATCGGTCAGCTCGTGGAAGGCCAGGGCCGAGACCAGGCAGATGATGCCGCGGGGCACGAGCTTGGCCGCCTGCGCCAGGGTATGATGGGTCTCGAGCGGCGCGTCGGCGAGCTGATAGAGGCCGCGCGACAGGCGGACGATGCGCCCGTCCCGGATCATCCGGGTGATGGTCGAGGGGGCGATGCCCGCTTTGACGAACTCGGCATGCCGCGCCATGCCCTTCTGCGCGAGAAGGATGGCAGCGCGTTCCGGCTGGCTGTCCATGGGCGGTCTCATGCGGCAGAGAATGCTACGAAACGTCGGATATAACAAGTCTATAGCGGACGTTTCAGACCGCGCTGGCCATAACGTGACAGCGATGACGTCATTGACAATGTTCTTAGTTTGTTCCTAAACGGCTCCCCTGCGCCGCCCCTGGTGGGCTCCCAGGAACTTTGTTATGTCGCGTCCCGACTACGCCGAGCTGCAAATCACGAGCAATTTCAGCTTCCTGCGTGGCGCCTCGCACGCCCACGAGTTGGTCGCTACCGCGGCCAGGCTCGGCCACCGCGCGATCGCCGTCACCGACCGCAACACGCTGGCCGGCATCGTGCGGGCGCATGTCGCCGCCAAGGAGGCCAAGCTCAAGCTCGTCGTCGGCGCGCGCATCGATCTGCAGGACGCGCCGAGCCTGCTGCTCTATCCGACCGACCGGGAGGCCTACGGCCGGCTTTCGCAGCTGATCACGGTCGGCCGGCGACGGGCGCCGAAGAGCGAATGTCACCTGACACTCGCGGACGTGCGCGCGCATGCGGAAGGCCAAATCGCGATCGCGCTGCCGCCGGAGAGCAGGTTCCCTTTTCCATCGAACGACAGCGACAGCTTTGCGTCCTTTCTGCCGAAGCTCACCGAGATCTTTCCCGGCGCGGCGTATCTGGCCGGCACGCATCGCCTCAGCGGCGACGACCGCCGCCGCCTCGCGCTCTTTGCCGAGCTCGCGCAGCGCTGCGGCACGCCGCTGGTCGCCACCAACGACGCGCAGTACCACGACCCTGCGCGCAAGCAGCTGCACGACATCCTGACCTGCATCCGCGAGCACGTCACGATCGACAATGCGGGCCTGCGGCTCTCGCCCAATGCCGAGCAGTATCTCAAGTCGCCCGCGCAGATGGCGCTGCTGTTCGAAGGATTTCCCGATGCACTGGCGCGCACGATCGAGATCGCCGAACGATGCCGTTTCTCTCTCGACGAGCTGCGCTACGAATATCCGGTCGAGCTGACGACGGAGGGCCGCACACCGCAGCAGGAGCTCGAGCACCTGACGTGGATCGGCGCCCGCGAGCGCTATCCCGATGGTGTGCCCGACAAGGTGCGCGCCAATGTCACGCGCGAGCTGGCGCTGATCGCCGAGCTCGAGTATGCGCCCTACTTCCTGACCGTGCATGACATCGTCCGCTTCGCACGCAGCAAGGAGATTCTATGCCAGGGGCGCGGCTCGGCGGCCAACAGCTCGGTGTGCTACTGCCTCTGCGTCACCGCCGTCGACCCGGCGCAGCACGATCTCCTGTTCGAGCGTTTCATCTCGGCAGCCCGCAACGAGCCGCCGGACATCGACGTCGACTTCGAGCACGAGCGGCGCGAGGAGGTGATCCAATACATCTATGGCAAATACACGCGGGAGCGGGCCGGTCTCGCCGCGACCGTGATCCGCTACCGCGCGCGCTCGGCCGTGCGTGAGGTCGGCAAGGCCATGGGGCTGTCCGAGGATGTGGTGAGCGGCCTTGCCAAGGGCATCTGGGGCTGGAGCAGCCAGGTCGTCACCAGCAAGCAGGTCGGCGAGCTGGATCTTGATCCGACCGAGGGCCGGCTCGCCATGACCCTGGCACTGGCGCAGGAGCTCGTGGGTTTCCCGCGGCATCTGTCACAGCACGTCGGCGGCTTCGTTATGACTCGGCGGCCACTCGCGGATCTCGTCCCCATCGAGAACGCGGCGATGGTCGACCGCACGGTGATCGAGTGGGACAAGGACGACCTGCAGGCCGTCGGCCTGATGAAGGTCGATGTGCTGGCGCTCGGTATGCTGACCTGCATCCGCAAGGCCTTCGATCTGATCCGGGACCACTACGCCAAGGACTTCGATCTGGCCTCGGTGCCGCGCGATGATCCTGCCGTCTACGAGATGCTGTGCCAGGCCGATTCGGTCGGCGTGTTCCAGGTGGAGAGCCGGGCGCAGATGACCATGCTGCCGCGCCTGAAGCCGCGCTGCTTCTACGATCTCGTGATCGAAGTCGCGATCGTGCGGCCCGGCCCGATCCAGGGCGACATGGTGCATCCATACCTGCGCCGCCGCACGGGCGAGGAGGCCGTCACCTATGCCTCGCCGGCGCTCAAAGACGTGCTCGGCAAAACGCTCGGCGTGCCGCTGTTCCAGGAGCAGGCGATGAAGATCGCCATCGTGGCCGCGGGTTTCTCGCCCGATGAGGCCGACGGCCTGCGCCGCGCCATGGCGACGTTCCGCCATACCGGCACCATTCACACCTTCCGCGAGAAGTTCATCGCCGGCATGGCGCGCAATGGCTACGAGCCGGGCTTCGCCGAGCGCTGCTTCAATCAGATCGAGGGCTTCGGCGAGTACGGCTTTCCCGAGAGTCATGCCGCGAGCTTCGCGCAGCTTGCTTACGTCTCGGCGTGGATCAAGAGGCACTATCCGGCGGCGTTCGCCTGCGCGCTGCTCAACTCACAACCCATGGGCTTCTACGCGCCGGCACAGATCGTGCGCGACGCGCGTGACCATGGCGTGACGGTGCTGCCGGTCGACATCAATCACTCCGAGCCAGACTGCACGCTCGAGCCTGCACCCGAGACACAGGACCGGTTCGCGCTCCGTATCGGCCTGCGCCAGGTCTCAGGGCTCAACACCGCCGATGCTGAGAAACTAATCGCGGCGCGTGGCAACGGCTATGCCGACATCCGCCAACTCTGGCGCCGCGCCAGTCTGTGCGCGGCCGCCCTGGAGCATCTCGCCAATGCCGATGCGTTCCGATCGGTCGGCTTCGATCGCCGCACGGCGCTGTGGGACATCAAGGCCCTGCCGGCGGCACCACCCCTGCCGCTGTTCGCGGCGCTCGGCGAAGACGAGGTGTTCGACGAGCCCGATGCCGATCTCACGCCGATGTCGCTTGGGGAGCATGTGGTCGAGGACTATCAGACCCTGCAGCTTTCCCTGAAGGCGCATCCGATGGCACTCCTGCGCCACGACATGGCGCAGATGGGCTGCGTACGCTGCGAGGAGCTCACCACGCGGCCGAACAACCGCCGGCTAAAGGTCGCGGGCCTGGTGCTGGTGCGGCAGCGGCCGGGGACGGCGAGCGGCGTGATCTTCGCGACGCTCGAGGACGAGACCGGCATTGCCAACATCATCGTCTGGCCGAAAGTGTTCGAGAAATACCGCCGCGTCGTGCTCTCCGGGAGCCTGCTCGGCGTCGAGGGTCCGCTGCAGCGGGAAGGCATCGTCATCCATGTGGTCGCGCAGCGCCTCGTCGACTTGAGCCATCTGCTCGGCACACTGAGCGACCGGGATCGCCTCAACGCACCGCTGGCGCGGGCCGATCACGTCAGGAACAACAGCCACGATCCACGAGACGCCGGCGGTCGGTCACGACGTCGGGGATACCGCTCGCGGGATTTTCATTGATACGTTTTTCGTGGCAGCGCACGGACCGTCGTCGATATTCCCTCCTGTGATCCTGAAGCACACAACTCGCTCGGCCGGTGTCGTACGGCTTACCCCTTTTTTCTGCCTGCCACGTCCCCAACTGCAAGACAGCTAGCCAGGAGAAAGGAGGTGCCACATGCGCAAGGAAGAGATCACGGCCATTCTCGGTCCCGTTGACGAGGTGCTGATTGCGGAGATCGGCCGGATCGGCGCATCTCGGGAAGAGCTTGCCGAAGCGTGGGCCTGGGTGAGCGCTGACGAGGCGCTGATCAATGAGGGACGCCCGTTTCCGTCTGGGCGGATTGCCGAGCTTGTCTCGCTCCTGGAGCCGCCCGAGGCGGATGACCCGGATGGGCGGCAACAGGGATGATGGCGGTTGCGGCCGGAGCCCGCTTCGGACAGGTCGGATGATGCGTTTCGTGTTTCCGCACAGCCATGCATTTCCAGGCGGACGCGTTGTCGTCGAGGACGATATGGCACCAGCATCGGCGTGTCTGGTCGAGTTTGGAGACGGGGTGACGGTTATCGCGGAGTGGAGCTTGGCGGACGACGGCCTTTGTCTGCATGTACCGGCTTATCGCACGGCGAAGGGTACGCAAGTCTCCGCACGGGCTTGGCGGCTGGTCCAGCGCTCGGATGGAGGCTGGCGATCGTACCCGACAGCATGAATCCGGCAGCACTTCTATCGCAGAAGATCAGAGCGGTGTTCTTACGGTGCCATCTCGGCAATGCCATCCGGCAGGGGATACAAGAATGACTGTCACCGAACCCGAACCTATGCCCCGAGGCGCCGCGATCGCCTACGCGATCGGTCTGCCGCTGGCGCTGCTTGGGCTCGTTTTCGTGCCCGTCGGACGTCTCGACTGGCCGCCCGGATGGTTCTTCATCGCTTTCGTGGTCATAGCCTTTGTCGTGTCGGCTCTCATCTTGTGGCGCGTCAATCCCGCCATCTATCGGGCGCGCAGCCGCTTCCAGCCCGGCACGGAACGCTGGGACAAGATCCTGCTCTGGCTGATGCTGCCTGCCATGGTCGCCGAGATTCCGCTTGCCACCCTCGACGCCGGCAGGCTGTCGTGGTCGGCCGTCCCGTTCCCGATCGTCGTCCTCGGCTACGTCCTGCTCGGCGCCGGCATGGCCCTCAATGCATGGGCGCAGGCGGTCAACCGCTTCTTTGAGCCCGGCGTGCGCATCCAGCGCGAGCGCGGCCACCAAGTTATCAGCTCCGGCCCCTATGCGATCGTCCGCCATCCCGGCTATGTCGGCGCGCTCATGATGTTCGCTGGTCTCGCGCTCGCGCTGGCCTCCTGGTTGGCGCTGATCCCCGCGGCCTGGGCGGGCGCGTTGCTGATCCTGCGGACAAGTTGGGAGGATGCGCTGCTGCACGCTGAGCTCGACGGCTACGCCGACTATGCGCGGCGCACGCGATTTCGGCTCGTGCCGGGGATCTGGTGAACGTCGGCCATGTCGGTGCTCCTAGCAACGTCCCGGGGAAAACGTGACCGCAATGCATGGGGCAGGCAGTTGGCAACCAAGCAAGAAGGAACGAAGAGGGTGCACCTGGCGTTTAATTTTTCAGGTTTCCGCACGCCCGCTGTCCTCTAAGACTCTGCGATATGTCCAGGCGCTGCGGAGCGTAGCGTGAGGATCGTCGCGTGGCACCAAGGGCGAACTGGAAGGGCTTTCTGAAGATCAGGGAATTGACCTGCCCTGTGGCCTTGTACACCGCCGCATCGACCTCCGAGCGGATCGCCTTCTACACGATCAATCGCTCGACCGGCCACCGCGTGCGCCGGCAGTTCGTCGACAGCGAAACCGGCAAGCCCGTCGATCGTGAAGAGCAGGTCAAAGGCTATGAGATCGGTCAGGGAGACTATGTTGTTCTCGACCCGGACGAAGTCGCCGCGGCTGTCCCCGAAAGTGACAAGACGCTTTCGGTCACCGCCTTCATCGGCTGCAGCGACATCGACGACGTCTATTTCGACAAGCCCTACTATCTCGCCCCCTCGGGCAAGATGGCGGAAGAAGCCTTCGCGCTGATCCGCGAGGGCATGCGCAAGAAGCAGGTTGCCGCGATCGCGCAGACCGTCTTGTTCCGCCGCATGCGCACGGTCCTGATCCGTGCGCATGATGATGGCTTGATCGCCACCACGCTGAACTTCGACTATGAAGTGCGCTCTGCGAAGGAGGCTTTCAGCGACATTCCAGCGATGAAGATCAAGGGAGAGATGCTGGAGCTCGCCGAGCACATCATCAAGACCAAGACGGGCAAATTCGATGCCTCGAAGTTCGACGACCGGTATGAGACGGCACTGGCCGATCTCGTCAAGGCGAAGCTCGCAGGCAAGAAGATCGAGGTGCGCAAGGCACCAAAGCGCGAGAAGGTGGTCGACCTGATGGCCGCGCTGCGTGAGAGCGCCGGCCTCGGCGGCAAGCGGCCCGCAGCGAAGGCAACGTCAAAGACGGCAAAGAAGCGCGCATCGTCATCCGCTTCACGCTCAGCGACGCCACGCCGGAAGGCGAGCTGATCATGGCGCTTGAGACCTACCGGCAGAAGCGCGATTTCAGAAAGACGTCAGAGCCGAAAGGTGGCCGCGCTTCAAAGGCTGGCAACAGCTTTGTCATCCAGAAGCATGACGCCACCCGACTGCACTATGATTTCAGGCTCGAGATGGGTGGCGTGCTGAAGAGCTGGGCCGTCACACGCGGGCCGAGCCTCGTGCTCGGCGAGAAGCGGCTTGCCGTCCACGTCGAGGACCATCCGTTGGAGTATGGAACCTTCGAGGGCACGATCCCCAAGGGGGAATACGGCGGCGGCACCGTCATTCTCTGGGATCGCGGCACCTGGTCGCCGATCGGCGACGCCAAGAAAGGCTACGCCAAGGGCCATCTCGACTTCGAGCTCCACGGCGAGAAGCTGGGCGGCCGCTGGCATCTGGTCCGGATGCAAGGCAAGCCGCGCGAGAAGCGCGAAAACTGGCTGCTGATCAAGGGCGACGACGAATTCGCCAAGCCGGAAGGCGGCATCGACATACTGGAAGAACGACCGGAGTCGGTGACGACGGGCCGCGAGATTGCCGATGTCGCGGGCGAGGCCCCGGGCTGGTCCTCCAAGACGGGTCGCATCAAGAAACCGGTGAAGGCGCGATCGAGCACCAAGCCCGAAGTGCAGACGAGCGCGGCCGCTTCGGTTGCCGTTCCCGATCCGTCGAGGATCAAGGGCGCGAAGACGGCGGCAATGCCGGCCTTCATCCAGCCGATGCTGGCGACGCTCGCCTCCTCGGCACCTGCGGGCGAGCGCTGGCTGCACGAGATCAAGTTCGACGGCTATCGCCTGCAGGCGCGCATCGAGGCGGGACGCGTCAAGCTGCTGACGCGGAGCGGCCTCGACTGGACGAGGAAGTTCGGCAAGGATGTCGTCGCAGCTCTGCAACAGGTCCCGGTGGGCACCGCCATCATCGACGGTGAGCTGGTTGTCGAAACGGATAGCGGCGCATCGGATTTCTCCGCGCTACAGGCCGATCTCAGCGAAGGCCGCAGCGATCGCTTCGTGTTCTATGTCTTTGATCTGCTTTATCTCGACGGTTACGACCTGACAGGGTTGCCGCTGATCAGGCGAAAGGCCCTGCTCCAGCAGGCGATCGGGGATGGCGGCGGGATCATCCGCTACAGCAGCCATTTCGAGGAGAGCGGCGCGATCGTGCTGCGTCATGCCTGCCGGCTGAGCCTGGAGGGGATCATTTCCAAGCAGCGCGATGCCCCCTATCGCGCCGGACGCGGCAAGAGCTGGCTCAAGTCCAAGTGCTCGGCACGTCAGGAATTCGTCGTTGCCGGCTATGTGCCATCGACCGTTTCGCGCAAGGCGATCGGCTCTCTCGTGCTCGGCGTCTATAAGGGGAACGAACTGCATCATGTCGGCCGCGTCGGGACCGGGATCACAGCCGCGGTCGCAGAAGATCTGTTCCGCAAGCTCGAACGGCTGCGCGTTACATCGAGCCCCTTCGCCGGCCGCCTGACGGCAGAGGAAAGTCGCCAGGTCAAATATGTCCGGCCCGAGCTGGTCGCCGAGGTCGAGTTTCGCGCCTGGACGGCGGACGGCCACCTGCGCCACGCGTCGTTCCGTGGTCTGCGCGAGGACAAGGCCGCCCGCGAGATCGTCCGGGAGGTGCCGAAAACGGCAGCCAAAGCACCGCCACCGCAGCGCCGCACGGTCAAGCTGACTCACCCAGACCGCCTCTATTGGCCTGAGCAAGGCGTCACCAAAGAAGGGCTGGCCGATTACTATGCCGATGTGTGGCGCCACATGGCGCCCTATGTCGTCGGCCGGCCCCTCGCCCTCCTGCGCTGTCCGATTGGCATTAGCGGCGAGAAGTTCTTTCAGAAGCACGCCTGGAAGGGGCTCAACCCGAACATCGTGCTGATCAATGATCCGAAGGACCCTTCCGACGCACCGTTGATCAGCATCAACGATCTCGATGGTCTTCTCGGACTCGTCCAGTCGGCCGTGCTGGAGATTCACCCGTGGGGCTCGACGGTCACGGACTGGGAGCGGCCCGACATGATCGTCATGGACCTCGATCCCGGTGAGGGCGTGTCCTGGCTCTCGGTCATCGATGCCGCCGAAGAAGTCCGGCAACGCTTGTCGGACGCCGGCCTTGCGGCATTCGTCAAGACCTCCGGCGGCAAGGGGCTTCATGTGGTGGCGCCGCTGAAGCCGAAGGCCGACTGGCCGGCCGTCAAGGCCTTTACCAAGGCGCTTGCAGACGCCATGGCCTCCGACGCTCCAAGCCGCTACGTCTCGACGATCACCAAATCGAAGCGCCGCGGCAAGATTCTGGTCGACTACCTGCGCAACCAGCGCGGTGCGACGGCGGTCGCCGCCTATTCTACGCGCGCACGACCGGGCGCAGCGGTGTCGGCCCCGCTCAG
Source organism: Pseudomonadota bacterium (assembly GCA_023423275.1). Lineage (GTDB taxonomy): Bacteria > Pseudomonadota > Alphaproteobacteria > Rhizobiales > Hyphomicrobiaceae > ZC4RG25. The sequence goes on from JAFAFW010000058.1 coordinate 9,968, forward strand.
CTGGGACGAACTTGGCCCCGGTATCGGACCGGCTTATTTCACGGTGGAGAACATGCCGACACGCCTCGCCGCGCTCCCACGCGCCCCCTGGGACGGCTTCCGCGCGGCAGCCGCGCCACTGGAACCTCAACGCTCACGCCGAAAGCGAGCGGCGTAAGCCTGACAGCCGGTTGGCCGTGCGCACGATGAGTGTTGCCGGCGTAGGTCCACTACGGGAAGAGGGCGTCCTTTTCGGCAGCGCTCTGCCGGACGTCTTATCGGCTCTTCCCCTTGCCTTCGGAGGAGATGCTCTTCCTCAAAGCGTCCATGATGTTGATGACATTGCTGGGCGCCGTGTCCGTCTCAGCCTTCGCCTTGGCAGGACGTTTGCGGCCCTTCTTCTTGGCCGCGATGATGTCGAGAAGCTTTGCCTGCACCGGATCTGTGACCATATCCGGATCCCAGGGCTTCGTGCGCTCGTCGATCAGGCGCGTCACCAGCTTCATGAGATTGGCGTCCACTTTGCCGTCGCCGATGCTTTTGAAATAGTCGGCTGGATCGCGCACCTCGTCTCCGTAGCGCAGAGTCCAGAGCACGATACCCTTGTCGCGCGGTTCCAGCATCACCGCCCGTTCGCGCCGATAAAGCACCAAACGCGACACGCCGACCATGCCGGTTGCCTCCATCGCGTCGCGGATGACGCTGAAGGCTTCCTCGCCAACGGGATCATCCGGCACCAGGTAGTGCGGCTTGTCGTACCAGATCCACTCGATGCTGTCGGCTGGTACGAACATGTCGATGTCGATGGTCCGCGTGCTCTCCAGCGCGACGGCATCAAGCTCCTCGTCTTCCAGGAGCACGTAGTCGTCCTCGCCACGTGCATAGCCCTTGACCTCGTCGTCCTCGTCCACGGGCTTTCCGCTGACGGCATCGACATACTGGCTGAGAATGCGATTGCCGGTCTTCTCGTTGAGTGTGTGAAAGCGCACCTTCTCGCTCTCGCCGGTTGCCGGCATCATCGCGACCGGGCATGTCACGAGAGAAAGCTTCAGATAGCCTTTCCAGAAAGAACGCGGCGCCACGGCACAGCCCTCGATTGTGCGCCGGAAACGCCGATCAGCAAAAGTTGGTTCCGGACCGCAGGCGTTTGATCCCGCGAACGGGTCACCGACGCCGCTAAGGCCAAACGTAAAGACAGAAGGCTAGTTCTCCGATTCTGCGAGGAGAATGCCGGAACCTGTGCAAGGGTGCTGGGCAGGCAGACGCGAGGATCCGGTGCAGACGGAAGGATCAGTTCATTTTCTCGACGGTGGCGGAGAGACCGCAGCCGCCATCCGTGCCTATGACTGGTCGTCCTCCGAACTCGGAGCTCCCGACGGCTGGCCCCCCGCACTGAAAACTGCAGTCAGCATGACGCTGAATTCCAGGTTTCCCAAATGCGTTGTCTGGGGAGCAGGATACATCAGCATCTACAATGACGCCTTTCGGCCCATCCTCGGGGACAAGCCCCCGGCCCTCGGCCGATCATTTCGCGACATCTGGAGCGAAGCCTGGGCGGAGATCGGACCGATCGCCGATCGCGCCTATGCCGGCGAGGCCACCTTCATCGAGGACTTTCCGCTCGTCATCAATCGTCACGGCTACCCCGAGCAGGCCTACTTCACGTTCTGCTACAGCCCCCTCCGGGATGAGAACGGTGTCGTGCGGGGGATGATCGACACGGTCATCGAAACGACGGGCAATGTCGAAGCGCGACGCCAGGCGCGCCTGCTGAACCGCGAGCTCGATCACAGGATCAAGAACACGTTGGCGGTCATCTCGGCCATCGTCAATCAGACCCTGCAGTCGGACGGTACCGATCTGCAAGCACGGCAGGCATTGATACAGCGGATCGGCGCATTGGCGCAGGCGCAATCCATTCTGACCAGCTCCAACTTCGCCGAAGCTGCGATCCGGGACGTCATCGAGGAGAGCCTGGCGCCATTCAGAACCGGCAAACAGCGCATTGTGATCGATGGCCTCCGCGTGATGCTGTCTGCGAAGCAGGCCTTGGCGCTTGCGCTGGCGGTCAACGAGCTGGCGACGAACGCCCTGAAATATGGTGCGTTGTCCAATGACACCGGCAAGGTCACCGTGACGTGGCAGGCAGGCCGTCCGGGCACGACGGATGACTTCCGTTTTACCTGGATCGAGACCGACGGGCCCTCGGTCGCGACGCCCGATCGCAAGGGGTTCGGCTCACGGATTATCGAAAGCGTGCTTGCCAAGGATTTTTCGGGACGGGCCGCGCTCGTTTACGAACCGTCCGGCCTTCGCTGTGAGCTCAAGACGCAAATGCTCCACATAGGCGAGGATCACACGCCGTCGGCATGAGGACGCCGGCGCACTGCGCGAGGCGAGCTCTGCAAGGCGGTCAGCTCGAGCCAGACCGGGGCATGATCGCTGGCCTTGTCCCAGCCGCGAACGTGCCTGTCGACGCCGGCCGCCTGGAGCCGCGATGCGATCGTTGGGCTCAGCAGAATATGGTCGATGCGCAGACCCGCATTTCTGCCCCACGCATTCCGGAAATAGTCCCAGAACGTGTAGATGCGGTCGTGCGGATGGAGCCTGCGCAGCGCATCGGTCCAGCCTTGCGCGGTCAAAGCTTGAAACGCATTTCGCACCTCCGGCCGGAAGAGCGCATCATCACGCCAGCGCTCCGGCTTGTAGACGTCGAGGTCGGTTGGCATGACGTTGTAATCGCCGGCGAGGATCACCGGGACATCGAGTGCGAGCAGCTCCGCCGCATGTGACCTCAGCCGCTCGAACCAGCGCAGCTTGTAGTCGAACTTCGGTCCGGGTGCCGGATTGCCGTTGGGCAGATAGAGGCAGCCGATCAGGATGCCGTCGACCGCCGCTTCGATGTAGCGGCTATGGGTGTCGTCCGGATCACCCGGCAGCCCGAGTCGGGTTTTGATCGGCTCGGCGCCGCGCGCAAGGATCGCCACCCCGTTCCAGCTTTTTTGGCCATGCCAGATCGCGCCATAGCCAGCCTTCTCGAGCTGGCGATGCGGAAAGCGCTCATCCGGCGATTTGAGCTCCTGCAGGCACACGACGTCTGGTTCGGCCTCTGCGAGCCAGCGCAGCAGCACGGGCAGGCGGCCGTTGACGCCGTTGACATTGTACGTCGCGATTTTCACAGCCGATGGTCAGCGCTTCTGGTCGCCCTTGTCGCCCTGGCCTGCTTTCACCTTGGTCTTGGCGGACTTGCGGACATCCTGCGCCAGGGACTTTCCGACGTCGTCGGATTCCTTGAACTGGCCCTTCTTATCGCGCCGGACGTAGCGCTTGTCGGTGCCCGTGTCGATGAGCTCACGTTTGGTCATGTCTCACTCCGTGCGGTGTTTGCAGGAGGTTGAACGCGCAAGCGTTGGATTTCGGCGCAAATCGGCTCGGCCGCGCTGGCGAGGGAATCCCCTGAGCCTCTCCTTCGGACAGCGGGAGGTCCTTAGCGACTGTAGCGAGCACCGTGGATGCTCGCATTTCCTGTAGCTATTTAGACCACTCCGAAATCGCAATTGCGGACATCGAGGTTTGATATTCATCCCCCCACGAGCGCCCTAAACCGACGTCAGCTGTCAATTGTGGAGCGATCGACTTACGTGTACCGGTTACATTGTTTCGCCTATTTTCGCGCGCTCATCCGCGGCTCTCCCCTTCAATAAGACAACCAAGCCGATGTCTCTTCAACTCTGCATCCTTGCCAGCGGCTCTGCCGGAAACGCAGCAATCGTCCGGTCGCCGGGCGGCATCCTGCTTATCGACGCCGGCATCGGTCCGCGCACACTCGCCGAACGTCTCGACGGCACCGGCGTCCGCCTGGCTGACATCGGCGCCCTCTGCCTCACCCACCTCGATGGGGACCACTTTTCGTCCCGTTGGTCCCCGACACTCCGTCGCCTTAACATCCCGATCTACTGTCACGCCAATAAGGTCGGCGCCCTCGCCCTCTGCTCCCCGGACCTCGTGCCACTGATCCGACCATTTGAAGCCGAAGTTTTCTCGCCGATTGAGGGTCTCAGATGCGACCCGATCCCCTTCGCTCATGACAGCCTTGGTTCACACGGCTTCGTCATCGGCGGCTTCGGCTATCGCATCGGCTACGCCACCGACCTTGGTCACGTGCCTTCGTACTTCTTCGATCGCTTCTGCGATCTTGACTGCATCGCACTGGAAGCCAACTACGACCCTCAGATGCAGGCCGATAGTTCCCGTCCCTACTTCCTCAAGCGCCGCATCACCGGCAGTCGTGGCCACCTTTCCAACTTTCAAGCCCTGGCCGCCATTCGCAAACTGCTCGACCGCGCCCGCCAGCTGCCGGATCACATCGTCCTGCTGCATCGCAGCCAGGACTGTAATTGCCCGGAACTCGTCCGACAGATGTTCAGCGTCGATCGGCGGATCGCGCCACGGCTCACTCTGGCTCAGCAACATGAGCGCTCACCGTGGCTGGGACGCATGGCTCGCCACCCATACGCCGGTGAGCAGTTGACGCTCGCGTTCTAATCGTTCGGAAAGCTGAGATCTATCCCAAAAGCGGAAGTCTCGCGATACGGCGATGCCGTCGCAAAGCGTCGGCAGACGATGTCTGCTGACCGCCGCCTCATGTCGATTTCGGCTTGAATGCGAAGCTGCGAACGGCAGCTGCCGCCCGACGGGATGACTGCCAAAGAACATCGCGCGGGCCATCACAATCGCAGACTCGGAACGTCTGCTAGCGCCTCGCTCAATGAACGCCCCCTTGAGCAAGACTCCTCGCGGGAGTCGCAATTGGAAATCCACTCAAAAGGGGCGTTCGTGACCAGCGGCTCTAATTGACTGAGGCTGTTGCTCCGTAAGCCGGTCGCATGTTTGTAGAACATCCCGCCTCGAGGTGGACGCGGCTCGCTAGCATATCACCGAGGCGCGATAACGTATGGTTGGCATCGCTTTTCCGCGAAGCGGCTTTCTGTAACCGGTGCGGTGCATTGCAGCAAATGTACGGAATATCAAGCTCACGCAGCTCGCTGCACAGATCGAAAGCTTCGTTGTGGAGGCCCCGATCAACAACCGCGCCATCGAATGGGATACGCCTGAGCAGGCTGAAGGCGTTGATGAAGTTCGTTGTGAGATGAACGCGTGCACCACATTTGCTCAATACTGCAGCGAGTTCCCCGCCGGCGAGCAGCGAGCCTTCTACGATCAGGATGGTCTTTCCACTGAGATCGCGTTCCATGTTGGCTTTCCACGTATTGTCTGTCTGGATTCGCAACGTGCGAGAGCTGCGCGGATATCGCGCAACTCTCTCATCACCTGAGAGGGAACGTCGTTGCCACAGAGCGGATGGGATGAGCCCGATGTCAATGCTCCGTCTTCCTCGGTGCGGTGTCCGATAGGAAGCGCGACGGCCTCTCGGGCAACGCTGCTCGCCGCCCTCGGTCTGGAAGGCGAGCGACGGGGGCCGGATTGATGATGCGGTAGTCGTAGCCGTGCCACTCGGCATGAGCGACCGCGGCTGCGAGCGTCGGGAATTTGAAGCGCGGCGGCGGCTCGATCAGATCCTCGCCAATGAACCAGGCGCTTGCGGTCTCCATATGAAGGATCCACAGGCGGCCGACCGGAAAGATCCGGCAGCGCGGCCGCCCTGACAGGCCGCCCGCGGCGACCGGTATGAGGGGCGGAATACGCACCGCCTCAGGAACCGGCCACGGCGTCAGCGAGTGTGCGTCGCGCAGCGTCAGGCGTTCAGCGCAATGCATCGCTGTCCTCCTGTTGCTCTTGAGACGTCGCCTCAGGCCGCGTGCAGGGCCGCCGGTCGCGATGGACCATCGACGGCCTGCCCGGCAGCAGTGGCACCGATCGGAATGCTGCGTGGCTTCAGAGCTTCCGGCAGCTCACGCTTCAGCGCAATCTCCAGGAGACCGTTCTCGAGCGCGGCCCCGGTGACCTCTACGTACTCGGCGAGGTCGAACTGGCGCTCGAAGGCGCGGCCGGCAATACCGCGATGGAGATAAGTCCCGGAGCTTGTATCCTTAGCCTTGCCGCGCACAGTCAGCTTGTTGTGCTCACTGACGATCTCGATGTCGTCCTGGCTGAAGCCCGCCACCGCCAGCGTGATGCGGTACTGGTCTTCGGCCACCTTCTCGATGTTGTACGGGGGAAAGCCCGTCTCATCGCGCTGCAGCGCGTGGGCGAGCAAGGTCGGGAGCTGGTCGAAGCCGATGCTCGACCGATAGAGGGGAGCAAAATCAAGTGTCGCCATAGCTATCCTCCTTTGCGAAGCGACAACCACGGAGTGTTCCGTCTTTGAGGTTCATGGGCACCCTTTCGGGTCACCCAACCCCGAGCTAGGAAGCTGATTTTCGTCCTTCAAGAGGGTGCCCGAAAATTTTTGGCAATCCCCACTTGCGAGTGCCAGACAAGGCTCCTAGATGGCCTGCCGAGAGCGGGAGTTCCAGCGAGGCCCCTCTCCTGATTGACACGTGGTTAGGGCACTCAATTGGAGGTTAGACATGAAGTTTCGCCCCCTGCATGACCGTGTTGTGGTTCGCCGCATCGATGCTGAACAGAGGACGGCCGGCGGCATCATTGTCCCCGACACGGCCCAGGAAAAACCGCAGCAAGGCGAAGTGATCGCTGTGGGTCCCGGTGCACGCGATGAGCAAGGCAAGCTGACGCCGCTCGACGTGAAAGCCGGCGATGTGGTGTTGTTCGGCAAGTGGTCCGGCACCGAGGTGAAAATCGACGGCGAGGAGCTGTTGATCATGAAAGAGAGCGACATCATGGGCGTTCTCGAAAACCGGGGGACGTTCAAGGCCGCCGCCTGACGCTTCGTCATCCCACCAAATCCATCCGTTCGCTTTCTCAACGGTCGGCCGTATGGGCCGCGGGCCGCGCAAGCTCGTATTGCGCATCGCCCGCTTGACTGACACCGCCGACATCCATTCGGAGACACAACGATCATGTCCGCCAAGGAAGTCAAATTTGCTCACGATGCCCGCGAGAAGATGCTGCGTGGCGTCGACATCCTCGCCGATGCCGTGAAGGTCACGCTCGGTCCCAAAGGGCGCAACGTCGTTATCGAGAAGTCGTTCGGTGCGCCGCGCACGACCAAGGACGGCGTCTCGGTGGCCAAGGAGATCGAGCTCGAGGACAAGTTCGAGAACATGGGTGCCCAGATGCTGCGCGAGGTCGCGAGCAAGACCAACGATCTGGCCGGCGACGGCACCACCACCGCGACCGTCCTCGCACAGGCGATCGTGCGCGAAGGCGCCCGCTCTGTTGCCGCCGGCTCCAACCCCATGGACCTCAAGCGCGGCATCGACCTTGCGGTTACCGCCGTCGTCTCAAACCTGAAGGAGCGCTCAAAGAAGGTCACGTCCAATGACGAGATCGCTCAGGTGGGCACCATCTCCGCAAATGGCGATGCCGAGATCGGCCGCATGATCGCCGAGGCCATGCAGAAGGTCGGCAATGACGGCGTTATTACCGTCGAGGAAGCCAAGAGCCTCGAGACCGAGCTCGATGTCGTCGAGGGCATGCAGTTTGACCGCGGCTACGTCTCGCCGTATTTCGTCACCAACGCCGAGAAGATGACGGTCGAGCTGGAAGACCCATATCTTCTGATCCACGAGAAGAAGCTTTCCGGCCTTCAGCCCATGCTGCCACTGCTGGAAGCGGTAGTGCAAACAGGTAAGCCACTGCTGATCGTGGCCGAGGAGGTCGAGAACGAGGCGCTGGCCACACTTGTTGTCAATAAGCTGCGCGGTGGACTCAAGATTGCGGCCGTCAAGGCGCCGGGCTTCGGGGACCGCCGCAAGGCCATGCTGGAGGACATCGCCACGCTAACAGGCGGAAATGTCATCAGCGAGGACCTGGGCATCAAACTTGAGAACGTCACGCTCAACATGCTCGGCCGGGCGAAGAAGGTGACGATTGACAAGGATAACACCACAATCGTCGATGGCGCTGGCAAGAAGTCCGATATCGAAGCCCGCGTGAAGCAGATCAAGGCGCAGATCGAGGAAACCACGTCCGACTACGACCGCGAAAAGCTCCAGGAGCGGCTGGCCAAGCTCGCGGGTGGTGTTGCCGTCATCAAGGTCGGCGGCGCGACCGAGGTCGAGGTCAAGGAGCGCAAGGATCGCGTTGATGATGCGTTGCACGCCACGCGCGCGGCTGTCGAGGAAGGCATCGTGCCGGGCGGCGGCGTCGCTCTGTTGCGGGCCTTGAAGTCGCTTGATGCGCTCCAGGTCGAGAACGAGGATCAGAAGATCGGTATCAATATCATCCGTCGCGCCCTGCAGGCCCCTGCGCGCCAGATCGCGCAGAATGCCGGCGACGACGGCTCGGTGATCGTCGGCAAGATCCTTGAGAACGGCGCGTGCAGTTGGGGCTACGACGCGCAGAGCGGCACGTACGTCGACCTTGTCGGCAAGGGCATCATCGACCCGACCAAGGTCGTGCGCACGGCTTTGCAGGATGCCGCTTCCGTCGCGAGCTTGCTGATCACTACGGAAGCCATGATCGCCGAGAAACCCAAGAAGGCTGCCGCGGCACCGGCTATGCCGGCGGGCATGGACTACTGAGCACGTCGAGGTCGGGAGCCGGGCTTGTCCTGGCTCCCGCCGTCTTAGGGATACATGTGATGCAAATTGCCTATGTTGTGGTCCCCTTCGAGCGCGTAGGAATGCGTGTCGGGGCAACACAAGCAATGATTGTCGATAGGGTCAGCAAAGCGCGCCAGTTGGCTCAAAGGCTGGCCAGCCAAGTGCCTGGTGTTGCGGTGCTTGAACGCAGGCTCGACCCTGACACCGGAGACGGTGTCGATACGCTGCTGGCCGGCTACGGCATCGTACCACCCAGCTTCCCCGCAGCGACCAATTGGACCATTGCACTCAACTAGCGTTGTCCGCGTGCTCAGTGAGGCTACGCGCTATCCCAATAGCTGCCGTCGCGGGAGGTGTGATCGGCGACGCGAAACGCGTCGCCGACCATGTCCGCAATCGGCGGAATCGCGTCAGTGATTAGATGTCGAACTTCTCTGCGATCTCGAGCGCGTCATCGACCTCCATGTCGAATCGGTTGGAATGGATCAGCGCTTAGTCGCCGCTCTCACCGCCCCACCAGCCTCATACCAAGGCTTCGTCGCGTTCACGATCTTCACGACGCTCAGCATCACGGGCACCTCGATGAGGACGCCGACGACCGTGGCCAGCGCGGCGCCGGAGTTGAGGCCGAACAGGCCGATCGCTGCGGCGACGGCAAGCTCGAAGAAGTTGCTGGCGCCGATCAGGGCAGACGGTGCCGCCACGCAGTGCGCCTCGCCAGTCCAGCGATTGAGCACGTAGGCGAGGCCCGCGTTGAGGTAGACCTGAATGAGGATCGGCACGGCGAGGAGCGCGATCACGAGCGGCTGGGCGAGGATCTGCGGACCCTGGAATGCGAACAGCAGCACGAGGGTCGCCAGCAAGGCCATGAGCGAGAGTGGCTGCACCGTAGCGAGCAGTCTCTCCAGGCCTTTCTCCCCTGCTCGCGACAGCGTCATTCGCCGGATGAGCTGGGCAAGGATGACCGGCACGACGATGTAGAGAGCGACTGAGAGGATGAGCGTCTGCCACGGCACCACGATCGCTGAGAGGCCCAACAGCAGGGCGATGATCGGCGCGAAGGCGAAGATCATGATCACGTCGTTGAGCGCAACCTGGCTCAGCGTGAAGTGCGGTTCGCCGTCGGAGAGGTTGCTCCACACGAACACCATGGCCGTGCACGGCGCGGCGGCGAGCAGGATGAGACCCGCAATGTAGCTGTTGACCTGATCGGGAGGGAGCAGCGGGCGGAAGAGCCACGCGATGAAAATCCACCCCAGCAGCGCCATCGAGAACGGCTTCACAGCCCAGTTGATGAAGAGCGTGACGCCGATGCCGCGCCAGTGCTCGGTTACGCGCTGCAATGCCGCGAAGTCGATCTTGACGAGCATCGGGATGATCATCAGCCAGATCAGCAGTGCCACGGGGAGGTTGACGCTGGCGACCTCTGCCGCCGCGATCACCTGGAAGAGACCCGGTGCCAGCCAACCGATGGCAATGCCGGCGACGATGCAGAGTGCGACCCAGAGGGTCAGATAGCGTTCAAAGGTGGACACGCTCGGTTGCCGGTGATTGGGTTGAGTGGTCGGTGTTGCTGATCAGCCAGCTTTGCCGCGCGACACCGTGCTTCCCTCCATGGCGCCGATTTCCTTCAGGCGGGTGCCGAGCACCATGCGGTCGATGCTCTGGAGCGGCAGCGCGACGAAGACGCCGATGCGATTGCGCAGGAAGCGGAAAGCCTGCTCGAAGGCCCGCTCCTTCTCGATGTCGCTGCCTTCGATGCCCGCGGGGTCCTCGATGCCCCAGTGCGCGGTGATGGGCTGTCCTGGCCACAGCGGGCAGGCTTCGCCTGCAGCCTGATCACAGACCGTGAAGACGAAGTCCATCTTGGGCGCGCCGGCTTCGGCGAACTCGCTCCAGCTCTTCGAGCGAAGACCGTCGAGCGGGTACTCGTGGGCTGCCAACGTCTTGATGGCGAAGGGATTGACCTCGTTCTTGGGGAGGCTTCCTGCTGAGAAAGCTTGGAAGCGACCCGTACCTTCCTTGCGAAGGATCGCCTCGGCGAGGATGGACCTCGCGCTGTTGCCCGTGCAGAGGAACAGCACGTTGTAAATCGAGGTGCTCATTGGCCGACTCAGCTTCCTGGGGTTGACTATTATTTCGATAATTTTAGAAATACCGTTCCTATGGGTCAACAACTTTGATATGACAGTTCCATGAAACTCGATGATGCAGCGGCTCACCTGGAGGCCCTCGGCAATCCGACGCGGCTCAAAATCTTTCGGGCGCTCGTCCGGGCTGGAGACAACGGGCTGAGCGTCGGCAAGCTACAAACCCGTCTGGATATCGCGGCCTCGACCCTCTCACATCACCTGAAGACGTTGCTCGTGGTGGGCCTCATCACGCAGGAGCGTCAGTCGACGACACTGATCTGCCGCGCGAATTACGACTTGATGCGAGGTTTGGTCGATTTCCTCGTCGATGAGTGCTGTGTCGAGTCCACCGGCACACTGTGTGTCGCCCGGTCGAAGTGCTGACAGAGACGGAAACTGCATCTGAAGGGGCTTCTCAATGAACAAGACCGTTGCGATCGTAGGGGCCGGTCCTGTGGGTTTGGCGGCCGCCGCACATGCCCTCGAGCGGGGCCTGGAGCCGATCGTTCTGGAGGCTGGCGACGCTGCGGGTGATGCCGTGCGGCAGTGGAGCCATGTCCGCATGTTCTCTCCATGGGAGTACAACATCGATAAGGCTGCGGCTCGACTGCTAGCCGGTGCAGGCTGGAACACACCCGATCCGCAGAGCTACCCGACCGGAGGCGAGCTGGTCTCTCGCTACATCGGCCCGCTCGCGACACGGACCCCACTACGCGAGCACATCCGGACGTCAGCACGCGTCACCTCGATCAGTCGCGTGGGCTTCGACAAGGCGAAGTCTAAAGGACGCGAAACTGCTCCCTTCGAGGTCCGTTATCGCAACGGCAAGGGAGAGGAGCGTCTTGTTGCCGACGCCGTGATCGATGCGTCGGGGACGTGGCGCTCACCCAATCCGGCAGGTGACAACGGGCTTCCCGCATTCGGCGAACTCGAGTGCGCCGAGCGTCTCGCCTACGCCATGCCGGATGTGCTGGGACGCGATCGCGATCGGTACGCCGGTAAGACGGTCGCCGTTCTCGGCGCAGGTCATTCCGCGATCGGCACATTGATCGACCTCGTTCGTCTGCAGGACGAGGCACCCGACACGACCGTCGTGTGGCTTCTGCGCGGCGACAAACCCGAGAAGGCCTTTGGCGGCGGCGCCAATGACAAGCTCGCCGCGCGTGGCGAGCTTGGCTCGACCTTTGCCCGGCTCGTATCCGCCGGCCGGCTGCAGGTGGAAACGGGCTTTGGGACTACGCATCTCACCGAGAAGGGCGGCCACCTGCGCATCGGTGCGGGCTCGGCCTGCTGCGGCAGGCACGTGGTCGCGGATGAGCTGATCGTGGCCACGGGGTTTCGTCCCGATCTCGGTTTCCTCTCCGAGCTGAGGCTCTCGCTCGACCCGGCGCTCGACTGCCCGACGGCCCTGGCGCCGCTGATCGATCCCAACGAGCACAGCTGCGGCACCGTCCGCCCGCATGGCGCCCGCGAGCTCGCTCACGCCGAGCCGGGCTTCTACATCGCCGGGATGAAGGCCTACGGCCGTGCGCCGACGTTCCTGATGCTCACCGGCTACGAGCAGGTCCGTTCCATCGCTGCCGATATTGCCGGAGACAAGGAAGCAGCGGCGCGCGTCGAGCTGGTGCTACCGGAAACAGGGGTTTGCTCGCGTTCGCTCGGCGACCCCGCGCAAAACTGCTGCGGCGGACCCCCTCGGCAGGATAAGAGCGCCTGCTGCGCGGCGGATGAGACCGCGAAGACTGAGGGAAAAGCGGGCTGCGGTTGTAGCAATACTCCGCAAACGCAAACCACCACCGCGTGCTGCGGCTAGACATCAACATCTCCGCACCCATCATTCACCGCATAACGACCGCATGAAGCTTCAGGGAAAAGCATTGGTCGCTGCCATGTGTGTCGGCCAGATCGGCAATCTTCTGCCGCATGTCGCCGTGCCGGCGGTCATGGCTCAGCATCTGATGCCGCAGTGGCACCTCAGCGCCACCGAGGCAGGCATGATGGCGAGCTCGTTTGCATTCGGGTACATGGTCGCCGTTCCCATCCTCACAACGCTCACCGATCGCATCGATGCGCGCCGCATTCTGATCGTCGGATCGGCATTGTCCGGCCTCGCCACGCTTGGTTTCGGGTTCTTCGCTCACGATCTCCTCTCAGCCATCTTCTGGTGGACCTTGGCGGGTATCGGTTTCGCAGGCGCCTATATGCCGGGCCTCAAGGCGCTCACGGATCGGATGGGGCCGGGCGATTCATCACGCAGCGTCACGCTCTACACGTCGAGCTTCTCATTCGGCGTCGGCATCTCATTCCTCGTCGCACAGATTGCGGCCGATATGCTCGGCTGGCGATGGGCCTTTTTCCTGACGGGTGTCGGACCCGTTCTCATGTTGCTGGCGTGCTGGGTGATGGAGCCCGTTACGCCAACGCCAACTACGGCGCCGTTGCTTGATTTCCGCCCCGTCCTCCGCAACCGGCCAGCACTCGGCTACATCCTCGGCTACGGCCTGCATTGCTTCGAGCTCTACGGCATGCGCACCTGGATCGTGGCGTTCTGGACCTTCGTGGTTGCGCACAATGGGGGAGCAGCTCCGCTCGGTGCGCTCGCCGTCAGCGTGCTCGTAAGCCTGATGGCCTTTCCGGCGAGCATTATCGGTAACGAGCTTGCTCTGAAGCGCGGCCGTCATCGGGCGATCAGTTGGATCATGCTCGCCTCAGCAGCGACGGGGCTGCTCATCGGTTTCTTGGCCGGGGCCAGCCCGTGGATTTTGCTCATGCTCCTGGGGATATACAGCTTCACGGTACCGGCCGACTCCGGCGCTCTGACATCAGGCATGACGACCAGTGCCGCCCCCGGCCAGAGAGGCGCCACGATGGCGGTTCATTCGACCGTGGGCTTCGGGCTCTCGGCCGTCGGCGCCTGGGCCATGGGCGTCGCCATAGACCTTGCCGGTGGGCCTGGCGTGCAGTCCGGCTGGCTTGCTGGATTTGCGCTTATGGCGTGCTCGATTGCACTCGGTCCTCTCGTTCTCCGTTGGTCAAGAAGGGCTGGCAGGCAATCGTGAATAGAACGTTCCCGAAGAAGCCATTCGCCGTGTCGGCTTCTGGCCCCTCCCGTCGGCCTGGTGATCACTCTGTTTGCGATGGTCGATCCCATTTGCAGACATCGGCATCACTGCAATCTGTGACGCAACGAGTCCCGCTGACCACTTCCGGAGGTGGTGCGTCGATCGATCAGATTTCGATTACTTCCTCGATCTCCACTACGTCATCGAACTCGAAGCCGCTCTGCCAAGCTCCGAAGCTCAAAACGCGCCAATCCATAAGGTGACATTGGCAAGCGCGCGCCTCAAGCGCTGAGTGCGGCACCAGTCCCGCTTACGATTTGGCCGAGAGCGGCGCCCCGAATTGGCCGGGCCAATGTGGAGCGTCTCACGCAAATCAGCTCGCACGAGAGCTGTCGCTCTCAGAGTTTGTCTTCGTGCTCTCTTCGCAAACCGTCTCGCTGGTGTTGTGCTCATCTCTGATCGTGGAAAGGGCGTGAATATAAAAATCTGGAGGCACCGGAAGGCGCCAGTGCCGGCAGGCGATCAGGACAATAGGCCACATGCCAGTTTGCACCGCTGACAATGCGTTGAATCCCTCATCTCCCTTGCAGGCCTCAACGATCGTCTCCAAGAGGTCCGATCCGCCCTCTTTGATTGGCAGATCCGTGATCGCAAGACCGTGAATTTCTGAGTTGATGTAGATGTGTTGTTCGGAGTTCGCACCGGGCGTCCAAAGCTGCATTGTGCAGTGCTTGAGTTTCTCAGCCGAAAGGTTTGCGAGGCGCGTTGCCAGATCAGGCCGGCCAAGAGAGCTCGTCCATATCGCAAGGAGTGGAATGAGTGTGCTGCCGGCCGTTGCCTCCTCGAAGTACTCGTCGGAACGCTCACGCGGATGCGCGACGAGATCCGTGTACTCCACGAGTGAGGTTGGATATCGCCCGCCCGCCCTGACGGTAAAGTCGTGGCGCTGCACCATCGCGTGCAGCCATGCGAACAATCTCTCGCCGTCGGCTGAACTCCAAAGATAAAGCATGAGCAAGAGGGCGACATCCGTCGTTTGATCGTCACACAATGGTAGAGAAAGTGCGCTGTTGTTTTCGATGAGCGACATGCAAACGTCGAAATAGCGATTGAGAGTGGTTGCTGTTGTCTCGGAATCTATCCGATCAGACTTGTCTCCCATCCACTTCAACCACATCCCCGTCATGGCAACTCGGCCGAGGATATCAAAAAGCTTCAACGACACATCCACGGCTGAGCGCGATCGAACCGCCTCTCCAATTGCGTCGCGCGACTTGGCGAACGGCGCAATCTTGGTGCCAACAAAATCAGTCGCGATCATGACGTGTACTCGAATGAGCTGATCCAGTACACGGGCAAGGGCGCGATGCTCCGCGCTCTCCTTTCCTATAAGCGGTTTCAAGATTTCCCAGACGTGCAAGATCGCAAGTTCGCTGGATCTGTAGGGAGCTTCCGTGTTGCCGACATCTCGTCCCCAGACGAACAGAACCCACAAGCAGATGTAAATCTGTCGAGCGATGCGAACTTTGTCCTTGTTACTTTGAACTGTTTGCCCAAGCTGACGAACCAGCCGCGCGAAGTGACGATAGGACACCTCAGGCTCGTCAAGCAGCGCAACGGCCTTCTGAAAGTCAGATCGAAGAGACTTCGGCAGTACATCCTCTCGAAGGATACCTTGCAGAAGAAGATTGGCGATCCTGTCACCATTCCACTCTTCGAAGCTGATTCGGTCTGTCGTTTTCGATTTCTCGTACTGGGTCAGGCTCAGTCTAACGGGTTCCTGTATTTCGCCGCCGAAGCATACGCAGATCACAACCGGAAGTGCTCGATGCTCCTCCGGTATGTGAGTGGGAATGTACGCATCTATGATGTCGTCGAGCGACGGCCGGAGTGCTTGAACCGATCCATTCCAATCTTGTCGCGTAAGATCGCCCTTTTTAATGGAGAACAGATAGACCTTCTTGCCACCGTCGACTTCCGGACTGATGGCGGCCACATCCACACCATGTTGCACCGTCCCGCGACCAGGACGCGAGTAGACGTTATACCCGAGTTCGCTGAGCAGATCCGGGAGGATGGCGTCTAGCTCACTGCGCTCGCGCAACGATGCTAGGTATTCTCGAAGAATGAGCTTCATGATCTGAATTGCTCAGCTCGGAATGTGCGCAGCGTAAGGTCGAGCCCGACTGGATCGACCGTCTCCATGCGGGGCCATTCGGTCGAAACCTCGTAGGGATGCATTTCCATCGAGACGGGGCGTCTCACACCCTCCCCATCGTCGACGAACGTTACTGAGCCGCTGCCATGCAGAAGCACGGAGCGGTGAACGGCGTCCCAAAAGATCGACGCTCGGTGCGCTTGCTTGCTGACCTTACGGTTGAAGTCGACCATGCGAATGCGCTCTAACTGCCGTCGATATTGAGATGGATGCAGCTCCGGTATCAGGCCTGCCGCCTCGAGACCGTCCAAGTATCTTGCCTGCCTCTCCAAAACCTTGTGCACTTGATCGTAGGAC
This sequence comes from Pseudomonadota bacterium, assembly GCA_023423275.1. Lineage (GTDB taxonomy): Bacteria > Pseudomonadota > Alphaproteobacteria > Rhizobiales > Hyphomicrobiaceae > ZC4RG25. The sequence continues at coordinate 26,283 of JAFAFW010000058.1, forward strand.
GCGTCGTCCGGTTTGATACCTTCCAGGAACAACCGCAGTTCCCCGCCGTAGTTTACGAGCATGGGGTCGAACAAGAGATTGACTATCGTGTCGGCGAGCGCGTCCGGAGCACTACGAAGCGCTGATACCAGTATCGAGCCCGCCAGTACCGGCTGAAGGAACAGGTAGCCAACGGCCTTTCGACAAACAAAGTAAGTCTGCGTCTCCGTCAATGAAGCAAATTGGAGATCGAGTGGGATTGGCGTCTCGCCCGGTCGACGGAGAAAGTCCGAGACGGCCTGACATAGCCTCTGCTTGCCGGATAACAGCCAATCTAGAACGAGGTCATGCAGTGCTTCACGGTTTTGCACGAGATCGCGCGCGAAGCCATCGAGTTGTTCCGTACTCAATGCTCCGCCCGATCGCGATAAGACGTCTTTGGCGAACTGCACCGCTGCTGCGCTATGTCCCGTCTTGAGCAGCTTGCCCAATGCTTCGTCCAACAAACTGATAGTTCCGCCGTGCTCAGCATCTACCGAGCGGGCACAATTCAAGAGATCGGTCACCATTCCGGACGATAGGCATGCTTTGCAATTGAACAGCAGTTGTACGGCTTGATGAACACAAATCGGTCCGGGCTGAGAAGTCGCCAATCTAACGACTTGTGCGGCTTCTTCCGACAGTGCAACACCCGCTTGCTCAAAAGGATTAATTGCGGCCATGAAAACATGCGCCTTCAACGCGTCGTCCGGCTCTGCGTCGAGCAGCGGGCGGATGGCAGCAACAGTGCTCGCACGCTCCTCGTTAGTGCCGTGCGGAATCCGTGACAATGCCGTAAGAGCGCTCAGGCGTACGTTCGCGGCTGAGCTTTTTGACATCATTTGCGCACCAGCAATGTCCTTCTTCGCTTGCAGGGCAAAAGTCAGATGTTTCTGTGCGAGTTCACTTCCATTTTGAGCGGCGTGAATGACGACGTCCGCGCGCGTCGGATCAATAGAACACCATTCGAGGAATGCTCGATTGGGCTGATTGGCTGCGAGATCAGCGCCCCCTTTGTTGACCAACGTCGCCACCAATTCCATCATCCCATCGGTGGAGATGTTCTCCAGCTTCGGGATGGCTTGGTTGAAGAAGTGCTGAAGCACAAAGAAGGTGTGACCGCCTAGCTTGTCGAATGCGTCGTGCTTGACGACTGCCGCAAGATCGATTGTTCCGGCATTGTGCAGGCACACAAGCTCATCGACGGCACCCGCATCATCGGTCATCCATCGCCCCTCACTTAATGTTGTGATCAGCGACCCATCCTTGAACTGCGCCTCGATAGTTGCGTTGTCGATGCTCGTCATGAGCGGATACATCCCAGTTGGATTCGGCATTTGCGTACCGCCGCGCCCTTCGCAGGGAGGAAGCGAAGCGGGCTTGTGGAATGCCAGCTACTGTTCCTCTTGCTGCCTTTCTATCATTTCTCTGGTGACGACTTTAGCTGGGTCACGTTCGCGATAGCTTCTCGCAAACTGCTCATCGCTAAGCGCCTCGTCTCCGTAGTCAGCGTAGTCTAGGTGGCGCCAATGCCCCCCTGGCGACACCTCCATGCCGTACAGCGGGCCGACAAACCCGCTGCGGGGGATGATGTAGGCGCGCACGAACGGATTGCTCTCGCAACTACGCTTTACGAATTGCGCCCCTGGGGTGTCTTCTATGAACCAGGGCTGAAAGCCGAAGTAGCCAAACTGTTTGGATATGACCTTGTCCAGCTGCTGCAGAGCAGTGAGGGCGTCTTCGCGCAATGAGCGATAGCTGTCTGGATTGAAATGGATCGATCGATTGCGAAGAGCTGCGAGCGCGAGAAGCTCGGTCCCGACCTCGTTCACCAGCACCTTCCAATCGGTGAGAACTGAAATCGCGAACGGCCAATCATCGAAGGAACTCTTGCGGTAGACCTTCTTGTATTGCGGCGTGTCTTTGAAGTTGTGGCGCAAGTCTAATACCAGGTGGTTCAGGATCCGTTCGCCAAGTGCACATGCCGCAACCAGAGCCGGATAGTACGCGCCAATGACAAAGGCTCGGCGAGCCTGCTCGTGTAGCACGTTGTGGTATGCGAGCAGGGACATCGATTTGGCGCCCAACTCAATGGTATTCTTGATGATATCGTCGATATGACGAACGCCATGCTCGATCTTCAGCCTCTCTATCGCTCGTTCACGGCTTTCGATATGCAATTGCTTGACTTGATCTTCCCAATGTTCCTCAGGATCCTTGAGGTTCAGTGGTGTTGAGTCGAAATCAAATGAGAACGGATGGTATCGGCGGACACCACGGTCCGCTAAATCCGTGTGTCCATCATGTTGATAGACGCCACGCTCGAGGTCTGCGATCGATTTGCGCAATTGCTGTGTCCGCCGTTGCCCACCACTGTCCTGCGATCCATCGCATTAAATAGCGATGGTCGCAGATCTACCCTAATAAGGACGACCGCGCGCCGCGGGCTGGCGCCGTCGAAGCTGTAGCAGGCCTCTATCGGCTCCGCCCTGACTGCGGCGAATCGGTGGCACCCTTAGGAAGGCTCGGTGAGCAGCCTCTGCGTAGCGTAGGCGTCTGCCGCGGCTATCGTGGCGCATCAGGGCGACAGGTACCCGAAAGGCCTGCGTGATGCTGCGGATCGTCTCCGCAGCCGCTGAGCTGTTTTGCACAACTTGTTGCTTGACCACGACCACGGCAAAGGCCTGGCCCTGCTCGCCGATGACGGCACCTTGGATGCGCATGAGTTGCCTCACGCCGCAAGCTTGGCGCTGCGTGCGTTGATCCAGTCCCAGGCGTCCTGCGACAGCCAGCCCTGGTAATCGCGCGTGACGCCGATCACGAGCACGCGGTCGTTCTTGTCGACGCAGGACTCCAGCTTCTGCCAGATCCCCTGCGCAGTCATCGACGTATCGACGAGCCAAGTCGAGCCGAGGTAGTGCCACCACACGCCACAACTCTTGATGGCCTCATAGAGGTCACTATAGTCCTGGCCGGGTTTCTTCAGGTCGTAATTGATTGCGTAGATCATTGGGGTCTCCTGACCGGTTTCGGCGCGGACCGGCGGGGCCCGGATGCGTCCTTGATCATCTATGCGGAAGCTGACACGGCGTTCGGACATATATTGGAATGTCCGAAATCCATTTTTTCCCCGCATAGGAAGTCAGAGGGGCTGCTAGCAGGGAGATGCAGGGCTTTGCGGTCGGGGCAGAACAAGGCCACGCTGAGCCGCGATGACATCGCCAAGGCGGTGCGCGAGCTATTGCCGGCTGAATGGATAAAGCTGAGAAAGTCGGCAGCCTTCTGGGCAACCGGGCGGCCGATCAGTGCCCAGGATCTGCTGCAAGAGGCGTTTGTGCGGGCGATGGATGGCCGCACGTGCCCCGCCGATGTCAGAATCGTCAAGTTTCTGGCGCAGACGATGCGCAGCATCGCCAGTGGCGAAGGCGAGAAGATCGAGAACAAGCTGCAACGCGTCTCCGCCAACGCTTCGGAGGCTGTGGCGCAGAAGGTGTCGAATTTTCGCGACCCTTCTCCCGCCGCCGAGCAACAGATCGTCAGTGACGAAACCGTTGTCGAGATCAAGTCTGCGATCCTGGCGCTGTTCGACGACGACCCGGCAGCGCAATTGATCGCCGAGGGGATGATGGACGGCAACGACGGAGAGGAGTTGCGAGCCGTGTGCGAGCTGGATGTGACCGCGTACAACAGCAAGCGCCGTCTGGTTCGGCGCAGGATTGAGAAGGCGTTTCCGAAAGGGTGGCAGCCATGACAGGTGGAACGAAAGAGGCGTCCGGCGCTCTCGACCGCCTGGCCGAAGCCCTCGTCGACGATGTGCTGACTACCTCCGATGCGGAGATCTTGGCCGAATTCCGGGCCGATGGCGGCAATCCTGAGCAGCATGCCGCGGAGATGCGCTCTCTGTTCGAACGCAGCGTGCTGGCATCGAACAAGAGCAGGCTGCAGGCGGCGCGCGCCGGCGTTGCGCGTGCCAAGGCGTTGGAGCGTTCTTACTCTCCCGTCGACATGACCAAGGCGCGTGAACGCTTGCACAGAGTTCTGAAGACCTTGCCTGAGGCACAGCGGCTTACGCTCGCCGCGCGCAAGGAAAGCGAGCTGTCTGATGCCGATGTCGTCGGACTGCTGGAAGATTTAAGAGAGCTTGGCGTGCCCTTTCCCGACGACGGTACGGACGGATCCGTCTGATGACACTCAGCATCGCTGAGCGGATTCTGCAAGACCTGGGCATTACGGAGCCCCAGGAGATCGATCTTGAGGCGATCGCTTATTACATGAATGCGCGAGTGTGCTTCCGCCCGCTCGACGGCTGCGAAGCGCGCATCGTCGGCCTAGGCGACCGTGCCGTCATCACCATCAACGAGCGCAGCGGCTGGCGTCGCCAGCGATTTTCGATCGCACATGAGCTGGGCCACTGGCACCACCACAAGGGCCAGCGCCTCGCCTGCCGTGTCGATGACTACCGGCCGAGCGATGGTACCTCACCTGAGCGCGTCGCCGATGGCTTCGCGTCGGATCTGATCCTGCCGCACTATCTGTTCAAGCCGTTGGCGAGGCAACGGAAGCGACTGACATTCAAGATCGTCGCTGAGCTTGCTGCCACATTTTCCGCGAGCATCACCGCGACAGCGATACGGCTGGTCGAGGCCGACATTTTTCCTGCGCTCGTGATCTGCCATGGACCTCAGGGCCGGAAGTGGTTTGCCCGCGCGCCGATGGTGCCGCGCAAATGGTACCCGCAAGACCAGCTCGATCCGGAGAGCTTCACCTTCGGAGCGCAATTCAGCAACCAGACCGGCAACCCCAATCCGAGCAAGATTGGGGCGGATGCTTGGTTCGACAGGTACGATGCGGAGCGCTTCGAGGTGATGGAGCAGTGCTTCAAGACAGCAGCCGACGAAACGCTGACGCTGATCACTATCATCAACGAACGCATGCTCGAAGACGAAACGTCGACGGGCCGCGAGTAAGCTCGCGAGGCGTTGAGCCGGCTCAATCTTACTCCGATGCGTGGTGATGAACCTACCGACGCTCGTAGTTGCCGATTGCGGGGCCCTTGCTTCGATTGGACCTAAGGCAGCAGGCTGATGCGAGTTCATTCAGGGTGTGCTGGTGCCGTGGAGGTTGAGATAGTGGTTCGACGACAAACAGTGAAACTGAATCCAGCATCTCTCGCTCGGATCGCACACTTTGTTGAGGTTTTCAAAACCGAGCGTCCAAATTTGATTGGGATCCACAACGCATTTGCGGCGAGCCTGACACCAGCGGAACTGCTGGAAGCACTGCGTCGAGTTATCTTGGAGCCTCACGCTCGACATGTCGTCTTGCATGCAATTGATCGGCATCCCGACTCGAGGAAGGTTGAGCAGCTTTCTACAATTTTCGTGGCTGAACTCTTAGGGAGAGAGCGAAGTAACTACCGGGAAGCGCAGGCCATCAACGTGTGCCTGTATCGCCTTTTTAATCGCATTGATGATGCGAGCCAGACGAAGGTTGTCAAACTCTGGCTTTCGGATCGCTATGCGGACTCTAAGAAGAAGTTCATAGCGGTCGCTCGGCGTCGCCAGGATCTTAGGGAGGTCGAAGCGGTGTTCGAGTACTGGCGTCGAACCGAAGACAAAAGCGCCATAAAGTACTTAGTCTACCATGCCCCTGTCGAATGGCTCCACGAGCACATCGAGCCGTTGCTCGAGAGAAGTCTTGAACCTTGGCTGATTTCCCGCCTGCTGTTGCGCCTTGCAGATCGAGACAAAAACATTATCGAACGAGTACGAACGTCTGATCCAATCACTTATCTTTATCTTTGTGCGAAGACCAACAGGAGGCTCTCGAATCCTGATGCGATGAAGCTCTTTCTGTCAGGCGTCGCCGATACAGACAGGCGCGGACTCGCGCTTTGGGCGATTGGCCGCCTAGGCCTTTGGGATGTCCTGCAGGAATTAAGCTCACGCGCTGAATGCATCCTCGCTGACGATGAGCGGAGATTTCGCAGCCAGTATCGTGTTTGCGACAATTAGTCAGCGAAGCAACGATCGCCAGGCGTCGAACTAGAGGCGTTCTAGCGATGTCCGCTTTCGGCGCTGCTGCGAACCTGACCTATCCGGCATCAAGCGCGCTGCCGGCGACATGACACCATGTCTGCAAACTCTGCCTCTCGCCGATCTGATGCATTGAAGAGAAATCCCACAGGGAGACATTCGGCTCGCCCGGCTCATAGCTCTTCGGATGCTCTCAGCCGCGTCCGGATTGTGGCGGATCGCGTCAGAGGAGTAGGCAGAACCGCTGCTCCCTTCCCCCGACGGCTACGATCTTCACGGCGATCTCGATGGCGTCGTCGGCCAGCAGCGGTTGGGGTCTCTCCTCGTGACCTGGAAAGCCGAATCACCTCCGGTCTGCTATGAGCGTGTGGCATGGGCTGGTTGGGGGCCAGCGATCCAGTCGAGTCTGCGCGATGCACATCGAAGGCCAAACGTTGGATGATCTTCTTCAACCCGTATTCCGGCGGGCACTGAAGAGCAAGGTAGTGACACGATCGTCAAAGGGCGCCGCGCGTGAGTTGATGGGCGTCATGCTAAAGCTGACCAACCCCCGCGCGCGTTTCAGCCGTACGGAGCGGCGAGCAACGCTGCTATCCTGCTTGGGAGAGACGCTCTGGTATTTCTCAGGGTCTGACGCACTCGCCGTCGTCGAGCATTATATCCCAGCGTACCGCGAGTTTCTGGGCGTTTCGAAGCGGGCAACGAGGGCGCCTGGGGCCTACGGGCCACGGTTGTTCGGCGGCAAAGCGCCGTCACAGATTGATCGCGTCATCGACCTGCTGCAGCGGAAGCCTGACACGCGACAGGCTGTCGTCCAGGTCTATGCGGCCGGTGACCTCGGAAAGAAGGACGTGCCGTGCACGTGCACATTGCAGTTCATGGCGCGCGGTGGCCACCTGCACATGATGACATCGATGCGCTCGAACGATGCCTACCTTGGCCTGCCGCACGATGTCTTCGCCTTCACGCTTCTGCAGGAAGTAGTCGCGCGCACAATCGGGTGCGAACTCGGCGATTACCATCACGCCGTCGGCAGCCTGCATCTCTACGAGAAGCACGAGCGCGGAGCCAGGGAGTATATGGAAGAGGGCTGGCAGGAGAAGCTGTCGATGCCGGCGATGCCGATCGGCAATCCTTCGACTTCTATCCGCTGGCTGCTCGCGAAGGAGGCGCGCATCAGAGGGGGTATCGTCGACAATGATGATGCGACAGCCATCGATCCGTACTGGTCGGACTTGGCACGCCTGCTCCTTGTCCATGCGCACCTGAAGAGGAAGGACCGGCGGGCAATCGTGGAGGTGAAGAACGCCATGGCGGCAGGTGTCTACGACGCCTTCATCCGTGCCAAGGCAACGAACGTGCCAGCGCCCGCCGACGCACCGCTGCTCGAATGGACGAAGCCATGACTGGGAAATCGGATCGCCCCGGCGAAAGGGAGCGTGCGAGGAGGCTGCAGGGGCTGCTCCGGGAATATGAACACGATGTTGCGCGCTTACCGGGCATCCGTACAGCAGCCATGATCGCGTGCCTCGTGGCACAACTGATCGACAGCGTCAGGCGCATTGAATTCGTTCACGCCATACGCGATGGACGTCACGATCAGCGCCGCAAGCAGCCTAATTCAGGGCTATTCGATCCGCTCCGCGCCGCCGTGCTTCATTACCGCGAGGGAGCATCGGACGAAGCGTTTTGGCTGGTGTTTCTCGCAACGCATTTCGGCAAGCACGGTGAGGATGGCTGGCGACTCACGGAAGCTGTCTACGGAAGCCTCGGCCAGGGGAGCCTCTGGAATTGGAGCGATACCAGCAGTGCATTGCCGGCATTCAGAGATTGGGTTGCAAGGAACGAGGCCGTACTGCGCGGGGGCGACGGAGTTTCCCGTCGCTTCAGCAATCACCGGAAGTACGAGAGCCTGAAGGCGACCTCGAAGAAGGGACTACCCACAGTGGTGGAAAGCTACGTTGCATGGGTGACGCGGTCGAGAACGCATCAAGGTCTTATCCGCGAATTGCATAAGCAGGTCGGGCAGAACCCGCGCGAGGTGTTCGCCGCCATGTACCGATCGATGGACGATGTGATGCGCTTCGGACGGCTCGGAAAATTCGACTATCTCGCCATGCTGGGCAAGCTCGGAATCGCACCGATAGAACCCAACTCAGCATACTTGCGAGAGGCAACCGGCCCATTGTCGGGTGCACGCCTACTGTTCACAGGCGATGCTGAGGATAACAGCATGGATGAACAGCTGGATGCTCGATTGGAAGGCCTAGACGGTCACCTTGGGATCGGCATGCAAGCACTCGAGGATGCGCTCTGCAACTGGCAAAAGAGTCCCCGTGCATATGAGTATTTCAAGGGATGAGTTGAATGGTCGAATTGTCGCCCCAGGAGTAGCGACGTTTGAGGCTGTTGAGTTGATCGCGTCGTGCGCGCCCTGTGTGCTGCAGCTGTCCGACCACAATCCCAGGTGCGACTCCGATGCGACGTGCGAAGCCCACTATCGCTTTGAGGTTCAGCCGCAACCTCGAAAGTTCGGTGACGTGCTCATCAGGCACAAGGACGCGAGCCGCATACTCATTGGCTTCTACCTCCTCAGATTCCGTCACATCGCTACCGTCTTCGAGAAACAGCGCATCCTCGGAGTGCAGAATGAGATGCGCGGCCTCGTGAAAGAACGTGAACCAAAAATGGTCGTCTGTTCGATGACGGAAGCTCACAACGATCAAAGCCTTCTCTGCCCTTAAGAAGCGGGTCGCGCCACTGGCTCGGCAGCCTTTCGGCGCACGGACCACTACGAGTGCGACACCGCACGATGCGCAGAGTTCTTGAAGCTGCGGCAGGAATTGCTGCGGATCTTTGAGGCGCGAAAGGACGCGCATTTCCGGCAGCTTTGCGATGAATGCTTCACGGTTCCACCGACGACAAGTGATCCCCTCGCCCGCAATCTCGGCCTGCCGCAACCAAGCAGCGACGGAATACGGGTTTGCCTCGAACGTGGGCGATGTCCGAAAGGCGGCGACAGCGACCTCACTCCGGTAGCGATCGTGCCAAGCCGAGGTGTCGCTGACATCGAAAAAGCGAAGGCAGGCGGCGAGGCGCGCTGCCCGTGACGATGCTGAATCGATCCAGCCGAATCGCCGCATATCAGCCACCGGAAGCTGTTTGACCAGCGTTTGTGCATCTTGCGCCGACAGCATTGCGGCCCTGGTTGCTAGGCTGTCTCGGTAGTGGCGCTCGCGGCGCATCCAAAACTCAGCCGAGGGACCCAGTATAGCCAGCCGGTCGGCCAAATCGGCGTCGATGGTAGAGTTGCCGCTGAGCAAAGCCGCCGCTTCGGTCATCGAGACGCCGACCTCCTGAGCGAACTCGGCAATGGTCAGGCCGCGAAGATCAAGAATCTCAGCGATCGTAGCCCCAGGAGGGGAAGCCCAGGATGGCTGGAAGTCAGCTGCTCTGACCATGGATCGTCCCGATGCTTATGATTTTGAGGCGCGTTACCTCGGCCCAAGGGATCGTCCCGCCGGTTCTGCGGGGCAGCCTGACGTGATTGGCTCGGAGCAGCATTGTAGTCCCTGCTACCAAGTCGACGCACAATGCGGGATGCTGGCCCGAAAGTACCTTACGAGGATTGCCGACCATTAAGTCGCGGATTGTCACGGCCGCGCGGAGATCGGCCAGACGCCTGACTATCGCCATGCCGACAGCCTCCCCAAACTTGGCCTTGAGCATTTCCTCGCTCTCGCAGACGTCGCGAAGCGCCCTCGATTGGAACGCGATGTCCATGACCTCACCGTGCGCATGGATGGTCACCGGCGCCGCGAATCACTGAGCGATCAAACCGCGCTTGCTCGTTCGGGTCAATCTTGAGTTGCTGGATGCTTGGGATGCAGCACAACGCCTCAATGGCAAGCGATGCCCTCGGCTGCGTGACGACCATCAGCCCGCGTCGCGCGCTGTTCCCATTATCAGGCGCGGCCCGGCAGCCCTCTTCCACGAGCATGCATCCAGGTCATGCGGGTGGGGCCGACGATCCCGGCGACGGCTTGGCCCCGGAAGGGCTCGAGCGCCGGTTGCCAAGGGGCGAGCGTGAAGGTGTCTTCGCGGCGGATGACCGCGATCTTGCCGGTCGGCGTCGTGATGGCGTGATCGTACGTGCCGGTGATCCGGGCGCCGGACTGGGCAGGCACGAAAACCGCGTTGAGACGCTGCGAGGCATCGGCAGCGAGCTGCTGTGTCTCCGCCTGACGCAGCGCCTTCATCATGTTGGCGCGCGGCACCTGCTTGCCGTCCTGTGTCTGCTCGATGAACTTGCGGCTGACGAGCCAATCGGTGCGCGCCTTGAGGGCCTTGTCCGCCTCAGCGGTGAAACCCGTCGTCCGGGTCTCGGGCTGCCATCGGGTCACGATCGCCTGGTCCAGCCAGGTCGGTCCCTCGTAGGTCGTCTGCCGGTCGAGGTCGGTCGTGGACAGCAAATGCAGGCGGGGCACCGATGTCGGCTTCTCGTTGAGGCCGCCACCAGCCAGGGCGACGATGTTTCCGCGTGCCGGCACGGCGTCTGCCGTGAGCCGGCCGAGATCGGCGTAGTGGACGCGCCCGTCGACGGCATCGATGATCACCCAGGTCCGGTCGGTGATCTCGTCGACCATGCCGACACCGACGATCCTGCCGACGAGCGGCACCTTGCGCGGCCCGCGCTCGAACAGCGCCATGGCGGCCGCGCCGCGCTCGATGCCGGCCTCCTTCAAGGCGCGCTGCATCATCTTGAATTTGTCGGCGCGGTCGCCGAGCTGGCGCAGCTTGGCCTCCGCGGAGGCGTCCAGTGTCCACACGCCCGCTTGCCGTTCGGACGCGAGCCCCAACCGCTGCAAGGTTCGCAGTCGCCCGATCCGCAGTGTCCGCTGTGTTGGATCGTTCTCCTCGTTGGCGGTGATGACGAGGATGTTGTCCTTGGCCCGCGCCATAAGCTGGCGGTCGAGATGCGTCAGTCGTTCCTGGCCGACTTCATCGAAGAGGTTTTGGATACGCTCGAGCTGGGTTTCGGGACCGAGCTCCAATGTCACCAAGGCTTGGGCACGGGCACGCACACCATGGCCGATGTAGTCCCGTGCCATGACGAGGTCACCGCCCCGGTCGTCGCGGCCTCGGATGACGACGTGGGTGTGTGGGTGGCCCGTGTTGAAGTGATCGACGGCGACCCAGTCGAGCTTGGTATCGAGATCGCGCTCCATCTGCGCGAGAAGATCACGGATGAACGGCTTCAGGTCCGACATCCGCGCGCTGTCCTCGGCAGAGACGATGAAGCGGAACTGATGCGGGTCGTTCTCCGAGCGCTCGAGAAAGGCGCGGCCATCGACATCATCATGCTGCGCATCGTAGAGCCGGCCCACATCTCCTTCCCGGGTGACGCCATCACGCTGGATGTATTTGAGGTGCGCGCGCGCCGCGCCCATGTCGCCGGCGACGATGCGTGTGTAGCGCGCCTTGACGATTACGCGGCGACTGCCTGGCGCGATGAGGCCAGCGGCAGCACGCACGCCAGCACCCATGCCGCGCTTCGGCATCGCCGATGTGATGTGGCCGCGCTGCCGCACGGCGCTTGCGCCGGCTCGACCGGTTTGTCTGAGCACTTGCGTGCTCGTGCTGACTGAAGCTGAGTTTGTGGTATCGCGAATACGTCCGGGCTTCGGTTTGAAGTCGTCTTGAGCCATGCTGATCCCCCGATGTTGAAACGTGACGGGGAGATGCGGCGAAGGCGCAAAGTTACAAGACGGAGTCGTGCAAAGTGCCCGGTTTACAAGGCGTATTTCGTGCGGTGACTCCACGGCCGAAAAAGTGGAGTCGCGTGAAGTCCAGCAACGACGGGGCATCTGAGCGGCAACGACTCCATCTTTTTATCTAGATGTCATCCCCAGCCGTCTCACACCACACAAACTCTCTGAAATCACGTCTGCAGAACGCACGCGGGATCATGATACGCGAGGTCATCGCCGCGCCTCGAGGCGACGCCGGAAAGGGGGAAAAGAGCGGCTGCAAATGCAGCGAGCACGACGGCGATGAGCGCGAGAAAGACTGGCTTCAGCCTGTTGCTCGCGCTCATCAGGGGCTGTGGCAAACGCGCCGAGACGACGTCGCGCGCAACGACGAAGCTGCCTCGCCGCAGATGAGCTTCAACGATATGTCTGGGTGGGCGGGTGGGCCAATTCGCGGAACGCGAAGGCGCCCGCGCGCGGGTGTCGGCGCGAGGGCGTTGAGCCGGAGGCTGAATCCTGCGGGTTCCAGATCAGAGCGAAGACGTTCGGATCGGTGCGGCCGGCAGCGCGGCCGAGGTTGGCGTACAGCTTGCCGAGCTCGGGCGCCGAGATCGAGAGCGAGATGTACTCGACGCCGGAGGTCTTACCGATCCGCAGCCAGCCGGCGCCGATCTCGGTTCCGTTGGCGAGGACGCGGAAGTCCGGATGGTTATCGGTGGGCTTGTCAGCGACCGGGACGATGCTGATTTGCGCTCGCCGCGAGAGGGTCCGGAGCTCGCCGTCGTAGCGGCCGTCCTCGCGCTTGGTGACGTATCCGATCGTAGCCATGGTGTCGTTCCTCACGTTGTCCCGGCGGAGACCTATTCCCCGCCGGCGACGTGCAGATCGTGGCAGGCTGGAGCTGGTGGCACCCGCAGGGCCGGAACGAAGTGGAGGACCCGCGCGGCACGCGCGGGTTGCCGCCGAGGCGACGCCTGCCACATCGTCGCACAAAGCTATGCGGGGATAGGACTCTCCCCCGCGGCCAGAGGAGCGGCGGCTTGGCATCCGGGACGGTGCCGGGCAGGACATGAGCGAAGTGGGCGACGGGGCAACGAGCTCCCGCCCGCGCCGATCACACGGCCGCCGGAGAGGGCACGCGATCGCCGACGCTCCGGCGCGCAACGAGCGATGGCGCTGAGACGTCGCCGGCGCAGTGAGGACAGAGCCGCGGGTGCGACACTCGTGGTGGAGGGCGAGAGCGTGCCACGGCAACCGCGGGAGGATCGTTACGCGAATGCGCCGAGACGCCGTCTTTACGGCGGCTCGGTCGAACGCGCTCGCAGAGCCGTGAGATAGAGCCGTACCGAGCGAGATCGGAAGATCGAGTGAGGGACCGCCCAGACTCACTCGCTGCCAAGGCAACGAGGCGTGGGCATGGTTATGTTGCACCACGGTGCTTCGCAGCACTGTCGACGACGTCGTCTGCCGAGGTCCGGACGTATGCGCATGGGACTGACTCCATTCGTCGATCACAAACCGCAACCGCAAGCGCCGGATGTTGCAGTCCCCGCCTCCCGGCGCGCCACAGCGACGGGCATTTATCTTGGAATAGAAGAAGCAATTTTGGCCGAATGCGACACCAATACGACACTACGGACGTGCTCGATATGGTAAAAGATGCCCTAATAATTTCGGGCGAATGACTGTGCGGCACGTACAGTCCTATTCTGTGCGGGTGCGCTCGATGGGTTCGATCGACGGGGATAGAGGCGGCTGCTCAAGAGGCGTTGCCGTCCAGGACCTTGAGGAGTTGCCGCAGGACGGCGACGGGCTCCAGGCCGAGGGCGCGCACGACATCGATGAACTCGATCGCGCTCAGGTGCCGTTCTCCGCCTTCGTATTTGGCGACAAAGGATTGCGGCTTGTCGAGGCGCGCGGCGACGTCGGCCTGCGTCAGGCCGCTCTTCTCGCGAAGATCACGCAGCAGCTTGCGAAGCTTGATTTGGCGCGGCGAGCGCAGCGTGTCGCGCATTGCGGGAAGCCGGGATCAATATTGACGGCTTCACCGCATAATCCTGCTTTGGGATTATCCCATTTCGGGATATTTTTGTAGAGGTCTATGGCTGAGCGTGGGAGTAAAGCATCATGGCCGGAACAGAAGCATTACCCTTCTTCGAGCGTGAAGACGACGGAAGCCGATTTCTGCCCACGGAGTGCTACGTTGCCGGTCTCCGGTCATCACAGGATGATGACCCGACGGTCAGAATGACTCTGCCACCTGAAATCGTCGACCGGGCGGTTCTGACCGGGGCGCGTCTGTCTGTGTGGCTGTCGGCGTTCGACGGCAGGCTCATCCTCGATGGCGAAGGTGTCGACAACGAGACGCTGGAAGCCGCACTCGAAGCTGGTCCCATGCGCGACCAGACTCTTTTGACGCTGATCGATGCCTGCCTCAATCCGAAGCATCTGGCGACGGAAGAGGATCCGGTCGGCGATCTCACCTCGCTGCGGGCGCAACTCGTCGAGGCGCTGGCCAAGGTCGACGGCGCCTTGGCGCGCCTGCAGCGCGGCTAATGCGTCCAGATAGGCACGGCAGTTCCCAGCACGTTCCCACGTTCGATCGGCCCGAAATAGCGGCTGTCGAAGCTGCCGGGCACGGTCGAAAGCACAAACACCTCAGATGTCGTCAGATGCCGGCATCCCTGCCAACGCGGCAGCAGGCGTCGTCGCCTATCCCTCCCGCGCGCCAGCGCGCGCAATTGCCCGTTGACCCTGATGATCGGACCACGCCGGCAGACAATGTCGCCGGAAGCGGCAGCCACCGGTTTGATTAGCCGGGCGTCCTTCGGCAGATAGCCGCGCGCGTGCGCCAACTCCCTCGCTGCATCAGGGAGCCGGATGATCGCCAGTTGGCCCTTTGCCGGGATCTGGTTGGTCCGTGCGTACAGGCCAATTGGAATGCTGGAGCTGCCATTCCAAAGGAGGCTTGGTATGACCGCCTTCGGCCATGTCAGCATTAGGAGTCCGAGCGCCATCGTCGACAGCAGCGTCAGGCGGCGCCTGTGGGCTTTTGCGTCGTTGTGCCCTTTGCTCCGACCAGGCGAGCAAGTCGCTGAGGCGATAGACGACGCGACCGCCGTGATATCGGGGCACTGGCCCGGTCTTCTTTGAGCGGTGGTTGTCGAGCGTGCCTTTGGCGATGCGCAGAAATCTCGCGGCTTCCTCAACCGTCAGGAATATCTCGTCAGGATTATCGGACATCGGTGTGCTCCTCCAGTTTCTTGGGATTGCAGTGTCCCGTATTTTCGTATTTCGAGGGAGGCGCTGAGTACGGCTCCCACGCATTCGAACCGCGGGTCATTTCAGAAGATTGCGATAGCCTCCAAAGACAAACTCTTCGGCACGCAGCTTATCTCGGCGTATGCGTTGTCGCAGACTGGCACGGCGCCAGTCTCGTGCAACCGTCTCGGCCCCATGCAGGATGATGCCTGCCTCGCGTTCGCTGCTGCCGGCGGTCATGCAGTCGAACACGAGCAGGCTGTCACGTCGGTTGAGCGTGCGCGCCGGCCAGTTCGAAGGCGCTTGCACGCGACGCTTCGACAGGATGCGACGGAGAACAGCCAATTGAGATACAGTTCGGCCAAGCAATTTGGGGCCGCCTGTCACGATGGTCAGTTTCACCGGCTCCCTGACAATATCGGCCCCCTCTATCTCGAGCTGCAGAACGAGGTCGTTGCCACGCAGCAGAACGTGCTGGCGACCGGCTGGATCGATGAGAACGTGCTGCACAGCCGGAAGCTTCGAGAAAGCGAGCGCATCGCGATCTGACTGGCCCGCCCGCTCAGCCGAGGCCGTCAGAATGGATTGCCCTGCCGGCGGCATCCAGATGTGACGCGAACCAAGTGCCGTCAGTGACGGATCCACGAAAGGATCGGAGCGCCCACGCTTCAGCACGAGGCGATGGCTCGTGCATCCGCGTGATAAGCGCTCCGCTCTCCAATCGAGTGGTGTCTTGAATGACTTCCAGCTGCGCGCGGGCCTCGTCCTGATAGGCGGGATCACGGCGAAGGCCTTCCCAGGCCCAATCACGCCGTGTCAGCGTGCGCGTGTAATCATAGGCTGCCAGAGTAGGCGGCCACGGCGGGCCGACGTAATGCCGTACGCGATACATTGGCATTTCCTCCTTTGAGCGCTGTTTTCCAGTTTTGCGTGTGTGCCTCTTCTGATTGACGTGAACAGATAAGTAGGTGAGCGCTGTGGATTTAATTCGCGAGCTCCGTGATGCGGTTGAGGGCTGAAGCGAAGCCTTCGAGCCCCACGGTAAGCACTACCGGCTCGCCGCCGCCCGACGGTGCGACCGTGATGGTCAAGGCCTTGGCCTTCCTGATGGCGTCGATGGCGACGGTTGGGAAGCTGACGGGGGCGAGGCAGCCGTCCGGCACGCAGGTCGAGAACGGAACGGTTTGGCCAAGTGGCTTGTCGTCGAGCGCGAGCTTCACGCCAGCAGCGAGCGCCAAGCCGAACGGCATCACAAGCACGCCCTCAGTCTTGCCGTCCGCAGGTGGCCGCAGCTCGATGGAAAAGCTGCGTTGTCCCGTCTGCTGGTTGCCACGCATCTGGGAGAACGTGCAGGCCTTGCGATTCTCGACAATGCGGCAGTTGACCGTCCAGGCACCGTACGTTTCCTGGATTGATGATGCGCCCCCCGGAAGAGACTCGGCTGCTGCCGGAGCGAGAGCCGGTGCGGCGTGCTTCTGCTGCTGCGCGGCCGCTGAGCTCGCCATCGCAAGCGCGATCGAAGCTGACATCAACAGTACGCGGCAAGATGAATTCGAGATCATACGAAATACTCTCGGATCGATGGTTATTGCGAGAACCTGACAGGGACACTGAGGACGATTGAGCCGCCACCGATATTGGCCGGTGGTGCCGGAACGGGACTGGCGCGGCGCGCAAGCGCCACTGCCTCCTGATCGAGGAGACTGCTTCCTGATGAGCGGATGAGGCGGGCTGAGAGAACGCGGCCCGACCGGTCGATCGTGAAGGCCACTGACGAGGTGCCGCCGCCGCCCCCTGGGTAACGCTTGTGGCGATTGAGATGTGCCATCACGCTGCCACGCCAGGTGGCGACCGACATGGAGGATGCGACGCCCGACGTCGGAGCCGCGTTGGTCCGCGCCCGACTGGCGTCGACTGGTTTCGGTGCAGAGGCGGACTGCGCTACGGACTTGCGCTTCGGCTTGGGCTTCTTTTTCTCGACCTTTTTCTTTTCCTCGGGCTTCTTCTCGACCTTTTCGGATTCGGGCGGCGGTGGCGCCGGCGCTTCGAGCGCCGCGGCAGCCGTATCGATCTTCGGCAGTTCGGGGATATCGAGCTCGGTCTCAGCTTGGTGCTCGACGGGCTCGGGTGGCGCCTCCTTCGGCGGCTCGGTCTTTACCGGCTCAACCTCGGGCTCCGGTTCTTCCTGAACCGGCTCCTCCTTGGCCTCGGTGGGCGTGCTCTCCGTGGCCATCTCCTGCTGCGCGCCGACGGCCACCTCCTGCGGCGGCGCCTCCGGTGCGACAGGCAACGGCGCCAGCTCGATCATGACGGCCGCTGGCGGCTCACCGGCGGGGCTCTCGGGCTTGGGCCAATGAGCAATGGCGAGCGCGACGCCGCTGTGCACAAGCACGACAAATACCGCAGCCAGCGTCCAGCGCAGGATGATCTGGCGCAGGGTCTCACCGTCACGTCCGTGAACATCTTGCGTCATGGCGCAGCCGCCCCTGGAGGCGCGGCTGCCGGTGGCGGCAGTGTCTCGAGGCCGACGAGGCCGATCTTGAGATAGCCCGCATTGCGCAGGAGGTTCATCACCTCCATCAGGTCGCCGTAGTCGACGGTGCGGTCGGCGCGCACGAACACGCGCTCATCGGTGTTGCCTTGCGTCTTGCCGTCGAGTGCCGCTTTGAGACCTTCCCGCGTGATCGCTTCATTGCCGAAAGCGAGTGAGAGATCCTCTTTGACGGTCAGGAAGATCGGCTCGTTCGGACGCGGCTGCGGCGCGGCGTTGGATACGGGCAGATCAACTGCGACATCGACGGTCGAGAGCGGCGCCGCCACCATGAAGATGATCAGCAGCACGAGCATCACGTCGATGAAGGGCGTGACGTTGATCTCGTGATTGACGTCGAGGTCGTCGGAGCTGTCGTTCGCTTTGAGACTGCCGGCCATGATCGTTACTCCGCAGCCCGTGAATGAAGATGAGAGACGGAGGACTGCGGCAGGCGCCGCGCATCGAGCTCCCAGCTCACGAGGCGTTCGACGCCGGCCGAGGCGTCGGAAAGCAGGAGGCGGTAACCGGCAATGGAGCGCGCGAACACGTTATAGATGATGACGGCGGGGATCGCCGCGACGAGACCGATCGCCGTTGCGAGTAGCGCTTCCGCGATGCCAGGTGCGACGACGGCAAGATTCGTGGTCTGCGACTGGCTGATGCCGATGAACGAGTTCATGATCCCCCACACCGTGCCGAACAGGCCGACGAACGGCGCCGTCGAGCCGATGGTGGCGAGCACGCCGGTGCCGAGCGTCATGCGCCGGCCGGCATTGGCTTCCACGCGCGACAGGCGCGAGGTGACGCGCTCCTTGATGCCCTCCGGGCCGACATGATCGAGGACGCTGATCGAGCGCGACACTTCCTCGGCGGCCGTGCGCACCAACGTTGCCCCTGTGCTGCGACTGCGCGCGAAGCTCTCGACGGCCGAGCCAAGATCCGGCGCCGCCAGTATGCGGCGGATGGCACGCTTCAATCGCCACTTGGCCGTCGATATCTCGAAGCTCTTGGCGGCCCAAATGGTCCAGGTGATGAAGGAGGCAACAGCGAGTCCTATCATGACCGCCTTCACGACGATGTCCGCCGCCTGGTACATGCCCCACGGCGAGAGGTCATGCGGCAGTGTTCCGGGCTTGGATGCGATCGGCGCTTGCGCCGATGGGGTCGGCGCCTCGTGCGAGGGAACAAGCGGCGGCTGCGCCGGATCGTCCGATGGGGCAGCGGGAACTGGGGCGGCTGTCTCAGGTGGTGCTGCGGCGTCGTTGCCGGACGGGGCTTGAGCTTCTGTCACGGCCGCCCCTTCCTTCACGACAGGCGGTGCCGGCACGGTGCTCTCAGGCATGACGACGGGCGCTGCTGGTGTGCCGGCAGCCCCCTGGATTGCCTCCACGTCTGCGGGCGGAGACGCGGCCTCCTGTGCGGCGGCAGAATCGACAGCCGTGCACAATACGACTCCGAGCAGTACCGCGCAGAGGAATGTTGCGGCGAACCGCTCAAGAGTGCGTGTGCTCGGCATATGGCTCAGCTCTTTCATGGGAGGCATTCAAGGAGACAGCAGCCATCGCCGGGCAGGCCGCGCGCATGAGGCCGCAATCGAAACAAGCGAGGCGATCGACGGCGGGTTTTGCGACGAGGTCGGCGACGGTGAAACGGTCCATCAGCGTGAGGAATGCGCCGCGCGCTGCATGGATGACGATGCTGAGGGGGGCGTGCTCAGCCTGCTTACGCCGGACCGGCATATCGGTTTCGACCAAGTCCGGCTGAGTATGTCGCAGAACAGCCGCGAGACTTATGGAGCCGGCTGGCCGCGCGAGGGCGATCCCGCCTGCGCGGCCCCGCGCGGTTACCAGCAAGCCGGCGTGCACCAGCAGATGCACGATCTTCGCCGTGTGCAGGCGGCTTGCCCGGGCTTCGATCGCAGCGATACTGGTGTGCACATATTCTCCCGGACGACGGGCGCACGCCGTGAGAATGGCGAAGGCGATTTCGGATTGCCGCGTCAGGCGCATGGGCAGTCCTCCGCGCGCTGTTTGAGGGTCGCGTCGCGAGGTGCGGGGCGCGTGACGACATAGGCGGCGGAGGCCAGCATCGGCACGGCCACGAGAGTTGCCAGCCAGAAACTCGGATGAGCACCGATCCAGAACAGGGTGAAACCGGCCGTCATGCCGACGCAGGCCGCGACCTTGGCGTATCCAGAGACGGCGCCGGCTTCATTCCATGCGCGCAATGTCGGGCCAAAACGTGGGTGATCAAGCACCCAGGCCTCAAGACGCGGCGATGAGCGTGCGAAGAACCAGCTCGCCAGGATCAGGAAGATCGTCGTCGGCATGAGCGGCAGAAACGCTCCGATAAAGCCGAGCGCCACCATCGCCCAGCCAAGACAGAGATATGGAACGCGCATTCTGCTTCTCCACATATGCGTTTCTCGCAATCACGCGCACGGACGCAAACGCGGGCTGGCTATCGATGGAGGCCTTGACGGTTCCATCCTGGCTGGCTGGCGCGTCTCTGCCCTGGGGGACCGAGATCAACGATCGACGGTGACCGCGCTCACGCGAGCGCGATCGTCTCCGTCTCTGATGGCAGCGGCATGAGCGTCTCGACCAAGCCTCGCACGCGCGCGAACGCTGCGACTGCGCCTGCGATGACACGCTGTTCTTCTTCTTCCGACAACTCGTGTGCGTCGAGCGCCGCCGTGAACGTCCGCCAGTGAAGCCCGCGGCCTTCCGGAGCGCCGGCAAGATGCCGCGCACCGAACGTCTCCGCTAGACCAAGCTTGGCCACGTCTTTCAGCAGGAAGGCCGCGCCGAGGTTCGAACCCTCGGCCACGTACAGCCAGCCGAACGCCGTCGGGACGTCGATCGCCGAACCGAACGCGGCGCTGCCGTCCGGCGTGGGCAGCTGCAGGCCGAGGTCCGCAAGATCGCGTACGATCAGCGGCAGGCGCCGGCGTCCTGCGAGATCGGGCAGCAAATTATCGAGCACAGCACTCCCGTACAGCGCATCGATGTCGTGATGAAACTGGTGCTGCACTTTCACGAACAGCCCATAGCGCTCACGGCTCGCGAACGGCTCGGCCGCCATGATGCGCTGATCTAGCTGCTCGTGCGCTTCCTGCGTAGCCGCTTTCAGGCGCTTCGCGCGAGCCGGAATTTCAGCTTGAATGCTCATTCGCTATCAGTCCTCCTACAGCGCGGATGGGCGCTTCGGTTTGTTGCCCCATTCTCAGCTCCTCTGTCGCGTCGCCCATGCTGCGAGTATGGGAGAGAGCGCTCGGCACATCGGATGTGCCAATCGGGGCACTGACACGTCTCATAATCTTCTGCCCTCTAGGAGTTGCGTCCAGGAAAGCATCCACGAAGTAGTCTCTGATTAGAATTTGTATGCTAGGCCCATTCTCCATTCGTTGGAGGTGAGGTCGATTTGATGCGGGCCTGCTGGAGTTTCAAAAGTCTGTTTACCGAAATCGCTGTAGCGATACTCCGCCCGGAACAGCAGGTTATCGGTCAGTGCGTGTTCGAGACCGCCACCAAAAGTCCATCCTACATAGGTGTCCTTGAAACTCGTGGGGTCGGGAAGCGTCGTAGTCGAGACCGACTGATTGAGTGAGAAGGACGTATAATTGTACTTGTATTGTGCGATAGCGAGGCCGCCGGCGACGTACGGCAACGTTCTGCCGAATGCTAGGCCGATACGTCCACGCACACCGCCCTGCCAATTGATGCTGGATGTTACTGTTGTGGTGAGAGTGCGCGTGATGGGGTCGGATACGGCAGGCGCAGTGAACTGCTCGGTCATCTCTAAGGGGTTGACGTAGGTGAGATTGGCGTCGACACCGAGGACGAAAGGTGAGTTAAGCTGGACGTTGTAGCCAGCGAATAGTCCGCCGCCCAGGCCTGCCGGATCGTGCGCCGTCCGTGTCGTAGCGCTATATGGGACCCAGACATAATTCGGGTTTGAGCCAGTTCTCAACGTTCCTGCGAAATCTCCCTCCGCCGTGGCGTCGCCAAGCAGATAGCTGCCATCTAGTCCAACGAAAGCACCATTCCAATTGTAGCCGGTGGCCAGGGTCGTCAATTCAGGTATGGACAAGCCCCCGAAACTGGCATCGCTTTGATCTCCCAATTTCATGCTGAAGCTTGCACGGAACGTCCGCCCCGGAGAGGGAATTCTGGCCACGGCCAGCGGGTCGACATAATATTGGTCCGTCAGGTTCTCGATGCTGAAATCCACCGTGGTGCTATCGTTGAACTTATAGCTTCCGAACAGGTCGACCAGTGTCACGTGCGGCGTGAAGCGGGGAGTACTGTACAGCGATTGATACAAATAGGGAGAGGCGCGCTGTCCCACATAATTTATGCGCGTACCAAACGTCAGTTTTTCATCAAAAAGCCGAACGCCGATGGTTCCAGACGCAGTAAACTCAGGAGGTACATAGCCCATCCCAAATTCAAGCCGCAAATTGTCGGGGTTGGATCCGACGTCGACCTCCGTATAATAATTGAGGGAAGATGTAACGAAGAAGACTCGAGCGTCGTAGCCACCGGACAGCTCGTATCCTTTGAAGACAGCGTCTTTGTTGTTCGTGTAGCATGTCCCGGCGCCAACGGCTGGTGGGCATGCACCCGGAATGATGTAGTCTTGATAGTGATTGTCGAAATAGGCCGCTTTCAAGCGAAACTTGTCGCCTTCTCTCAGGAGGCTGCTTCTCAGGACATTGACTCCGAACTCCCAATTAGTGGAACGTTCCGGATTGAGAAACGGGTTTGCCCGATTCACCCAGCCAGAGCTTTCGCCGCCCGTCCCCGCGATTTCACGGATTGCGGGCGGGCGATAGCCCTCGGCATACTTTCCAAAGAACTGAACGCCTTCCCAGGGCGTCACCGTCAGGCCAGCTGACGGCAGCACAGCGTCGCCGCTATTGGTGGTCAATGCATTCGTTCCACCCGCAGCTTCCGTCCGATAGGTGTCATAACGAATGCCTGCATTCAGCATTAGCCAACTTGTCAGATCCAGCTTCCCGCGAATGAAAGTGCCTCCCAACTCGCGGCTCCCGCGCGTTCTGGGCACTACGGTTCCCGGCCATGTGTAAGCGTTTGAAAAGTCCGAAACAGAGTATTCGGCGCCATAGGTGAGCGTGGCTTTGCCAAGGTGAGTTTGGAACTGCGAGGTGTTCCAAATCTCAGCGCCCCATGCTTTCGTATCGAGCACGCTCCACCACTCACCAACTACACGCTGGTTAGGATCTTTCGTACTTAAGTCGGTTTTCCAGACGTTGAAGCGGAAATCGATGAGATCATTGTCCTGAGGTGAAAACTTGTACTTTGCCGCGTAGCGATTGCTCTCGTTTGGACTTAGGAAGAATTGTTGACGCGCACGCTGTTGGGCCCATAGAGGAAACACGTAACCAAATTTACTGTCTTGCCGCAGATAAGAAAGCTCCAACGAGTGATCTTGGTACTTGAACGTACCTTTCAACAAGCTCGATATCGTGTCCTCAGATGTGTTTGGAACCTCCTCGCCGGGTAGGTTTAATGAGTAGCGAGCCGTAGCCGCGGGATTGCTAGGATTCCCCAAATTGTGAATTTCGGCACCGTACTTGCCGGCAAAATAGTTCCCGTGCTGGCGCTTGACGATGGCAGCCACTACATCGACATGCTCAGTGCGCGAAGCCACTGCGAGACTGCCGAATTTATTGTCGAAGTCGAGAAAGTTCGGAGCCTCGCTTTCGGGACGCGCCATGAAAGGATTGAAGCTCGGCGCAATCGTATTGCCGCCAATGCCGCCACGGATCCGAACCCCGTAAGCGCTGCCCGGCATCAGAATGTCATCGGCCGTCAGCGTCTTCATGTTGACGACGCCGCCCATGGCACCGGAGCCATAGGGGCCATCGCTCGGGCCCTTCTCGATCTCGACGCCGCTGATCAGATCGGGATCGAAATAGCTGCGGTTGTCAGTGCCATTGTAACTGCGATAGGTGCCGCTCTCCTGCTGCGTGCCGTCGACCATCACCTTGACGCGGCCCATGCCCTGCATGCCGCGAATGTTCACGTCTATCGCACCGCCAGTGTTTCTGCTTGCAGCGATGACACCCGGCGTACTGTTGAAGACATCGCCGGCCCGCGACGGGCGCACCTGTTCGATCTGCTCCGCCGAGATGTAAGCCGATGTGCCGGGTGTTTGATACGGCAGGTCCGCAGCAGCAGAGCCTCCGCCGCCGGACACGTCGATCGTATCCAGCGCGATTGCACCATCTACGGTGGCGGTCGCATTGTTGCCGTCGGCATTGGGATCGACGATCGTGACGGTATTGCCGCTGATGCGGTATGAGAGGCCTGAGCCAGCGAGCAGTCGACCCATGGCCTGTTCGGTGGAGAAGCTTCCGCGCAGGGCTGGCGCATTCTTCCCGCGGACAAGATTGGCGTTGAAGAATAACTGCACGCCCGTGGCGTTCGAGTATTGAACCAGCGCGCGCGACAACGGTTGAGCCGCAATGTTTAGGCCGGACTGCGCGCTCGGGGATGTCGAGGTTTGTGCATAGGCGGGCACCTGCAAGATGGCTGCCGCAACAACCAACGCACTCGACAGCAGCAACGAGCGTTTTAGAGCCGACGTGAGCGCGCCTGTGGCTGATGCTCTCTCTCCAAAGTTTGCGCGCGCCTCCCGTGTACGCCCCACCATCATCGCCAACTCCATCCCCGGTGCCCCTCATACGCGAGAGGTGAATTTTCCCAATGGGGCCCCGTATTCCTGGCCCTCATTGGGTTAAACACCCGGCGGGCGCGAGCTAATGATTGTCGTTGGAGATTTTTTGTTCTGCGAGGTGGTCTGTCGTCAGCGTGCGTAGACGACGGCCATATAGCCACCAGCATCCAGCACGCGGATGGGAAGTGTGTCGGCAATGATGCCGAGCGCAGCCTCATGTTTCTTCGTATCCAGAGCGGCCGTGACGGGGATGTCCCCGAGACTTTGATCCAGCAGGAGAATGCGCCCGCGTCTGTAGCGCTCCAGCTCCTTGAGAACCCGCCGCAGGGGCACGTCTTCGAACACCATGCGGTCCCGGCGCCAAGCTCCGACTGTTGCTACATCGAACGGCGAGGGCTTGAGATCTGTGCGGCTTCCGTAGCCAACCTGCGTGCCGGCCGGAACAGACATCTCACGCTGGCCTCTAACGCGGACGGCCACCGCGTGCTCCAGCACGGCGACCGTGGTCTGTTCCTCCAGAAGCTTGACGTCGAACTCCGTGCCGAGTGCCCGCACTGTTCCGACGCCTGCCTCAACCACGAAGGGGCGGTCGGGATTTCGCGCAACGCGGAAGTAGCCTTGGCCGCGATGAAGCGTGAGGCCGCGTTTATCAGGCGTGAAATCAAGCGACACCGCAGAATAGCTGCCGAGTTCAACCTCGCTGCCGTCCGGAAGCGTGAAGGAGCGCCTTTCCGCGATGTCCGTGACGTAGTCCGCGAACAAGCCCGGTGGCGTGAGATAGTATGCTGTCGGAATGCCGACGAGTGCAGCTAGTCCACCCAGAGCGATGCTACGCCTGTTGACGGTACGCCCCCGCTGCAGCCGCTCATACTCCGGTTTCACTATGTCGTAACGGTCCCAAAGGGCCTGCGCCCGTTCGATGGCCAGAGGATGCGCAGGGTCCGCCTTCAACCACGCATCGAAGCCGGCCCGCTCAGCAGGGGTCACCTTGTCGTCCTTCATCCGGACGAACCACTCCAGAGCCTCGATCTCAATGGGGTCGCGGTTATCGCCCGTCATATTTTTAGTTGCCAAAGTCTGCTGTGGCGTTTTTGCGGCGCACGCGCCGAAGCGCTGCGCTTATCTCTTAAGACACCCGGGGCGCGCAAATCTATGATCGGATCGATCAGGAAAGTTTACGGTCCAGCTCCGCCAAGGCTGCAACGACCTGCGAAATCACGGTATTGCGGGAGACGCCCATGCGCTCCGCAATCTCGTCGTATCGCAGTCCCTCAATCCTGCTGAGAATGAAGGCCATTCGCCGCCGCTCGGGAAGCTCGGCGACGGCAAGCAGCAAGCGGTGCAACTCGCTGCGGTAGAGTGCGACGAGTTCGGGCGATGGCTGTGGGTCGGCAGCGGCGTCGAGTTCCGTACCAGTGATTTCAATCTGACCGCGCCGACGCGTATCGCGCAGATGATTGATGGCGAGGTTGCGAACCACTTGCGTGACATAAGCCGCGTTTGCCGCCGATCCGAGCTCTCTTTTGGCCAGCAGATTGGCAAATGCCTGCTGCACGACATCCTCGGCCGTGGCTGGATTGCCGACCAGTCGCCTTACGAAGGCGCGCAACCGAGTCTGTTCCGCTTCATAAAGCCTTGCCAAAGCTAACGTGTGGGCTGTCATGATCAAACGTACCCGAGGGAAGCCAGCAGCCGAGATGAAGTGTGGTCGCAATCACGATCAGCAAGTGGCATTGGTGCGCCCGAAAGGTCCGCGACAATGGTCGTGTTCGCTGGGTGAGCGCTGATGAGGATATTGGTCGGCATCATCATTTGTACGCTGCTACATATCCAAAGATCTGCGATCCGCTCCGCAAGGCATGTCTAACGGCGCTTCATCCTCGGGTATCTCAAGTCGAAAAATCGTTCAATGCCAATATTTTAGATCTTCTCTAAGGCTGGGGCGCCAGGAAGATGCTTTTAGTGTACCAGAAAAGTATAGATTACTATCTGGAATCGCTACCCTTTCCTGGGACGCATGAGACGCCACGAAGAGTGCGGCGCCTGGCGCCGCTTCAAGTCCGTAGGCCGATTACTAGGCATCGTTGCAACCCTGCAACGATGTCTCGCGCACCGAACTTAGGGCGATTTTCTGCTTTAGATCGGAAACTCTCAGCGCCCGCTCCCTTGATGTGGGACGGCGTAAGCGGTCTGTTTCCAGTATCTGGAGACGTGGACAAGGCACCGAAGGGATGTTCGATCGTTTCCGCTGTGCGCGCTGAGATGGGCGCACCTGAAAATATGAGATGATCTCCAAGATCTCGAACCGCTCAGCGATTTCGCGCACCGGCTCCGACCCACCGAGATTGTAGAGTTCGAGACGAGTGAAGCTGTGCCTAGCGGCTACCCCTGTCGTTACAGTATGGCACTGTATCCTGGAGGGCTCCGTCGGGCTTAGCAGACCGTTTCCGTGCAGATGACGTGCGCTCTAGTGAAATTACAGCGCCACTTCAATCACATAGGTGTTCGCAGTTTCATCCTGTACGGCGCGCCACATATTTTCCAGTTATTTCAGCGACTTATGGAAGTCATAACATACAGGATTCGAACCCGGAATTTATCGTGATTTTTCAAGGATCAATGATCCAGCCGCCAGCACTCTGAACCAGCGACGGCAACAATACACCCGCATATGAGGCGATGCTGGACGGCAGTGCCACTTTGAAAGAGAGGGCATCCGTCGCGGCGCGACAGGCCACGAGCGATAGTGCTCCACGATCGCGCCGCGCTAAAGCATCGCCTAGGCCGAGAGTGGAGCCTTGCTTGCGATCGATCAGCAACGAGAAGCGTATCTCCCGACGCGTCTGCTGGCTGGGGAGTGGTGACAGAAGTACACGATACGCCGCAAATTCTGGGGATGACCGACAAATCGCGACACGAGTGCCAAATGCTCGCTGTTATCTAAACGATCGAAAGAAAGGCGATTCTGCTTCAGTAGGGTCTATGGCGCGATTGTCGGCAGTCGAATGGGACATTATTGATGCGCGGGTGCGCAAGGCGGTAGCGTCGCGGCATCTACCGAATCTTTCGCGCGGCTTCTTGTGCGTGGTCCTGGAGCAGTTCTTCCCTGGTCGGGCAGGTGATCATGCTGACATGATCACGGATGGTGGCAATGACCGGGGCATCGACGCTATAGAGATCATCGAGAAGGACGCGCAGGCAGAGGTTTATCTCTTCCAAGGGAAATACCGGGAGAGCCAGGCTACGACTGACAAGACAATTAATGATACTGAGATACTGAAGATTTCGGCATTCTTGCATGAGCTATTTGACAAGTCGGAAGATCTTCTCAGAACAGGTAACCTGCCGCTGACAGAGGCTGTGCGGCGCATCTGGATCTTGCATGAGCGTGGGGTCGTATGTCGCTATCGCGTCGTACTGTGCTCGAACGACCAGGGACTGTCAGGGTCGGCAAAGACGCTGCTCGATGGTGCGATCCGGAGCCTTCCCGGAGTCGACTATGAGACATACGGGGCTTCCGATCTTATTCGGGATATTGGAGTCGAAGGACGAGCGCGAGAAAGCGGGTTGTTGCAGGTTGTCGGCAAAGAAGCATTCGAGCGGGCCGATGGTGATATCCGGGGAGTTATTGCCTCGGTCGATGCGCGCTCATTCGTCAAGCTGATTCAGACAGAGGACGGGCGATCGATCAAGCGGCATTTGTTCGATGACAACCTGCGGGTCTTCCTGGGAGCCAATGGCGGGTACAATAGCGAAATCATTGCGACGGCGACATCTAGTGACAGCCATCTGTTCTGGTATCTCAACAACGGAATCACCATCACGTGCCGAACCTACTCCTACAATAAGGGGCACACCAATCCCGTCATCAGGATCGATGACTTTCAGATCGTAAATGGAGCGCAGACGTCACACTCACTACTGGAGGCAGCGAGAAGTTCACCGGATGCCCTCGAGAATGTAGTGTTGACGGTTCGCGTGTATGCGACAGATCGCACAGATATCGCCGAGCGCGTAGCGGTCGCCACGAACAGTCAGGCGCGCATCCAGTCTCGGGACCTGCGAGCCAATCATCCCATTTTAAAGAAGCTCGAGATCGCGCTGCTCGAACGCGGCTTCTATTTCGAGCGCAAGCGCAACATGCATGCCGACCGCGACGATAAACAGCGGCTTGATGCGCTCAAGCTCGGCCAAATCATCATGTCATACTACCTGCGGGAGCCGGACAAAGCCCGCACAGAATCGGACTCGATATTCGCAGACCGATTCTCGGCTGTCTTCCACGAACATCATAATATCGAGGAGCTGTGTCGCGTCGTAGAGCTATACCGGGTGGTCGAAGAAATGAAAGACGCTTATGTCGCCAAGCACGGGGATGGCGTAGAGGGCGGCGGCGACCACCAATACCTGATCTACGGCCATTGGTTCGTTCTTTTCGCAGCGCGCACACTTCTTAGCCACAATGGAAAGCCGATTCCGCAGAATTCCGACGACGTCAGAGCGCTGGCACAGGAGAGCATCGCGCTCATCGCGAGGGCCTGCAGTCAGGGGAAGGCAGTCGCGCACTATCAACTATTCCGCAGCCCCCGCACGCGAGACAGGATTTTGGCCGAGTTCAACGGCAAGCAGATGAGCCTTTTCGATCTGTTGGAGACGCTTCCGTAATGTTCATGGGAAACCAATCAGCTCGAAACACCGCATCTTTGGTTGCTCTCGTCCTAGTAGGAAGTAAAGCTATCGGCGGTTACTATTGGCCGTAGCGCTGGTGACGGCACTACGGACTGGGAAGGTTTATCCTATGGATGCCAATGTTACATCAGTGCTCAACGTATTCGAGAAGAAACTCCACCTAGAGGTGCCTTTATTCCAGCGCCAATACGTTTGGACCGAGGATAAGCACTGGGCGCCCTTATGGGAGGATATTTCTCGGAAGTTTTCAGAGTACCTGGAGGGCCATAAGGATGCGCCAGCTCATTTCCTTGGCGCAATGGTGCTCGATCAGAAACAGGTGCCTACCACCCACGTTGAGCGCCGCCTCATCATCGATGGACAGCAACGACTTACAACATTTCAGATCCTGCTTGCGTCGCTGCGGGACTTCTGCTCCGAGAATGAATGCACTGAGCTGGCGAAGGAGTGCAATACGTTCATCCTGAACAGCGGCATGATGGCCAATCCGGAAGTCGAAAAATTCAAGGTCAGTCCAACGCAGCGAGACCAGGCTCAATTCAATGATGTCATCACTTCCTTCTCGCGCGCCGAGTTGGAGAAACGCCATCCTCTCACGAGGAGGAAGTATGCCCGTCGATATGACCCCAGACCGCGCATGGTCGAGGCCTATGTTTATTTCCATAACCAACTTAAAGAGTTCTTCTTTGGTACAGCCGGTGAGCCTCCTCTCCAGCAGGATTACCCACTGAATATGCGGCTCGATGAATGCATCCAAGCGCTTAAGCGAGCTCTCAACATCGTAGTGATTGATCTGGGTAAAGATGATGACGCGCAAGTCATTTTTGAAACGCTCAATGCCCGCGGTGAACCGCTGCTGCCGGCGGATCTCTTGCGCAACTACATTTTCCTTCGGGCGTCTCGCAAGGGAGAACCGCGAGAAGAACTGTACGAGAAGTATTGGGGCCGCTTTGATGACGATTTTTGGCGGGTGGAGGTCAGCCAGGGCCGGATCACGCGGCCACGCAGTGACCTTTTCTTGCAGCACTATCTCGCAAGCCAAGTCATGCGTGAAGTTCCAATCAAGCACCTGTTCGTTGAATACAAATACTGGATTGATACAAAAAACCCGTTCTCGACCGTCGCCGACGAACTCAGCCAACTTGCGAGGCAAGGTGACGCATTTCGCCGCATCATGGATCCAGCTTCGGACGACGTACTCTATCCGCTTGGCACGTTTCTGAACACTTTCGAGATCGGCACGGCCCACCCTCTGCTTCTGACGCTGCTCGAGGCCCATCTCGATGATGTGCAATGGGCCAGTATTGCGGAGACGATTGAATCTTACATCGTGCGGCGCGCCGTTTGTGGTCTCACCAATAAGAACTACAATCGCGTCTTCCTGGCTGCGACAAAGCATCTGCGAGACTACGGCGCGTCGGCGGAAGCTCTAGCGGCTGCTCTGTCGGCGAACACGGGTGAGTCCACTGAATGGCCTAACGATCGCACCTTCGGAAGTGCTTGGAAGCAGCGCAACGCCTACCATACGCTAGCCGGTCAGCGTTGTGTTCATGTTCTCAAGCGATTGAATGACTCGTTCTACAATCCCAAAATGGAGAAGGTGTCCATTAGTGGTCCGCTAACAATCGAGCATCTCATGCCGCAGCGTTGGTACGAGCACTGGCCACTACCTGACGGCCGAAAAGGCGAACCGGCCGTCGACATCATGTTGGGCAAGTTCGAACAGGACTTCGTTGATGTCTGCGAGCGCCGTGACAATCTCATTCATACGATTGGCAATCTGACACTGATGACGCAACCTCTTAACTCGTCGACATCGAATCGCGCTTGGCTGGAAAAGCGGAAAGAGATTGAGAGTGCTTCAATGCTGCCTATAAGCATTGAGCTGCGGTCCATAGAAAAGTGGGATGAGGAGGCTATCACCGAACGCTCAGATCGGTTGCTCCAACGTGCCTTGAGAATCTGGCCGGGTCCCAGGCGCGGGTAAAGCATTTCCGCATCCAACTGTGCTCTTAATCTTGGTTTTGCCCAATCGTCACCTCGCCGGAGTGTGCCAGCTCGCGGGGCGGCAGCGCAAAGGATGCTACGCGATGTCCGGCTTTCTTCTTGTTCCAATAGCCGCGAGTTGGAATTTGTTATGGAGGCGCTGCGGCAAGCTTTGGCAAGGCCGACATCTGATAGCTCGGGCCACGCAGCCGTGTCGCGCATCGGCTCAGACCAAACGAGATTGTAGAGTTCGGGACGAGTAAAGCTGCGCGCCACAGCGGGGCTCAGGTCACCGGCCGCGAACAATCAAGCTGTGGACTTCCGGAAATATACTCCTCAAATGTGCATCCATTGGCTACACATTGGGCCATGAAGGATGTCGGCCTCCGCATACGGATACAGCGCGAACTGCGTGAGCGGTTTCAGGAGGCATGCGATGCTCAAGATAAGCCCGCCTCGCAGGTGCTGCGAGAGTTCATGCAGGAGTACGCCGACAAGCACGCGCGGCAGCAACGGGCCGTGCGAAGCAGGAAGGGTGCTCAATGAAGCATCAGCCAACATCTGACAACTTCGGCTTCCTGCTGCAGCATGAAGTGCAGCTTGTCGTGCTTTGCGGCCTTGCCGAACGCTACTTTCGCGATGACCCCAACACATCCCTGATCAAACTTCGGCAGTTTTCAGAGCTGCTGGCCCAGCTTACTGCAGCGAAATTGGGCCTGTTCACCTCAGATACAGAGCCCCAGTCAGACCTGCTGCGCAGGCTGCGGTTTGAACGCATCCTGCCTCGCGAACCGGCCGACCTTTTCCACCAACTCCGCATTTCCGGAAACCGAGCCGCGCACGGCAACTGTGGGGATCATGCAGAAGCCCTGAGCGCCCTGAAAATCGCGCGGCAGCTCGGCGTCTGGTTTCATCGCACATTCGCATCTCCGAGCTTCTCGCCCGGTGCCTTCGTCCCGCCAAGCGAGCCGAGGTCCATCTCAGATCCGCTCCATGAAGAGCTGAAGCGCCTCAGGGATGAGCTTGACCGCTCGCGCTCCGAAGTCGAGCGCGCACGCATTGCCGCTGAGACCGCGGCGCAGGGTCGGCTCACAGCGGAGCAGCGCGCTGAGCAGGAAGCGGCCGAGCGCGAGACTTGGGAAGTCCTGGACACTGAAGCTGAAGAGGCGAAAACTCGGTTGGCGGCAGAGCTGGCCGCGCTCCAGAAAGCAGCCGTGCTTCGCCAGGCGCAAGTTGATACGGTCGTGACGCAAGCTGAGCAAGCCGCTCGCCGCATCTATATCGATGAAGCCGCCACCCGAACCCTGATCGACCAGCAGCTACGGGCCCGAGGATGGGAGGTCGATAGCAATGAAATTCGCTACTCAGCGGGGGCGCGCCCCGCGCAGGGCAGGGCCATGGCGATTGCTGAATGGCCGACGCGCAGCGGCCCTGCAGACTATGCCCTGTTCTATGGCACGCGCTGCGTGGGAGTCGTAGAAGCCAAGCGGCAACGCAAAAGCGTCTCCGCAGCAATTGATCAATCCGAGCGCTACTCAAAGTCCATTCAGCTTTCGAATGATGAGATCGCGTCCGGTGGTCCATGGGGCGAGTACCAGGTTCCGTTCGTGTTCGCTACCAATGGCAGACCCTATCTCAAGCAGATCGAGACAGAGAGCGGCATATGGTTTCGCGATGCGCGCCGCGATACCAACCTGCGCCGCGCCTTAAACGACTGGTTCACGCCGGAAGGACTTCTGGCAGAACTCCAGACCGACCGGCAGGCAGCGCAGGATGCTCTCAAAACCCAGCCTTTCGACTTCGGCTTTCCGCTTCGTCCCTATCAACGCGCGGCGATTGAGAAAGTCGACGAAGCGCTCGCCTCGGACAAGAGGGCGATGCTCGTCGCGATGGCGACAGGCACGGGAAAGACGAAGCTTTCCATCGCGATGCTGTACCGCCTGCTGACCGCGAAGCGGTTTCGCCGGGTCTGCTTCGTGGTGGATCGCAACGCGCTCGGTACGCAGGCCGAAGGCGAATTCTCTGCCACCAAGATCATCGGCCCGAAAGCATTCGGCGACATCTTCGACATCAAGGGCGTCGACCGCGCCGCTCCGGACCCCGAGACGAAAGTGCATGTCTGCACGATTCAGGGCCTTGTGCGCCGCGTCCTCTACAACAGCGACCCGGCCGACGTGCCTTCGATAGACCAGTACGATCTCATCGTGGTCGACGAATGCCATCGCGGCTACCTGCTCGACCGCGAGATGTCAGACGGCGACCTCAGCTTCCGAGGTCAAGAGGACTACATATCGAAGTATCGCCGCGTCCTTGAGCATTTCGACGCGGTGAAGATCGGGCTTACCGCTACGCCGGCATTGCACACGGTGCAAATCTTCGGGGACCCAATCTATACCTATTCGTATCGTGAAGCCGTGGTCGACGGCTACCTGATTGACCACGAACCCCCGATCCAGATCAGAACCGCGCTTTCAACGGCCGGGATCGTGTTCAAGCGTGGTGAGCAAGTCGAAGTCATGACCCCGCGCACAGGCCAGATCGATCTCTTCCATACGCCTGACGAGATCAAGTTTCAGGTCGAAGAGTTCAACAAGAAGGTCGTCACTCTCGACTTCAACCGCGTCGTCGCGGATGAGCTGGCGCGCCACATTGATCCCGGCCTTCCCGGGAAAACGCTGGTGTTTGCAGTCAGCGATGCGCACGCCGATATCGTTGTGGCCGCGATCAAGAAGGCGCTTGCGGACCGCTACGGCGAAATCGAAGATAGCGCAGTCCGCAAGATCACAGGCACGGTAGACAGGGTAGGCCAGCTGATCCGCTCCTACCGCAACGACTCTATGCCTAAGATCGCCGTCACCGTGGATCTCCTGACCACGGGCATCGATGTCCCGCGCATCACCAATCTTGTCTTCCTGCGCCGCGTGAACAGCCGCATCCTGTACGAACAGATGCTCGGCCGCGCGACGCGCCGTTGCGATGAGATCGGGAAGGAGACTTTTCGCATCTTCGATGCGGTCGACCTCTACCCGCACCTCCAGAACCTGACAGACATGAAACCGGTGGTGGTGAATCCGTCGATCAGCCTGGAAAAGCTGTTGCACGAGTTCGCGAGCACCACCGATGAAGAGCGCCTCAAGCTCCTCAAAAACCAAATCCAGGTGAAGATGCGCCTTCGCATCAGGAAGCTCAGCGAAGAAGCGCGCGAGCGCTACGAAGCCGCTGTAGGGGAGCCCCCCGAGACAACGCTCAATCGGTTTGAGGCAGGCCCTATCTTTTCTGTTGCTGACTGGCTCAAATCACGTCCGGCAATCGGCCCGATTTTGGACTGGGACCCAGAAGGCAACCCGCCTCCGACATTGCCCATCTCGCGTCACGGGGACAAGCTTGTATCCGTCACGCGGGGCTATGGCGCGGGAGACAAGCCGGAGGATTTCCTCGATAGCTTTGCGAGCTACGTTCGCAACAACGTCAACAAGATCGCAGCGCTGACAGTGGTCGTCCAGCGGCCTCGCGAGCTTACGCGCACCCAGCTGCGGGAGCTGCGCCTTGAACTCGACAAGCTCGGGTTCTCCGAAGCCAATTTGCGCCGCGCGTGGCGGGACGCGCGAAACGAAGACATAGCTGCTTCGATCATCGGCCACGTGCGTCAAGCCGCGCTCGGCGATCCTCTTGTGCCGTACGAAGATCGCGTGCGCGCTGCTCTCAAGCGCATATTGGCGAAGGCTGACTGGAGCGATCCTCAGCGCCAATGGCTCAAACGCGTCGCCGAGCAAATCGAGCGGGAGACGGTTGTCGACCGCGAAGCGCTGGATCAGGAGCCGTTCAGGGACGACGGCGGTTACCTGCGTCTCAATCGGATATTTGACGGTCGGCTTGAGGCAGTCTTGAACGACCTGAATGAAGAACTCTGGAAGGGGGCCGCGTGAGCCAAGCAAAAACAACAACAAGCGACATCGTCGCCAAGCTGTGGAAGGAGTGCAAGACGCTCCAGTCGGCGGGCGTCTCGTACCACAACTACGTCACGGAGCTGACATTCCTGCTGTTTCTCAAGATGCTGGAGGAAACCAAGCAAGAGAAGCGCATCCCGAATGGCTACTGCTGGGCAGAGCTGGCAAAGCGCGAAGGCGTCGAGCAGCTCGATTACTATCGTTCCATGTTGCTCAGCCTGGGCAACGCGAAGAAGACCACCGATCCTGTCGTACTCGCCATCTTCACGGACGCGCAGACTCACTTGCGTCTTCCAAAGGATCTGAAGGCGCTCACAACAGCAATCGACAAGCTCGATTGGTTCTCTGCCCGCGAAGACGGGCTGGGCGACCTTTATGAAGGGCTTCTTGAGAAGACCACATCGGCGACGAAGACCAAAGCAGGTCAGTACTTCACTCCCCGGTCATTGATCGACTGCATCGTCCGGCTGATCAAACCGCAAGCAGGAGAAGTCGTACAAGACCCGGCCGCTGGCACAGGAGGGTTTCTGATCGCAGCCGACCACTACATCAAGGATCACACCGATAATCTATACGCGCTGAAAAAGGCGCAGGTGCATTTTCAGAAGCATAACGCCTTCGTAGGGAATGAGTGGGTCCAGGACACTCATCGTCTTTGCCTCATGAATCTAATTCTTCATGGCATTCAGAGCCCGATTGCATGTGCTGATACCCTTTCGGCTGCTGGTGGCGAACTCGGACAAGCTGATGTGGTTCTCACCAACCCTCCGTTCAATAAAATGAGCGGCACGGTCAACCGGCTTGATTTCTCAATAACAGCTGGAGAGCGTGTAGGCCCGATGCCCTTCCTGGAACACGTTGTCCGAGCACTGAAGCCAGGTGGACGGGCTGCTGTCGTAATGCCTGACAACATCCTATTCGGGAACGGCACCGGAACAGCACTGCGCACGTGGCTGATGGATCTGTGCGACCTGCACACAATCCTTAGGCTTCCGACCGGTATTTTCTATGCGCAAGGCGTGAAAACTAACGTGCTTTTCTTTACACGAGGGCACAAAGATCGCAGCAGCACAAAAGCTGTCTGGTTTTACGATATGCGGGCGGACATGCCAGCGTTCGGGAAAACTGTCCCGCTAACGGTCAAGCACTTTGCGGAGTTTGAGGCTGCCTTCGGCAAGGATGCAAGTGGAAAGGGCAAGAGAAAGGATCAAGGCGAAGGCGGCCGATTTCGATGCTTCACCCGCGAGCAAATTCGCGAGCGCAATGACAATCTCGACGTGACTTGGCTACGGGACGATGGAACGGACCTCGAAAGCCTGCTCACCGAACCGGACGAAATTGCGGCCGCCATCGTGGGCCACCTTCGTAATGCGTTGGAGGAAATAGAGTCGATCGCAGATGAATTTGTTGCCATCCCGGGAGCTGCGACGTGAGCGAGATCCCATCCAGCTGGATAAGAGTGCCCATTGGACAACTTTGCGATCTTATCAACGGCCGCGCATTCAAGCCGTCAGAGTGGGGCACGCGGGGATTGCCAATTATACGAATTCAGAACTTGAACAAACCCGAGGCGAAGTTCAACTATTTCTCCGGCCCAGTGCGCGACAAGTTTTTGGTACAGCACGGGGACCTCCTTTTCGCTTGGTCAGGAACGCCTGGTACGTCGTTTGGCGCCCACGTATGGACCGGTGGCAGGGCCGTTCTAAATCAGCATATTTTCAAAGTCGTATTTGATGCCTCCACGTTGGAGCGTGATTTCTTTCGCTACGCGATCAATCAGACACTAGATGAGTTGATTCAGAAGGCACACGGTGGCGTCGGATTGCGGCACATCACCAAGGGCAAGTTCGAAGAGACGGAGATAGCTCTTCCACCCTTCGAGGAACAGAAGAGGATTGTTCACAAGCTCTCACGCTTGACAGCAAGGCTGCGCCGCGCTGCGCACGAACTCGATCGCCTTCCCACTCTGATCGACAAGTATCGACACGCTGTATTGTCATCTGCCTTCGGAACTCTACTCAGCAGCGAAGACAATGCGGGCGCGGTCGTCGCGCCGCTCTCTGCCCTCGTTGACGACGGCCCTACCAATGGTTGGTCACCGAAAAGTGGTCCGGATGCCCAAGGCGCGCTCACGCTTAAGCTGACAGCGACTACCTCCGGTGAGCTTCGACTGGACGATCAAGCGACAAAGCGCATCTATGAAACGCCAGGTAGCAACTCCCGATTTTGGCTAGAGCCGGGAGATCTGCTCGTTCAACGAGCTAACACGATTGAATATCTTGGAGCGGCCGCAATCTTTTCGGGACCGCCAAGGACCTACATTTATCCCGACTTGATGATGCGGCTCAGAGTAAGCGACAGACACGTCCGCGAGTACCTCTGGAGATTCTTGAACTCTATGGAGGCTCGTTCTTATCTGCGGGAGCGTGCAAGCGGCACGGCCGGCAACATGCCTAAAATAAGCGGCTCGACTCTGAAATCGCTGCCAGTGCCTGTGCCCGCTGACGGAAATTTTCAGCGAGTGAACCAGGCCATCAACCGGGCGCTCGCATGGATCTCGACCGTCAAGACTGACGTTGAAAAAAGCACCGGCTTAATTACTCATCTGGAGCACCATATCCTAGGCAAGGCATTCTCCGGAACTCTTGTCGCGCAAGATAGTCGAGATGAACCGTCTGCCGAACTACTCAACCGCATCAAGGTTTTGCGGCAGCAACATCAAGTATCTCCAGTACGAAGAGGCAGAACTGCTCAGCCTCGGAAGAGCACCAAAGGAACGACGAAAAGGAAAATTCTTATGGGAAAGACAAGATCGGATGTCGCGCCTAACCATTTGAGCAAGACGCTTGCTGCGCTTGGCGGCGCAGCTAGATCGAAGCAGCTTTGGCAAGGGAGTGAGATGGATATCGAGGAGTTCTACAAGCAGCTTCGGCAGGAAGTGAAGGCTGGCCATATCCGCGAGGGAAGCAAGAAGGACGAGTTGGTGATCGCCGATGCGTCTTGATTGGTTGAAGCTTCGCGCATTCAAGAATCTCCAGAACGTCGAGATCAACTTCGACGAGCGCGAGCTTTCGACTGTCCTCATCGGCGAAAACGGAACGGGAAAATCAAACGTCATTGAAGCCATCGTGACCATCTTCCGGGATCTGGACTTCGGGGACAGCACAAGTTTTCCATACTCCATAGCTTACAGCTGTCACGGCCACCGCGTTGTGGTGGACAACAACTATACGGCAAAGAACCTTACATTCGTCGTCGACAATGAGCCTCTCTCGCGCGGCGCATTTGCTTCGCGGAAGGCCGATCTGCTCCCCGCCAACGTGTTCGGCTATTACTCGGGAGGCAGCCGCCGTTTGGAAGTGCTCTTCGACAAGCATCAGCTGCGATACTACAGAAGGGTCATTGCTCACGACTCATCGCCGGTCGATATGAAGGACATCGATTTAAGGCGGCTGTTCTACTGCAGGCCCGCCTACGGGCAGCTGGCGCTGCTCAGCTACTTCGCTTTCGGGAGCGATTCAGCCAAGTCGTTTCTGAAGAAGCATCTGGGCATTTCGGCTTTCGACAGCGCGCTGCTTGTCCTGCGCAAGCCACGATGGGCAGGCAGCAAGCCGACCCACCATCAGCTTGAGCATGGCGACCCTCGCTTCTGGTACTCAGCTGGTCTCGTGCGCGGATTGCTCGAAAAGCTTTGGGAGCATTCGCTCGCGCCAATCACCGATCAAACCCGCGAGCAGGACGACTACCGCACGAAGGCGGCGAGCGAAGAACAGGTCTTCATCTTCATCAAGGACGCGCAGGCGCTGCGCGATATCGCAAAATCCTTCGGCGATGAACGGACGTTCTTCTCCGTCCTTGAAACCCTCGACATCTCCGACCTCATCCGCGAGGTGAGGATATGGGTCGCGAAGACAGGCGTAGATGGAGAGCTTCCGTTCCACGAGATCAGCGACGGCGAAAAGCAGCTGTTGAGCGTGCTCGGCCTGATGCGCTTTACAGGCAAGGACGAGAGCTTGTTTCTGCTTGACGAGCCGGATACGCATCTCAACCCCGCATGGAAGTGGGATTACCTGCAGCTGGTGAAAGACGTGGCTCAGAAGAATGGGGAGAGCCACATCATCATGACGAGCCACGATCCGCTGACCATGGGCAGCCTTAAGGCGTCGCAGGTTCAGGTTATGGCGACGTCAGAGGACGGCAAGGTGTCCGTTGCGCCGCCGAGCGTCGATCCGCGTGGGCTCGGCTTCACCAGTATCCTCACGCAGATCTTTGGGCTTCCGACCACGATTGATCCCGAGACACAAAACCGCCTCGAAGAGCGCAATCGCCTGGTCCGCATAGATCGCCGCACGAAGGATCAGGAGGTTCGGCTGATCAAGCTGTCGGAGGAGCTTAAGCAGCTCGGGTTTGTCTTGGAGGATAGAGAGCCCGAGTACGAACTCTTCCTGCGGGCGATGGGCGAAATAAAGCGCGAGCGGCGGGCAGTCCATTCCCCCGAGGAGATTGCAAAAAAGAACGAGGTCGCCAAGCGTATGTTGGCTGAGATCATGTCGAAAAAGAAGGCCAACAAGCAGTGATCTTTATCTTTCAGGACTCCGCGAGAATCCCTCAGGCATGGTTGGACAAAGTCGCAGCTTTGCAGGCTGAGCTTGAGACTTTGCCAACCGCTGCGGAGCGTAAAGCTTTCATCGCGAGCAAGTCCGCTGTGTGGGGGGAGATCAAGGATAAGCTCCTCGAAATGTCAAAAGGCAAGTGTTGGTACTCTGAAGCCCCCGACGCCGTGTCGGACTGGCATGTGGATCATTTCCGTCCCAAGGGCAGGGCGCTTGACGAGGACAAGACCGAACACGAGGGCTACGCTTGGCTCGCCTTCGATTGGAAGAACTACCGCATCGCAGGCAGTTATCCGAACTCCCCGCACAAGGACGATGAAGGGAAGACCCGGGGCAAGTGGGATTTCTTCCCTCTGGGCAACGGCTCGCCACGGGCGGACTGGACAAACCGCAATTGCGCGACGGAGATCTGCCTGCTCCTTGACCCTACGAAGAAGAACGATCCGAAGCTACTGACGTTCGACGAGGAGGGGATACCGATGCCCTCCGACCCCAACAACCCTCTGACGAAGAAGAAGGTTGCGGTAACGGTTCACTACCTATTCCTTGATAGCCCGAGACTTATTGCCGCTCGAAAGAAGCGTTGGCGCGAGACCAGCGAGTGGATCGAGGAGTATCACAAAGTTTGCCCCACCGATTACGATGCCTGCACACTGCAGGATTGGGAGCGATTTGAACGTCTTGTAGAACGGCTGGGCACGATCACCGGCCAAGACGCACATTACGCCGCGACGGCCCGCGCCTGCCTGCGCGCCAACGGCCTGGGCTTTCTTATCCAAGCGCCTGAAGAGGCACTTGCAGCATAATTATATGCCTCTCTGTACCGCCTAATGTTCTGGGAGACTTGTTCTTCGAGCTAAGCGGTCAGATTCGCATATGCGGAAGAGCGACGGCTCTTCTACGTGGCCCTGACAAGGGCACGGCATTCGGTGACGATATTGGCCGACCGGGACACACCGTCGATCTTTGCCACAGAGTTTCTGGAAGACAAGGCGTGTGGCGCGATTCTGCTGGCCGATCTGAGCATTGGCGCGTGAGCCTGCTTGTCACTCCAGCTTTGGCGCTTTTGGCCAACTTCTCGAGGACTGCGCACCGTTCTACAGCTAACGCCACCGCGGCTCCGGTTTATACGCCATCTCGGCAACAACTTTGGTCGCGTCACCTCGCCCTTTGTATCGACCAAGCAGATCGCCGCTCTCATCATCACTGATGGCGTCGACACGATACAGATTCCACTTACTGTCGTCGGTCGGTGACAGCCGGTATGTCCGCCCATTCGTCCTGCAGTACCAGTGCTTGGATCCCCGGATCTGAGTCCATTTGCAGTCCGCTCCGGATAAGAGGCGCTGCTCGCGCTCCACTTGCGCTTCTTCACTTGCCTTCCGCCATCGTGCTTGTCGCTCATCCTGCAGTCGCGACTCTTCCTGCTCGACGTGCTCGCGGAGCCTGCCGAGGATCGCCGGCATATCGGTGCCGGCCTCTCGTTCCTGAGCGTAGATGGCCAAACAGCTTTGCTTCAACTCCTCATTGGCCCAGGTATGGCCTTCCAACTCGAAATCCTTCAAGCGCTGATCGACGTCTGTCATCGTCAGGGCTGGGCCCGGCATCGCGTTCAGAAACGTTCGCAAGTCAGCGATGGGAACCCAGCTACCGACCGCTGATTTCAGCAACATCTCGCGATGCTCCGTCCACTTGGTCCAGATCACGTTGCCGCGGTCGATCCTGCGCACGATCTCCTGTGCAAGCTTCGTAATCGAGTGCGGGTCGCGCATGTGTTTCAGTGACGGGCTTTTGACATAGTCGAACAATATGCGTTTCACCGCCCAGGTGCGTTCGTCGTCGATCATTTCCAGATTGTCCACTTAAGGCGCTGCCGACTACAAGTCATCCGCCTTCGCAGGCGATGGCTTCAGCTCATCATCGTTCAGGAACCGCCGTGATAGAACAGGGTCAATTCGGTCAGCCTGCGCCAGGGCCCACCGCACCCATTCATCCAATGCTTCGTCGGGCACTGGTGGGTCCAGGTTAAGGTTCAAAGCCCTAACTTCATCCACGTACGCCCTTATCTCGCGCGCTCTTCGTAGGGCCTGAGCTTCGTCCAGCAGCCGTTCGACGCGCGCCTTTTCGAGGGCAGCAATACGCTCGCGCTCCTTGCGCTCTGCTTCGGCTTTCTGCTTGCGGGCTTCCTCGATGCGTTCCAGGCGGCGCTGCAAAAGCCATTTGTGATGGTCGATCTGGTGCTCGCGGTAGCGTTCCTCGCCCAAGACAATGAGATTGATCAGCACTTCGCGCAGGCACGCCTCCAGCGCACGATTGGGCTCATCCTCGGCCAAAGGGATGGCGGCAGTCTTGTAACCGGCCTTGATTGCCAGTCGGAGACTCTCCCGCCGCTGTCTGGCTTCATCCTGGCCTGTCGTCCGCGGCTTCCGAGGCGCTTCGATCAGTTCAAGCTCGAAGCTCGTACTGCCGATGCGGATTGTGATCTCATCGGCCTTATCGCCTCGTACAGACCCGCTGAAGCCCTGCTTTGCCAATGCAAGCAGGATCGCGTTCAGTATACGTAGGCGGCGCTTTTGCAGCGGGCTGTCGAAAACGGGAGTTTCCCAGGACCAAGCATAGGTCGAATCGCGCTGCTTCTCGCGTTTGCGTTCATCCTTTTCCAGCAGCTTTCGGATATCGGGGTGAGCCAGCTCGAAGCTCGAGGAGACGCGAACGGCGGATGTCCGCTTGTCGATACGGGCACGGACCGACTCTATGGGTTCATCAAAAACAGGTGCTGGCGGCTCCGGCTCGCTCTCGTCGATTGGTTCGCGACGGTGCCAGTATCGATCCTGCCCGATTGTCACCACGTCGGAGTGTCCCGGCTCGCGGGGTGGCAGCGCAAAGGGTGCAACCCGGTGCCCGGCCTTCTTCTTGTTCCAATAGCCGCGAGGTGGAACTGGTATCGAGGCGTTGCGGCAAGCTTTGGCGAGGCCGACATCCGATATCGCGAACCGCGCTGCGATGTCGCGCATCGGCTCTGACCAAACGAGATTGTAGAGTTCGAGACGAGTAAAGCTGTGCGCCACGGCTGCCCCCATAGACACAGAATGGCACTATATCCTGGAGGTCTCCAACCGCCCGAGCACCGACCATCGCCACAACGAAACCATTAGCGGTAGCAAATGACGCGAGGCGGCCTATTCCGGACAGATCACGTGCTCGTTCGGAAAAATTATAGCGCCACTTCAATAACATAGGTGTTCGCAGTTTCATCCTGTACGGCGCGCCAAACGTAACACAAAAATATCATTCCATATCAATGATTTAGCGGTTTCGCGCTGCGATCTTCGGTATCATGGTGCCGTAAATAACGTAACATCGACGTAACAGATTGGGCGTCGAACCTTGGATTTGTGCTGCGGCACAGCTCGCGCTGATACCGAGGATCTATCAAACTCTCCGCACTCGCACTAACGCACAAGATGTGCTTACAGGAGATGATCGTCTCCCATGGTGGGATTTCATGGTCAGATTGATCTGCCGTAGCTGCCAACAAGCGTTGGAAGCGCCCTCTGATTGATCAGTTTCTTGAGATTATTGATTTGGGGCTGGGAAGGTTCAGATGGGTGAGCACCTCAGTTCGGTTCTT
This sequence comes from Pseudomonadota bacterium, assembly GCA_023423275.1. GTDB lineage: Bacteria > Pseudomonadota > Alphaproteobacteria > Rhizobiales > Hyphomicrobiaceae > ZC4RG25. Next base: position 69,451 of record JAFAFW010000058.1, read on the forward strand.
CAAGGACAAGAGTGGCGCAATCACGTCTGCAATCGTGCAGGATATTCTAGACGACTGATCTGACTAATTGAGCAAGATTGATGTGATCTCAGCCATCACGCTATCCGTGGCCTACCGTTGCGGGATCTGTCTACGATGACGAAGAAATGGCCGCGCTTCGCAGATATTGATCGACGCGACGGTGAAGAGGATGACGTCGAAATGTTTCGGCGCTGGCAGGTGTATGAACGCGAAATGCGGGCGCTGATCGCAACCGGCCGCTTCCACGAAGACAGCGATGGATGGTGGGTTGAAACGGAGACCGGCGAACTCGTCGGCCCCGATCCTGAGATTGAGCGACCGATGATGGAGGGCGATGAAGAAGTCACCCCTATAACCATTGACGAAGCTCTCCCTCCCGCATTCGTCGCTGAAATTCGAAAGCGCCGACAAAGGAAGTAACATTGCTGGATGAGTGACCGCATCAGCTATACCTAAATAACGTAACGCCAACGTAACCATCCGATATTGGGCACATAAAAATATCAATACAAAACAGTAGGTTGCGACATCCTTTGGAGTTTCAAACCTGCCCCTACGGCGCGCCAACCTCCCGTAAGCCCTTGATCTTGCAGAAGTCCTTGGTTTTCGAGGGCTTTGGTAACTCGACTGCTACCTTTTGCTGCTACCAGGCGGAACCTTTCCTACAAGCGCGCGCATTCGTGAGGTGTGAAGGCTGCCGAAATCTCGCCGACTGCTATGCAGACGGTTTCGACGTGTTTCCCGTCAGCGCTTCAGCACCTTTCTGCTTATAGCGGCAGGTGGCATCGATATAGGCGGTTCCCCTCAATACTCTCTGCAGGATCAATGGCGGCGCAATCGGCTTGCGCCTGGGCGCAGCGGGGATGAAACGCGCAGCCCGACGGCGGTGACAGGGGACTGGGGAATTCTGTTCCCAATCGCATTTCCGCCAGACGCATGCCAGACCGCGGCGACAAAACTGCGGCGAGAAGAGCGTGGGTATAAGGATGACGTGCCGATCGGAAGATGTCCTCCGTCGATCCCTGTTCGACGATGCGACCGAAATACATGACCGCGACCCGATCGGCGAGATGATGCACGACCGCCAGATTGTGACTGATCAGGATCAGTGTCAGGCCGAGCTCGCGCTTCAGGCGCGAAAGCAAGTTCAGGATTTGAGCCTGCACCGAAACGTCGAGAGCGGAAGTCGGCTCATCACACACAAGGATCTCGAGCAGCCGGAAAATCTGCGCATCTATCACTGGGCGAGCACGCAGCATTTCGCGACGCCGCTGCCGATCAAGCCTGCACGCGGTATTTCGCAGACCTATTTCAATATTGCCGCGAGTTCGATGTTGTTCCGAGCTACGCTGGACAATCTCGACAACTGGGTTAGTGGTCGGAGCATGCCGCCCGAAAGTCATATGCCGCGGTCCGCCGATGGCACCCTGGTGCCTTTCGAGAACTGGCTCAAACAGTTTCCGGTTATTCAGGGGGTGATGCTGCCGCGCGGTCCGAGTCGTCTTGAGTTGATGGATTTCGGCGAGGAAATTGACCGGGGCATTCTGACGAAGGAGCCGCCGGAGGTGATTTCGGGCAAGGAATATGCCGTGCAGGTACCGGCTGTCGACCATGACGGCAACGAGATCGCAGGCATCCGCGTTCCCATGGTACGCGCGCCACTGGGAACCTATACGGGATGGGCGCTACGCGCCGAGACCTTCGGCAACGGGGCGTTGCTCGGGATCACCGGCAGCTACATTCCCTTCCCGAACTGCGAAGACGAACGCGCTCAACTGCGCGATCCGCGACCGTCGATCATTGCCAGATACAGCAATCGCGAGGGCTATCAAGAAGCGATCGCGGCTGCCGCCAAAGCCCTGATCACTCAAGGGGTGATGCTCGAAGAGGATCTTCCGCGATGTCTCGCTGCCGCGGAGAACTGGGGGCAACCGCGTCATATCGTGCGTCTTTGATCGAGACGTACTCGCATAGGTCTTAGACCGGCCTTTTAGGTGCGGGTGGCATCTGGATCGTGATAACTTTGTGCGACCTATATTCGTGAGACGACCACGATGCGCGCGATTATTGCTGCCGATACTCCCTTGAGACGACGTGATGTGCTGCCGGAGGCTCCGCTGGCCGGCCTTGAGCATCTCGCACGCGGACGCGAACGCGCCAAAGCACTCCAGGTGGGACCGTCCGCCTGGCTGGCGAAAGAAGGCGTGAACAGCGAGTTGGAATTCAAGCGACGCGCCATGGCTGAGCGACGCTTCACGTTCCACGCCCAGATCGGCTACCGGTCGCTGGACGACAGCTGCCGGGCCTGGGCCGAGGTTCACGATCGCCTCGCTGCGACGGCTGCCGCTGCCCCCGATCGCTATGGCATCTGCCTCGACTGGAGCATGGGGTATCCGCGGGCGGAGCGCGCCGGACGCCCACGCGGCACCGGTCTCATCCTGGAGGGACCGGAGGATTTCATCCGCCTGACCGGCATGGCGCCTGTCGCCGCGCATTTCGGCGACTTCGTCCTCGGCATGCCGTCAGCGGTCGAGAATGTCAGCGCGGCGCTGCTGGCAGGTGCGACCACGATCGGCAATCTCGCGCAATACTTCACCTTCCGGCTGCCGGGCTGGACCGACGACGTCGGAACCACGCTGGCAACGGTGGAGGCGCTCGGGCTGATCGCCGGTCAGCCGGTTCCCATGCTGGTGCATTCCAATCTCGATGACGGCTATGCCGCATGGCTGGAAGACATGGGCGCGACCGTCGGCTTCGCGATGATCGAGCGCTGGATTGTAGAGGATCTGATCGGCGTTCAGCTCGGACACTGTTTCGGCCACACCTTCACGGAGCCCGTCAAGCGGCTGGCATTCCACCTCGCACTGGCCGAGGTGAACCCGACACCCGGCACGATGATCTACGGAAATACGACGCTTTACGGATCTGTGCCGACAGCCAATTACGGAGCACTGGCGAGCTATATCCTGGTGGACGCATTTGCGCTCGCCAACCGCCACTCGGGTCAGGCGCTGACACCTATTCCCGTGACCGAGGCCCAGCGTATTCCGACCATTGACGAAGTGATCGACGCTCATCTGGCAGCCCGCAGAATGGTCGAGCGCGTTGAGGATCTCGCACCGATCCTGTCGACCACAGCCGCGACGGAACTGTCCCAGTCGATGCTGGCACGGGGCCGGCGTTTTTATGAGCGGGTCCGCGACGGTCTGGATGCGGCCGGCTTCGATACCACCGATCCTGCCGAAGTGATGCTCGCGCTGCGCCGCATTGGCCCGCTCGGCCTTGAAGCGCGCTTTGGCGATCGGGCGGAAGGGACCTCCGTCACGAGTCCGTTCGTCAGCGAGATCGACACTCTGGCAGACCGTATTCTGGCCGCGGTCGATCCGCATGACGCAAAAGCAGTCGGGGCAAGCGGCATCAAGCTCGTCGTCGCAACCACGGATGTGCACTTTTACGGCAAACGCCTGCTTGGGATTGTGCTTGGCAAGCTCGGCGTCGAACTCGTCGACGGTGGCGTCAGCGTCGATCCCGACGTCCTGGCAGCCGTGGCGGCGGAGAGCGGCGCGCAGGGTGTGGCGGTGTCCACCTATAATGGCGTTGCGCTGAGCTTCTCGCAGCGCCTGAGAGGGGAATTGGCACGCCGAGGCATTTCTCCCCGCGTCTTCGTGGGTGGCCGTCTCAATGAGATCATGGATGACAGCGGCTCATCGCTTCCGGTCGATGTCGCCGACGAAATCCGGCAGACGGGCGCCACACCCTGCGCCACGGTTGAGGACCTGGTGAAAGCCCTCGCCAATGACGTGCGCCGGAATCCCACGCTCCACCTCAAAAACCCGCGATAATAGTGCCAGGCGGAAATACCGATCCGGGAGTTTGAGTGTACCATTGCAACGGGCCTGCCCAGGTCCGGCTGGCGCGTTTTCGTCTCTGTGATCGTGACGAGTGCGTTCGCCGGCGCTGCGAGGGCGCGAGAGCTTTCGGCACGTTAGGGACGTGCCAATCCAGGCACTGGCACGTCTCATTCATCTTCTGCCCCCTTCGGAGCTGCGTCCGGGAAAGCATGAGCGAAGGTGTTTCTGATCAGAACTTGTACGCCAGGCCCATTCTCCATTCGTTGGAGGTGAGATCGACCTGATGCGAGCCTGCTGGAGTGTCGAACGTCTTCTTGCCGAAGTCGCTGTAGCGATATTCCGCCCGAAGGATCAGGTTGTCGGTCATCGCGTGCTCGACGCCCGCTCCCAAAGTCCAGCCGAGGTAGGTGTCCTTGAAGCTCGTCGGATCGGGGCGTGTCGTAGTCGAGACCGTCTGATTGAGTGCGAACGACGTATAGTTGTACTTGTATTGTGCGATCGCAAGGCCGCCGGCGATGTAGGGTAGGGTCCTGTCAAAGGCGACGCCAACACGACCACGCACGCCTGCCTGCCAGTCAATGCCCGACGTCACGGTCGTGGTCAGAGTTCGCGTGACGGGATCGGATACGGCAGGTGCGGTGAACAGTCCCTCGGAGATATCCGTTGAGCCGACGTAGCCAAAGTTAGCGTCGACACCGATCACCATAGGCGAATTGAGCTGGAGGTTGTATCCCGCAAATAGACCGCCGCTGAGGTTCCCCGACTCATGTCCGGTTTTCATCGCGGAGCGATACGGATGCCAGACATAGTTGGACGCGTTTGATCCCGTCCTCAACGTTCCTGCGAAGTCTCCCTCTGCAGAGGCTTCGGCGGCTAGATAGCCGGCATCTAGGCCGATAAACGCTCCGCTCCAGTTGTAGCCAGAGGTCGGTGTCGTCAGTTCCGGCATGGAAACGCCATCGAAGCTGTAGTTCCCATGATCGTCGAGCCTGAGCGTGGCGCCAACTCTGAAGGTGCGCCCGGGGGCAGGCAACTTCGCAATCGCCATAGGGTCAACGTAGTACCTGTCGAATATATTCTCCACGCTTGCCGAGATTTCAAAATGATCGCTGAACTTATAGCTGCCAAACACGTCGACGATCGCATCCGGGCGCCACATGGGGGCATCAAACACGAAGTTTCCGTTGGGCAGCTTCCAAGGCACGACACTCTTGCTGAAAAAGCGGGTGGTCGTACCGAGCGTCAGCTTGTTGTCGAGGAGCTTGGTGCCGACAGTAAGTGATCCGGAATATTTGGGCGGCGCCGACAATGAATAGACTAGGCCACCGCCACCTAGATACTGCGTGCAGCCGTAATTGATCGATGGACCGGTTACCCACGAGGGCTGAGCGTAGCAGTACTCGAAGTTAGTATAGTAGTTGAAATTCGCTTCGGCAAACAGTGTGCCAATGGAGTACGAGCCCGATAGCTCGATGCCGTCGATCTTGGCGCCGGGGATGTTGTGATAGTAATAGTCGGGATCGAATGGCGTTATGACGGTTATGTAGTCCTCATAACGGTTATTGAAGTACGCGAGCTTAATTTTTAGCGCATCATCGGATTGCAGCACGCCTTGTGTTAGATAATTTGCACCGAACTCAAAGTTGCGTGACTGCTCCGGACGGAGCGTCGGATTAACGGGATAGCCCGCAAACGCTTGTGGCACTGTCTCGCGAATTGATGGCGGACGGTATCCTTCCGAGTACTTTCCAAATAGCTGCAATCCCTTCAGCACTTCTACGGTCACACCGGCTGTTGGTGTAACGCCGCTCCCTTTTTGCCCCGCTTCGACGCTTGCGCCGCCTGCCTCGTATGCACCCCAGGTTTCAAAAGTCGTGTAACGCACACCGGCATCGAAGGTCAGCCAGTCCAGTGGCTTCCACTTGATGTCAGCATAGGCGCTGGCAACTTCGCGTGTGGCGTGGTTGCCGCGATAACCGCCTTCGAGGTTGGCCTCCTCCATCGAGTACTCACTTCCGTAAGTCGCGATGAATAGTCCGACGCTGGACTCGAACCGGGATTGGTTCCAAACTTCAGCACCCCACGTGTCGACAGTGCCAGGCGTCGCCGACGTGGTGAGTCGCTGGTCGTGCTTTTGGAGCTTGGCCTGCCAGACCCTGGTATGGAGGTTCACGAGATCATTGTCGGTCGGGTTCCAATTGTATCGCGCCCACATGCGATCGCTTTGCATCCAGCTGAGCCCCACTTGGCCCACGCCATTCGCCTGAATAGGATAGATCCATCCATAGTCATTCTCGCTGCGCAGATATCCGACTTCCAGCGAATGCCCATCCGATGGCCGTATCGTTGCCTTCAGCAACTGCGATCGGCTGTCTTGTGACGTGTTCAGGACTTCAGCTCCGGGTAGAACCGGTGAATAGACCTGTCGTGCCACCGGGCCATAATTCATCGCCCCATGTTTGCCGGCAAAATAGTTGCCATGCTCGCGTTTCGACGCTGCCGCGACAATCTCAATGGCATCCGTCCTGCCAGCAATGGCGATGCTTCCGGAGCGTCCCAGAAAGTCGAATAGCGCCGGTCTGTCAAAGTCAAAGGGATGATTGCCGGGAGGCGGGGCATCCTTCGTAACATTGCCAATCAGACTGCCGCGCAGGCGCATGCCGACGCTCCGACCAGGCAACAGAATATCGTCGGCTGTGAGCGTACGCATGTTGACCACGCCCGCCGTGGCGTCACCACCATAGGGGCCGGAAGACGGCCCTTTTTCAACGGTAATGCTGCTGATCAGGTCCTGATCGACAAATGTCGCGTTGTCTTGCCCGAAATAACCTTGATGCGACGAAGAATCCTGCTGCGTGCCTTCGACCATCACCTTGACGCGGTTGTTGCCATGCTGCCCTCGGATGCTGACGTCCATCTGAGCACCATTGTTGGCTCCGCGTATGTCCACGCCGGGCACGCCCTGGAGCATATCGCCGGGGGTGGTAGCTGGCACTCGCTCAAGCTGCTCAGTGGACACATAGGCGACGGAACCAGGAGTCCGATAGGGTTCGTCAGCTGCCGCCGCGCCGCCGCCTCCAGAAACATCGATCGTATCGAGCGCAATCGCGCCATCCACCGTGGCGGTGGCATTGTTACCTCCAGCGCTCGGATCGATGATCGTCACCGTGTTCGAACTGGTGAAGCGATATGTCAGGCCCGTTCCTGCCAGCAGACGCGAAAGCGCTTGTTGGCGCGACATGGATCCGGAGACTCCTGACGTCGTTCTGCCGGCGACGAGATCGGATGGGAAAAGAAGCTTGAGGCCTGCCCGATCTGCGAAGCTCGTCAACGCCGAACCGAGGCCCTGCGGTGGAATATTGAAGGAGGCCGCCTGCGCCTTGGCATTCTGCGGCTGGGCACCCTGGGCATATGCTTCGCGCAGCCATGCGTCTCCGATGCTCAATGCCGCCACGACGGCGGCCGATCCCAACAATGCCGTTCTCAACGAAGAGCGGTACGCGGATCGCCGCGGTTTCATGATCATACACATAGAGTGTCCCCACCCCCAAGTGGTGTCGCCCGGTTGAGGACATGCCCATCAGCTCACGCTGCCGTTCTCTCGTCCTCATCCTCAAGGACGAAACGACGGCGAGAATCTTGCACGAAAAAGTCAAGAAAAGCGTGCGAGGGAAAGCTACGCGATTGATTGGCCGCGACATTATCGCGGGGCCGACGGTCGCTTGAGTGCTTCGCGTCAGCGCAGGATCGTCACCAGAGGCAGTCTCGTGATGGAGACATCGAGCGTTTCATCGATGGTGCGAAGGATGGATTCGGGATCGTTGATCTCGAACACGCCTGTGACTTCAAGACTGCGGAGGCGCGAGCTGGCCAGCACGATCGTCCCACGGCGGTGCCGCTGGATCTCCGCGATCACATCGCTCAGCGGACGGCCATTGAAGATCAGTTTGCCGCGGCGCCACGCCGTTTCGACGGCTGCATCGACGGCTTCTGCCGGAGACGGCGCGCCAGCGGGCGTGTACCTGATACGTTGATTGGCTCTCGCATTGACGGAACCAGAGGATGGCAGGGAGGTCGCTACGCTGACCTCACCATCCAGGACCGTTACGGCTGTCCCCGTGGAGCGAATATCCACGTCGAAGACGGTGCCGACAGCGCGAACCCGGCCACCATTGGCGTCGACCACAAACGGTCTCCCTGGATCAGGCTTGACGGTGAACGTTGCCTCGCCCTGATAGAGGGTAAGCTCGCGCTGCATCGCATTGAAATCCGCGGACAGCGCGGTGTTGCCGTTGAGGACGACCGAGGAGCCGTCGACGAGATCCACGGTGCGCTTTTCTCCGATGCCGGTGGTGAAGTCCGCGAACAGATGTGGTCCGAGTACGCCGGTGGCGTTCAGGCCTGCCCCGGCCAGTATCAAGCCGGCACCACCAAGTATCGTTCGGCGCGTAAGCTTTGCGCGCGCCTGCTTGCGGGCGTCAGAGCGAAATCGATCCCCGGCGGCGCCGACACCATGCCACAACAGATCAGCTTCGCGCGCTGCCGCCTCGTGTTCGGCGCTCTGGGACCGCCATTTCTGAAATTCAGCCTCGTCTGCTGGCGTTGCGCGCCCGGACTTGAGCTTGACGATCCACTCGATGGCCTCATCGCTGAGGGCAAGATCGGCGTGACCACCTTTGGCTTCAGGTTTCATAATGTTCCGGCCATCCAGCGCTCGTACGTGAGCGCCACGGGGCGCCATCATGGACTTGCTCTGATCGTCCTCTACTGACTAGGACGAAATCAGACCAGCGAACTCGCACCGGTTCGTGAAAAAATTCTAGCCGAACTTACGGAAGTGATCCCGGCAATGCCGCAAGGCCTTGACCAGATAGCTCGCGACGGCCCGCTCTGAGATCTCGAGCTTTGCCGCAATCTCCGCATGTTTCAAGCCATCGCAGCGGCTCATCAGCAAGGCTGCGCAGGTCTTTGGCGGCAGTTGGGTCAGGGCGCTCGCCAATTGATGAAGCTGATCGCGATCCACAACAATAACTTCAGGTGAAGGATAGCTGTCAGCGATTGCCAGGAGAAGGACTTCATCGCTGACGCAGCGCGCGCTGTGACGGTTTTCCTTGCGGATCAGGTCAATGGCAATGTTGGCCGCCAGACGAAGTATGTAGGCTTGCCGATTTTGGATGGGCTCCGCTGGCTGCCGCATGCTGGCAAGGCGGAGCCATGTCTCTTGCATGGCATCGTCGGCCAGCTCGCAAGAGCCGACGTTCTTCTTCAGCGCAGACCTCAGTTTATCCCAGTGGCGCAGGTAAGCGGTCTTGAGATCATCCGTCGCGAGACTGTCCGGGGTACTGGTTGTCGTTACGGTCATGGCACATTCCGGGACTAACGCATACGCACGCCCAGACGGGCCAGCTCAGTCTCGCATTAGCGCAGGCTCAAAAAGTCTGCAACGCCAGAGATTTAGATGATCTCTAAGGCGGGCATCCGGCACAGCGCGAAAATTGTTGATCCAAGAAGTATAGTTAGCCGCTGAAATCGTTGGAGATTGTCAGTGACACTGCCACAGATCCGAGATGCGAGCGGCTCTCGTTGCCGCATAAATTATCCGCTGACGTTGCAGCTGAGCAACTTGGAGGAGCATGACATCGCACGGACGCCCTCTCTCCGCTTGGCAATTCGGACGGCGAGCGGCATTCGTCTCGCCCGTGGTTGCGCAGAGCAGTATGGAAGCGTGATGCCCACGCCTCCCGACCAGCGCCACAGCCGGACGCAAGCCCCCAAATCGGGCGGCTCGATGAGAACCCGGACACGAATGACATTGCGGTCGCGATGCAACCATTTCTGACCTACATTGCTTGACCGCAATTCGGAATGGGAGGTGATCGTGCGTGCTCTTATCGTTGCTGTCGCGGCGGCAGCCATTCTCCTGGCCGGCACCGGAATGCCAGATGCCAAATCCGGCGTCAAAAATAAGCGCAAGGCAGCCCAACAGGAGCGCCTCAGCGCTAAAGCTCGGCGGTTCGACCCCAACGATCCGAAGTGCATAGAAGCCGAAGCTTTGGACCCGTCAGGCAACTATGCAGCATACCCGTGTTGGGCACGTGCTGCATTGGCGCCAAAGGGCAATGACGGCGGCTGGCGCTAATTTCCGTCCTTATGTTGGTTTCCTCTCACGCTCAACTCCAGCCTCAGCACTCCCGCCGCGCCCTGGCATGAGGTTTCTTGAAAACCAGGTGACGGCCGGTTGGTGCTGACCGTCGATCTTCGGGAATAGGCAGGCTTGATACGTGGAGTCCATGCGAGCCAGCAGAACGGCAATACCTGGATAATGAACGGCACCCATCCTCAGCCCACCGCTAGAACACGACCTGCACGTTCTTGATTTGAGTACAGGCCAGCAGTTCCTCGAGCGATTCCTCTCGGCCCATGCCGGATTGCTTGTAGCCGCCGAATGGCACGCCGACGTAGTGCGTCGCGGCATCGTTGATCCAGACGTAGCCGGCCTGGACGCGTGATGCCAGACGATGCGCGCGACCGAGATCGCGCGTCCAGATCGACGATGTCAGGCCGTATTCGAGACCGTTGACACGGCGCATCAGATCATCCTCGTCCGACCACTTCAGAATGCTGACGACAGGTCCGAAAATTTCCTCGCGAGCGAGGCGCATGTCGTCGGTGACATCGGCAAACACAGTCGGCTCAACGAAGAAGCCATTGGCGAGTTTCGGATCTACCGGAGGTTTGCCGCCGTAAAGAAGCCGCGCGCCCTCCTCCTGACCGATCTTGATATAGCTCAGCGTCTTCTCGTACTGCGCCTTGCTGGACAAACAGCCCATCTCCGTTTCAGGGTCCATCGGCAATCCGATCCGCAGGCTCTGCACTTCCTTGACGATGGCGGGCAGTGTCTTTTCGTAGATGTCCTCGTGCAGGAACACGCGGCTCGTGGAATTGCAGGACTGGCCTGTGACGTAACGGAAGTTCATGCCGCGCACGACGCCCTTGGCGAGCGTTTCGGGATCCACGTCCGGGCAGCCGATCAGCGCATTCTTCCCGCCGAGTTCGAGCGTCAGCGCTTTGATGGTCCCGCTGGCAGACCGCATGACGGCTCTGCCTGCCGCGATGCTGCCAATGAAACCGATCTTGGCGACGCGCGGATGTTCAGCGAGAGCCGCGCCCGCCTCACGCCCACCGGTCACGACATTAAACACGCCAGGAGGAAATACCTTCTCCCACAGTTCCGCGATGCGCAGCGAGGAAAGCGGTGTCTGATCCGCTGGCTTGATGATCAGCGTGTTGCCTGCGGCCAGAGGTGCGCCGCATTTTCCACCGACAAACAGCAAGGGATGGTTGAATGCACCGATCCGTGCAACGACACCCAGCGGTTCGCGAACGGTGTAGTTGAGCATGCCAGCACGCACCGGAATAGTGGCGCCCTTCATCTCCATGACGAGGCCGGCAAAATAATCCATGTAACCGGCGCTGATCTCGACATCATACAGCATCGCTTGCAGCGGATTGCCGCCGTCGAGCGCATCGAGATAGGCAAGTTCATGCGCATTCTCGCGCAGAATGCGCGCTGCCTCGCGAATGAGACCTGCCCGTTCCTGCACAGGCATGTCGCGCCACGCGGGGAAGGCTTCGGCCGCTGCGGCAACAGCCCGGTCAACGTCGGCAGATCCTGCATTCTGTGCGATACCGAGATTTTCTCCCGTCGCGGGAGAGGAAACGGGCGTCGTTTCCTTTGAAACGGCATCGTGCCACGCACCGCCATAGAACAGCTTGCGGTTCTTCGGCAAAGAGGGCGTTGTGGGCTTCGTCATGGATCTCTCCGTGGGAGTCTGGAAGCTGATTTTTGTGAACTAGGCGCCGCTGGGCACGGTCGTTTTGGCTTGCCTGGCGGAAAGCACCTCATGCGCGCGAGATGTGATGAGTGGCCGTCCCTGGGCCAGGGCATCGCGGAAGCTTCGGCAACGCATCACTGAACCTCTCCCTGCGCTTCAACGGCGCGATACAGCCAGGGCTGGTTCGTGCGGGAGACATCATGAAATTTGCCGATCTCGGCTGCATGTTCCAGCGTCATGGCAATTTCATCGGCACCGGTTTGCAAGGCGCGCTTGCGGGACGCCGCGACAGCAAACGGCCAAACCACACCGTCAGGGCCGGCGATGGTTTCGCGGTCGAGGTCGATGGCAAATACGGGCGATGGCGTCCCGCGTTGGATGAGGGCGTTCACCGCCGACAGACAATCCTCCTCGATCCTCGCTGCAAGTATTCCGTTGCGAAACGCGTTCTCGTGGAAAATGTCTGCGAAACTCGGTGCGAAAACGGCCCGAATGCCGAAGTCCCGCAGCGCCCAGGCCGCGGCTTCGCGCGAGCTGCCACAACCGAAGTTCCGGCCGGCGAATAGAATTTGAGCTTTGCGGAACGGCTCCCGGTTGAGAATGAAATCGAGTTCGTTGCCATTGCCATCGAACCGCAGCGCGCCGAACAGACCTTTGGCCAGATTGCCACCCGCCGTGCGCAGCCACGGCGAGGGAATGATCGCATCGGTGTTGATGTTCTCGATCGGCAATGCAGCCGCGATACCCGAGAAATCAGTGAAAGGTTGTTTCATGCCTGCAGCACCTTGCGAACGTCGGTGATTTTCCCGGCAATTGCGCCCGCAGCAACCATCGCAGGGCTGGCGAGATGCGTGCGGCTTCCCGGGCCCTGGCGGTTCTCGAAGTTGCGGTTGGACGTGGCCAGACAGCGTTGGCCGGGAGGAACGATATCCTCGTTGATGCTGACGCACATCGAGCAACCCGCTTCGCGCCACTCAAAGCCGGCATCGCGGAAGATGCGGTCAAGTCCGCGCTGTTCGGCGGCGCGTTTGACAGCCATCGAACCTGGGACGACAAGCGCGCGGACATTGGACGCAACACGATGCCCCTTCACCACGTCCGCAGCCACTTCAAGATCAGACAGACGGGAATTGGTGCAAGATCCGATAAATGCGATGTCGATCGGCAAGCCTTCGATGCTCATGCCGGGCTGCAGTCCCATGTAAGCCAGCGCCTTCGCCGCGCGGTCGCGCCGCCCCGTATCGCTGAGGCTCCCCGGATCAGGCAGCCGCGCGTCAACGCCGATCACCTCTTCCTGCGTCGTGCCCCATGTGACTTGCGGCGCAATGCCCTCGCAATCGACGACGACGTCCTTGTCGAAAGCGGCACCATCATCTGTTTGCAGCGTGCGCCAATAGGCGATGGCTTGATCGAGATCCGCACCTTGAGGTGCGTATTCTCGTCCCGAGATGTAGGCGAAGGTGCTCTCATCGGGCGCGATGAGACCGAGCCGCGCTCCGAGTTCGATCGACATGTTGCAAATGGTCAGCCGGGCCTCGAGTGGAAGCGCACGGATGGCGAGCCCCGCGTATTCCACCGCATGGCCCTGCCCTGCCGAGATACCGAGCTGACCGATGGCGCGAAGGATCAAATCCTTGGCGCTGATACCGCGCGATAACCTGCCTTCGAAGACAATCCGCATCGCCTTCGGGCGCGGCATCGCCAGTGTCTGGGTTGCGAGAATGTGCTCGACTTCGCTCGTGCCGACACCGATGCCAATGGCGCCGATTCCGCCGACCGTCGACGTATGGCTGTCACCACACGCGACCACGGTGCCTGGTAGCGCGAAACCCAATTCCGGACCGATCACGTGCACAATACCCTGCCGTGGATCTCCGAGCCCGAAATGGCGAACCTTCTGCGAGAACGCGTTTTTGCGCATCAGCTCCAGAAGCTCCCGGCCGTCGGGATTGGTCGCTTCCGTCCGGCCCGGCGCGGTGGATAAAATGTGATCCTGCGTGGCGATCGTCAGCTCGGGATACCGAACCCCGAGCTTGCGCTGCCTCAATCCCTCGAAAGCACGGGCGCTCGTCGTTTCCTGCAGGACATGCCGATCGACGAAGATGAGATCACGTCCGTCATCGAGAGGCATGACAACGTGAGAATCCCATATCTTCCGGAAGATGCTGCGTGGCTCCGCGGCCGGTGAGGGAGGCATGGCTAGCGCTCTTCGAATTTGAATGTCTCGTAGGATGAAGCGCTCGCCCCGCACAGGATTACGAGCGCCCAGTTTCCTCCGCCCGATGCCTCTTGCCGGACATACGGACGACAGCCCAATGGGTCTGTTGAGAAAAGATCCACCCGGGGGACTGAGAGCGCCAGCCATAATTGCTCATTCCGGATTGAGGAAAACTCACCCGGTCGCATAGGCCCTCGGCACTTTCGGCTGCGCGCTTAAACAGTCCGACAATCGGATCAGGACAGGTATTGGCGCGTCTTACGGCCTTCGCCGGAGATCCAATTGTGGAAGGCGCGAATCCGGGCATTCGGCCGGTCGCGCGGGTAGATCAGATAGTAACCGCGGACACTATTGAATGGGATGTCAACAGGAACGCAGAGGCGTCCGCATTCCAGCTCATCGCTGACAAAGGCTCGCTGCGCCACGGCTATGCCCAGGCCTGTGAGCGCACCCTCATAGGTGAGACTCGAATTATCGAACATAATCTCGCGATCAATGCGCAGATCCTTGATGCCCGATGCTTCGAACCAGAGCTGCCAGTCATCCGGACGGACAAGCGAATGTAGCAGAACGTGACCCGTGAGATCGCGAGGCTTTGCCTTGGAGTGCTGTCGCGCGATGCTCGGATTGCAGATGGGAACCAACACCTCGGGAAACAGCAGCTCGTATGTGCACGCCTCCGGTGGCTCCTGTCCGTACCAGATTGCAACGTCGACATCCTCCAATCTGAAATCGACCGGTTCGTGTGACGTCATCACCTGCACGGCTATTTCCGGATGCATCGCATGAAAACGCGCGAGACGAGGAACGAGCCAGCGCGTCGCACACGTCGGCGGTAATTTGACCTTCAGGACATGACGTGGTGCGCGACGGCTGACAGTCGCGGTCGCGGACGCGATATGGCCAAGCGCCTCTGAAATCTCACGCCCATAGGCGTGTCCGGCATCGGTCAGGGAAACCTTGCCGTTCTGGCGCGCGAACAGCTTTCGGCCAACGAAGAATTCCAGATTGCCGATCTGGCGGCTCACGGCACCCGGCGTCACGAACAGTTCCTCGGCAGCCTTCTTGAAGCTGAGATGCCGAGCGGCAGACTCGAAAGCACGAAGCGCATTCAAGGGGGGTAGCTGCATGGCGGCCTGACCTCGAGCGTTTCCCTAGTGAGTTTTTTTCAACTGGTTGATCGAGTTTTATCGTTCGCCACGCCGTTAGGAAAGTGGCTTCATTCGCCGAGATAAGGCAGCCTCGAAGTAAAGCAGCGCGGTGATGCAGCAAGAAAAGCACGTTCCAGGGCAGGACATCCAAGGCAAGAACGCTGTCGCTTTCGGCAGCGATGCCATTGCGGAACTGCTCCGCTCATTGGGCCACCGCTATATCACGCTGACGCCGGGAGCCAGCTTCCGCGGCCTGCACGACAGTCTGGTGAATTATCTCGGAAATAAAGACCCGGAATTGCTGCTGTGCATCCATGAAGAGAACGCCGTGTCCATCGCTCACGGTTGGACGCGCGTCACCGGAAAGCCGATGGTTGTTGCGCTGCACAGCAACGTTGGCCTGATGCATGCAACGATGTCGATCTTCAATGCCTGGTGCGATCGCATCCCCATGGTGCTGATCGGCGCCCAAGGGCCGATGGACTCGACACGGCGGCGCCCTTGGGTTGACTGGATTCACACGACAACGGATCTCGGCGCTCTCCTGCGCGGATATACGAAATGGGATAACCAGCCCTCTTCCGTGCCCTCCGCGCTGGAAGCCTTGCTGCGCGCGCACCAGATCGCCGCGACCGAACCTGCCGGCCCGACCTTCGTGTGTCTGGACGCCGGTCTGCAGGAAGGGCTGATCGAGATGGACGGCTCCGGCTTGCCGCCGCTCGAGCGCTTTGCGCCGCCACGTGCTGCCGAGCCACCGGCGGATGCACTGAAGCAGGCCGCGCAGATGCTGTCCCAAGCGAAACGGCCGCTGATCATGTTCGGCCGCATGTCGGGCGAGCAATCCGATTGGGATGCGCGCGTCGCCCTCGCCGAGCGGCTGGGCGCAAACGTCCTGACAGACATCAAAACGCGGGCGACCTTCCCCACATCGCATCCGCTCCAACCGTTCCCGCCGACTCTCTATCTGACACCGGAAGCAGGCGGCCTCATTCGCGACGCGGATGTCATCCTTGCCTTGGATTGGATCGATCCCGCCGGAACAATGCGTCAGGCCTGTCGCGGAGAGATCCCGAACGGCAAGGTTATTATCTGCTCGCTCGACCAATACAGCCACAATGGCTGGAGCATGGATTATCAGGCTTTGCCGGTTGTCGATCTCAACTTCCTCGCCTCGCCGGATCGCTTCGTCACGAGACTTCTGGAAGAACTCGGAGAAGGCCAGAACAAAGCCTATGTTCCAAGCCCGCGCGGAGAACCCGAACCGGGGCCGGATATGGTGGACGGACGGATCTCGGTCGCTGCATTCGCGCGGACGGTGACGTCAACCTTGGCCAAGTATCGCCCATCCTACATCCGTTTGCCTCTGGGCTGGCCCGGATCCTGTTGCAATTTCGACGGTCCTCTCGATTACATCGGGTTCGACGGCGGTGGCGGCATTGGATCTGGACCAGGCATGGCCGCTGGCGCCGCTCTGGCCCTGCGCGACATGGGCAGTGACCGTCTTCCTGTGGCGGTGCTCGGCGACGGCGACTACCTCATGGGCCTTACGGCTCTGTGGACCGCAGTCCACTACAAGGTGCCGATGCTTATCCTGGTTGCCAATAATCAGTCATTCTTCAATGACGAACTGCATCAGGAACGGGTGGCCCGGATGCGTGGGCGTCCGATCGAGAACCGGTCCATCGGACTGCGTATGGACGATCCACCGCTCGATCTTGCCATGCTCGCCCGCGGCCAGGGATCGGCGGGCTTCGGTCCGGTCGCGTCTCCGGAGGCTCTGTCAGCGGAAATCGGCAAGGCCGTTGACGTCGTGAAAGCTGGCGGTGTCGCCGTCATCGACGTCAGTGTCGCCCCCGAATATTCTCGCGCGACATCCAACGCGATGCTGCGGGAGGGAACGCATAGCTAATTCCTGCACGAAAGGAGGCGCCAACGGAAAACGCGCTTTGATGTCGGATGAATTCACAAGAACGCTCTAGTGAACCAACGTAGCCGACAGACGCATAAAAACGAAATTGGGAGGAAAAAATGAGAACCTATCGCTATCAGCATTTGCTCTGCGCTGCCCTCGCTCTGTCGTTCACGGGGGCGATGACGGCCCCTTCAAGCGCCGAGCAGATCGCAGTGGGTAACTATGGTGTCGCCGCGAACGGCATGCCATTCGCCGTTGCGCTCGGAAAGAAGTTCTTCGAGGCCGAAGGCATCAAGGTCGACGGCATCATTTCATCGGCCGGCGGTGGAACGTCGTTGCGCAATATGCTCGCCGGTGGCGTGCCCTACGGCGAAGTGAATCCGGGTGTCGTGATCTCCGCTATCCAGCAGGGCGCGGATCTGAAGATCATTAGCGACAACGTTCTGACGGTCGCGGAATTTGTCTGGGCCGTGAAACCGGATTCTCCGATCAAAACGCTTCAGGATATGAAGGGCAAGAAGATCGGATACACCAATCCGAGATCAACCAGTCAAGGACTGGCGAACCTCCTGATTCAAAAGGCGGGGCTTCAGCCAGGCGATGTCGAATCCGTCCGCACTGGCGGCTTCGGCGAAGGTGTCGCCGCGCTTGATGTCGGAATGGTCGATATCGTGCCGATCCCCCAACCCCTCTGGGCAAAATTCGACGGTAAATACCGTGCGATCGCCCGCGCCACCGAAGTCCTGCCGCCACTCGACAATGTTGTCGGCGTCACGACATCCAACATGGCGGCCGAGAAAGGCGACTTCATCCGCGCCGTGATCCGCGCCCGGCGGAAAGCCGTTGAATTCATGTACGCCAATCCGCAGGAAGCTGGAGACATCGTAGCCCAAGCCTATAATCTGACGCCGGAAGTTGGCCGGGCGGCTGTGAAGGCCCTGGTCGAGGCGAATACCAACGGTGTCCCTTATTGGGGATCTGGCCAGATTCACCTCGATGGTCTCAAGGCGATGATCGAAGTGCAGCGCAGCGTGGGCGCGATCAAGGGCGAAGTTGACTATGATAAGGTCATCGATACCCAGTTCCTCCCGGAAGATATCCGCACTCCAGTCGGAAAATGAGTGTAGACATGGGATCAACGGGACATGCTGCGCGGTTGGCGGACATTCCCGCCGCCGAGGCGGATGAAAAAGTGAATCGGAACGCAAGCATTCATGTCAGCCTCAAGGGGGTGACGAAGACGTTTCATCGTTCCGGGCAACCGGACGTCCATGCCCTCGGTCCCATCGACATCGAGTTGCGCCGCGGCGAGTTCTTCGCCGTGGTGGGCCCTTCCGGCTGCGGAAAGTCCACGCTGCTCGAACTTCTCGCGGGCCTCACCCAGGCAAGTACCGGCCAAGTCGAGTTTGAGGGGAAGCCGATCACGGGAGACATTCCTGATGGTGTCGGCGTGGTCTTCCAGGAAGATGCCTGCTTCCCGTGGCTGACAGTCAACGAAAATATCGAGTTTGGCCTCAGGCAAATGCGGATGCCTGCTTCCGAACGGGCCAAGCGCGTCGCCGACGCGGTCGAAATGATGGGTCTGTCAGCTTTCGGCCGGCACTACCCTGCTCAGCTATCGGGCGGTATGCGCCAACGTGTCTGCATCGCCCGCACGCTCGTTCTGCAACCACGATTGATCCTGCTTGATGAGCCGTTCGGCGCGCTGGATCAACAGACCCGCCTCATCATGGGCGAAGAGGTGCTCAAGCTTTGGCGGAGTACCGGTGCGACGGTCTTTCTGATCACCCACGCGCTCGACGAAGCCGCGATGCTGGCCGATCGCATCGGCGTGATGTCGGCGCGGCCGGGGCGTTTGATGGAAACCATCGAGACGGGCTGGCCCACGGAGCGCGACAGCCGAATTGTCGAGCGGCCGGAGTTCGGCAATGTGACCGCGCGCCTGTGGCAGCTACTGCGCGAGCAATCCATGCTCGCGATCGGGAAGGGAAGGAGCGGATCATGAGAGCCATTCCGCTGCTGCGGATCCTTGTGATCTTCGGCTTCTTTGGGATGCTCGAACTGCTTTGCCGGACCGGCGTGATCGACAATTTCACGATGCAGCCACCGTCTCAGATCGTGCGTGATCTCATCGCGCTTCTCGCATCGGGCCGGTTCAACGTGGCAATTGCCAAAACTCTCGGGAATGCTGCGGTCGCTTTGGCACTGGCTGTTGTCGTCGGGATCATCGCCGGAGCCGTAATCCATTACGTTGGGCTTCTGAGGGCCGTGCTCGATCCACTTTTTGCGACCTACTATGCCATCCCGGTGATCGCTTTCTATCCGATGTTGATCATCATCTTCGGGCTGGGCGAAGCTCCCAAGATCATGATTGCCTTCATGCTGGGGGTGGTCGCAGTCATCGTCAACACATTGAATGGTCTCGATCGCGTTCCGCGCGTGCTTCTTAAAAGTGCCCGCATCACGAAACTCTCAGAATTCGAGGCCGCTTACAAAATAACGCTACCCTTTGCGGCGCCCTACATCCTCACAGGCGTGAAGCTCGCCATCGCCTATTCACTGATCGGCATCGTCGGATCCGAATTCATCATGTCCACGGGCGGCATGGGATTTGAGATCGCGTTTGCCTACAACAACTTCGACAACAAGGTGATGTATCCGCTGATCCTGCTGGTTCTTGCCGTGTCCGTGACGGCCAATCTGATCGTCAATGCCTGGGAAAAGCGGCTATTGGTGCGCAGGGGGCTGAGATGAGCGAGCGAAACTACGGCTGGCGCGCACCCGTCCTTCTCATCGCCGGTGTGCTTGCGGGTTGGCAGATTCTATACTGGATCATCGGCGAGGTCGCCCTGCGGTCGCCACTGGAGACGTTCCGCTTTACCGCCCACCTCATGACGCAACCGAATTTCTGGGTGAACCTGAATTCGTCGCTGATCGCCTTTGGAGCGGCACTCGTCATCGGTGTCGTGGCAGGCCTCCTGATCGGTTTTATCCTCGGGTTCAACCGCATGGCGGGGGAAGTCTTCGAACCGATGCTGGTGGCGATTTACTCGCTTCCCAAGGTTACGCTTTACCCGATCCTACTGCTGGCTTTCGGTCTCGGAATATCAGCAAAAATTGCGTTCGGTGCTATTCACGGCTTCATTCCGATTGCACTTTTTACACTTTCTGCGGTGCGAAATGTGCGTCCCGTTTATATCAAGACCGGGCGAGTCTTGAAGTTGAACACGTGGACGATGGTCCGTAAAATCCTGTTCCCCGCCGCTCTTCCGGAAATATTCAGCGGCTTGCGGATCGGCTTTTCGCTCACGCTGATCGGAACTGTTCTGGCCGAAATGTTCGCGTCCCAGCAAGGTCTCGGCTACATGCTGATGAATGCGATCGGCTTGCACAACATCGACATCATCATGTCTGTAACGCTCTTGCTGACAGTCTTTGCAGTCAGCGTCGGCGGCCTGCTGCTTATGATCGATCGGCGGCTACATAGGCGCATTTAGCAAATTGCGATTTTCATCAGGATCGAACAAAAATAACTGCGCCGCTTAAATCACATTTCTGCGCATTTTGGATAGCGCGGGGCGGTTGCTTTATCCCATCGGAAGTTAAGAGTTCTCAATCTCCGCCGCGCGTGCCATTTCACCGACGGTGATCGGCTTGAGTGGCGGGCGGATATTGAAATAACCGACACTTTCCATCGGTTTGCGATTCATTGCGCCAATGATGCGGGAGACGACCAGTCCGCACTGTCTTCCCTGGCAGGGTCCCATTCCGGCGCGGGTGAATGCTTTGACTTGGTTCGGACCAGCGCCTGGGATGCGGGCAGCGTCGCAAATGCTGCGCGCCGTAACTTCCTCACAGCGGCATACAATGGTTTCGCCTTCGGGAACCGATACGGCCTGGCGGGGCGCAAACAACGCGTCCAGGAAACGGCGGAATGCGATTTCTTTGTCGAGAGCGGCGCGCAGGCTGACAGCCTCCCGGTCGCGGTCCTGTTTCGAAATCCTTCCCAGGCGCTCAAGGAGGCCAAGTGCTGCAAGCTCTCCGGTTTGGCGCGCAGCTCGAGCGCCGAGGATGCCGCCGCCATCACCTGCAACGTAGAGGTCATCGCGCGTGGTCATCTGGAAAGCATCGAGCCTTGGAGCAAAGCATTGCTGCTGGCTGCTCCAGTCATGTTCGCAACCGAGGGCAATCGTGGCATGGATATTCGGCACGACCCCTTCGTGCACCAGCAGTAAATTCGCGTCTACATGAGCCGTCTTTCCGTCGACGGTGGTGTAGCTGATTGTTTCAAGGCGGCCATCTCCCTGGGCGGCAATATCGCGAATGCCAAACACCGGCACAGTCGACAATGCGAGCCGCGCGCGCCATGCAAGACCTTTGGCCAGATCGGGAATATTTCGAAGCACGGCGGGCCAATGTTTTGCGGCCGCCGAGACATTGGATTTCGGTGCCGTATTCAGCCAACCCGCAATCCGGCCTCCCAGCGCGCGAAGCTGCGCGATATACAGCAGCACCAGCGGACCGGATCCGGCAATCCAAACCCCATCCTGGGGAATTTGATGTGCGCCTTTCAGCAGGGTCTGCGCCGCGCCGACAGTCATGACGCCAGGGAGCGTCCATCCCGGGAAGGGGACAGGCCGCTCCAATGCTCCGGTGGCGAGAACCACGGCCTTGGCGCTGATGCGATCGATGATGCCGCGTCGTTTCACGCAGACGTGCCAGCCCTCGTCCAGCCGCCAGACTTCCGTCTCGGAGAGATATCTGACACCGGACGCGCGAAATCGCGCGATGGCGTCGTGTCCTTTGCGGTATTCAGCCCCAAGTGCGGACGCGGTACTGCCAACATTCTGCTCGGCAGCACGCCAGACTTGCCCGCCTGGTGCGCGCGCATCATCGACAACGATGACATCGGCCTGGGCTTCGCGCAGGCGCACGGCTGCAGCCATGCCTGCGGGACCCGCGCCGACGATGAGGACATCACATGTCGTCATGCCGTCTGCGCCCGCTTTCCGAGTTGACGCATAATGCGCATGCCGTCCGCCACTGCGATCATGCAGGTCCGTTGGGATCCGGCGCCATCGACGATGGCCATGCAATCGAAGCAGGCGCCCATCATGCAGTAGGGAGCGCGCGGTGATCCACTGACCGGGGTCGTGCGCGCGGTAAAGGGCGGCGTCCGCAACAGCACAGCCGCTACCGGCTCGCCCTTACGCGCACTGACTTCGACGCCATCGATCGTAATGCGAACGATCTGGGCCGTTGGATCAGGCAGCGTGCGAAACATGAAAGCGATCCAGGTGAAAAGGTTTGAGGCGTTCGGGGAGCACGTTTTCCATGAGCGCGCCCGCGATATCCAGGGCGTGGGCGGCAGCCAGCGTCACGCCGGAATGGCAGATGGTAATGAAAGCGCCGGGGTGCGTTGGCGACTGGACGTATATCGGATGGCCATCGGGTGTCATCACGCGCAATCCGGACCAGTGCCGAACGATATTGACGTTTTCGAGCGCCGGGAGAATGCGGACCGCGCGGCGCGCCATGGCTCCGGCGCCGCCGACGTTGGTGCCCGTGTCGAAACCGACTTCTTCCTGCGTTGAGCCAATCAGGATCGTTCCCTCGGCAGTCTGTCTGAGGGGGACCGTTGGCATCGGGAACATGGGCGCCAACCGCTCCGTCACCAGCAACTGCCCGCGCTGCGGCCGGATAGGAACGTCGAGTCCGACCTGCTGGGCGAGTTCCCGGGTTCCATTTCCGGCGGCCAGGATGACCCTGGGCGTATGGTAGTCGCGCGTGCTGGTCGTGAGTGTGAAGCTTCCCGGACCAGATTTGATCGAGGCCACGGTCTCATCGCCTATAATGGCGCCGCCGAGTGCAGTGATCGCCGTCTGCAACGCATAAAGCAGCCGCAACGGGTTGACCTCGCCGTCGCGAATGCAATGGATTCCTCCAACCACGTCCTGGCCGAGCCGAAGATCGGGCAGCAAGCGTTCGAGAGTGCCGCGTTCGATCATTTCGGTATCGTAAGTTGTCTCTCCGAACTCCTCACTCATGCGTTCGACGATCTTCGCGCGAGCCGTATACTCGTCGGCACCGAGGCAGAACGTGAGTCCCCCGGTCCGCCGATAATCGAGCGAGATGTCCGTGAATTCGCTCAGCTCCCTGGCGAACTCCGGCCATAGGTCGGAGCTGAGACGCGTCAGCCGCTGATACGCGGGCATCCCGGGGCCCTTGCCCTGCACCCAGATGATCCCGAAGTTGGCGCGCGCCGCCCGAATGTCGCGATCATCACCGTCGAGCACGAGCGGCTTACAACCCTGCCGCGCCAAACCATATGCGATGGCCGTTCCGACGAGACCACCGCCGATAATGATGGTCTCTGCCTCCCGGAACGTTGAAGTGGTCATTCCAACCTCGTTTCAGGCTGCAAACCGGCTGGCCGAATACGGAGCAATATCCAGGGAATTCGACGGCCTATTCGAAATCAACTCCGCAACGAGCCGTCCCGTCGTCGGTGCTCCCGTTACGCCGAAATGAGAGTGACCGAATGCGAACACGACATTGCGATGTTGCGACGATCGGCTGATGATCGGCAAGCCATCGGGCAGCGTGGGGCGATGTCCCATCCATTCTGTGAAGTTGGCGACGGAAACATCGGGATACATGCGGGTCGCGTGCTTCAGCAGAACATGCGCACGGCCCCAATTCGGCGCGGCGTCCAGGCCCGCATATTCGGCGGTCCCGGCCAGACGCAACCCCATCTCCATGGGCGCCGTCGCAAAGCTGAAATCCCGATTGGTCACGGGCCGTCGCGGCATGACGCCGGGATCGGTGAGGGTGACGTGATAACCGCGCTCCGCTTCCAGCAGGACGTTGAGGCCCAACTGTTTCGTCAAACGGTTCGACCATGCGCCCGCCGCGATAACGAGGTGCATGAAGGGAATATCGCCGAGAGACGTTTCAGCCGCGACCGGGCCATCCGCGCCGAAACGGAATGCGTGAACCTCACCCTGCAAAATCTCCGCGCCATTGCGTCGGACATGATCAGCAATGGTTTGCACGAGACGTTGCGGATTGAGGCACGTCCCGTTATCGGGCAGCAGAAGACCGGTTTGATATTCGTTGGACAGGCTGGGCTCGAGATCACGGATATCGCTACCGGTCATCGCTTCGGCGCGAATTCCGGCCGTTTCGCGCAATTCACGCGCCAGTTCGCTATCCATCAGCCCGGGCTTGGCGGATACGTAAAGCTGGCCGCTGATTTCGATCAGTTCAGGCGCACCGGCTTCCTTCAGAAGAGGCAGGTAACCTTCGAACACCGGCTGATGCAGCGCAAGCATCGCGCGCGATGTGGCGCGCACGTTCTCGGGCTGGCTTGCCCGCATCCAGCGCAGCAGCCAGGGGATGAGCTTCGGCATATGCGCCGGGCGCACCGCCAAGGGCCCAAGCGGATCGAGCAGCCAGCGCGGGACGTTCCAGAGCGTGCCGGGCATGGAATACGGCACCACCGCGCCGGGACTGACGTTACCCGCATTTCCGAACGAGCAGCCATTGCCCGGCGGCAACCGGTCGATCAACGTGACGCGGAAGCCTGCACGTTGGAGATAGGCGGCACAGCAAACTCCAACGATCCCCGCGCCGACGATAAGGACTTCAGCCGATTTTTCACTGCGATCGCCCGCAGCGCCCGGGCTTGTCATTTGCTGGCTTCCTGCTTGCGCTTGCGTTCCGACAGAAGCTCGCCGCCGATCGCCCAGTTTTCGACTTTGACGTCATCGAAGACGACGAACACGCTTTCAGGAGATGTGCCGGCGCATTCCACCATGGCCTGTGTGATGCGGCGTGCGATTTCGGCTTTTTTCTCCTCGCTCCGGCCTTCGATGAGTTCGACTCGTACGTAGGGCATGGGACACCTCCAATGTTATCCGAAGTATTTTTTCCGGTATTTGGATTCCAGAACGTTCGCGAGGAACGTCAGGGGCAAAATGATGGCGAGGAAGATCAGCGCGACGATGGTCAGAACTTCCAATGGACGGAATGTCCGAATGCTGATCTGCTGACCCTGATAGAGAATCTCGGCCACCGCGATGTAGCCGGCGAGCGATGTGTTCTTGATCACCAGAACGCATTGGCTGACGAGCGGCGGAAAAATGCGCTGAAAAGCGAGCGGCCCGGTGATGCGCCGCAGGATTTGCGTGCGCGTCATGCCAACCGAATAGGCGGCCTCGATCTGGCCCTTGTCGATGGATTGGAAACCCGCTCTGAAAATCTCCGAATAGAAAGCGGCACTATAGAGCGACAGTGCCAGCACGCCCGTTTGGAAGCCGTTGAGCGATAAGCCGGTGAGGATCGGCATGCAGTAGTAGATCCAGACCAGCAGCACCAGCGGCGGCACCGCGCGCAATACCTCGACGATGGCTGTGATCAGGAGATAAATCGGCCGCCAGGAGTTGGCGCGCAGCAGATAGAGAACAAGGCCCAGCACCATGCCGCAGATGATGATCGTAATCGCCAGGCCGAGTGTCGTTCCAATAGCGCGGAGGAAAACCTCCCGGTACTGAAGGACGACAGCGAAATCCCATTCGTAGGCAGATTGCATAGACCGGAGTTCCCGTTCAGCCGTTGCGCTCGAGATAGCGGTTCAGGAATTCCAGCGTCCGCTTGTTCGTCGTACCGCCGAAGATATGTTCCGCAGTGCCGATATCAGCGACGACGCCCTGGTCGAGAAACACGACCGTATCGCAGATCTGGTGCGCGAAGTGCATTTCGTGCGTGACGATCACCATGCTCATGCCTTCCTCCGCGAGCTGGCTGATGACCTTCAGCACGTCGCCGACGAGTTCGGGATCGAGCGCGGATGTCGGTTCGTCAAACAGCATCACCTTCGGCTGCAAGGCCAGGGCACGGGCAATCGCCACGCGCTGCTGCTGGCCACCCGAGAGCCGGCTCGGATAACTGTGCAGCCGATCATCCAGGCCGACCTTTCTAAGCATGGAGACGGCACGTTCCTCCGCGTCCGCCCTTGGCGCTTTTTGCACGATGAGAGGGCCTTCCATCACGTTCTCCAGAGCCGTCTTGTGCGGCCAGAGATTGAACTGCTGGAAGACCATCGCCATCTGGCGGCGCTGCCGGCTGATCTCGCCCGAGCTGCGTTTTGTGCGCTTGCCGTTGCGATCGGAAAAGCCGATGAGCTCGCCCTCCAGCCGGATTTCTCCGGCTGTGGGCTCTTCGAGGAAATTGATGCACCTCAGCAGCGTGGACTTTCCCGAACCGCTTGCCCCGATGAAACCGACGACCTGATTGCGGTCGATGTCGAGATCGATCCCCTTGAGGACCTCGATCGGTCCGAAGCTCTTGCGCAGATTGCGAATGGTGAGCAACTGCGCGGCGTTAGCGGCGGGTTGTGCCACAGGCATGGGCGCAGTGCTCATTGCGTGCCGAGATACTTGTTCCAGATAGCCGTTACGTCACCGGAGATCTGATAGTACTGAAGGGTGATATTGAGCCACTCCTGCAGTTCTTTTGAATTCTTGCGCATGCCAAAGTTGATCGGTTGCGCGCGAAGGGGCGTCGGGATCACCAGCTCGCCTTTCTTCTTGGCCTTTAGGAAAAGCGCCAGCGTTGGTTCGTTGGACAGGATAACGTCGGCGCGGCCGCTCTCCATTTCGAGGATCATCGCATCGGTGGACTTGACGAGCGTCCACGTTGCTTTGGGGAGGAAGGCCTGAGCCGCGCGCGTCGTCGAGGCGCCATCGACAGCGGCGATCTTGACGTCGGGCGCATTGACGGCGTCCCAGGTCGTGAGCCCCTTCACCTTGTCGGTCAGGCCGACAATCGAGATCTTGCTTTCGGCAACGATATTCGAGAAGCCGACCGCCAGCGCACGTTGCGGAGTCGCATTGAAGCCGCCAACCAAGTCGAACTTGTCGGATTGCAGTCCCGCTGCCGCCGTGCCCCATTCCGTCGGCACGAATTCCACCTTCACGCCGATGCTGCCGAACATCAGGCGGGCGAGATCAGGGATGATGCCTTCCCATTCGCCGCTTGCCAGGTCCTTACGATAGTAGGGAAATGCCTCGATCGCGCCCACGCGTACGACCTTCGAGCTGGTGATGCGTTCCAGGTCGTTTTTCTCCTGCGCCGAGACCGTGTGCGCCAGCCCCACGACGGCCAACGCGGCCATCGCTCCACGCCAAGCCAAGCCTTTCGTGCGACGGTACATGCGACAATTCCCCTTGTTCTGGTTGCAAGACATATGGACGGCAAACGCTACGGCCAGTCTCGCAACGTGTGAAATTGAATCTTGGAATAGGTTATGCAAAAAACGTATAAGGCCAATCCAAGGGCGGAAGGTGTCCATTTGTCGGGCACGAGGAGGACAAAATGGAGATCGCCTGGCTTGAGGATTTTCTCGCCCTGAGCGCCACGTTGAACTTCTCGCGTGCCGCGGAAATGCGCAATCTGACACAGCCGACATTCAGTCGCCGCATTAAAAATCTGGAAAGCTGGCTGGGTGTCCCCCTTGTCGATCGCAGCACCTTCCCGGCGACATTGACGCCTGAGGGCAAGAGCTTCAGAAAGACCGCTGAGGAGATGGTTCAGGCGCTCTATCGTGAGCGGGACCATTATCAGGGCGTCAACCGCAACCGCCAGGCGTTCCTGTCGTTCGCAACCTTGCACACCATTGCGATCAGCTTCTACCCAGACTGGATCCGTGAGATCGAAATGACGTTGGGCCCGATGCGGGCGCGAATGGTGTGCGCACCGCTGCACGATTGCGTCGATGCGTTGTCGTCAGGCAGCTGCGATTTCATGCTCTGCTACTTCCATCCGTCCGGTCCGCTGCTCCTGAACGGCGGAGACTACCCCTCGCTGAAAGTGGCGCAGGAACGCCTCGTTCCGGTGTCCGCGCCGGATAAGGCTGGCAGACCCCTCCACGCCCTCAAAGGCCCCGGCGGCCACCGCGTCGCATATCTGGACTACGCGCCGCACACGTTTATCATCAAGCTGATCAACAAACTCGTTGCCAGTCAGCCCCGTGCGCCTGCGCTGGATCCCGTTTACGAAAACGGACTCGCTGTGGCCCTCAAGGCCATGGCTCTCAAAGGGCTGGGTATGACATGGCTGCCGGAAACGTTGGTCGCCGCTGAACTCTCCGATGGCCAACTGGTCTACGCTGGTGGACCATCCTGGATGGCGATGATGGACGTGCGGGTCTATCGGTCGGCCAGACCTGGGAAGCGGGAAGCCGAGCGCCTTTGGAACTTGATCGAAGAACAGACGAATCCTGGCCAGAACCGATGACAGAAATTTGCCACCCACGCCATGGTCGGTTCGGAGATTTCAGCCGTCTGGCAAATCCTCGGGATACATGCGGTGTGTTTTCAAGTGGGCCTTGCCGACCTGATTGCTGGCGTCTTCGCGTCCCACCCGTCGGGCGACGATGAACATCACATCATAAGGACGACCTGACGCCGTCATGTGTTGGCCATGTTGGGGAGAGATCGTATCCCCTCTGCAGTAAGAGTAATGCGCTGTGTGCCCACCAATAGGCCCAGGACAATCATGAAACCGAGGGGAACGGCATGAACCGAGGAATTATCGTTGCGATCGCCCTTCTAGCTCTGAGCGGTAGTCCGTCGCTGGCGGCAAGTCCGGAAATCGAGGCTGCCGCGAAGACCCTCGCGCAACTCGAAACGGATACGGCCAAGCTGCAAAACTACTGCAAGATCATCAAAGATATGGACGCCGCTGGCGATGACGACGCAAAGATCGAGACTTTGGCTGATCAACTTCAGGATTTGCTGACTTCATTCGGGGAACCTTACCAGAAGGTTCTGGAATTGTCGGAAAGCGCAGATTCGGAAAGCGCGGATGGACAGGCGCTCGAAGCAGCGTTCAGCAAACTGGACGAAAAGTGCGGAGCGTAGACGCCTGATCGGTGACGGCCAACCGAGGATGAGAAAATCCTCGGTTGTTTACATTTACTTACGCCCCGACGCCACACGCGAAACCTGTTCATCGGGCGCGCCGAAGTGATCGAAGTACCGCGGATCGATCCGCTTGACCGGCAGGACGATCAGGACATCCGTGGTTCCAAACTGATGGTCGATCACGGCGCCGTCACCCACCATCGCCCCCAGCCGCAAATACCCCTTGATCAGAGGCGGCATGGATCGCAGCACCGACCGGGCGTCGAGCTTGTCCTTGGCGATCAGATCCATTGGCACGAACAGGTCGTCATGCGCGCGGACCCGCCATTCCTCGGGCGCTCGCGCGAAATGATGCAGGAATGAAAGCGCGGCTGCGTGCTCGTTAGGGTCGGTGCCTTCGAAGCTGGCGCAGCCCACCATGACGTCGACCTTGTGCTCGCGCACGTAGGTCCACAGCCCATGCCAGAGCAGCTCAAGCGTCCGCTTGTTGCGATGAGACTTCATCACACAACTGCGCCCAAGCTCCATGAACCGGTAGTCGGGCCGCACCGCAAGCAGCGGTGCAATATCGTATTCGCCCTGCGTGTAGAAACCGAGCGCCCGGCGGGCCACCTCCTGACGCAGAACCCGATAGGTGCCCACGACGCGCGGGCGACGCAAGCGGCCCCAATCGCGAGGCGAACCGGCATGCGGAGAGGAATCGACAACCAGCAGATGATCGCAAGCGGCATCATACGCGTCGGCGTCGCGGCCGAGCATGTGCGTCGCGAGGCTCGCGCGCGCGGACATCTCGTTATAGAAGACCTCATAGCGCAGCCGCTGGGCCCGCTTGATATCGGCTCTCGTCCGCGCCAGCCGGACCTCGAGAGCGCCAATCTTTCCATACGTCTTGGCCGACTGCCGGCGTTCGGCGGCCGGAAACCGCGGCCATGTCGCTCTGCCAAGGGTGAGCACTTTCTGCCGCGGGACATCGCGCCGGGACAGCTTCGACCAGCGGTTCACGCTGCGCCAGATGTTCAATGTGTCGAGAATGGCTCCCCCCTTTTCGGCTCTTGCCTCTGAAGCCAACGCGGTCACACACGAGGCCTTGCCCCAATTCGCAACCGTTGCATCGACCTCGCGGAGATCAACGCGCGCACTCGCGACTATGCTCACTAAGAGAGCATTAGCACGCCACTATGACAACTCGGCAATAGCGTAAGCTGTGGGAATTATGCCGCGTGATCATTCCGTTCCGACGTGACGTCGGACTGGGCACGTTGCGGCAGCCAGCGGGCGAGAAGCGCGTCGAATTCGGACCAGGAAAACGGCTTGGATAGATAATCATCCATTCCCGCATCCATGCACATGCGCCGGTCCTCGGCAAAGGCATTGGCCGTAACGGCAATCAACGGGGGACAATGCATCCCCGACGCCGTCACCTCGGGATCCTCGCGGAGAAGCCGCACCTCCCGCGCCGCCTGCAGCCCGTCCAGGCCCGGCATGTGAACGTCCATGAGTACCAGATCGATGGCAGGCGCCGCACCGGTCAGGCTTTTGCGAATCGCATCCACCGCGTCGCGGCCGTTCTCGACATGGCTGCTGGTACAGCCGGCCCTGCGGATCATGCACTGCGCGAGCAGCGCATTGATGGCGTTATCCTCCGCAACCAGAATATGGAACTGGCCGCGTACGTCATCGGCCTCATCGCCGGCCGGGACCGCTTCGGGCCGCTTGGACCGAATCAGTGTCTGCGGCCCGGTGATCTGAGCCATCAGCGAGGTCCGCCGTACCGGCCTGACAAGATAAGCGTCGTAGCCATGGCGCTGAAACGCAGCCAGACGCGAACGTTCGGACGCCGTAATCAAAACGACGCCACGGACAGGCGTCTCTCTGGCCTTCTCTCGCAGGCGTGCGATCAGCTCACCGGCCACACTGGGCTCCGTCCCGGCGTCCACCAGAACGAGGCTCACGGGCTCGGCTGTGGCATTGAGGGCAGCCTCCGCAGCGACCGGATCACAACTGTCGATTTCCGTCACCTGCATCCCCTCGCCGCGCAACGTCGCCGCGATGGCTCTGCGCTCGATGCAAAGATCGGAGGCAATCAAGAGATGCTGGCCTGCGAGCACTGTATCGCGCTGTTGCCGATCCGTTTCCTGCTCGACAGCAACAGGCTGAACCGAGAGCTCGAGGGTAAACACGGATCCGCGACCGCGTTCGCTGTCCGCATAAATGTCGCCACCCATGGTGCGCGCCAGCCGGCGGGAAATCGCAAGCCCGAGCCCGGTGCCGATCACGCCACTGCGGACTGCGGTCTCGGCTTGCTCGAATTCCGCGAACAAGCCGGCCAACGATGCCGGCGTCAGACCGGATCCCGTATCTTCGACCTTGAGGATGACACGCCAGCGGTCGCTCGTCTGCATCTCCGCCGAGGCCGACACCAGCACACCGCCACGTTCGGTGAACTTCACCGCATTTCCGATGAGATTGAGCAGGATCTGGCGGACCCGTGTCTCGTCGCCGATGACACGCTTCGGCAGCCGGGGATCAACGGTCCAGGCAATCTGAATGCCCTTCTCATGCGCCTTGGTCGCCAGCAATTCGACGGCACTCTGGATGCAGGCCTCCAGGTCGAAAGGCCCCTCGACGATCTCGATCTTGCCGGCCTCGATTTTTGACAGATCCAGGATCTCGTTGATGAGAACGAGCAGGGTCTGGGCCGAACGGTCGATTGCCTTGGTGAAGGTTTCCTGCTCAGCCGTCAGCGGGGTCGCAAGAAGCAGGTCCGCCATTCCCAGGATGCCGTTCATCGGCGTTCTGATTTCATGGCTCATCGCCGCGAGAAAACGCGACTTGGCGCGGCTGGCCATCTCGGCCTGCTCGCGCGCTTCAGCCAGCAACGTGCTTGCAGCGCGCTGCTCCGTCACATCCTGCCCCACGCGTTGCGTCTCATCGGACCCACGGTCCGAGACATCCGCGGCGCATTCTTCCCAGGCGTACCAGCGCGGACCGAGCACGGTCTGAAGTTGCTGCACGAAACTGCGCGAGCGCCGCGAAATGCCGTTCTGGACACGTTCTGATTTTTCCTCGTCCAGGACCATGGGCGAGAACGCCGTGCCGAGAACGTCGTCAGGCGTGACGCCGAACGTCGTGCAGAACGCGCGGTTGACGAATGTGAGCAGGCCGTCGGCGTCGCGGCGCAGGATGATGTCGCTTTGTCGATCGAGCAGATCACGATAGCGCGCTTCCGTCTCCCGCATCACCCACTGCACGTCATGCAGTTGCTCGATCCTCTGATCGAGATGCGTGTCGAGCGCTTCCGTTCTTGAAGCATTGCTGTCATCGGACGGCGTTGCAGTCCGGAACATTTTGAAGCCAGACTGTGCCGCGAGCACCAGCAGCGCGCCGGCACCCGCCATCGCCAGATACGTCATGATCGGCGGCATTGGCGCGAGCATAGCCGCACAGATCAGCACAACACCGCCAAGGCCGAACAGCGTGGCCAACGTCAATGCGCCAAGGATGATCGGCTTCGGCCGTTTGCGGCTCAGAGCAGCACCGGAAGCACTCCGATTCCGCACCGATTCAAGAAATCTGGATCGATGGCTCACGTGCTGCACAAAGCTCGACATTGTTCCCGGGATTGATGGCCCAAGCAAATCACCCGGGTATTGAGAAAGCCTTCAGAAATTTGGTTAACCCGCCGAAAGGGTTACGCGGACCGGAAGGGCCAGCGCGCGGAACGTTCGCGTGCCACGTTACTGCCTGGAATTCTCAGGCGTCCCGTTGCCGCACCGGATTGGGAGACGAAAGGCTAAGGGAGGGCATCGGAGCAGGCCAATCCCTCGCCGGCTTCACCGCATCGGCCTCCTGAGCGCACCGCGATTCCCGACGACCGGCAAGAAGAGGGCTGTCGATATAGCTGTCGAGCTCGCAACGCCACCAAAGCTTGACGGGCTCCACGAAATTGACCTGCCGACGCGGACTGTCGACGAGACGATATCGCGGATGATAGCGCCACAGCCGCCAGGCGGTCAGGTAACGGATGCGTGTCAGGCGCCCCCATCCAATCACGTGACGCAGACCAGGCAACGCCCTCAGCCGGGAAACGAGTGAGCGATGGCGCATTCCGAACGTCTTCCAGTACCAGGTCCCGAATGCGAGATCCGCGACACGCACCCACAGACGCCGAACCAAAGGAACCAGAAATGCGATCGGAAACAGAATCAAAATCGTATGCAGATAGACCTGACTTGCGATCAGAACGCCGACCACAAACAGCTTCCAGACCATCGGCAGAGTCTGCCAGCGATTTCTGGCAATGGTGATCATCATCCGCAGACGACTGCGCCAATTGCGTGCCCGCTGCACCTTGTCGTCGCTCACCACGACGCTCGCCGCGTAACCAAGTCCAATCCCGCCGATGACGTTCGCGATCCGCGACAGACGACGCCAGCCGACGCCCCTCGCCAGCAACCCGACGAGGCTTCCGAAAAGGCGGACCACCATGTTCACGAGCAGGGCCAGGCCATTCCAAAGAAAGCGGACGGCAGCGCCCAGAGCATCCTGTCCGGTCAACGCCCACACACCCACAGAGGCGACCACTGCGATCACCACGAAGGTTACGTACCAGCCGATCTGCCCATTTCGTTTCGCCACGAATCCCCCGGATGACGTGCGAACATTCTGGAATGCGGTCACACTAGCCGCGATTCCCGACATAGAGATGGCGCAATCCGAACAGGCATTCCAGATGAGATCGCGCCGCTCAACAGGCGATGTCATCCGCTCGCGTACTATTTTTCGCTGTGCGAGACCAATGCGACACGGTCGAGAAAATCTGCGAGATTTTCCGTCATGTGATGGACGTGTTCCGGCGGTTCGGTCCAGGCGCGGATTTTGTGCTGGATCGGATGATCATAATAGCTCGAATGCACGAGGACCGTCGTCATTCCAAGCACATGCGGCGCTTCCAGATTGTGCGGCATATCCTCGAACATCGCGGCGTTCTGTGGCGCAACGCCGTGGCGACGCACCATGCGGTCGAATGCGTCGGCTTCCGGCTTGGGAACGAATTCGCAGGCCGCGATATCGCAGATGTCCTCGAACAGGTGCAGAACGCCGAGCTTCTTCGCCACGCGTTCGGCATGCCAGTGCGAGCCATTCGTGAAGATCAGCCGCCGGCCCGGTAGCCGCTCGATCGCTGCGGCGAGCGCGGGATGCTCCTGGACGACCGACAGGTCGATGTCGTGCACGTAATCCAGGAACGCCTTCGGCTCAAGCTTATGGACCTTCATGAGGCCCGACAGCGTGGTCCCGAACTGGCGGTAATAGGTCTTTTGCAGATGCCGGGCATGTTCGAACGGCACGCCGAGATATTGGGCAATGAACTCGCCCATACGCTGGTCAACCTGGGCGAACAGATTGCATTCGGCCGGATAGAGCGTGTTGTCGAGATCGAAGATCCAGGTTTGCGTGACGCCGAAACCGCGCCGCGCCAGCGGCTTCGCGACAGTCGGGCCTGCTCCTTCGGGTGACATCATTGGGCCTCTTCCGCAGTTCCGACCAACGTCCCGACGCCATGCTCCGTGAACAGCTCCAGCAGGACGCAATGCGGCACGCGCCCATCGATGATGACAACCGCCTCGACGCCAGCCTCGACCACTTCGATACAGCCTTCGATCTTCGGGATCATGCCGCCCGAGATCGTGCCATCGCGGATCAGATCTCGCGCCTTGGCGACGCTCAGCTGTGAGATCAGCTTTTTCTCTTTGTCCAGCACGCCGGCGACATCGGTCAGCAGCAGCAGTCGCTTGGCCTTCATGCGGGCCGCCAGCGCACTTGCGAAGGTATCGGCATTGATATTGAGGGTCTGGCCATCGCGGCTCACGCCGACCGGGGCGATCACCGGAATGATGTCGGAATTCGAGATCACCTCGACGATGTGAGGGTTCACTTCCTCCGGATCGCCCACGTAGCCGATATCGACGGCCTTCATCAGGTTCGATTCCGGATCGGGCATTTCGGTGATGCGCTTGGCGATCATCAGGTTGGCATCCTTGCCGCAGATGCCGACAGCCTTGCCGCCCTGCCGGTTGATGGCCGAGACGATCTGCTTATTGATCGCGCCGGCCAGCACCATCTCGACCACTTCGACGGTCGGTTTGTCCGTCACGCGCAGCCCGTTCACGAACTCGGACTTGATCTCCAGCTTCTTGAGCATCGCCGCGATCTGCGGGCCGCCGCCGTGCACGACGATCGGATTGATGCCTGACAGCTTGAGATAGACGATGTCCTGAGCGAAGGCGTCGGCGAGGGCCTCATCGCCCATGGCGTTGCCACCGAACTTGATGACAACGGTTTGATTGTCATAGCGCTGCAGGTAAGGCAGCGCCTCCGCCAGGATTTGCGCCTTGAGATGGGCCGCTCCCGTGCCCGCTTCCTGCTGCTTGTTCGTCGCTTCCGCCATCTTCACCGCTCCTAGCCCGCCGGGCGGCTGTTGTTATAGCCGCTTGTCCGGCTCCCTCAATCCAATTTCCCATCTGCCGGGAGGCAGGTGCGACTTGGGCGTGGGTGCCTTCCGGGAGGCAATCAGGTAAACTTCAGCGCGAGTCGGCCAAAAAAAGGCAGCGGGACCTCAAACAATCCGTCTGCCTGCCATGATGTTGGGATACCGGCAGCTATCCTTTGCGACGCGGGAGACCCGAAAGGGGGGTAGTGGATGTCGCAGTCGTTCGTCGAGTCTCTGGGCTGGGTGCCGAAATCGCGCAACCTGGCAACGACGCTCGCGCGCGCGTGCGACATGGCTACGGCGCAGTCGCATCGCTTCGTGACACTCGAACATCTGCTTCTGGCCCTGATTGCAGACAGCGATGCGTCTGCCGTCCTTCAGGCCTGCCAAGTCAACCTCGGGCAGTTGAACGCCGAGATCACGGGCTATGTCGGGAGTATGGAAGATCGCTTGCCACCGGGTATGGCGTCCGAACCCACGGCCTCTCCCGATGTGATCCGCATTCTCGAATATGCGGCAGCGGCCGCTCAGCAGAGCCGACGCCGTGATGTCAACGGCGCGATCGTGCTGGCTGCAATCGTCGGCGACGGGCGCAGCTCCGCTGCCGGAATGCTGCGCGCTCAAGGACTGACCTTCGAGGAGGCCGTCAAAGCCCTACAGCGCTCCAACGCTGCGCCGCGCAACGCGCCACAGCCTGCACCGGCTCAACCAGCCCCCGCGGCGCCCAGCCCCCAGCCGCAGGCCGCAAGACCGCAGCAGCCCCATCCAGCGCCGCAACCCGATCCCACATGGCAGGGCGGTCAAAGCGGTGAGTTCCCGCAACGGGTCAATGGTGGGCTGCCGACGTCCGCGACCGAGGAAATATTGGCCAGGGCGCGCCGCCGCGTTGAAACCGGACGTCGGCCGGAACCTCCGGAGCAGGAGGTCGGGCCTGCACCTGATGCGTACGCCCTGGACCCTCGGGATGCCGGGAACTACGCGCCCGAGCCGTACCCCGCTCCCGCACCCGATCCGGCCCCCATGAACGGCGCGCATGCCGATCCGCATCTGCCGTACGAAGAGGACATCTCGCATCGGCAGCCGCCGTATCCTCCGGAACCCGAGTCGCTTGCTCCCGAGCCCCCGCAACCGATGCCGCCGCCGCCACCTGACAACCCCACTCCGGCCAGCGGCTGGGGCGGGCGGCCACCGGCGCCGCGCCCACAGCCGACGATTCATCCGCACGTCGGCTTCCCGCGTCCGCAACCGCCACCCGCGCCCTATCCCGGCGAGCCTCAGCGGTCCGCGCCGCCGCCGTGGTCATCCCCTCACGCCGAAGCGGACATCGCCCCGGCGGGACCGGCAGGCGGGCTGCGCCGGGGCCGGTCTTCGGCCGATGGGCGGCCCAACACAGCCGTCGCCGCCGGTCAGCTCGTCGAAAATATTCCGCGGACGATGCGCGCCGGCCGGCAGATCATGGTGGAGGCGCGCATCGCCAAGGCGGATGTCTCGGCATTGGCAGAAGGGCTGCAAGGCAGCGGAACGGCCTACCGGCATGATCTCGTTGTCACGAAGGCGATGTCGGTGAGATTACGCGCGCCCGACGGAGGCTTCTGGATTGAGACGGCCTCTCCGGAAACGCAATGGATCGAGAATACGCTCGGCACGCTGTCCGATGATTTCGCAAGCTGGCGCTGGAACGTGACGCCGCAGCAGAGCGGCAAAGCGCGCTTGCAGCTCGTGGTCTCCGCGCGGACCGTCGGCACGGATGGGTTGGCGGCCGAAACCGCGCTTCCGGATCGCTACATCAACGTAAAGATCCGCATCAACTACGGCCGGACGCTCAGCCAATGGAGCGGATGGATCGTCGCGGCCATGATTGGCGGCATTCTGGCCCGTTTCGGCGAAAACGTCTGGGATTTCGTGCAGGCGATTATCGGCGGCCAGGGGTAAGCCCCTCAGGCATAATCGGCGGCTTCTGCTATCGCGGCGCGAACCAACTCGACCCCGATGCCCTTTGCGGACGAGGTGGCCAACACGTCCGGGTGCGCAGCGGGATGCTTCGCGATAGCTGCGAGCGTCGCGGTGACGATGGCCTGGAGATCGCTACGGCTCGGCTTGTCGGCCTTCGTCAGCACCACCCGATAGGATACGGCAGCTTCGTCGAGAAGCTGCATGATTTCGCGATCGGGCGGCTTCAGGCCATGACGGGCGTCGATCAGGACGAACACGCGCTTCAGCGTAGTGCGGCCACGCAGGTAGTCGCGCACCAGCCCGGTCCACGCCATCACCTTGTCTTTCGGTGCCTGCGCGAACCCATAGCCGGGCATATCCACCAGATAGAGCGGCACATCCGGCGTGAGGAAGAAATTGAGTTCCTGCGTCCGGCCCGGCGTGTTGGAGGTGCGCGCGAGGCCGTGCTGCCCAACGAGAGCATTGATGAGGCTCGACTTACCGACGTTCGAGCGGCCTGCGAATGCGACCTCGGGCCGGTCGGCTTCGGGTAGAAATTCGAGCGACGGTACTCCGCGGCGGAATTCCCATGGCCGCGCAAACAGGCGCATACCCGGATCTACCCACGCCGCCAACGCAGCAACGGCGGATGGTTCCTGCAGCTCAGATCCGGGTAATTGTGACGCCATGCGAAACTGCGACCTCAGCGCAAAGGATCAACGCTTCGGCCGCCGTCCGCGATTGTCCGGCTTGCGCGAAAAGTTCTTCTGCGGCTTCGGCTGCTCCGTCGCAGGATTTGCGTCGGCGTCGAGTTGTGCCGACGTCGCATCGTCCTGTGACAGGTCCACCGAGGCTTCGTCATCGGGTTCGGTGTCCCGATTCTGCGGTTCGACGGGCGCGGCGGCCGGTTTGGGCGGCGCCGACGGCTTTGCCGCAGCGGCCTTGCTGTTGGAACCACCAAGCAGGCCGATCAGCGGCGCGAAGTTGCGCTTCATGTTCTGGAAGATCGGAACCTCGACGCCCTGCCGCTTCATGATCAGCCATTGCTGCGTCAGCGACAATATGTTGTTCCAGGCCCAGTAGATCACGAGGCCTGCGGGGAAGCTCGCCAGCAGGAACGTGAACAGCACCGGCATCCAGTTGAAGATCTTCTGTTGGATGGGGTCGGGCTGCTGCGGGTTGAGCTGCATCTGGACCCACATCGTGATGCCCATGATGATGGGCCACGCGCCGACGTGCAGAAATTCCGGCACAGCAAACGGCAGCAAACCGAACAGGTTGAAGATCGATGTCGGATCCGGCGCCGAAAGATCTCTGATCCACCCGAAGAACGGCGCGTGGCGCATGTCGATCGTAACGAACAGCACCTTGTACAGCGCGAAGAACACCGGAATCTGCACAACGATCGGCAGACACCCCGCGAGCGGATTGATCTTCTCGTTCTTGTAGAGCGCCATCAGCTCCTGCTGCTGGCGCATCTTGTCGTCCTTGTAGCGGTCGCGGATACGCTCCATTTCCGGCTGGAGCTTCTTCATCTTTGCCATCGACTCGTAGGACTTGTTGGCGAGCGGGAAGAACGCCAGCTTGACGATGACCGTCACCGCCAGGATCGCGAGGCCAAAGTTCCCAAGAAGGCCGTACAGCCACTCGATCAGCCAGAACAGCGGCTTGGTGATGAAGTAGAACCAGCCCCAATCGATGAGCAGATCGAACTGCTTGATATGCAGGGTGTCGGCGTAGTTCTGGACCAGCGAGACCTGTCTCGCTCCGGCAAAGAACATGCCTTCGGCCTCGGCGTTGCCGCCCGCCGTGACGACGGTCGCAGACAGCAGATAGTCCGTTTGATAGGACTCGCTTTGGCCGTCGGTCGCTTTGTGCCCCACCATGCTGCCGCGAAATTCGACAGATTGGTTGGGAATGAGCGTTGCGGCCCAATACTTGTCCGTGATGCCGAGCCATCCGCCGACAGCCTTGTCGACGGTCTTGCTGCCGTCATCCAGAGCCTTGGCGTAGGTGATCTCGGTAAAGCCGGCCTCACCCAGGACGCCGATCAACCCCTCGTGAAGAATGTAGAAGCCCTGCACATGCGGCGTGCCCTCACGGCGCAGCCGGGCATAGGGAAACAGGGTCACATCGCCAGCGGATTTGTTCTCCACCGCCTGCTTGACCTTGAACATGTAGTTCTCGTCGATCGAGATCGTCCGGCGGAACGTCAGTCCCTGGCCGTTGTCCCAAACGAGGGTGACCGGCGTTTGCGGGGTCAAGGTTCCGCCGCCTTCCGCCCGCCAGAGCGTCTCGCGATCGGGCAGACGGGCCGCCGAGCCTGGCGGTGCCACCCAGCCGTATTCGGCGAAATAGGCATTCGCACCCTCGGCCGGCGACAGCAGGATCACATTCGGGCTGTCGGGGTTGACCGTCTCGCGATAGCGCTTCAGCACGAGATCGTCGATGCGGCCGCCTTTGAGTGCGATCGACCCGCGCACCGACGGCGTATCGATGGCGACGCGCGGCGAGGCCGCCAACGCGGCTTCACGGGTCGGCGCCAGGCCGCTCGGGGCTGGCGCGGTGCCCGGAGCCACCACGCCGCTCGGCGTTTCTGCGGTACCCGGTGCAGGCGTGACTCCTGGCGCAGGCGTTGCCGACGGCGTGGTCGTGGTTTGCTGCGGCGTCTGGCGAGCCTGCTCCTTCATCTTGGGCGTGGCGTAGAACATCTGCCACCCCAAGAGGACAACGATCGAGAGCACGATCGCAATCAGCAGGTTTTTTTGATTGTCTGGCTGTTGGGTCTGCATTACCGCCTCGGCTCGCCCCCGGAATTTCGATTGCCTGGGATACTAGGGATGTCTGGCGGCGTGTGTGCCGTTTTTTCGCGCTCACCGAAAGAGGCAGCAGGTCGCGGATGCATCATTCCGTGCCGCGCTCCCGCCTGCCTTGGGCTCTCGGGCGATGGATACGCTCCAGCGCCTGCACGAGATCCGCCTTCAAATCGGCGTAGGATTGTTCGATCGCCAATGACCGCGCGATCAACACATAGTCGAAACCGTCCCGCGCCAGCGGCAAGAGTTCGCGGACGGCCTCCTTGAAACGCCGGCGCACCCGATTTCGGACCACCGCGTTGCCGATTTTCTTGGTGACGGTGAAGCCGAAACGCGCGATCCCGGCATGCGCCCTGGTCTCGTCCGGACCATGGATACGCGGCTTCGCTTCGAGAACAAGTGCGGGTGTGCTCCACCTCAAGCCACCCCTGACCCGAAGAAAATCTGCGCGCCGTTTGAGTGTCGTCAGCCCCACGCCGCGCTCCCGTCCGGAGCCTGGAGCTCGCCTTGGAGCCCTCTATGAGTGCCGGCCGCGGCAACTCCGTCAGGCTGACAAGCGCTTGCGGCCCTTCGCGCGCCGGCGAGCGATAACCCGGGCACCGCCGGGGGTCTGCATGCGCTTGCGAAAACCGTGACGCCGTTTGCGGACGAGCCGGCTCGGCTGATAAGTGCGCTTCACGTTACTCTCTCCGAATCGTAAATAAACGCGAAGCCGGACCCTTCAGAAGACCGAGAATTGCTGTCTTCCGCGCGTCGCGACATCTCTCGCAACGGCCCCGTCCTCACGTTCTTAAATTGGACCGGGTGCTTATACGGGCAGGCTGAAACCAAGTCAATTGCGTGGCTTCACGTCCCTTTGCGCCGCAGCATCACGGCTTTTCAACAGTTATAGGGCGCCTTCACGTGTGCTTGAGCCCCTGTTTTCTTTTATCTCACGCCGAGCATTTACTATCGGAGAGGCCAACCGGGACGATCTTCTAATGACAATTTCTGGCAACTCAGAGAATGTTCCCGCCAGAATTGCATCCTCGATCGAAATTCGCCCGTGGCGAGGACCCCCTCGATCGACGACTTCGGATCTGATGCCATGAAGGGCGAGAATGCACGTCCGGCCGGTCTTGGAAAGCGACACTGGCTTCCGGTGCTGGTGCTGCTCGCGCTCATGGGGCTCGCCTATGGCCTTGGCCTGACGCAGCATCTGACGTTCAAGACCATCGGCCTGAACTACAAACTCCTCATGGGCTTCATCAACGCCCATTACGTCCCGGCGCTTCTCATCTACGTTCTCGCTTACATCGCGGTGGTTGCCCTGTCGCTCCCGGGCGGACTGATTATGACGCTGTCCGGCGGGCTTCTGTTCGGGTGGGAGATTGCCGCGCCGGTCACGGTCATCGCGGCCACGATCGGCGCAACCGTGGTCTTCATGGTTGCGCGGACATCATTTGGTGAGCCTTTGGCGACGCGGGCAGGTCCGTGGCTTGGAAAGCTGCAGGATGGCTTCAAGGAGAACGCGCTCAG
Organism: Pseudomonadota bacterium; assembly: GCA_023423275.1. Taxonomy (GTDB): domain Bacteria; phylum Pseudomonadota; class Alphaproteobacteria; order Rhizobiales; family Hyphomicrobiaceae; genus ZC4RG25. The sequence continues at coordinate 111,122 of JAFAFW010000058.1, forward strand.
TTATCTCCTGTTTTTGCGCCTCGTGCCTGTTTTCCCGTTCGTCGTCGTCAACCTGGCACCGGCCCTCCTCGGCGTACCGCTGCACACCTACCTGATTGGCACATTTCTGGGCATCATCCCCGGAACCGTCGCGTTTTCGGTTGCGGGCGCAGGGCTGGGCAGCGTGATTGAAGCGCAGAACCAGATTTACAAAGCCTGCCTCGCCAGGGCGGCCGCGAATCCGGATACAATCTGTAAGTACCATATCGATACCGGCGCACTCCTGACGCCCGAAGTGATTGCTGCGTTTGTCCTTTTGGGCGTCGTGGCGCTCATCCCCGTGGCCGTCAAGAAATGGAGCAAACGGCATGCAGCGGCACAATCCGGATGGCGGCAGCCATGATCCAGCGCCCCCTTCAGCCAAGACGGATGCGATCGAAACAGACATCTGCGTCATTGGCGCGGGGTCCGGCGGTCTGTCGGTTGCAGCAGCCGCCGCGGCATTCGGCCGAAGCGTTGTTCTCATCGAAAAGCACAAGATGGGCGGCGATTGCTTGAACTACGGTTGCGTCCCCTCGAAAGCCCTGATCGCAGCCAGCAGGCGCGCGCATATCATGCGCAGCAGCGCAGCTTTCGGAATCGCGCCAAGCTCTCCGGCCGTGGACTGGACGGTGCTCCGCGATCACGTGCGCGGCACAATCGATGCCATCGCACCAATGGATTCCGTGGCACGCTTTACAGGCCTCGGCGTACGGGTTCTGCAGGCCCCGGGCCGCTTCCTCGATAAGCGCACCGTGCAAGCCGGCGAACATCGCATCCGCGCCCGCAGGTTCGTTATCGCCACGGGCTCGTCGCCGGCGGTGCCGCCGATCTCCGGGCTCGATCAGGTCTCCTACTTCACGAACGAAACGATTTTCGAGAACGTCGAGCCGATCGGCCATCTCATCGTCATTGGCGGCGGGCCGATCGGCCTGGAGCTTGCGCAGGCGTATCGGCGGCTCGGCGCGAAAGTCACCGTACTGGAAGCGCAGAAGGCGCTCGGCACAGCCGATCCCGAAATGTTGCCCTTCCTCCTGAAAGCCTTACGGGATGACGACCTCGCCATACATGAGGGTGCCGCCGTCGAACGGTTCGAGGGAAGCCCGGGTCAGGTGCGCGCGATCGTCAAAATGAATGGCGAAAGCCAGGTGATCGAAGGCACCCATGTCCTGATGGCCACCGGTCGCGCCATCAACATCGAGGGCCTCAATCTCGAGGCCGCGCGGGTCAAATACGATCGGCACGGCATCAAGGTGAACCGCGGCCTGGTCACCTCCAACCGGCGCATTTTCGCCATCGGCGATTGCTGCGGCGGCGCGCAGTTCACCCATGTCGCCAACTATCATGCCGGCATCGTGATCCGGCGCGCGCTGTTCCGGCTACCTTCGAAGGTCGACAATGGCCTGATCCCCTGGGTGATCTTCACGGACCCCGAGTACGCCCATGTCGGCCTCACGGAAGAGGAGGCCCGGCGGGTGCGGGTCGGCGTTCGCATCGTCCGCTGGCCCTATCATGAGAACGATCGCGCCCAGACAGAGCGCGCAACGCACGGGCTCATCAAAGCCGTCACGGATAAAAAAGGCCGTATTCTCGGTGCCACGATCGTTGGCGAGCAGGCGGGCGAGCTCATTCAGATGTGGTCTTTGGCCATCTCGCGCGGGATGAAGATCAAGGCTATGACAGGCTGGATCTCTCCCTATCCGACATATTCGGAGATCAACAAGCGCGCGGCGATCCGCTATTATGCGGCGGCGGCCAGCAACCCCATGGTGCGTAAGGTGGTTTCGTTGCTGGCAAAGCTTGGTTGATGCCCATGATCCTGGCGCGAGGCGTGTGTGCCGCAAGACTCGGCTCCCCCGAACGACAACGGCGGTGCACCGCCGAGGGAGACTGCGCCTGAGCGGCTGACCGCAGGCGTTGCGGAGAGCGTGCGCCTCGGGCTGCCTTGGAAATTGCTCTGTTTGACAGCGCTGTTCGTCATGCTGGCGGAAGTGCTGATCTTCGTGCCCTCGATCGCCAATTTCCGGGTGGTCTGGCTGACCGATCGGTTGACGGCGGCACGACTGGCCTCGCTCGCGGCCGAGGCGGCGCCGGGAGGCGTCATTCCATCCGCCGTCCGCAGCGAGTTGCTGAATACCGCTCAGCTCAAGTCTGTCGCGATCAAGACCGGCAAGATGCGCCAGCTCGTGCTGCCGGCCGAACGCCCCTTCACCGTCGACGCCAAGTACGACCTGCGTTTCCCGCCGCAGTGGACGTGGTTTGAGCAGATCGCCCTTCGCTTCAATCTGATCGCGGACGCGCTTGCGGTGTTTTTCGCGCCCAACGGGCGAACCATTCTGGTTTACGGCCACCCTGATTCAGGTTCCGGCACCGGGATGCCGATGTCGGATTTCGTCGAGATCGTGCTGCCGGAATCGACGCTGAAAACGGCGATGGTGCGTTACGGCCTCAATATCCTGTGGCTGTCGATCATCATCTCGATCATCGCCGCCGCCCTGGTTTATCTCGCGCTCAGTGCGCTGCTGGTGCGCCCGATGATGCGGCTGACCCGCAATATGCTGACATTCAGCGAAAACCCCGAGGACGCGACCCGCATCATTTCGCCCTCAGACCGTCGTGACGAGATCGGCATTGCCGAACGCGAGTTGGCACGCATGCAGCGGCAGCTTGCGCAAACGCTGCACCAAAAGAGCCGTCTGGCGCAGCTCGGCCTTGCCGTCAGCAAGATCAATCACGACCTGCGCAACATGCTGGCCAGTGCCCAGCTGATCTCCGACCGCCTCAGCACACTGCCCGATCCGACCGTGCAGAGATTTGCGCCCAAGTTGATCGCCTCACTCGATCGCGCCATCAACTTCTGCAACGACACGCTGCGCTTTGGACGCGCCGAAGAAGCCGCGCCCCGGCGGGATCTCATTCTGTTGCGGCCGCTGGTCGAAGAGATCGGGGAGGGGCTCGGTCTTCCCCGGGAGGATGTCGGCTGGACGATTGCGATCGATCCGGAGCTGAAAATCGATGCTGATCCCGATCACATGATCCGCGTGCTCAACAACCTGTGCCGGAACGCGGTGCAGGCGATCGAAGGGATGGGACCGGGCAACATCGGCGAAGTCAGCGTCAGTGCTCAACAGACCTCCGGTCATTCGATCATCGAAGTCCGCGATAACGGCCCCGGTATCCCCGAGGCGACGCGCGCGCGTCTGTTCCAGGCGTTCGGCTCGTCGGCGCGGAAGGGCGGCTCAGGTCTTGGATTGGCCATTGCCGCCGAATTGGTGCGGGCGCATGGCGGCATGCTTACCCTGCTCGACGTCGCGCACGGCACGGCCTTCCGCATCGAAATCCCGGACCGGGAGACGTTGGCAAACGGCGACGATTGACTTTCTGTCTCGATGTTCCTCAGGGGACAGCGGAACGGTCTGGGCTGAGCGATCCTCTCCTCATTGGGAACCGTCGTTATCTGGTTCCGCCCAATCCGGAGGAGAGACCAATGTCGATCACCACGCGTGCCCTGCAATTGGCCATCGCCGCGGCTGCATCGCTCGGCGCCGGATCGGCCTTCGCGGCATCCGGTGCCTCCGGTGTCTGGTACGATCACACCGGCCGCGGCGCTGTCGAGATCACCGAATGCGGAGGAAATCTGTGCGGCCGTGTCGTCTGGCTGAAGGATAGCGGCAACGCCAAGACGTGTGGCGTCCAGATCATCGGCAATGCCCGGCCAACCGCGCCCGGAATATGGGATCGCGGCTGGATCTTCGATCCCGAACGCGGCAATCGCTACAGTGTCGAAATCAAACCGATGGGCGGTGGACGCTTGCAGGTGATGGGGTATGCGGGCTCGAAATACCTCAGCGAAACGATGATCTGGCGGCGTGCACCGTCCGGCCTGAAGCGCTGCACATCCGCGTAATTCCCAGGGAATCGCGCTGAATTGCCTCCGACCGCAGCCGCTTCGGAGGCTCTCAGCGTTCAGAAAGGCCCGGTTTTCAGCCGTTTTTCGCACTTCATCCACAGCACACGACCAACATTCGCCTCGCATCCTGCGCAAGAAACCGCTATGTGCCAGTCTCAAATTGTCCGCCGCGCCGTTGAAAAACGGGTGCCGCGGGGCAAACGGAGGCGAAAAAAAACATGCGCCCGGAGGAGATCTGTTGGGCCAGCGCGCGAGAAATCGCCGATGCAGTGCGTGGCGGGAATGTCTCCGCCGAGACCGTGCTCGATGCGATCCTCGAACAGATCCGCGCCAACGATCCTGCACTGAATGCCTTCGTCACGGTATGCGCCGATGAAGCCCGGGCATCTGCGCGCGACATCGATTCCCGCCGCAAAGCCGGCGAAATACTCGGGCCCCTCGCCGGCGTTCCGGTTTCGCTGAAAGACATCATCCTCACAAAAGGCATCCGGACGACGGCCGGTTCGCGTCTCCTGGCGAACTTCATTCCCGAGATGGACGCAATTGTCGTCACCCGCCTGAAGGCGGCCGATGCCGTGATTATCGGCAAAACCACGACACCGGAGTATTGCCACAAGACGGTAACCGAAAGCCCTCTGACAGGAGTGACGCGCAATCCGTTGGACGTCGAGTGCACGCCGGGAGGATCATCGGGCGGCAGCGCAGTTGCCGTTGCAGCCGGCATGGGGCCTATCAGCATCGGAACGGACGGTGGCGGCTCGATCCGGCTACCTGCTGCATTGTGTGGCGTTGTCGGCTTCAAGCCGACGTTCGGTCTGGTACCGCAATGGCCGGTCATCCCGGGCTGGGACATTCTCGGTCACACCGGACCGCTTGCCCGCACCGTCGCCGACATCGAAATCACCCTGCAGGCCATCGCCGGCCCCGATCCGCGCGATCCGGGTTCTCGTGTGGCTCCGGTGAAATCGCCGCGCGGGAAACCACGCGTTGCGTGGGCACGCACACTCGACGGTCTGGAACCCGAACCAGTCGTCGACACGGCGCTGCGCACGATCGTATCCGCAGCCCGACACCAGGCGGCGAGGCTCGACGAGGTAATCCTCGATTGGAGCGATCCCGACCAGCAATTCCGGAACATCGTGATGTCGGAGTTCGCCGCCGCTTTCGGCGAGAAGCTGTCAGCCGATGCGAACCGCAATGAAATGGATCGCAGCCTGGTCCAAATGATCGAATTCGGCCTCAACCTGACGGGTGCCGACCTCGCGCGCGCCCTGGCGTGGAAGCGGAAATTTTCCGGGCAGGTCCTAACGTGGTTTCAGGATTACGACATCCTCATCGTTCCAACGACGCCTGTTACTGCATTCGCCATCGGCATCCCCGGCCCACGCGTCATTTCGGGCCGCAAAACTTCCCCGCACGCTTGGTTCAATTGGACATCGCCCTTCAACGCCACAGGCCAGCCTGCGCTTTCATTGCCGGTATTCGGCGAAAGCACACTGCCCGCCGGAATTCAAATCATAGGCCGACCTGGGGAGGACGCCCGCGTTCTTGCGTTTGCGAACCAAATCGAACGACGTCTCGGACCAGGGGGCAATTCTCGACGTCCGCGTTTCGCGACTACGGCGAATTGACATGGGTCATCCAATGACCGGAGGCAGACGGAGATCTGGATTGAGATACAGGTATTCAAGCGCCATGAAGGAAATGAGTTGATAAGACAATTTATCGAATCGCCCGTCAGCCGAACTGGTTGCAATCCGCTTTTCCTTCAACCTGAGAAGACCGGCTCGAGAAGAACTGGAATCAATTAAGGGGTACCGAAAGACCGATAACGGAACGAATAATGCGGTTTTTCGTTTGAAGGAGGCATTTTCTGTTGCGTTTTCAGCACACAACACCAGTGCGTTATCATTCCAACTCACCAATTATATTCGCAAAGCAGAAGAATTCGGTTAAGTGCGGGAAAATAATGAATTTCGATGGTTCGCCTTTTTACATTCGAGGATCGACGATGAGGGACAGTCAAATACAGAAAATGAGCTTGCGAGAGCTTATGGGCCTCCAAAAGCGCATTGGCGATGCTATTGCCACGCGACGTATTGGCGAACGAGATGCCCTCAAAAAGAAGATCGAAGCAATGGCGGAACGCGCCGGATTTCAGGTCACAGATCTTTTCAACTCGGGGCGTGGGCGGCCGACACCCGGCGGCTCGGGCATCAAGTATCGGCATCCGAAGAACCGCGATCTGATTTGGACCGGCCGTGGCAGAAGGCCCAATTGGCTGGTGCAAGAGGGCGGCGATATCGAGCGCTTCCGCGTATCCTGACGACTTCCCAGTTTCACTGTGAATAAAACGTTTTAAACAAGGAGAGAGAATACAAATGAAAGCCCCAGCTAAATCGAAAACCGCTTCCAAGGCCACCTCAAAGGCCGCCGCATCAAAGGCAGCCGCCACCAAGTCGACCAAGACCGCCACTGTCACCCTCAGCCAGATGGCGAAGGACCTGGCCGAGGCCAAGGGCATGCCGCGCAAGGAAGCGACGGCATTCCTCGGTGATTTCACGCAGATGATCACCAAGCATCTGAAGAAGGGTGCCCGCGTCCGTGTCAACGGCATCGGTGTTCTGCAGGTTCGCAAGCGCCCGGCACGCATGGGCCGCAACCCCGCGACCGGCGAAGCCATCAAGATCAAGGCCAGCAAGAAGATTGCCTTCCGCGCGGCCAAGGAGCTCAAGGAGCTCATCTAAGGAATAGTTGCCCCGCCCAGGGCGTAACTGGAAGGCGTCCACCGTTGAGCCCGGTGGGCGTCTTTTTGTTTGTGAGCGCCTATTTCAAAAAACGCCGATTGTAGGGATTTCTATATGGCGAGTGCCTGCGGGCATCGACGCAGCGATCGCCATCCCAAAAGCGCATCGTCCCACACCGGCCGGCCGGACTGGGCGGCAGATAATACTGCACGGCCGGGGGCGCGTAATATTGCACGGGAGGTGCTGGCGGAGGCGGGGCCGCACTCCGGCGCGGTCCGTAAACGTTCGGGCGCGACCAATAATAGACGCCGGGACCCGAGGCGACGAACGCCGGGGGATTATAGTAGGCGCGAGCTTCACGCGATTGCGCCGCATAGCCGGCGTCGTAGATGACGCGCTTTTCCTTGGTGAAGACCGCGTCAATCACCTGATCGCGCTGCCGCCAGAGATTGGGTGGCGGACCAGCCGGAACAACGACGACAGGCTGTTCCACGACGACCGGGGCCGGCGCAGCCGGAGGTACGGCATAAGCGGGCGCAGCGGGTTGATAACCGTAGCCCACCGGTTCCTGGGCGACGGCGGGAAGGGCAGTAGCGACGCCCACCATTGTCATCAATCCAACGGCGGTATCGCGCAGAAACGGCATGGGGGACCTCCTGGCACCTATCCCCCAGCCCACAAACGCGAACCCCTCTCCCGGGTTCCGTCCTTGCGCGGATCAAGATGACTGGCTGTCCGCGGCTCGGTCTTCAACCGCTCATGCCGTAGACGGACTTTGCCGTATCCGCACTGATGCGTTCGTCATCCAGGTCGCGCTGTACGGCTGCGCGGTCCCTCTGCGTCGGCGTACCCATACCGCCTCCGCCCGGTGTCATGATCACGAGCCTCTCACCGGGAGGCACGAGCTGGAACCCCTTACCTTTAAGAGTTTTTCCCGATTTGAAGCGAACGACGCCATTGCCACCATTTCCGCCGCCGTCTCGCCCGCGGGCGGGATAGTCGATCCGGTCGAACCCGGCGAGAAGATCGAACGGCGCGCCGATGTTGCTCTCGATCTCGATGACCTGCCCCAATCCCCCGCGGGTCTGGCCGGCGCCGCCGGAATCCGGTCTTAGCTCCTTCTTCCAGAACAGCAGTGGCGTGATCTGCTCAGCAATCTCCACCGGTGTTCCCTTGACACCTGATGGATAGGCCGTCGCCGAAAGACCGTCGGAATGCGGGCGCGCGCCCGTTCCGCCATTCGACGTCACGGTCATCATGAACCCGTAATTGCCGCCTTCGCCGCCTTTGACGAAGCCGCGCACATTCAGGTTCCAGAGGCACGCCGCTCCCTCAGCGGGGACGCGATCGGGAATGGCCTGCCGAAGACAGCCGAACAGGACATCCGGCAACATCTGACCAATCACATGCCGGATCAGAACCGGCGCAGGCTTTTGCGCATTGAGGATGCTGCCTTCGGGCGCCGAAACCGTCAGTGGCTCCAGAGACCCTGCGTTGTTCGGAACCTTGGAGGCGACGATGCAGCCAAGCCCGAAGACCGTGTAGGCCAGCGTGTACGACATCGGCACGTTGATGCCGCGTCGCGCCACGGGGCTCGTACCGGTGTAGTCAACATGGATGCCCGTATCACTAATGGTCGTCGTCGCCGACAGCACGATCGGCTCATCATAGCCGTCGGTCGTCATTGTATTCGACCACGTGCCCTTCGGCAGCTTGGCGATCTCGGCCAGCACGGCCGCGCGCGACCGGTCGATGATATGCGTCGCGAGGTCATCCAGATCGTCGAGTTCGAATTCCTCCATCATCTCGATGAGCCGCTTGCAACCGACGTCGTTGCAGGCCGCCAGCGAATAGACGTCGCCGACCGTATCGACCGGCAACCGCGTATTGGCGCGGATCATCGCCATCAGCGTCTCGTTGACCTTGCCTTCGTCGAGCAGCTTCAGGAACGGAATATAAAGCCCCTCCATGAAGACATCCGTGGCATCCGGGCCGAAGCCGATGCCACCGATATCCATGAGATGGCTGGTGCATGAGAACATGCCCACGAGTTTGCCTTTGTGGAAGCAGGGCGTCGTGATGACGAAGTCGTTGAGATGGCCGGTGCCCATCCATGGATCGTTGGTGATGTAGGCATCGCCCGGTTTCATGTTTTCGAGCCCGAAATGGGCGATGAAATACTTCACCGATTCCGCCATCGAGTTGACGTGCCCCGGAGTGCCCGTCACCGCCTGCGCCAGCATCCGGCCCTGGCGATCAAAAACACCGGCGGACAAATCGCCTGCCTCGCGAACGATGGGTGAGAACGCCGTTCGCAGCAGCGTTTGCGCCTGTTCCTCGACGACCGAGATCAAGCGGTTCCACATGATCTGCAGCTCGATATCGCCGAGCGGTTTGCTGTCAGCCATGGCGATCACTCCCCCTTCTTCGCGGTCAGCACGAGCGCGAGACCGCCATCGATCGATGCGTCGTAACTGGCGGAGACATAAGTCGACGTCCCATCCTCGACGATCAAAGCCGGCCCCGTGACACGCGCACCTGGCTTCAGTCGAGGCCGCTCGTAGACGGGGACGTCGACCGATTTGCCCAGCTTGGCGTCGAAGACCGTTCGCGTTCCCGACGGACCCAGTGCGACCTGGGGCGCCGGCGTCACAAGCCTCTTGGCCTCGCTCTCCTTGCTCGAAGCCAGCACGACCCAACTCATGACCTCGATGGCCGCCCCCGGGATGTGGCGCGCGAACAGGCGATCGTACTCCGCCTCGAAGGCAGCGCGCAGACCAGCGATGTCCGACATCTGCAGCGCGTGGCCCGGCAGGTCGACGGAGATTTCGTGACCTTGGCCGGAATAACGCATGAAGACGCGGCGCGTTTCGGTCAATGTCGCGTCCCCGGCCGCTTCCTTGGCAAGCACCGTCGCCTCGCTGCTCATCGTATCGAGCAGATCATTGGCCAGCTTCGTATCAAAGCGATCGAGCCGCATATAAAGTGAACGCACCAGCTCGAACGCTGCCGGCGCTTCAAGAAATCCAATGGCCGAACCAACACCGGCGTCCGCCGGGACAATGATGCGTTCGATGCCGAGCTTTTCAGCCAGGCGCGAGGTGTGAAGCGGCGCGGCACCGCCAAAGGCAACCAGGGTGCGGGCAGCCACTTCCGCACCACGCTCGACGGCATGCACGCGCGCCGCGTTGGCCATGTTCTCATCGACGATCTCAGCGACACCATAGGCTGCAGCCTCAGTAGTCAGATTGAGCGGCTGGCCGATGTAGGTATCGAGCGCCTCGGCCGCCTTGGCCGGATCGATCCCGATCTTGCCGCCGGCAAATCGCGATGGATCGATCTTGCCCAGCGCCAAATCAGCGTCGGTCACGGCAGGTTCAACACCGCCACGGCCGTAGCTCGCAGGTCCCGGCTCGGAACCCGCGCTTTCCGGGCCCACCATGATCCGCTTCATGGTGTCGATACGCGCCAGAGATCCACCACCCGCGCCGATCTCCACCATTTCAATGACGGGAATGCGCAGCGGAAAGCCGCTGCCCTTCATGAAGCGCGACGAGCGATCGACTTCGAAAATCCGCGCCTTGAAGGGTCGGCCGTTGTCGATCAGGCAAATCTTTGCGGTCGTGCCGCCCATGTCGAACGACAGGATCTTTTCCTCGCCGCGCTCGGCCGCGATGCGCGCCGCAAGGATCGCGCCGCCTGCGGGGCCGGACTCAATAAGCCGTACCGGGAAACTTCGCGCCGTATTGAGACTGGCCAGGCTTCCGCCCGAGGTCATGAGATGGATCGGCGCCGTGCAGCCGTTATCACGGAAGGCCTCCTCGAGGCGGCTGAGATAGCCCGCGATCAACGGCTGCACATAAGCGTTCGCAACCGCTGTCGAAGTCCTCTCATACTCGCGGGCCTCGGGACACACTTCCGAGGAGAGCGTCACGCTGAGCTTCGGACAGCGTTCCGCCAGAATGGCGCGGATCTGCTCCTCATGCTTTGGATTCACATAAGAATGGATGAGCGCGACGGCGACCGACTCGATCTTTTCGACGAGCAACCGTGCGGCGACAGCCGTAACGGCCGCTTCGTCGAGGGCCAGTTTCACGTTGCCGTGGACATCGAGCCGTTCAGGCACCGTGAACCGCAGGCGGCGCGGCACCAGCGGCTTCGGCTTCTCGATGAACACGTCGTACTGATCGAACCGGCTTTCATCGGCGATTTCGATGACGTCGCGAAAACCATCGGTGGCGATCAGGGCCGTGCGAGCCCCCTTGCGTTCGATCAACGCATTGGTGGCCAGCGTGGTGCCATGAACGAACAAGCGGATATCGGAAAACGCCTTGCCGGCGCGGGCAAGGATCGCCGTTGTGCCCTCGACCACAGCGCGTTCGGGTGCGGTCGGGGTCGTGAGAACTTTACTGGTGAAGCGCTCCTCACCAGTGTCCAAAACAATGTCCGTGAATGTGCCGCCGATATCGACGGCCAAGCGCAGATCCGTATTCGCTGGCGTCATGATGTCCGTCTGGTGGATTGAACTGAGAGGTTGGCTACAACGGACTATCGCACGTCGGCCACCACTTTCCAGAGCCTTTTCCTTTGCCGCATCCGCGAAGGCTGCTCCGATAGCTCGCAACCCCGCGCGGCAGGTGGACGTTCACGGCAAGGCCTCTCAGGACCCCGCAAAGGAGAGATGTTCATGCTGGCGATGGTTCTCGATCAACCCGGGCAGCCGCTACAAGCACGGGATATCCCGGTGCGTGAACCCGGCCCCAGCGAGATCCTGATCAAAGTGCTGGCTTGCGGGGTCTGCCGCACGGACCTGCATGTCGTCGATGGGGAGCTCACGGACCCCAAGCTGCCCCTTGTTCCCGGCCACGAGATCGTTGGCCGCGTCGTCTCCTGCGGCGAGAACGTGACCGGCTTCAAAGCTGGCGATCGCGTCGGGGTTCCCTGGCTTGGCAGCACGTGCGGGACGTGCCGCTATTGCCGCACAGGCCAGGAGAACCTCTGCGAGCATCCTGAATTTACGGGGTACACCATTGATGGCGGATACGCTGAATATACGACCGCGCACGCTGCGTTCTGCTTCCCCCTACCGGACTATTATAGCGACGCTAATGCCGCGCCACTGCTGTGTGCCGGACTGATCGGCTACAGATCTCTCAAAATGGCCGGAGCAGGGACGACGAAGCTGGGGATTTACGGCTTTGGGGCAGCCGCCCATATCATCGCTCAGGTCGCGCGGCATCAGGGACGCCGGATTTATGCCTTCACGCGACCCGGCGACTCAGCGGCCCAAACGTTTGCGCGCACGATCGGCGCAGACTGGGCAGGCGGCTCGGACGAGACGCCACCACAACTCCTGGACGGCGCTCTCATTTTCGCGCCGGTCGGCGCGCTGCTCCCGGCCGCACTGGCTACGACGCGGCGTGGCGGTGTTGTGGTTTGCGGCGGCATTCACATGAGCGATATTCCATCATTCTCATACGATCTGCTCTGGCACGAACGCCAGATCCGCTCAGTCGCCAACCTGACGCGCAACGACGCCACCGAGTTCCTGGCGATGGCGCCCGAGGTGCCCGTAGAAACGACGGTCGTGACGTTTTCTCTGCGAGAGGCGAATGATGCTCTGGCCCGCCTGCGAGACGGACGACTGACGGGAGCGGCGGTGCTTATTCCGTGAGGCCGCCGCACGCAAGCCGGTCAATTCAGATTTCAGCGACTTGCGTACCACGCAACCCCGAGCGCACCGACAACGAAGGCAAACGCCATCACATAACCAACGAGGCTGCTCATCGAACGCCCACTACGACCGGGCCGCGGTGCAGAAGTCTCGCACGCGGACGACTAGCCACCCACGAACGGCACGATGGCGGACATGGCGATGACAACAAAAACAAACGCCTGACTGGCAAGCACCACTGTAAGGATCTGCATGACAGCTCCCAAACGCTGAGCAATGGGACGACTTCGTGATCTCGCGCACGCCTAGTGCCGTCTCGGAAGGGACCGACTTTGAAGGAAACGTCCCATCCTTACGTTCAACCGGCGTGCAGCACCCACGGCCGCCGCGACCGACTCATGTTGATTCATTATGCCCTCGATCATGGCAGCATCAGGGGCATCGAGGCGACCAGCGACATAATCGCTGATCAGTTCGGGAGTAATGCAGGACGGCAACGCGTACATCGGTTCCTCCGGCAATTCCGGGTGCTGGATCTCTGCCGAGCAAGGCGCTCGGCCGATGAAAGCTTTACAGGCCCCGCCAGGCTGCGCTGTTCCCCAAGGAACAGGCGGATGGACAGTCTGTCGCCGCAAGTATGAAAAAAGCCCTTCCCGCCGGTTTGCGGAAAGGGCTTGAGACCTTGATCAGGCCGACGCGCGTCAGGCGTCGCAGGCGATCACCTTCTGAGACTGCTCTCCGAGACCCTGGATGTGCAGCTTCATGACATCGCCGACCTTCAAATAGACTTCCGGCTTCATGCCGAGTCCGACCCCTGGCGGCGTGCCGGTGGTGACGACGTCGCCGGGCTCCAACACCATGAACTGTGAAATATAGTGCACGAGGTGCTGGATGCTGAAAATCATGGTCCGGGTGTTGCCGGTCTGCATGCGCTTTCCGCTGACGTCCAGCCACATATCCAGGTTCTGGATGTCTCCGGCCTCGTCTGACGTGACGAGCCACGGACCGAGCGGGCCGGACGTTTCGAAGCACTTGCCTTTCATCCACTGCCCGCCGCGTTCGATCTGGAAATGACGCTCGGACACGTCGTTACAGATCGCGTAGCCGGCGACGTACTTGAGAGCGTCGGCTTCCGACACATAGCGAGCCCGCATGCCCATCACGAAAGCCAGCTCGACTTCCCAATCAAGCTTCTTGGCGCCCTTGGGCATCATCACATCGTCGTTCGGCCCGACGATGCAGTTGGCGAGCTTATTGAACAGGATCGGCTCGGCCGGGATGGGCGAGTTCGTCTCCCTCGCATGGTCCTCATAGTTGAGACCGACCGCAATGAAGTTGCTGGGCCGCGCGACCGGCGAACCCAGCCGCGTGCCGGCCGGAACCGCCGGCAGTGATTTCAGATCAAGCTTGCGCAATTTGTCCAGCGCCGCAGGGGCCAGATTCGCGCCGTCGAAGTCCGATACGTGGGCGGACACGTCGCGGATCGTGCCATCGGCATCGACCAGCCCTGGCTTCTCAGCACCAGGCGCACCAAATCGAACAAGCTTCATGAGGTTTCGCTCCTAGATCGCACGTGTTGTGATAGGCTCTATCGGTAGGCCGATTGAAGCCAAGCGTAAAGAGGGCCGGTTTGTGAACAGCGCTTGTATCTCAAGCGTTAAGTGACAACCTTATCTGGTGACTGATCTCAACTGCAACGCGATGCGGGGTTGGCCAGTGAGATTGCCTTTGCTTTTCCTGCTCTCCGTTGGGACGGCTACTGCAGCAGCCGCAGACCCTGCTGCCGACTGCAACCAATTCGCGGATTTTACACGCCAGATTCGCGGTTGCACCGAATACATCCGAAGCGGCAAGACGCTCAGCGAGAACCTGGCCGTCGCCTATACGAACAGAGCGATCGCCTACGCCTCCCGAGGTGACAGAAAGAAAGCGCTGGCCGACTTCGGCGAAGCCATCCATCTGTCGCCTCAAAGCCCATACCCTTACTACAATCGCGCCAACGCCCTGTACGATCTGCAGGAATTTCATCGCGCGCTGGAAGACTACGATGCGGCCATAGATCGGGGTCCCGAGCTGGCGCTCGCTTATTACAACCGCGGCCTGACACACGAGAAGCTCGGCAATCGCGAGCAGAGCATCGAGGACTTCCAGAAGGCGGTCTCGCTCGATCCTGGCTCGCAACTGGCCAAGAAGCGCCTGGACAAGCTCGGCATCAAGCCTTGATTGCTTTCCCCCTCGACGCGTCAGGCGGCTGCTGGCTGCAGCGCCCGCTTGCGTACCAGCAGCCACGCGATGATGGCCACGTTCAAGAGGTTCCAGAGAATGCCGTTGACGAACGCAGCCTGATACGAACCCGTCGCATCATACAGGACCCCGGACAACCATCCCCCTAACGCCATGCCGACCATGGTGGACATCAAGACGGTCCCGACCCGTGATCCCGCGACACTCGGCGGGAAGAATTCGCGGATCACGATCGCATAGCTCGGCACAATGCCGCCCTGGAACAAGCCGAAGAGAGCAGAAATCATATAAAGAGATGGCAGTCCGTCGAAGGGAACATAAAGGACGAGCGCCAGAGCCTGCAGGCTCGAGCCGAGAAGTACGGTCCCCAGCCCGCCAATCTTGTCGGCGATCCAGCCCGAAATCAGACGGCTGATGACCCCGAAGCCGAGCATCAGGGACAGCATCTCCGCGCCCCGCGCCGCGCCGTAGCCGAGATCGCCGCAGTAGGCCACGATATGCACCTGCGGCATAGACATCGCGACGCAACACGAGACGCCAGCGATCACCAGCAGGGCGAGGAGAGCGTTCGACGAAATACCCAGTCGGCTCTGGGCACCGGCCGCCGCGATCGCCGCCGCCGACAGCTCCTGACGCGGAGACGGCCGCCGCAACGCGAACGACAGCGGAATCATGGTCGCAACGCAAACAATGCCGATGATGACATGGGCCTGCCGCCAACCAACCGTTTCGATCAGATGCTGCACGATGGGAGGCCAGATTGTGCCAGCCATGTAGCTGCCGCTCGCACAGATGGCGACCGCGATGCCGCGCCGGCGAATGAACCAGTGTGAAATATCGGCGATCAGAGGGGCAAACGCGACGGAGCAGCCGAAAAAGCCCAGCACCAGGCCGTGCAACAGTACGAACTGCCAAAGATTTGTAGCTTGGCTGGTGCCGATATAACCCAGACCCAGGGCCAGCGCCCCGCCAATCACCGGATAGACGATGCCGTACCGATCGACCAGCCGGCCCATCATCACGCTGCCGAGCGCGACGGACAGCAGCGTCACCGTATAAGGGAGCGAAGCATCACCGCGATCGACACCGAACTCCGCCTGCACGGCCGGCAAGGCGACGACGACCGACCACATGCCGACGCTCCCGATCGTGCCGATCAGAAACGACGCCGTCAGACGCAACCAGGCGTAAGTGGATTCGACTTCGCTGATGCCAGCGCCAACATCCGTGTGACGGCTGCTCATGGCCGACCGCACTCCCAAGACCGTCTCTCATCCCAACAAGCGCGCCTTTAACGATCGCGACGCGTCGTGTTTTCATTTCTGCTTAAAGCGCAGGCAGATGTAGTCGAAATATTCGGGCGGCGCGAGCCGAATGATAGGCTGTCACAGTCCGCCGTTGCATACCGGGGATGCTCTGCGCGCCGGGACATCACACAAAAAATAGCCGGCAGGCACAATGGCGCCTACCGGCCCGGATCAATTGAAACGGCAGACCTGTCGAGAAGGCTCAGGCTGCCTTCTTCCGATTGTTCTCCAGCCAGCCGTTCACCAGCGCGACCGTCTGATCCAGCGCATCGAGTTGCATCCCCTTCTGCGCAGCGATGGTCTTCACGAGAAGATCGACACGCTCGATGTTCGGCGCCCCGTTCGCCAGGGCGCGCGCCGCGGATGACGGGCTGCCGAGCGACAGCGCCGCGTTGGCATATTTGTCGAACGGCACCATGTCGTCGGCGGACGCGCCGAGCAGCGTGCACAGCTTCACGACCCAATCGTAGACAGCTCGGGACTCGTCGATATTCGAATGCACCGCTTCTTTGATGGGTCGCATCCCGTCCTTCTGGACACAGCGGTAGTTGCCGGCGATCAGCATGGCCCACTTGGCCATCGGCACGAACACCGAATCATGGACTTTGAGCTTCACCGGCAGTTCGATCGGCTTGCCGTCGACCTCGAACCGCGACGCGGCAATGTCGGCTTCGAGCTGGCGCAGTATGGCGGTGTCGGCATCCGACTCGAAGCGGGCTGATTTGAAGTTCGTCGGCAGGCGGACCTGCAGCACGTTGACCTTCTCCTCGGGCGGCCGGAACGCCTGCGGATCGGGGCTGCACAGCGTCAAGGTCGCCGGATCGAAGCTGTCCCACACGGTCGCGTCGGTGTAGCAGGGCCGGCAAGCTTCGGCGTCAACGTTCGGAATACGCTTGATATAGGGCAGCGGCGGCATGTTCATGATCGACATGCAGGGAACGCGCGACTTGGCGACGGCATCGAGCAGTTCGCGCACGCCCGACGAGCGGTATTGCGGCTCCTGCATGGCCAGAGCGACCAGGTCATAATCCGCAGGGTTCACGGCACCGGGGCCGGCTGCGGTCATCTTGCCGGGGAGGTTGCGCGAGTTGATCTCGACAAGCCCTTCGCGGCCCTTCACCGGCATGCGGACGATGGCGCCTTCCGTGTTCATCAGCTCTGCCTCGGCGGGGAGGCAGATCAGTTTCACCGAATGGCCTGCCAGGGCCAGTTTCGTACCGAGCAGAGAGCCGTAAGATGCTCCCATGATCAGGATATTATAGGTTTTGCTCATGGAGCGCCCTCCGCCTTGTTCCAGAATGCGGTGCGGCCGCCGGTTGACGGCCGCACCCTTTGATTCTGGTTCTATTCAGTAAGCCGCGGCGTTGCAATCGGGGGCGCGCTAAATCTGCCGGTGTGACGGACTCTCCAGCCGAAACGGGCTGTTCTCAGGCAGCAGCACTCCCGCGCCAGCTTTCCAGGGCGCGGCCGATACCCGCAAATCGGGCCTCGGTGTCCCGCTGCACAGGATCGGCCAGGCCCGTCAGAGAGACCTCGATCTGCGACCAGTCGTTATCGTTCAGGCTCTCCTCGGCCAGCCTGAACAGCTGTTGGTCTTCCCACGCCAACTGGCGCCGCTCGCTTTCGATGAAGGCCAGCGCCGCGCTCAAAAAGCGGTCCTCCGCGTCGTGCGGCTCGATGAGCAGCCGGACCACGGCCCGAGAGAACCGGCCGAGCTCCTTGTTGCTGACCTCGTGCGCCTTCTCAAGCGCCGCAAGGGCGTTCTGGGCATCCGGGTTGCGATCTGCCGCGCGGCGCAGGATCAGCTCTTCCTTGGGATGATGAAAGAGGTCCGGAAAGCTGCGGAAATATTCAGTGATCTCGAGCAGCAGATCACCGTTCGGTTGGCGGTCGTCAGCAACGAGTTCGATCTGTCGCTGAAGCATTTCGAGGAGCTTGCGCATCGTGCGGTGCTCCGCACGCAGTTCCTCCAAGATACGCGATACCATGGACGTCCTCCAATGCAGGTCTTTGTCTTGCCCGCTTCGTAGACGTCATGAATTTAGACCCTCCGGAGTTTCTGCCAAATCACGAAGTACAACAAATGTAATATTCTCCCCAACTTGATCTGCTGCGCTGCAGATCTTTCGCTGCACTGCAAATTTGCATTCCTGATGCGCAAATAGCGGTACTACAGACATTTGAGCGCAGTATTTTTCCCGCCTTGGTCTTGCAATGCAGCATCAGCACGTGTCTGGTGTCCGTCGATGAACATGATCGAACAGCCGGCGCAGGCTTCCCGGGATAATTCCTTACTTCTTGCTTTGCTCGCCCTGAGCTGTTTTGCGGGCGCGCTGTCACTGCGCATCATCGATCCGATAGTGCCGGAAATCGGCCGCGACATGAGCGTGGCCGTGACGACCGTCGCGTTGTTGGCCAGCGCTTTCGCTTTTCCCTATGCCCTCAGCCAACCGGTTCTCGGCCCACTCGCCGACGCCATCGGCAAGGCGCGCGTGATCAAGACATGTCTGTTCATTCTCACCGTCATGATGATGCTGTCGGCGGTCGCACCGAACATCGAGATCCTTTTCATTTCGCGCATCGCTGCGGGTGTTGCCGCAGGCGGGATTATTCCGGTGGCCCTCGCCATGGTCGGCGATCGGTTCGATCTGGCGGAGCGCCAGGTCGCTCTCAGCCGTCTTGTCATGGCGGCGATGTTCGGCCAGCTCGTCAGCGCGATGGGAAGCGGCCTTATCGCTTCGCTCTCGAGTTGGCGCGTGGCCATGGCCGCCATCGGCTGCGTGTCTCTTGTCGCGCTGGTCGCCATGCTGGCCAAGTTGCACGCGAGACCACAGGCGAAGCGGCAGAAGTTCACGCTTGCGAGGTCGAAGGCCGGCTACGCGGATATCTTCGCAAATCCACGCGCGAAGTTCTGTTACCTGGCCGTCTTCGTAGAAGGCCTGACGATCATGGGCATGCTGCCTTACGTCGCCACCCTGCTGGAAGCGCGTGGCGCGGGCGGCATCAGGGAAGCAGGTATCGTCGTCGCGGGCATCGGTATTGGAGGTGTCGTCTACGGCTTTCTCGTCCGCATTATGATGAAGCGGCTCGGCGGGATGTTCAACCTCATGCGGCTCGGCGGTCTGGTCGCCGCCGCAGGCTACATCATCTTTTCGCTGCAAGGCTCGTGGCAATCGGAGCTGCTTGCATTCATGATCGTGGGAGTGGGCTTTTTCATGATCCACAACCCGCTGCAAACACAGGCAACGGAGCTGGCGCCGCATGCCCGCGGCTCAGCAGTGGCGTTGCATGCGTTCTTTTTCTTCCTCGGTCACGCGGTCGGCCCCGTCCTGTATGGAGCCGGATTCAACCTGCTTGGCGTCTTCCCCGTCATTCTGATAAGTGCCGCCGTCATGGCCGCGCTCGGCTTGTTCACCGCACAAAATCTGGAGCGCCTGAGCACCGCCCCGGCTAACGGCTAGCGCGCTGCACGCTGTGCCGACGCCTCGAGGGCATCTGCAATAGCCACCGCGCTCATGTTCAGCAGTCCGCGCACCGTCACTGACGGTGTCACGATGTGAACCGCCTTGTCCGCACCGAGCAGCATCGGGCCGAGCACGACGGCACCCGAGATGACCTTGAGCAGGTTGAACGCGATGTTCGCCGCGTCCAGCGTCGGCATGATGAGCAGGTTGGCTGCGCCCTTCAGCTTCGAATGCGGAAAGATCTCTTCCCGGATGAACGGTGACAACGCGGCGTCGGCATGCATCTCGCCTTCCACCTCGATGCCGGGCGCCCAGTCCGCGAGAATACCCAACACGTCACGCATCTTGATCGCTGACGCCGTATCCTCGGAACCGAAGTTCGAATGCGAGAGCAGGGCGATCTTCGGCTCGATCCCGAAGCGGCGCACCTCCTCGGCTGCAAGCAGGGTGATCTCAGCGAGATGCTCCGGCTCCGGATCATCGTTGACGTAGGTATCGGCGATGAACAACGGACCGGACGGCAGAATGATGCCTGACAGCGCAGCCAGCCCGCGGACACCGCCGCGGCGACCGATGACCTGAGAGACATGCCGGAGCTGGGTTTGATAGCGTCCCACCGCTCCGCAGATCATCGCGTCGGCATCGCCCCGCTTCAGCAGAAGGCCGGCGATGACCGTCGACCCCGCGCGTACAATGCGGCGAGCATGGCTCGGTGAAATTCCGCGGCGCTCGACAAGCCGGCAGTATTCCTCGGTCATCACCGGGATGCGCGGATCGTTCTCCTGGTCGAAGATGTCGAAATCCTTGTCGACCTGCATGCGCAGTCCGAGATGTGGCAGCAGTCGCAGAATGTTCCCGCGGCGGCCAACCAGAACCGGACGCGCCAGCCCCTCGGCAATGACCTGCTGAGCCGCTTGCAGAACATATGGATGCTCGCCCTCGGCATACACGAGACGCTTGCCGCGATCACGATGTCCAGCCTTCGCCGCCTCGAAAATCGGCCGCATGAGGAAGCCGGAGCGATAGATGAAGCTGGAAAGCTTCTCCTTGTAGGCGTCGAAGTCGGAGATCGGCCGGGTGGCGACACCACTGTCCATCGCCGCCTTCGCGACCGCAGGTGCAATCTCGGTGATCAGGCGCGGATCAAAGGGCTTGGGAATGATGTATTCCGGACCGAAGAGAAAACTCTCCGCCCGGTAGGCCGATAAAACGATATCGGATGCCTCGTCCTCGGCGATACCCGCAAGCGCGACGACGGCGGCCTTCTTCATCTCTTCATTGATGGTGGTGGCGCCGACGTCCAGCGCGCCACGAAAGATGAAGGGAAAGCACAGAACGTTATTGATCTGGTTCGGATAATCCGTGCGGCCGGACGCGATGATGGCGTCCGGGCGTACCGCCTTGACGTCTTCCGGCATGATTTCCGGAACCGGGTTCGCCAGTGCGAACACCAGCGGCTTCGCGGCCATGCTGGCCACCATGTCCTTGGAGACAATGCGTCCGGCGGACAGGCCGAGGAAGATGTCAGCCCCGGGCATCAGATCGGCCAGCGTGCGGGCATCGGTTTTCTGGGCGAAGGGAGCCTTGTAGGCGTCCATCAGCTCCTTGCGTCCGGCAAAGATGCAGCCCTTGATATCCGCGATGAAGATGTTCTCCCGCTTCAGGCCCAGTGAGACCAGAAGGTTGAGGCAGGCCAGCGCCGCGGCTCCCGCCCCCGAGCAGACGAGCTTGACATCGCCGATCGCCTTGCCGACGATCTTCAGACCATTGAGGATGCCGGCCGCCACGACGATCGCCGTTCCATGTTGGTCGTCATGGAACACGGGAATCCGCATACGCTCCTTCAACCGGCGCTCGATCTCGAAGCACTCGGGCGACTTGATATCCTCCAGGTTGATGCCGCCGAAGGTCGGCTCCAGCCGCGCAACGGCCTCCACGAACGCGTCGACATTCTTTTCGTCGACCTCGATATCGTAGACGTCGATCCCGGCGAACTTCTTGAAGAGAACCGCCTTGCCTTCCATCACCGGCTTGGAGGCCAGGGGACCAATATCGCCTAGTCCGAGAACGGCCGTTCCGTTGGATATAACGCCCACCAGATTCCCGCGCGCCGTGAGACGCGAGACCATTGCCGGATCTTCGGCGATCGCCAGACAGGCATGCGCCACGCCCGGTGAGTAGGCAAGAGCCAGATCGCGCTGGTTGGCGACAGGCTTGGTCGACTGGATCGTGATTTTCCCGGGCGGATCGGCTTCGTGATAGTCGAGCGCCGCTTTCCTGGATGCAGCCTCGTCAGTGGTATCGGCCATCGACCTTGAATTCCTTCCTGCACGAGCCTCCACCGCTTTCGCGTCTTGCGGAACCGCTGTCTGTGGGAAGCCCAAAGTTCCTCCATACGTCGCACGCCACGACGCGCTTTGCAAAGGCCCAGAGCAGCCGGCGGGCGCGACATCAAACGCCACGCAATTTCAGTCGGCAGACCTCGAAATCGGCGATCAACTTGATATAACGGGTCAATGAGTTTCCTTCTTCTGTCTCTCGCCATTGCCGCACTGTTCGTCGCCGCGCCGCTCGTCGTCGTGGCGAGCCGCGTCAGCCGTGCCGCGGCAGCGTGGGGCAGCGCCGCCGGGATGATGACAAGCCTGCTGCTGATCCTGCCGATGGCGCCGGAGGTGCTGAACGGCCAGGTGGTGGTGGGGAACTGGTCTTGGCTGCCCGCCTGGGGCGTTGATCTGGGTGTGCGGCTCGACGGTCTCAGCCTGCTTTTCGTGTTCCTGATCCTCGGCATCGGCCTGCTGGTCGTGCTCTACGCCGCCTACTATATGCCGCAATCGGACCGTCTCGGCCGTTTCTATGCACTGCTGCTCTCCTTTGCGGGCGGCATGCTGGGCATGGTGTTGTCCGAGAACATGATCCAGCTCGTTCTGCTGTGGGAAGTCACGAGCATCACGTCATTCCTGCTGATCGCCTACAAGCACGAAGCGCACGATGCCCGGATTGCCGCACGCATGGCGCTGGCCGTCACCGGCGCGGGCGGTCTGGCGCTCCTGGCAGGTGTGCTCGTGCTGGGCCATATCGCGGGGAGCTTCAATCTCTCGCGCATCATCGACAATGGCGACCTGATCCGCGGTGACGGGCTCTATCCGCTGGCGCTGGTTCTGATTCTGATCGGCGCGTTCACCAAGTCAGCGCAATTCCCGTTCCACTTCTGGCTCCCCAACGCGATGGCGGCGCCGACACCGGTCAGCGCCTATCTGCACTCCGCGACGATGGTGAAGGCCGGAGCATTTCTCGTGGCGCGGCTCTACCCGGCAATGGCGGGTAGCGATCTGTGGTTCTACCTCGTGTTCCCGGTCGGTGCGATCACGCTGGTCTATGGTGCCTATCAGGCGCTGCTGCAAAACGACTTCAAGGGCCTGCTGGCCTATTCGACCATCAGCCATCTCGGGCTGATCATGCTGCTGTTCAGCTTCGACACGCCGATGAGCGCCGTGGCCGGCGTGTTCCACATTATCAATCATGCGATCTTCAAGGCGTCGCTGTTCATGGCCGCCGGGATCATCGATCATGAATGTGGCACACGTGACATGCGCCGTATCAACGGCTTGTTCTGGTACATGCCTTATACGGCCGTGCTCGGCATCGTTGCCGCAGGTTCCATGGCGGGCGTGCCGCTGGTCAACGGCTTCCTCAGCAAGGAGATGTTCTTCGCCGAGGCGGTGCATACGGCAGCGTTCGGTGGCCATGCCTGGGCGCTGCCGGCGTTCGCGACCCTCGCGGGCGTGCTGAGCGTCGCCTATTCGGCGCGCTTCATCCATGACGTCTTCTTCGGCGGCGATCCGGAGGATCTGCCACGCCAGCCACATGAGCCGGCGATGTGGATGCGGCTACCGGTCGATATTCTGGTGCTGCTCTGTCTGGCTGTGGGCCTGGCTCCGCAATTCGTCGTCGGCGATATTCTCAAGGCGGCTGCGACGGCGGTTCTGCCCGGTACCGTGCCGTACTTCCACCTCTCCGTCTGGCACGGGTTCAATCTCCCGCTGCTGATGAGTCTGCTGGCCATCATCGGCGGCATTGTCTATTACGCGAACTCCGCCCGGGTGATCGCCTTCCACGACCGCTACCTGCCGAACCTGCAAAGCCGCGTGGGATTCGAACGTCTGTATCGCTGGATGCTGCAGATGGCGCAGATGGTGATCGGCGCGATCGATCCCGGCTCGCTGCAGCGCTATATCGCCTTGCTGGTCGGATGGACCACGGTGCTGGGAGCATGGGCGTATATGTCCGGCCCGACGCCTGCAGCGCTCAGCGGCTCAGCGGCGAGCCATGCACCTGATCTTCTGACCCTGGGTGGATTGGTGGCGGTGATTGTCGGCAGCCTGGGCGCCGTGGTGTTCCACCGCCGTCGACTCACGGCGGTCATCTACCTCAGCGTCGTCGGCCTCTTCGTGTCGCTGACGTTCATCCGGTTTTCCGGGCCGGATCTGGCGTTGACGCAGATCACCGTGGAAGTGGTGACGATCGTGCTGCTGCTGCTTTCCTTGAGATTCCTGCCACCCGAGGTGCCGCGCGAGGCGAGCGTTCCGCGGCGCGTGCGCGATATCATTCTCGCAATCGGCGGTGGCGCGGGCGTCGCCGCATTGAGCTACGCCATGCTGACACGCTCGTTCTCGACGATGTCGGACTTCTACATTCAGAATGCCGTATCGGGTGGCGGCGGGACCAATGTCGTGAACGTCATTCTGGTCGATTTCCGCGGGTTCGATACGTTCGGCGAGATCTCGGTCCTGACAATGGCGGCGATCGGCACCATCATACTGCTGCATGGACTGCGGCTGCGGCCGTTTCCACCACCACCGGCAAACGAAGCAGACCAGCATCCCATCATGCTCGCGATGTTGATGCGGCCGTTGCTGCCGCTGGCGCTCGTCGTCTCGGCCTATACGCTGCTGCGCGGACACAACCTTCCGGGAGGCGGCTTCATCGCCGGACTGATCACGGCCGTGGCGATCATTCTCCAGTTCGTTGCCAGCGGCTTCGATTTCCCGCCGATCAGGCTGCGCGCCAATTATCTGCGCGTGATGGCCGCGGGGTTGGCGCTGGCTGCCGGCACGGGCATTGCGAGCATGGTGTTCGGCGCGTCATTTCTGACGAGCGCGCACGGTCACGTGCACATCCCGTTGATCGGCGATATCGAGCTGGCCTCCGCGATGATATTCGATATTGGCGTCTATCTGGTCGTCGTTGGCTGCGTGCTGGCCATCCTCACGGAATTTGGGAATCTCAGCAACCGCGAAGCGTCCCTGACCGATCCGGCGGAGAGGAGCTAGGGCGTGGAACTCATCCTCTCGCTTGGCATCGGCTGGCTGACGGCCGCTGGCATCTACCTCATCCTCCGTGAACGCACCTTTTCCGTGGTGCTCGGGCTGGCTTTGCTGTCGTATGCGACCAACCTGCTGATTTTCGTCTGCGGGCGCGTGATGATCGCCGCGCCGCCCATCGTGAATGTCGATGACTCTGCGACAACCGACCCACTGCCGCAGGCGCTGGTTCTGACGGCCATTGTGATCAGCTTTGGCATGACCGCCTACCTCGTCGCCCTGGCTTTGCGCGCGAAAGGGGAGTCGGGAACGGATCACGTGGATGCCGGGGGACCGGCGCCATGAGCCATTTGCTGATCCTGCCGATTTTGCTGCCCTTGCTGGCCGCCGCGCTCTGCATGGCGGCGGCGCCCACCAATATCGTCTTCCAACGCGTCGT
Organism: Pseudomonadota bacterium; assembly: GCA_023423275.1. Classification (GTDB taxonomy): domain Bacteria; phylum Pseudomonadota; class Alphaproteobacteria; order Rhizobiales; family Hyphomicrobiaceae; genus ZC4RG25. The sequence continues at coordinate 136,246 of JAFAFW010000058.1, forward strand.
CTCGTTGACTGCCGTCGTCGGTTTGCTGGCGATCTCAATCGTGTTGCTGATGTCCGCGGGAAGCGGCGTCGTCACGGTCTATGCCATCGGCGCGTGGCGCGCACCGTTCGGAATCGTTCTGGTGCTCGACCGGCTCTCGGCGATCATGGTGATGCTGACCTCGGTGCTCGCGCTGCCGACGCTGATCTACGCGATGGCGGACATCGATGCCAAGGGGCGCCTGTTTCATCCGCTGTTTCTGTTTCAGCTCACGGGCATCAACGGCGCCTTCCTGACGGGCGACATTTTCAATCTGTTCGTCTTCTTCGAGATCCTGCTGATCGCATCGTACGGACTGCTGGCCCATGGCGGCGGGCGGCCGCGCGTACGCGCCGGACTTGTCTACGTGGTGCTGAATGTCACGGGTTCGGCCTTGTTCCTGATCGCGCTGGCGTTGATCTATGGAACACTCGGCACACTCAATATCGCCGACATTGCGCAAGTTCTTCCCGCCGTTCTGCCGTCCGATGAATCCCTGGTGCGATCCGCGCTCATTCTCCTGGTCGCGGTGTTCTCCCTGAAGGCGGCTCTCGTGCCATTGTCGTTCTGGCTGCCGCACGCCTATAGCGCAGCGGTGGCCCCAGTCGCGGCACTGTTTGCGATCCTGACGAAGGTGGGACTTTACGCGATGCTGCGCGTCTCGACGCTCATCCTGCCAGGGGCCAGTTTTACGGCCGATCTGTTCCAGCCGTGGCTCATTCCGATCGCTGCGCTGACAATCGCTCTCGGCGCGATCGGTGCCCTGGCCGCGCGCAGACTGTCGGTCCTCGCCAGCTATCTCATCATCCTGTCGAGCGGCAGCGTGATGGTGACGATTGCAGTTCCCAGCGTCCAGAGCAGCGCTGCCGCCATCTATTACATTATCCATTCGACACTGGTGACGGCGGGACTTCTGCTCCTCGCCGATACCATCGCCCGCCAGCGCGGCGAACATACCGACCATTTCGAGCGCGGCGCTCCCATGCGTGACATGACCATGCTCGGGGCGATATTCCTGATCCTCGCCGTCGCGGTCAGCGGGATGCCGCCACTGTCGGGCTTCTTCGGTAAATTGATGCTGATGCGCTCCGTGCAGCTTACGGATGCGGCAGCGACGATCTGGACCGCCTTGCTGGTCTCCAGCCTGATCGTGGGGCTCGTCCTGGCGCGTGCGGCAAGCGTGATCTTCTGGGAGCCCAAAACCGACGAGCCGGAACCACGGCTGCCGCCTCCGAATTGGTTCAGGAAATGGGCGTTGTTGGCGTTGGTTGCCGCGAGTCCGCTGATCACGCTCGCGTCCGGACCGATCACGGTTTACGCACATGCGGCGGCGGAGCAGCTCTCGGCCCGTCGCACGTATGTCGATTCGGTGATCAAGGCGTCGCCGCCGATCGAGAGGGAGCGCAAACCGTGATGATGCAGCGCCTTCTGCCACATCCCTTGCTCAGCCTCACGATTCTCGTTCTGTGGATGTTGCTGGCCGCAAATGCGAGCGTCGGCAACCTGCTCATGGGAACGCTTCTCGGAGTCCTCATCCCGCGCCTGATGATCGGATTCTGGCCCGAGCGCAGTTTCATGAGCCATCCGTTCACGGCGCTGCGCCTGTTCGGCGTCTTCCTGATGGACATCGTGACCGCGAATCTGGCCGTCGCGCGCCTCGTCGTCGGACCGATCGATCGCCTCCAATCGGAGTTCGTCGAAATTCCGCTCGATGCACACGACGTGTTTGTCGCCACACTTCTCGGCAGCATCGTGGCGCTGACCCCTGGCACGGTTTCCGTTGATATCGACCGCGATCGGTGGGTGCTGGTGGTTCATGCGCTGCACGTCGACAATACGCAGGAACTCATCAACACCATCAAATCGCGCTATGAGGCGCCTTTGAGGAAGATCTTCGCATGCTGAACTATGCCATCACGGCGGCAATCACGATGGTCTGCTTGGCCATGGCGCTCAATCTTTGGCGCCTTGCCCGCGGCCCGCACGTGGTCGATCGGATCCTCGCACTCGACACGCTGTCCATCAACGCCATCGCGCTTATCCTGCTGTTCGGTTTGCAGCTCGGAACGTCGCTCTTTTTCGACGCGGCACTATTACTGGCGATGATGGGCTTCGTCGGAACAGCGGCGTTCTGCAAGTTCCTTCTCAGTGGCGACGTCATCGAATAGGTGAGGCGGTGCTGATCGAGATCATCCTGTCTGTTCTTATTCTCACCGGCGGCATCTTCACGCTGCTCGGCTCGATCGGACTTGCGCGCCTGCCGGACTTCTTTTCCCGGATGCACGGGCCGATCAAGGCAACGACACTGGGCGTCGGCTCGATCGTCATGGCTTCCCTGGTGCACGTCAATGCGTTCGAGACCGGCCTCGGCGCACGAGAGATCGCGATCACCCTGTTCCTCTTCATCACCGCGCCTGTGAGCGCATCACTGCTGGCGAAGGCCGCGCTTCGGGAACAGGAACTCGAACGGAAAGCCAAAGCGCAGGCGGACGCCGCGGCAGCCGGCGCCGACAGCGAGCCACCGCAGGATGGCAGCGCTTCTCGCCAGAATTAGACGATCTTTTCGGCCTTGAGCCCGGCAATTTCGTCCGCCGACAATCCAAGCACGCCAGAGAGAACAGCGTCCGTATCCTCGCCGAGACAGGGGGGCGCCTTGGCTGCCGTCGTATCGTGCGAGGCCATGCGGACCGGATTGGCGACAACGGCCAACGATCCAACACGTTCGCTGCTGAGCACGCGCCGCGTGTTGCGCGCGATCACCTGCGGATCCTCGAAAACCTGATCGATGGTGTTGATCGGCCCGCAAGGCACGGCCCGCGATTCGAACGTCGAGATCCAATCCGCCGAAGTGCGCCCCTGGATGGCCTCGGCCATCTGCGGGATCAGCGTATCGCGATTGATGATGCGTGCGGTGTTGGTGCGATAGCGCTCATCGGTCGCCAGGGCATCGAGGCCCGCCGCGGCGCAGAACCGCTGAAACTGTCCATCGTTGCCGATCGCCAGAATGATATGCCCATCCACCGTCCGGAAGGCCTGATACGGCACGACCGTAGGATGCGCATTCCCCATGCGTTGCGGCACCTGCCCTGAAACGAGATAGGTCGAGGCTTGATTGACGAGCGCCGAGATCGTGCAATCCAGCAGTCCGACATCGATGTATTCGCCTTCGCCGGTTCGCTCCCGTTTCAGAAGGGCCGTCAGGATCGCGGCCAAGGCGTTCATACCCGAGATCTGATCGGAAATTGCCACGCCGACCTTGACCGGGCCGCCGCCTGGCACACCATCGGGCTCGCCCGTGATGCTCATCAGCCCGCCCATGCCCTGCACGAGGAAATCGTAACCGGCACGGTGCGCGTACGGTCCATTCTGGCCGAAGCCGGTAATCGAGCAGTAGACGAGCTTCGGATTGACCTGTTTCAGAGAAGCGTAGTCGAGGCCATATTTGGCCAATCCGCCGACCTTGAAATTCTCGATCACGACATCCGACTGCGCCGCTAGCCGCTTGATCAGCGCCTGGCCTTTCGGATTGGTGAGATCGACCGTTACGGATTTCTTGCCGCGGTTCGCACATGCGAAATAGGCCGAGACCCCGGGATCGCCTGCCGTTGGCTCGGTCGCGAAGGGGGGCCCCCAGGCGCGCGTATCGTCGCCTTCGCCGGGGCGCTCGATCTTGATCACCTCGGCACCCATATCGGCCAGAAACTGCGCGGCCCACGGCCCTGCGAGCACGCGCGACAGATCAAGAACCCGAATATGGGACAATGGAGCAGTCATCAGGCAATTCCCTCGTGCGGCGTTGTGCGCTAACGAATACTGACGGTTAGCACAAATGCCAGCGCCATTTTGTCTGGGCGTCAGGCCCTCCAGTTGAGCGAGACATAGCAACAATGAACGAGCAAGTCCGCTCCGCTGACATCACGGAAGAATTTCCAGCAGCGGGCGATCCCGGCGCGCTGGAGGACATGTATGCCCGTCGTGCGGCGGCTCAAGCCAGCGAGCCACCCACGTCATCCGAGGCTGCAGCGGAAACTGCGTTCATTCAGGCTTATCGCGATCGCGGATTTCTCAGAAGCGGGCTCGATCCACTCGGACTGGCACCCGTGCCGGACGTACCGGAACTCAACCCCTCATTTCACGGTCTCGAACCGAGCGCTGTCTCCACGTGGCAAGCGGCCCTCGAACGTGCCTACTGCGGCTCCATCGGTTGGGAGTTCGGCCATATCCATGATGTCTCGCGTCGCCACTGGCTGGCGGAACGCGCGGAAGCCGACACCCAGGATCAACCGGATGCGGCGATGCAGCAGACCGCGCTGGTTCAGTTGGCACGCGCGCATGCATTCGAGGCCGCACTCAGCCAGCGACTCCCGGGCGCGCGGCTGTTCGGCCTCGGCGGCGCGGAAAGCTTCGTCGTGCTTCTGCAAACCTTGCTCACCGCCAGCATCGCACACGGTCTTCAGGACGTCGTCATCGGCGGCATGCATCGCGGACGATTCAGCCTGATCGCCAACGTCTGCGGCAAGCCCCTCGGCGCATTGCTGGCCGAAATTCAGGGCCGGCCCGCTGTGCCAGAAGGCCTCGAGGTTTCGTCGGATGTGTCCTATCACCTGGGATATTCCGGCGAGCGTGAAATTGCCGGCCGCGCCATCAGGTTTTCCGTCTCGCCGCACCCTTCGCACTTGCAGCTCATCCCCGTCATTTCGCAAGGGCGGGCGCGCGCCAAGCAGACGGCACCGGGAACCGTTGATCCACGCGCGGCTGTTCTGCCGCTGCTGCTGCATACCGATGCCAGTTTCGCCGGTCAGGGCCTCGTCGCCGAGATGTTCCAGCTCTCGCGTCTCGCGCCCTACGACCTCGGCGGCACGATCCACGTCGTCATCAACAACCAGCTCGGTTTCACAACGATGCCCGAAGAGGGCCGTTCCGCCCGCCACCCGACCGATATCGCCAAGCTTGTCGAGGCGCCGGTGCTGCACGTCAATGGTGACGATCCCGATGCGGTCTGTCGCGTGGCCCGCGTGGCCGCAGACTGGCGCGCCACCTTCGGCAGCGACATTCTCATCGATCTCGTCTGTTACCGCCGGCCCGGACACAATGAGATCGACGAGCCACGCTTCACGCAGCCGCAGATGTATCAGGCCATCGATGCACGTCCGCCCGTTCACGAAATTTACGCCGCACGATTGAGCGATCCCGAGGCGGCACGTGCGATAGCGTCAGAGGCCGCTTCCGCCATGAGCGAGGAGATCGTTGCCGGTTTCGAGGCGGCAAAATCCTATGCCGTCAATCGGGCGGATTGTTTCGAGGGAACCTGGGCCGGTCTCACAGCCGGAATGACCGCCGACATGCTGCAGTCTCCAGTGACGGGCCTGCCGAGCGAAACTCTCCATCATATCGCCACTCAGATCACAACGCCGCCGCACGGTTTCGTGGTTGATCCGAAAGTGGCCAAATTCCTCGATGACCGACGCCGTAGCGTCGAAACCGGACAGGGGATCAATTGGGCCACGGGAGAAGCTCTGGCACTGGCCTCGCTGGTGCACAACGGAACGCCGGTTCGCTTCAGCGGCCAGGATGCTTTGCGGGGTGCGTTCTCGCAGCGGCATCTGGAACTCCACGACAGGAACACCGGCACACGGCATCTCGTGCTGGACGGCCTCGGGCCAATCGCGGCGGAGGCCCACAACACGCCGCTGATCGAACATGCCGTACTCTGCTACGAATACGGCTTGAGCCTCGCTGACCCGCGGCGCCTGGTGATCTGGGAAGCGCAGTTCGGTGAATTCCTGAATATCGCACAGCCCGTGTTCGATCAGTGCATCGCGTGCAGCGAGGACCGCTGGCTGAGATCGACAGGTCTCGTCATTCTCCTGCCGCACGGTCTCGACGGCGGCGGACCGGATCATTCCACCGGGCGGCCGGAGCGTTTGCTGGCGGCGGGCGCAGGGCCGAATCTGATCGTCGCCAACGCATCGACACCGGCTAATTTCTTCCATCTGCTGCGTCGGCAAATGACGTGGGCGTTCCGAAAGCCGCTCGTCGTATTGACGCCAAAAGCATTGCTGCGCCACAAGGGTTGCGTATCGTCTCTCGATGCGTTTGGTACCGGCACGTCGTTCCGCACCGTAATCCCGGATGACACCGTTTCGCGTGCGCGGCGCGTCGTCTTGTGTACGGGGAAAGTCTTCTACGAGCTGTCACAAGCGCGCGCCGCTGCGGGCTTGGACAACGACATTGCGCTCATTCGCGTCGAGCAACTGCATCCATTTCCGCACGACGCCGTGACGCAGGCGCTGTCATCGCATCCGAACGCGGAGATCATCTGGTGCGAGGAAGAGCCGGAAAATATGGGCTACTATACGCATCTCTGTTCGCGCCTGACGGCCGTCGCTGGCCGCCCGGTGCGACGCGTCGGCCGGATCGCGCGCGCAACGCCTGCGGTCGGCGTCAAACCCTGGCTCGAAGCAGAGGCCCGCGCGCTCATCGCCGAGGCGTTGAAGCCGCTTTGAAATCCTGAAACCCACACCACCAACGGTTCGATACGACGAGGTCACCCCATGAAGCAGCGCGACAAGACGAGGCTGGTGCATATGGCACGCGGAACGCAGACGGAACCGTCCGCGGCGGTGAACCCGGCGATCGTGCGCGCATCGACCGTCCTCTACAAGGATATGGCCGCGTTTCACGCGATCCGCAGGCAACGCGAAAAGAATGAGCGCGTTTTTTCCTACGGGTCGCGCGGAACACCCACCACGTTCGCGCTTGAAGATGCCATCACGGAAATCGAACAGGGCACGCGAACCAATCTCTTTTCGACCGGACTTGCGGCTATCGCGCATGTCTTCCTGTCTCTGCTGAAGACAGGCGACCATATCCTGATGTCGGAATCGATCTATGGCCCCGCGCGCGCCATCGCCACCCGCTATCTCATACCGCGCGGCATTGATTGCGAGTTCTATCCCGGTGGCCACGAAGACGTTGCACGTCGGCTCAAGCCCAACACACGCATGATCTACCTGGAAATACCGGGGTCGATCATCTACGACCTGCAGGATCTGCCAGCGATTGCGGCACTCGTGAAAGGCAAGGATATCCTGATCGCCGCCGATAATACCTGGGGCGCGCCGGGGCTGTATCGTCCGCTCACACTCGGCGCCGATATCTCGATCATCGCCATCACGAAATATATTGCGGGCCACTCCGACCTGATGATGGGTTCGGTCACGGCCAAGGGAGCCGTTGCCGACCAGCTCGCGTTCGATGCGGGCCTCTTTGGGCAGACTGTCAGCTCTGATGATGCTTATACGGCTTTGCGCGGGTTGCGTACGGCGAGCGCGCGCATTGCAATGCATACCACCCACGCTGCCCAGGTCATTGACTGGCTGCAGAAACAGCCGCAGGTCGAACGGGTTCTCTATCCGGCGCTGCCTTCGCACCCCGGGCATGAGATCTGGAAGCGCGATTTCACCGGAACCAATGGACTTCTCTCCGTCGCCTTCAAGAAGCCGATCACGCAGGATGCTGTCGACCACATGGCCGAGACCCTGAGCCTGTTCGGCCTCGGAGCGTCGTGGGGCGGATATGAAAGCCTGGCGATGGTCTACCCGAGCGGCGGCATCAAAGGCTGGAACGGCGGGGCGCTCATCCGCCTGCACATCGGTCTTGAAGATCCCGCGGACATCATCGCGGATCTCGGACAGGCGTTTGCAGCGTTGCCGGCAGCCAACGCCTGATCTGCCGACAACGGTTGAGCGGGTTGCCCGGCCCGAATGGAAAGCCGGGCAACCTTTCACATTCCCGTTTACTCAGCCGCCAAACTCAGCGCCGGAAGCTTCGGGCGATTCTTCAGCGCGGTTTCGACGATTTTGACAATGTGCTCGCGCTCAGCGCCGGCGAGCGGCAGTCTGGGCGCGCGGCAGCGGTCATTGGAATCGATCACCAGAGCCTCGACCAGCTTGATGTTCTGCACCAGTTTTGTGGACACATCGACATCGAGCAGCGGGCGGAACCAGCGATAGATCTCCAGCGCCTCGGCCATGCGGCCTGCGCGTGCCAGTTTCCAGATCGCGACCGTTTCCGCCGGGAACGCGGCAACAAGGCCCGCGACACAGCCCACAGCGCCCATTGCGTAGCTTTCGAGCGCGAGGTTATCGACGCCGGTGAAGACCTGATAGCGATCACCGGTCAGATTGATGATGTCCGTGATGCGGCGGATGTTATCCGAGCTCTCCTTGATCGCCGCAAACAGCGGTTCGGAGGCCATCTCGATCAGCATCTCCGGCGTGATATCGACACCGTAGGCGACGGGGTTGTTGTAGATCATCACCGGCTTGCCGCCTGCGCGCGCAACGGCTGTGAAGTGGGCAATCGTCTCACGGCGATCCGACTTGTACGGCAGACCCGGCAAAACCATGAAGCCTGCCGCGCCGGCCTTGGTGCCTTTTTCCGCCAGCGCCTGGGCATTGCGCGTCGATCCATCCGAGATCGTCAACAGCACCGGCCGCTTGCCGGCGACGCCAATCGCGATTTTCAGAACCTCGAGCTTCTCCTCGGGATCGAGTGTCGACGCCTCGCCGAGCGAACCACAGACAATGAGGCCATCGACCCCGGCGTCGAGCTGAAGCTTGTAGCAGCGCTCCATCTCCTTCGCGTCCAGCCGCCCATCCGAGGTGAACTTCGTCGTCACCGCCGGATAGATTCCTTCCCATTTCGCTGCCATCTTGGCCTCCTTGAGGTTATTTGGCCGGAGTGTGCTCAAAGCGCGACCTGGGGGCAAGGGGGTCTAAGCCAGTCGCCCCGCGGCTTTTGAGCGTTTACGATAGAGGCAGATCGGAGAAACACGGATGCCGAGCGAGATCACCCCCGAGGACGCGGCAATGGCGGCCGTACCGGTGACCGTTCTGACGGGCTTCCTGGGCGCGGGCAAAACCACCCTTCTCAAGCGGATTCTGTCGGATCCGCAGGGCACCCGGTTCGGCGTGCTGGTCAACGACTTCGGCGCCATCAATATCGACGCGGAGCTCGTGGTCGAGACCGGCGCCGACCAGATTTCGCTGTCGAACGGCTGCATTTGCTGCACGATCCAGACTGATCTGGTCGAGGCGGCGGAACGTCTGCTGACGAACGAGCCACGTCCCGATCACATCATTGTCGAGACGAGCGGGGTCTCGCGCCCCCTGGCCGTCGTGGATGCGCTGATGTCGGAGAACCTGAACAACCGCGTGACACTCGACTCCATCTTATGCCTGGTCGACGCAACGGGCTTTCTCGACCTCGATTTCGCTGCGACCGAACTGGCCATCGATCAGGCCTCATGCGCGGACATCGTGTTCCTCAACAAGTGCGACATCGCCGAGCCCGACGATATCGCTGCCGCCGAGACGACGCTCAAAGGGCCGATCGCCAATATCCGTATCGTTCAAACCAGCTTCGCCGATGTTCCGCGCGAGATCCTGCTGTCGGGTGTCGAGAACCCGGGCGCCGCCCTCGACGTTGCGCGTCTGCGTGCATCCGCCCACGATCATCACCATGATCATGAACACGACCATGCGCATCACGATCATGGTGAGGAGTTCGAAAGCTGGTCATGGCAGAGTCTGGCGCCACTCGATCGCGCCAGATTCAAGGAGGCGATGCGCCAGTTCCCGCAAGGCTTGCTCCGGGCCAAGGGGGTCCTGCGATTTGCGGATCGTCCGGACGGGCGCGGTGTGTTTCATCTTGTCGGGCGACGCACGACCCTGACGCAAGAACCTCAGAACGCGCCCACCGCAAGCATCCTCGTCGCCATCGGCCGCCGCGGCAGCTTTGACGCGGAAGGGCTGCGAAAACTCTGCGAAAGCTGTATCAGCGGCGATAGCGACGCTGCATGAAGATGTTCGCGGACGCCGTCAGCAACAATGTCGTGGTCATCAGGATGAAGGAGACCGCGGCGCCAAATGGCCAGTTGTTGAGCTGAAACTGCCCGAACACCAGCGGACCCATCATTTTGAATTCGGGACCGCCCAGGAGAACCGGCGTCGCGTAGGCATTCATTCCAAGAATGAAGGTCAGGATCGTACCGGCGATGATGCCGGGAAGCGCCAGTGGCCAGAGCACCCGCCAGAACATCGTTGCCGGGGCCGCGCCCAAGCTGAAGGCGGCTTCCTCGACGGAACGATCGATCCCTTCGATGACGCTCTGCAACGTCAACACCATGAACGGCAGGTTGACGGCAATAACACCGATGATCACCGCCAGCTCCGTGTACATGATCTGCAGCGGCTCGTGGATGACCCCCATCCCGATCAGGCTGGAATTCAAAAAACCCTTGCTGCCGAGCAATGTCATCCAGCCTGCGGCGCGTACCGCATTGCCGACGAACAGCGGCAGGACGACCAGCATGATGAGTAGATTCTTGAACCGTGATTGTGTCCGCGCCAGAACGTAGGCAAGCGGGAAGCCGAGCACGAGGCAGATGACCGTGCAAACGAACGCCACCCGGAGCGTCGTGAAAAAGATGTTCGTATAGTACGGGTCGGTGAAGAACTTGACGTAGTTCTCGATGGTGAACGCTTCCACCATCATGACACGCGGCTCGAACCGATTGAGACTGTAGCGGAACAGCATGGCGATCGGCAAAAGCAGGCCGAGAACAACAATGATCGTCGCCGGCCCGATCAGCGAACCAGCCGATAACCAGTCACGCGTTACACGTGATTTCATGGTTCCGGCCGGGAGTGAATCTACCGCTGCCTGTGTCATCTCATCCGGACTGCTGCTCGACACCCGTCAATCGCGGAGACAGCCAAAGGCAGCCTCCGCGCGTTGAGCTTGCTCAGCCCTTCAGTTCCTTGTCCCACCATTCCTTCAGCGGAACATCGTTTTCCGTCATGTATCCGTAATCGAGGTTCACCAGTTTTTTGATCTCATCGGGCGTAAACCCGATCCTCTTGTTGAGATCAGGTGCGACCGTGGCGTTGGTGACTGTCGGGTTGTAACCCATGTCGACCGCGAACGCTTCCTGGGCCGACTTCTCCAGCATCGCGTCGAGATACGCGTAAGCCCCATCCTTGTTCGGAGCGTTCTTCGGGACGACGAAGCCGGAGACGTAGGCGAGCGCTCCTTCGGTCGGCGTGATGGCTTGGACGGGAATATCGGCATTCTGCCACTGGACGACGCGTGCTTTCCACATGATGCCGGTGCCAAACTCCTCCGACTTGAGGCCCTGGGCAAAAGCCTCGTTCGTCGGATAGATTCTCATCCCCGCCTTCTTGCATTCCAGCAGCAACTTCTTGCCGGGCTCGAGATCCTTGATCGTTCCACCGGCAGCCAGCGCCGCCGCGACGAGCGTGTACTGATACTGGATGTCGATCAAAGCGAGCTTGTTGCCCCACTTCGGATCGAACACATCCTTGTAGCTCTTTGGCACGTCCGGGATCATCTTCGGATTGTAGACGCCGACCTTGCCGGAATAGATGTGGCCAACCCCATAGGGGTACTTCATCGAGTCCAACAGGTTCTTCGCATTTGGGATCTTCGCATAGTCGATCTCGGCGACCAGCCCTGCATCGTGCATCTGATACATGTTGACTGCGGACAGTCCTTGAACGTCCGAAGTGCCACGCGGCAAGCGCTTCTCGGCAAGCATCTTGCTGCGGCGCTGCGGATCACCGGCCTGGTCCTGAGCCACCTCCCAGCCCTGCGGGATGAGAATTGGAGCTTCGATATTCTTGTTCAGAAGACGGGCATAGTCGCCACCCCACGTGCCGACGACGACCTTGCCCTTCGATTGCGCCGAAGCGCGACCAGGAAGCGTACCGAGTGCGGCAGCGCCGCCGACGGCCGCGGCTGCCTGGAGGAGATTGCGACGAGATAATCCGTTCGTTTTGCGAGGCATTGTCCAGCTCCCTTTGTTATGCGTGCAATTGGCGTGACCCTCAGTGTGTCTGTCCCTGACCGTCGAATACCCTGGCGTCGGTACAAGCCCACCCGACATAAACCTGGTCGCCCACGTGCGGCGCGAAGCCCCCGGTGCGATTGGCGATCTGCGCGATCAGCCGTTCTTGCGGGGAGATGCGCACATGAATATCGATCTGCGCGCCCAGGTAGGAAACAAACTCGACGGTGCCCGCGACGCAGTTGTCGACGTTGGGCAGGGGCGAAGGCCCGATCGAAATGCGTTCCGGGCGAATGGCGAGTGAAGCATGTCCAGCGGCCGAGCCATTGCCGTTGCAGCGGACGGACAGCCCTCCCTCCGTACGGAATACGCCCTGGTCCTGCACCTGACCGTCGAGAAACGTGCTACGCCCGACGAACCCGGCAACGAACCGGTCGGCAGGGCGTTCATAGAGATCACGTTGCGTCCCGACCTGGCGAACCAGGCCCTCGCTCATGACGACGAGACGATCGGCCATCGTCAGGGCTTCTTCCTGATCGTGCGTCACCATCACGGTCGTCAAGCCGAGCTGCCGCTGCAGCTCTCGAATTTCGATACGAACCTCGTGCCGTAGCTTCGCATCGAGATTCGACAACGGTTCGTCCAGCAGCAGCACATCCGGCCGGAACACAAGCGCCCGGGCCAACGCCACACGCTGCTGCTGGCCTCCGGACAACTGGCGCGGAAGACGCTCACCGAGATGATCGAGCCGCACCAGTCTCAGGGCTTCGGCGGTACGCTGGGCGATCTCTGCCTGCGATATCTTCCGCATTTCCAGACCGAAACCGACATTCTGATTGACGGTCAAATGCGGAAACAGCGCATAGCTCTGAAACACCAGGCCGGTGTTCCGCTTCCAGGGTGGTTGCCAGGTGAGATCCTGGCCTCCGATGCGCACAGCACCGCCGGTCGGCTCGATGAAGCCGGCGATCATGCGCAGGGTCGTGGTTTTGCCGCATCCCGATGGCCCAAGCAGAACCAGGAACTCTCCGTCAGCCACATCCAGCGTAACGTCGCGAACCGCAGTGAAGTCGCCGTAGCGTTTCGACAGGTGATCGAGTTCCAGTCTTGCCATAGGTCTCCCGCTACACAACGCGACTGATTTTTACGAAACGATCGGTGATCAGCATGGCCCCGCCGATCAACAGGATCTGCACGACCGAGACGGCAGCGATTGTCGGATCGATCTTCCATTCGAGATATTGGAGAATGGCGATCGGCAGGGTCGTTCGCCCGGGCCCGACCAGGAACAGGCTCATTTCCAGATTTCCGAATGACGAAACGAACCCGAACATCGCGGCGGCAACCACGCCCGGCAGGATCGAGGGCAGCGTGATGCGCCGGAACGTCGTCCAGCGGTCCGCTCCGAGATTCTGGGCCGCCTCCTCCAGCGTGCGATCGAAACCAGCGAGGCTGGCCGTCACAAGGCGAACCGTCCAAGGGATCACCACCAGCACGTGGCCTGCGATCAGTCCCGCGAACGAGCCGAGGATCGGCCAGCCTGTCGCGATCTCGGTCTCCACATGGAACACATAAAGGGCCATGCCGAGCACGATGCCAGGGACCATCAACGGCAAGAGAAGCAGGCTGTTCAGAGCCTCGCGGCCCGTGAATTTGAAACGCGACAGGCAGAGAGCGGCCGGAACGCCCACCATCAGACCGATCACGGTGGCGATGACGCCAAGTTCCAGGCTGAGCAGGAAGCCACTGACGAACCGGTCGTTGCTGGCAATGGCCTTGTACCAGCGGAGCGAATAACCTTCAGGCGGAAACGACGGGATTTCCTGCCAGAAGAACGAGAGCCAGGTCACGAAAATCAATGGTGTGAGGATATAGAGCATGGTGAAAGCTGCCGCACCGCGCAGCATCCACCATCCCATACGCCGTGCACCGAACGTTGCCGGAGCCGCCATTCCTCGTGCCTCGCTACTCTATACGTTCTGCCCCAACCTGTTTTTATGGAACACTCCGCCTTTCATGATCGCGCTGAGATGCTGCCCCTGCCCCTCCAGGAGTTGGATGTTTTTCAAAGGATCGCCGTCCACCACGATCAGGTCCGCCCAGGCGCCGGGCTCGATGACGCCGAGCTTTCCCGGACGCCGCACAACCTCCGCCCCGATCAGCGTTGCGGAGCGGATCACATCAATAGCGGGAACAACCGTGGTCCGGATCGAGAATTCCCGGCTTTGATCATTGGCGAGGGCGCCGAGCAAATCAGAGCCGTAGGCGACCTTCACGCCGTTGCGTTTGCAGATTTCCAGCGAGCGATATCCGCCCTCCAGCACGGCCTCGTTTTTCTCCAGCATTTCCGGAAGCATGCCGAATTGCGCCGCGCGCTCCTTGATCGCCACGTAGGCGACGATGTTGGCAACGACATAAGCACCTTTCGACGCCATCAGCTGCGCACTTTCATCGTCGATCAAATTGCCATGCTCGATGGTCCGCACGCCATTTCCGACCGCACGTTGAATAGCTTCCGGCGAATAGGCGTGCGCGCACACGTAGCGGCCGAATGCATGCGCCTCCTCCACCGCAGCCTCGATTTCGCCGATGGAGAACTGCAGCGAATCCAGAGGGTCGAAAGGCGAAGCCACGCCACCGGAAACCATGATCTTGATGTGATCGCACCCGAGGCGCATCTGCTCGCGGACCGCGCGGCGCATCTCGTCTTCGCCGTCAACGACCTGACGCAGATGCACCATCGCATTGCAGCAAAAGCAGGACGGCGGCGCCTGCGTGCGTGCGCGATTGTCGTTATGGCCGCCTGTCGGTCCGAGAGAGCGTCCGGCAATAAAAAGCCGCGGCCCCGGGAAAAAGCCCTGATCGATGGCTGCCTTGAAACCCCAGTCGGAACCGCCCGTATCGCGCACCGTCGTGAAGCCGCGATCCAGCATTTCGCGCACTCTGACTGCGGCGCGCGCGGTACCCAGCGTGAGCGGGATGTCCTCCAGCCGCCGGATATAGACCTCGCTGTGCATGCAATGCACATGACAATCGATCAGCCCCGGCATCAACGTGCGATTGCCACAGTCAACGACGTCAGCATGGGCAGATTTGATCGGCTTATCAGAGACCTCTTTGAATTTGTCGCCTTCGACGAGCACCTCGAAGCCGGGACGAACCTCATCGAACCGCGGGTCCAGCAGTCCGAGATTTTTGAACAGAAGCGATTTCTTGTTTTTTTCGCCCGGGTTCATTCACGCCCCTCGAAGCTTTTACGCGAGTGGGCAAACCTCACCCGCGACACAAATCTTACTCAGCATAAAAAGTTTTGTCGCGAACGCCGACACGAGGCAAGATTAAATTTGGTTCACTGTGGTGACAGAAGCGACAGCACATTCGATTGAGCGGCGGGATCAGATGCAAACAAGGCTTGAACTCTGCAATATCGAGCGCCGGCCATTTGCCGATGGTAATTCGTTTGAAACAGCAGGCCCCTACGAACGGATTAAGGGGCGCGCCTCTTTCGCCGTCGATCCTGCAATTGAACTCTCGCAACGCATTGTCGATCTCGATAATGCGTCAAAAGACGGGAATGGGCGCGTCCAGTTTACCGCGGATTTCCAAATCCTTAGGCCGCAACGCGCAGACACTGCAAACAGACGGCTATTCTTTGAATGGGTCAATCGCGGCAACAAACGTCTCCTGCAGTTTTTCAATGATGCGCCAGCCTCCAACGACCCGCTTTCCGTAGCCCATGCCGGTAACGGTTTTCTCATGCGGCGCGGCTATACAATCGTCTGGCTTGCCTGGCAGGGCGACTTGCATCCCGGCGACAATCGCCTCATCCTGGACGTTCCGCCTGCGTCGTATAGCGGCAGGCCGATCACCGGCAAGGTGCGTGTCGAGTACATCGCCGACCAGCCGGGAATAACCACATTTCCGCTCAGCGGATGGGCGTCGACCCGCAGCTATCCGACAGTCTCGCTTGATACGGCATCCGCGTCCCTGACACGCCGCCGCTATCCCCATGCGCCGGTAGAAACAATTCCACCCTCGCAGTGGATGTTCGCCCGTGTGGAAGGGGGCAGCGGCCTCGATAACCAGGGTGCGGAGCGGGCCATTATTCCGTCAGATAGCCATATCCATATTCCCACCGGATTCGAGACCGGCTGGATCTACGAATTGGTGTATGAAGCGAAGGATCCCATCGTCCTCGGCCTCGGCCACCTCGGCGTCCGTGAATTCGTGAGCTTCCTCCGCCATCAGTCGACAGATGATAAGGGGACGCCCAATCCGTTAGCAGACATCCGGATCGAGAAGGCCTACGGTTGGGGCCGCTCGCAGACGGGACGCTGTATCCGGGACTTCGTACACGCCGGCTTCAATGCGGATTCGGAGGGGCGCCGCGTGTTCGACGGCGTGCTGCCGCACGTCTCGGGAGCCGGCTTGATGTGGATGAACCATCGGTTCGCCCGGGTGGTGTCACCGGCCGGTCAGCAATACGAGGATCATTTCAACGCCGCCGACCGCTTTCCATTTTCCTACGCCCCGTCCACGGACCATCTCACCGGCAAAACCGATGCCATCCTGAAACGCCCCGAAACCGATCCGCTGGTGCTGCATACGCAAACCGCGACCGAATACTGGCAGCGGCGCGGATCGCTGGTGCACACCGACACCCGCGGCAACGATCTCGCGCAGCCGGATACGGTGCGCGTCTACATGTGGGCGAGTTCGCAGCATTTCGCGGACCCGCAACCCAAGGCGCCGGCGCGGGGGATCTGCCAGCAGCCCATCAACATCGTGTGGACCTCGATGCTGTTCCGCGCCATGCTGGATGCCATGGACGCCTGGGCCACGGAGGGCACGCCGCCGCCCGAGAGCCGCATCCCGACGCGGGCGGACGGAACCTTGATCGATGCCACAGCTTGGCACGAGACGTTCCCGCGAATTCCGGGCGTGGACCTGCCGACCGGCCCCAACACGCTACCCCGCCTCGACTTCGGCCCCGGGTTTGCCGACGGCCTTCTGGATGAGCCGCCGCGCGTCGCCTCTCAAGAGGGGTACACGGTCCTGGTGCCTGCCGTCGACGCCGACGGCAACGATATCGCCGGTGTGAGGGCACCGATGGTTGCCGCACCGCTTGCAACCTACACAGGATGGAACCTGCGGGCGCGCAACTTCGGACATGGCGCAATGCATGAGTTCACCGGCAGCACGATCCCATTTCCCGATTCCGCCGAGGAACGGCAGGTGACCCACGATCCCCGGCAGTCCATATCCGAGCGCTATGCGGATCGGGACGCCTACGTCGCCGCCATCCGGGCAGCCGCCGAGCGGCTCGTGGCGGATCGGCTGATGATCGCGGAAGACGTCGATCGCGCCGCAGCGGCGGCGGCCAACTGGGGAGCACCGCGTCACGACGTGCGGTTGAAATAGCGGCCAGCCCCCTGGCCGCGATCCGTCAATGAAGCTGGTTCTTGTGGAACCGGCCGGCTTTCATGATCACCGGCATGTGCTTACCCTGCCCCTCCAGCACGGACAGATCCTTCAGCGGATTGCCCGCGACCACCAGCAAGTCCGCAAAGGCACCAGCCTTGAGACATCCGAGCTTGCCCTCGTGGCGCAACACGCGTGCAGCGATGGATGTCGCCGAACGGATCACCTCGACCGGCTTGACGACGTTGCTGCGCAGCGAGAACTCGCGGCTCTGGTCGACCTGAAGCTGGCCCAGCAGATCACTGCCGTAGGCGACCGGTACTCCGGCCCGCTTGCAGATCTCCAGGGATCGCAGCGCGCCATCGATCACCAGGTCATTCTTTTCCAGCATCTCGCCCGTCATGCCGAACTCGGCGGCGCGCTCCTTCATCGCGTAATAAGCAACGAGATTAGCGATCAGGAACATGCCTTTATCCGCCATCAGCTTGGCTGACGGCTCATCGATCAGATTGCCGTGTTCGATCGTCCTGACGCCTGCGTTGGCTGCCCGCGTAATAGCTTCCGGCGTGTAAGCATGTGCACAGACATAACGCCCGAACGCGTGTGCCTCTTCGACGGCCGCAGCAACCTCGTCAGGAGAAAACTGCAAGCTGTCGAGAGGATCATACGGCGACGCCACGCCGCCCGACATCATGAGCTTGATCTGGTCGCAGCCCTGCCGCATTTCCTCGCGCACCGCGCGCCGAACGCCGGAAACGCCGTCCGCAATTCCCATCGTGAAGACCAGTGCGTTGCAGCAATGGCAGCGCGTGCCGGGATCAGTGCGCCGGCGCCCGTCGCTATGACCGCCTGTCGGACCAATCGCCTTGCCCGCGATGAACAAACGCGGCCCGGCGAGAAACCGTTGATCCACCGCGCTCTTGATGCCCCAGTCGGCGCCACCGGTATCGCGGACGCTTGTAAAACCGCGGTCGATCATCCCGCGCATGAGCTGCGCCGCACGGGCGGTCATCAAGGTGAGCGGCATGTCCTCAAGGCGGCGCAGATAAACCTCACTCAGGAAGACATGCACGTGGCAATCGATCAGCCCCGGCATCAGTGTCTGGCCGCCACAGTCAATGACACCCGCATCGGCGGTTTTGATTGGTTTATCCGATACTTCGCGAATTTTGTCGCCCTCGACGAGCAACTCATGTCCGCCGATCAGCTCGTCCTTATCAGGATCGAGCATCGAGAAGTTCTTGAAGTGCAGAAGCGTCATGGCCGGTGCCCACCTTGCTTTGCTGCGCCTCAGACAAGGCTCGCTCGGGAACGCTCCAGCGTCAATGCCTTATGCGATGACGCCTCAATCTTTCACGCCTTCGCCGTTCGCATTCGTGCCCGTTGCAGCGCCTGCCGACGTTCCGGCCACTGACAACCATGCGCCAAGGACGATGCAGGCAGCCGCGAGCGTGATCCACGTACCAAGCGGCTCGCCGAGCACGAAGTGGCTCAGGACCATGCCGAACAATGGCGAAAGCAGCAAAACCTGCGAGGCGGCGGTCGCCGTCGTTCTGGTCAATGCCTGCGACCAGCACCAGTAGCCGATCACCGTTGGCACCAGCGAATTGTAGAGCGTGATCGTAATCATCGGCAGGGAGGCGCGGATCTCTCGTCCGTACTCGAACAGCACGGCACACGGCACCATGACCACAGCCGTGACAGCCAATTGCCAAAAGGTTTGCTGCCAGAATGTGCTTTGCCAGCGCCGCCGGCGATAGAGCACTGCGCCGAGCGCCCATCCGTTGACCGCGATCAAGGAGATAAGAATGCCGGGGATGGACTCGGCGGTCCAGGCTACGGCAAACGGGTTGGTCAGCAAAACGAGGCCGATCAGGCCCAAAACAGCACCCGCCACCGTTACGATGGTCGCCCGCTCGCCCAGAATGAGAGCGCTCAGCGGAAGCGTCCAGATCGGCATGGAGTAGGCGATCAGCACGACACGGCTCGCCTCGATCCATTGCAGGGCCAGCGCCGTTCCGGTCGTGATCACCGCGGCCTGGAGAAATCCGACGATGCCGAGACCTACCCGCTCATCCGGCCGCGGCAGCAGTTGTGATGCCCGGCCAAGTACTGCAAACGCCGTCGCCATGAAGATCACGGCAAGGCTATAACGCAGCATATTGAACGTCCACGGACCGATGTCGCGAACGGCAATTTTCACCCACGTGTAATTGCCACCCCAGATCGCCACCAGGGCGAAGAGGAAGATGAGCGCCGTGGCGCGGGACGATCGCTCCAATTCCATCCCCTCATGACTTCGCGACCAGGCTGGGTGCCCGTGACCCGCTCTGGTTCCCCGTCGGCAAATGACAACGATCCGTGCTTCTGCCTCTTTTGTCAGCAATGCGACAGGCTTGAAACCGTTTTCAGGCGGTTGCATCATGGCAGCTCAAGCGGTTCTGGTCGATCACGGGGTGCAATCAATCATATGAGGGTCGGGGTTGAGGTTGGGGGAACATTCACAGATCTGGTGGCAATCGGACCAGACGGGATCACGGTCACGAAAGTACCAAGCGTCCCAAGGCGACCGGATGAAGGCGCCTTCAACGCTCTGTTGGAAAGCGGCATCTCCTTCAAGTCCATCGAGGATCTGGCGCACGGCTCGACGGTCGCCACAAACGCGGTCCTGGAGCGCAAGGGCTCGCCGACGGCGTTCGTGACCACGGCCGGTTTCCGCGACATTCTCGCCCTGCAGCGGCACGGTCGCTCCCGCATCTACGATCTGGAGTATCAGAAGCCGAAACCCGTCGTCGATCGCGTCGGCAGCTTCGAAGTGACCGAGCGCATCCTCGCTGACGGCAGTGTAGAGACGCCGCTCGATCTCGCCGCTGTCGAAGACACGCTGCTCCCCGAATTGAAAACGGGCGGGTACGAAGCTGTCGCGATTTGCCTGCTCAACGGCTACGTGAATCCAGCGCATGAAATCGCACTGCGCGATCTCATCCAGGCCAGGCTCCCCGACCTGCACATCACCATCTCCTCCGAGATCACGCGCGAGTTTCGCGAATATGAGCGCGCCTCGACCACCACGCTCTCGGCCTATGTCCAGCCCGTGATGGACGGCTATATCGCCCGATTTTCCAAGAGGTTAGCCGACAACGGGTTTAAAGGGCGCTTTTCCGTCATGCAATCGAACGGTGGACGCCTGCCCGCCAACGCGATGCATGCCAACGCCGTCAACGTTCTGCTGTCAGGCCCTGCGGCTGGCGTCATGGGGGCGACCCGGCAGGCCGCCCGGTCCGGTTATAAAAACCTGATCACCCTGGACATCGGCGGCACTTCGTCGGATGTGTGCGTGGTGACGGATGGTCGGCCACAGTTGACCACCGAGTTCATGATCGATGACCTCCCGGTCCGCGTGCCGGTGCTCGACATCAATACGATCGGCGCCGGTGGCGGTTCGATCGTGTGGGTCGACGAAGGCGGCATGCTGCGGGTCGGACCGCAATCGGCGGGTGCTGATCCCGGACCAGCCTGCTATGGCCGCGGTGGCCAATTCCCGACGCTGACCGACGCCCACGTGATCCGCCAGACCATGCGGCCCGAAGCCTTCCTCGGCGGCCGTATGTCCATTGATGCGGAGGCAGCGCGCCGGGCATTCGAGCCGATTGCGAAACACTTCGGCATGAGCCTGGAGGAAGCAGCCGACAGTGCAGTTCAGCTTGCCAACGCGAATATCGTGCGGGCCATCCAGCTCATCTCGACGGAACGTGGGCATGATCCGCGCGACTACGTTCTGGTGCCCTACGGAGGGGCCGGTCCACTGCATGCCGCCCACATCGCCGCCGACCTCGCCATCGATACGATCGTCGTGCCGCCGGCAGCCGGCGTCATTTCAGCGTATGGCCTGATCGCATCCGACTTCCTGCAGTTCGAAAGCCTCACCCGCCGTCGCCCGGTTGACGGTACCGCCGATGACTTCCTGCGCGAGGTCTTTGCGGAAATGAAGGAGCGCGCCAACGCGCGCGTCAAGCAACTGAAATTGAAAGATAAGCTAGTTCTCGATTTTGTTGCCGACATGCGTTTTGTCGGACAGGCGTTCGAGGTGCCGGTCGAATTCACCGAGAAAGAACTCGCCAAGATCACCACCAAGCGTATCGCGCAACGCTTCGGCGAAGAGCATCACAAGGTCTATTTCTTCGGCGGCGACTCCGACAAGCCGGTGGAATTCGTTTCATTCCGGCTCGGTTTCCGGGTGCCGTTGAAGGACCTTCCGCTGCTGTCGGAAGAGAAATCGGCAGCCCGCGAGACAAAATCGATCTCGATGTTCGACGAGCGGCGCTGGCAGGACGGCAAGCTCATGAGCCGCGCCAGCCTGAAGCCGGGAAAGAGCACGCCGGGTCCGGCTTTGCTCGAAGATCCCACCTCCACACTCATCCTGCCGAGCGGCTGGTCAGCCATGCGCGATGAAAACGACAATACGATTCTGAAGCGGAAGAGCTGAGCCATGCAGGAGAAAATCTCAAAGACCCAAAAGGCTGCGGGCAAGGCGAAAAAGCCATCGAAGCCGGCGGCCAGTGGCATCACGACGCTCGATCCGGTCGACTATGCCGTTATCAGCCAGGGCTTCATCGCAGCCGCGCGCGAGATGGGCACGAAGCTGGTTCGCTCCTCCTATTCCACAATCGTACGCGAGGCCCAGGATGCCTCGGCCGCTTTGTTCGACCGCGAAGGCAACGTCATCGCCCAGGCGGAGCTGATCCCCATGCAGCTCGGGCCGATGTCGGAGATCTTCCGTGCGTGCGCCGCTGTCTATCCGGTCAGCACGCTGAAAGAAGGCGATTTCTACATCAACAACGATCCCTACGGCGGCGGGCAGCATCTCCAGGATGTGTTCATCTACTCGCCGATTTTCTACGAGGGCGAGATTGTGGCGTTCGCCGGCACCACCGCCCATCATCTGGATCTCGGTGGCGGCAATCCCGGTCTGACACCGGATGCCGTCGACGTGCACGCGGAAGGCCTGATCTTTCCGCCGACCGTGTGGAGCTATGATCGCGACTGGAATGGCGGTCCGCTGGAACGGATGATCGCCGCCAACGTCCGCGTCCCCTCGCAGACCATCGGCGATTTTTATGCCCAGTTCGCGGCCAACGCGATCGGTGCGGAGCGCATCCAGCAGCTCTGCCGGAAATACGGCACGTCAACCGTCACCACGGCGATGAGTGATCTTATCGATTATTCGGAACGGCGTTTCCGCGCCGCGCTGCGCGATATCCCTGATGGCGAGTATGTCGGCGAGGATGCCGTCGATGATGACGGCCTGTCCGACACGCCACTCAAAGTACGCGTCAAGGTCACGATCAAGGATGATACGATTGCGGTCGATTTCGACGGCACGTGCCCACAGGTTCGCCGTAACCTGAACTGTCCCTGGGCATCGACGATTTCGGCGTCGCTGGCGGCCATCAAATCCGCGCTGACCTCGTCCGACATCCCTTTCAACGAGGGTGTGAAGAAGCCGATCACCATCACCGCGCCGAAGGGCTGCCTCGTCAATCCGGAATATCCGGCCCCGGTCCGCGCGCGTATGCTGGCCGCCTATCGCTGCTTCGACGCCATTCTCAAAGCCCTGTCGAAGGTCGTCCCGGATCGCGTGATCGCCGGCGGAAACGACTCCACCGACGTGACCGCCATCTCGCATCTCGATGGCACGAAATACCGGGTCTATCTGGAGGTCTACGGCGGCGGATACGGCGCCGGTCCACGACTTGACGGCTGTGATGCCGTCGACAGTCCGCTGGCCAACTGCACGAACACGCCGGTCGAAGCGACCGACATGGATTTCGAACATTTCCGGATCGTCGGCTACGGACTCATTCCCGACAGTTGCGGTCACGGCAAGCAGCGCGGTGGACTGTCGTTCTTCCGCCGGTTCGAGATGCTCAAGGATGGCGTGAACTTTGCGATTTACGCGGATCGCTTCAAGCTTGCCCCCTACGGCCTGTTCGGCGGCACCGATGGACAGCGCGCGCGGTGTGAAGTCGAACGGGACGGCAAGATCATCAGCCTGCCAAGCAAAGGCCGCGTGGATCTGATGAAGGGCGATATTCTCACGCTCTATACCGCGGGCGGCGCCGGATATGGTTCGCCGAAGGATCGTGACCCCGACGACGTCGAGAACGACGTCCGGCAAGGATACGTCTCACGCAAAACCGCACGGTCCGTTTACGGATACAAAGGATGACGAGACGTTGGGACACTGCACCTGATTGCGACGAAGCCCTCTCTGCCAGGACGCGGCACAATCACGGGGTGATGATGAGATGACGATCATCGATGGACTCACACGTCGCCTTGAACAGATGCTGATGGCCGTTGCCGCAGTCGCACTCATGCTGATGATGGTGCAGATGGTGGTCGACGTCTTCATGCGCAACTTCTTCTCGCGGCCGATCGAGGGCAGCCTGGAGATCGTGTCCGTCTATCATATGGTTGCCGTCGTCTTCCTTCCCTTGGCATTGGTCGAACGGCGGCATGAGCACATCACGGTCGACCTCCTGGTCCAAAACCTGCCCACCACGTTCCGCCGGCCCTTGAATGTCTTCGGTTATCTGGTGTGTGCGGTGTTCTTCGCCGTCCTGACCTATCAGACATTCCGCGATGCGCTACAGGCGTTCCGGATCGGTGAGATCCTGATGTCCTCGATCTACATCACGGTGTGGCCGGCGAAATTCCTGCTTCCGATCGGCTTCTCCCTCATGTTCGTGCAGGTGCTCCTGCACGCTTGGCAGGCCCTGACCGTGCCCGGGTTCGATCCAACACCCGAAACGCCGGAAATCTCTGCGCAGAACGCGAACTGAGGGCACGCCATGGATAACTTCACCATCGGCATGCTGGCGACGCTCGCAGGTGTCTTTCTCATCGCCTTGCGGGTTCAGATCGGCGTCGCCCTCGGTATTGTTTCGTTCTTCGGCATTGCGATGGTTCTCGGCTGGCGTCCGGCCTGGGGCATCGTGACCGCCATCCCGTTCAACTTCGTCGGCGATTGGAATTTGACGGCGATCCCGATGTTCCTGCTGATGGGCTACCTTGCTTTCGCAGCAAAGCTCACGGCCGGGCTGTTTCAGGCCATGCGCGTGCTGCTGTCGCGATTGCCCGGCGGTCTTGCGATCGCCAGTGTCGCGGCCTGTGCCTTTCTGTCGGCCGCATCGGGCTCGTCGGTTGCCGTGTCGGCCGCGATGGCGCGCATCGCCACGCCGGAGATGCTGAAGTACCGCTACGATCCCGGCCTCGCATCCGGCGTCATCGCATCCGCCGGGACGCTCGGCTCCATGATCCCGCCCAGCCTGCTCATGGTGCTTTACGGATATTTCGCCGACGTCTCGATCGCCAAGCTGTTCATGGCCGGCTTCATCCCCGGCATCCTGTCTGCACTGATGTTCGCCGCGATGATCATCATTCGCGTCAAGGTCAATCCATCACTCGCACCTCCTGTCGTTGAGGAATTCGACGCCGCGCAGCGTCGCGCCGCTTTCGCGGAGGTCTGGCCGCTGCCGGTACTGATCATCGGTGTTCTGGTAGGCATCTTCGCGGGATTTTTCACGCCAACCGAGGGCGCCGCCGTCGGTGCTGCACTCTCGATCGTACTGGCTGCGGCCAAGGGAACTTTGAACTGGGGCGTTCTGAAGGAGGCGACAGTCAGCACGCTGTCCGGCACGTCCTCCATCTTCATGGTGGTCATCGGGACCGTACTGCTCGGGAAGATGATGGCGCTCACAGGCGTCCCGGACGGCATCGCGAAATGGCTGCTGTCGATGGGGACCGATCAGCTCACTGTCGTGCTGATGGTTGTCGTCCTCTACCTGATCCTGGGCTGCTTTCTCGACTCCATCAGCATCCTGCTGCTAACGATGCCAATCGTCATGCCCATCGCCCGGACCGTGGGCGCGGACCTGATCTGGTTCGGTGTCGTTCTCGTCAAGCTGCTTGAAATCGGCCTCGTCACGCCACCGGTTGGACTCAATGTGTATGTGATGAAGAGTGCCCTCGGGAACCTTGTTCCGCTGACCTCGATTTTCAGAGGGATCGCGTGGTTCGTCGCCGCCGATATGGTGACGTTGACACTCATCGTGGCGTTCCCTTGGATGGTACTCGTCTTGCCCAGCCTTTTGGACTGACCGGCGAAACAGGAGATCGATCATGACAAGCGCTGCATCACGCAGGGAGATCGTCGTCTCGGCCGTTCAGATCACGGCCGTTGATGGCGAGAAGGACCGCAACATCGAGAAAGTCATGCGATTCATCGATGTCGCCGGGCAGCGGGGAAGCGATTTGTGCGTCCTGCCGGAGATGTGGACCGGCATCGAATTCTCGAACGACGCCGGCTATCGCACCATTGCCGAAAAGATACCGGGTTCGCTCACGTCCGATCTTGCGGAGAAAGCGCGCCGCTACGGCATGTATATCTCCGGCTCCATGTACGAGGAGGCCGGCAACGAAACGTACTATAACGCTGCGCCGCTGGTCTCCCCCGATGGCGAAGTACTCGGCACGTATCGCAAGACGCACCTGTTCGACGCCCCCAACCGCGCCGATATTCCCCCGGGATTCATCGAATCCAGCAAGGTGAAAAGCGGCGCATCGGTCGACGTCTACACGACCAATCTTGCCCGCATGGGCATGACGATCTGCTCCGACCTGCGCTTTCCCGAGCTGTACCGCGAGCTGGCCCTGAAAGGCGCGGAGATCATCACCGTTTCATCGGCATTCCTATCGCCACGATACGATCACTGGGAGTTCTTCCTCCGCGCACGCGCTTGCGAGAACCAATGCTTTGTCGTTGCATCCGGCCAATATGGCAAAGAGCCCAAGTCGGGCTTGGCGTTCGTCGGTCGTAGCACGGTCGTCGATCCGTGGGGCACGGTCATCGCGACGGCCTCGGACGAGGAGGGCGTCGTGACCGCGCATATCGACCTCGCCTTTATCGACGAGGTGAAGCGCCGTTATCCGCTGATGCAGCAGCGCCGGCCGGAACTCTATCCGACGCTCATGGGAAAGGCGTGATCTCCCCGAAGGGAGCTCACGCCCGTCTCGAACTCAACTACGCGCGTATCCACGTTTCCGAAAACGCGA
The DNA here is from genome assembly GCA_023423275.1 of Pseudomonadota bacterium. Lineage (GTDB taxonomy): Bacteria > Pseudomonadota > Alphaproteobacteria > Rhizobiales > Hyphomicrobiaceae > ZC4RG25. The sequence continues at coordinate 162,674 of JAFAFW010000058.1, forward strand.
GCATCGCCGTTGTCAAGGTGTGGCCCACCATCACCCGAGGGATCGGCTTGCCGGCCAACGCCGTACCATTGACCGTGATCGTCGCGTCCTGACAGCCGACAAACAGGCTCGGCATGGAGTGCTTGCCGGTCGCGGATTGATCCGGAGGCAATGCAAAGCAGAACGGTTTGCCAAGCCCACTCCACGTCAGTGTGACGTCCTGTCCTGCGCCTTTGACCGTCTCGCTGTAGCTGCTCGCGGGATCACCGGATGCCTCGACCGAGTCAAGCTTCGCATAGGTCATGGTCTCAAGTCCGGCCATGCCTTTGAACGCGCCGAAATGCGACACGAAATCCTTCACGAGATAGCGCGCGAGCTTTTCGTTGTCATGCAGGCAGATGTTCGGCCGCTCCGCAGGCGGATTGGCCTCATTTGGAGACTGCAGGAGAACCAGCGCATGTCCCCGGCCATGCGGCGACAGGACAACCCGGAAGAAGCTCGCCAGAGCGACAAACGGACCATTCGGATCGGTTTTCAGTGAGATGCCGGGGTTTTCTCCCGACCATTCGACGGTGCCAGGAAAGTTGATTGGATCAGCCATGCGTTCCTCCAGGTGATGGATTTTGACTGACCTTAGCCGAGATCGGACAAAAGGGCCATGAAAGCCCGGTCCCTGACGCACGGACGACTGACGCTTGGTGCCATCGTTTCGGCGCAGGCGGAAATCCGGGCGCGTTGATCATCAGACAGATGTCCATCGTCCGCGCAGAGCGCATCGGCATTGGCATCCGCGCCACTGCGGGTGTGACGGAAATCAGAGGAGAATGTGAAGCCCGTGACTCGAACAGGGCGTCAGGGCAGCGGCAACGCCTCGTGTTCCTTGAGCGTCTTGCCGCTGTCGTAGTCGACCTCGACCAGCTTGACCCGATAACCCCACAGATGCGCGACGTGCTGCAGCGTGCGGTCACACTGATCCTTATCGAGCAGCACGCCACGCCGCACGCGATGCTGCAGCGTCAGGCGTCGGCCGCCGGAGAGATCCGCATTGACCACCTGAATATCCGGATCGCGCGCGGCAGCGTCATACTGCTCGGCCAGCGCCTTGCGGACCCGGCGATAGCCGACCTCATCGTGAATGGCCTTCACCTCGACGAACGACGATCCCGTGTTGTCGTGAATCTGGAACAGGCGGAATTCACGCATCAGCTTCGGCGACAGATATTGAAGGATGAAACTGTCGTCCCGGAAATGCGCCCAGGCCTCCTTCAAATTGCCGATCGCATCACCATTTCCGGCAAAATCCGGAAACCAATCCCGATCTTCGGCCGTCGGCTCTTCCGAAATGCGCTTGATGTCGCGCATCATCGCAAAGCCCAGGGCGTACGGATTAAAGCCACCGAAGTGCTTGTCCTCGAAGCGCGGCTGATAAACCACCGACGAGTGACTGTGCATGAACTCGAGCATCGAGCCTTCCGTAATGAGGCCCTTGTCATACAGCCGGTTCATGATCTCGTAGTGAACGAACGTGGCGCAGCCCTCGTTCATCACCTTGGTTTGCCGCTGCGGATAAAAATATTGGCCAAGCATGCGCACGATACGCAACAGCTCGCGTTTCCAGTCATCCAGTTTCGGCGAATGTTTCTCGAGGAAATAGAGGAGATTTTCCTGCGGCAGACCGAGCGACTGGCTCTCCTGCGCGGCTTCCCTGGCTTCGGGCGTGAGCGGTTCGACGGCAAGCTGGGAGCGCGGCACGGTGCGCCACAACTCATTATAAGTCGCCTCTTCGTGCTCGCGCCGCTTGCGTTCCTTGTCGTGCACGGCTGCCTGCGATTGGCGGCGGACCGGATGCCGGCTGATCCCCTGCGCCATCAGCGCATGCGCGCTATCGATCACCGCCTCGACGGTCTCGACACCGTGCTTTTCTTCGCACTCGACGACGTATTCCTTGGCGAAGCGCAGGTAATCGAGAATGGCGGTCGCGTCCGTCCACTGCTGGAACAGATAATTGTTCTTGAAGAAATGATTATGCCCCATGGCCGCATGAGCCATCACCAGCATCTGCATCGTCATGGTGTTTTCTTCCATGACGTAATTGATACAGGGGTCGGAATTGATCACCAGCTCGTAAGCCAGCGCCCGCGCGCCTTTGCGATAGAGAACTTCCTCGCGCGCGAAGTGCTTCCCGAATGACCAATGCCGGTACATGTTCGGCATACCGATCGAAGCGTACGCATCGAGCATCTGCTCGGCCGTGATCACCTCGATCTGGTTCGGATATATGTTGAGCCCCATCTCGCCGACACCGATTTCCTCGATGGCGTCGTAACCCTTTTTGATGAGATCGAAATTCCACTCAGCGCTGTCGAACAGAGGAGCGCGATTGGGTAGCCCTGTCATCGCGCCGCCCTTTCCTCTCCACCGGAGGTCGACGATGAGAAGAGCTCGCGAAACACCGGATAAATCTCGCCTGCCGACGAAACACGCCGCATGGCGAAATGCGCGCTGCCGACAGCAACCTCGCTATAGCCGGCCCATGCCACGCTCTGCATCGGCGCGGTCTGCCCCTCGGGCATTACCTCAATGTAAGCGAAATACTGGCAGATGGGCAGGATATCCCGCTCCAGCATCGTCACGCAGCGTTCCATATCGTCGTCGAAGTTATGGCCATCCGAGGCCTGCGCCGCGTAGATATTCCAATCATCGACCGGATAGCGTTCGGCAACCACGCGCATCATTTCCTCAAGTGCGGTGGAAATAACGGTGCCGCCGGATTCCGTATCGCGGAAGAACGTGTCCTCATCGACTTCCTGCGCCGTCGTCGTATGACGAATGAAAACGACGTCGACCTCGGCGTAATGCCGCGACAGGAACAGATGCAACAGCATGAAGAACCGCTTGGCGAGATCCTTCAGCGACTCGGTCATCGAGGCTGAAACGTCCATCAGGCAGAACATCACCGCCTGTGTCTTCGGCTTCGGCCGGCGTTCGTGCCGATTGTAGGTGAGATCGATGGGGTCGATGTAGGCCACAGCCTTGCGCATATACGACAGCCGGGACAACCGAGCCTTCAGCTTGGCCACCAATTCGGTATCCGGCGTCTCGCGGGATTCCTCTTCCGCGATTTGCGCTTCCAGTTCATCAAGCTCTGCGACACGCGGGCGGCGCAATGCAATCCGCCGCGCCAGGCTGTTCCGCATCGTCCGCAAGCGATTGAGCTTGGCGGGCGGCCCATCCGTCGTCAGTCCCGCGCGCACGGGTTCTGGCGCGCGGAGATCCTTCAGCTTGGCCTTCACCAGATTGGGCAGCTTCAGGTCATCAAAAAACAGATCGAGAAATTCTTCGCGCGTCAGACTGAAAACGAAATCGTCTTCACCCTCGCCATCGGGGCTGCCCTTCTGGCCACCACCACCCGCGCCGCTCTCCGGCTTGCGGATGACGTCGCCGACCGAATACTCGCGATTGCCGGGCAGCACGAAATCGCGCTCGCCCGTATTGCTGCCGAGCCCGAACGACGGCTCCCGCAATCCCTTCGAGCGGATGCGGATATTCTCGCCGCCATCGATCTCGGAGACTTTACGCCGCTTGATCGCGTCTCGCACGGCCTCCTTGATTTCGGCTTTTGCGCGTCGGAGGAAGCGCTGCCGGTTCCCAAGGCTTTTGGCCTTGGGATTGAGACGGCGATCGACGATATGCATGCCCCGCGCGGCCTCCTCAGCCGGACTTCTTGACCCGCATGTACCATTCCACCAGGCGGCGGACCTGACGTTGCGTGTACCCACGCGCTTCCATGCGGCTCACGAATTCCTCGTGCTTCTTTTCCGTATCACCATCCTTCTTGGCGCCAAAGCTGATCACCGGCAGCAAATCTTCGACCTGACTGAACATCCGCTTCTCGATCACCTCGCGGATCTTCTCGTACGACGTCCAACTCGGATTCTTGCCGCCATTCTTGGCACGCGCCCGCAGCGAGAATTTCACGACCTCGTAGCGGAAGTCCTTCGGATTGGCGATGCCTGCCGGCTTCTCGATCTTCGACAGCTCCTGATCCAGAAGCTGCCTATTCATGAGCTGCCCCGTATCCGGATCCTTGAAGTCCTGATCCTCGATCCAGGCGTCGGCGTAGGCGACGTAACGGTCGAACAGGTTCTGGCCGAAGTCATGATAGGATTCGAGATAGGCCTTCTGGACTTCATTGCCGATGAACTCGGCATATCGCGGCGCCAGCTCCTCCTTGATGAACTCGATGAACTTGCTCTCAGTCTCCTCAGGAAGCTGTTCGCGGCGGATCGCCTGTTCGAGAACGAACATCAGATGCACCGGATCAGCGGCGACTTCATGCGTGTCGTAGTTGAACGTTTCCGACAGCACCTTGTACGCAAAGCGCGTCGAGGTGCCGTCCATGCCCTCGTTGATCCCCGCTGAATCGCGATATTCCTGGATCGTCTTCGCGTGCGGATCGGAGTCCTTCAGGCTTTCACCATCATACACCCGCATCTTCGAGAACGAGCTTGAGTTCTCGTGCTCCTTCAACCGGGTCAGAACCGAAAACTGCGCCAGCATCTCGATCGTGCCCGGGGCGCAAGGCGCACTCGACACTTCACTTTGCGCGAGCAGCTTTTCGTAGATGCGCTTTTCCTCGGAAACGCGGAGGCAGTACGGCACCTGGATGACACAGATCCGATCCAGGAAGGCTTCATTGTTCTTGTTCGAGCGGAAGCTCTGCCATTCGCTCTCGTTCGAATGCGCGATGATGATGCCTTGGTAGGGCAGCGCGCCGACGTTCTCCGTGCCGACATAGGTCCCGTCCTGGGTCGCCGTCAGCAATGGATGCAACATCTTGATCGGCGCCTTGAACATCTCCACGAACTCGAGAAGCCCTTGCGTCGTCCGGTTGAGGCCGCCGGAGTAGGAATACGCGTCGGCGTCATTCTGGCCATGGAATTCAAGCTTGCGGATATCGACCTTGCCGACAAGCGATGAAATATCCTGGTTGTTCTCATCGCCAGGCTCGGTCTTGGCCACGCAGATCTGCCGCAGGCGCGAGGGATAAAGCTTCACGACCTTGAACTTGGAAATGTCGCCGCCGAACTCGTCGAGGCGCTTCACAGCCCACGGCGACATGCGCCCCGTCAGCTTGCGTTGCGGAATGCCATACCGCTCCTCGAGTGTCGGCCCCATCGCAATGGGATCGAACAGCCCGAGCGGACTTTCGAAAATTGGACTGATCTCGTCACCCGCCTTCAGGACATAGACGAGGCAATGCTCCATCAGCTCCTTGAGCCGCTCGGCCAGCGAGGACTTGCCGCCGCCGACCGGTCCCAGCAGATAGAGGATCTGCTTGCGCTCCTCGAGGCCCTGGGCCGCATGACGGAAAAATCCGACGATGCGCTCGATCGTCTCTTCCAGACCGTAGAAGTCCTTGAAGGCCGGATAGACCTTTATCGTCCGGTTGAGGAAAACGCGACCGAGGTGCGGTTCTTTAGACGTATCGACGAAGTTCGGCTCGCCGATCGCCTTCATCATGCGTTCCGCCGCGCTGGCGTACAGCATTGGATCGTCGCGGCAGCCCTCGAGATACTGTTTCAGCGTAGACTCGTGCTGCTTCTGGCGATCGTAGCTCTGCGCGTAGATGTTGAAGATCTCGTCTGAGGAGGTCATGCTCATTCTCGCTCGCGATCTCGCCACACGTTAAGATGGCTAGCTCTTGCCATCTATCCCCCATTGGAAGTGGGATGAGCCTATCATCTTGGCAACTCGCCCGCTTCCCGGCTCCATATTAAATTTTGCTCACATTGTACCACAGCTCCTGCCGTATATCCGTCGCAGTGCCTTATCCGCCTGCCGGCCGGAACAATCCGCCACACGCGACCAACCATGAGGACCACTTCTGGCGGAAGTGGGTCGAAATCCGCGCTGATCTGTAGCGGTGACCGCTCACTAGCAACGAACTCGCGGACAACTTTCCGGCGGAGTACAGAATCTATAGGGTCGTGATCCAGCAAACGCACGTCCGCACGCATCGCTTCAACCGATGCATCAGAAGGCTTCAATCGGGCTCGCCGATGGATCGGGCCTTTCGGCACGCTCGGCACCTCATTGCAAAATGACTCCAGCCCCGGCCTGGGAACACGGCCTCGATCATAGAGTGATTCCAGTGACGGGATGCGGAGACAATAGTCTCTCTGTTAAAATGACGCCGTGAATGATGTTGAGTTCCCGAAAGTGTGGCCCCAAAAACGCGTTCCGCGAAACCTGCCCGTATTTCAATCATACCGCATTTAGGATGGTATTTTCAAAGTACGGAAGCCATATTCTTATAATCGTTCTGAACGATCGCCTCCTTCAGCGCAGCTTTGGCGCGTGCGCGAAATAAATGAGCTTTCTGCCTGCTTGCCAAAGCGTGCGCCCGCTTGAGATGTCCTGACACCGTCCGCATGTCCGCACCGAGCTGCATTTCCGCTTTGGCGCGCGCGCGGAAAAGCTCCGCCGCGTAGAGAAAAAGCCCGTTTTCATGGGCGATCCGCCAGCCGTCGTGAACAGCAGAAAGTGCGCATTTGGGCCGCCCTGCCGCCAATGCCGCCTCCGCATAAAGGAGTAGCGCATAAGGGACGGCTTGCTGAGCCCCCGTCCGGGCGTAGGACTTTATTGCTGCGTCAATTTTAGCAAGTCCGTCGCCGCCCCGATCCACCTGCGCCCATCCGAGAATGATATTGGCCCAGGCGAGCCAGTACGGAAATTCATATCTTTGGCTCAAAGACTTGCCGGCAAATGCCAACGCCGAAGCGTTGTGCCTGTCACCAACCGTTTGCGCCCGCGCTGCAAGGACGCACATGACATGTGCGCTCGTGTGAGGGTGCTGGAGCCTGGACGCCAGCGCCAAGGCACGCTCGGCATGATGCGTCGACGATTTTGGACAGCGGGCAATGGCCTTGCCCCACGCCATATGCGCATGGGCGACCGCGCCCTGGTCCGACGCGTTCTGGAACCGCAAGCTCGCGTGGCGCGCCTCGCTATAGAGGTCCAGAACGACCGCGTAATGCGAGAACGCCACTTCGAGGCGTCCTGCAAGCATTTGTGCAAGCCCTTGCACGCGATGAACCCGCATGCGCCGCTCGTCCGACCCGTTTTGATCGATATCACAAACCAGGCGCGCGCCGATTTCCAGAGCCTTTGTGACGTTTCCGCGCACAAGAAGACACGAGTGCAGCATCCACGTCGCATCCCATACGATCGAGCCTCCCAGGGGTCTGGATAAATTCAGACAGCGCTGACAGATCTCCAGCACCTCATCGGCGGCGTTGCCGTGGATTCCTGCCAGCTGCACACCGAGTGCGCGGAGAATATCGACTTCCTGCGCCAGTGTTCCGGCAGCGGGATCGCGCGCGCGTGCCGCCAGCGCGCGCCGGAAGTGTTCCACAGCGCTTCGAGAAGCCGATAGCCGCACGGCCCGCCATCCCGCTTTGCACCACCAAGAAAAGGCACTTCGGTCGTCTTTTGCCGCTGCGAAGTGGCCGGCGACGATCTCCGGAGAATGGTCCGACTCCCGGGCCGCATCCCGCGACAGAAACTCGGCGATGCTTTTATGCAAGCCACGCCGGTGCACTTCCAAAATCGAGGCATAGGCCGCATCCCGCAGCAACGCGTGAGAAAACCGGAATGTGTTGGTATGCCAACGGCCTGGGAACCGCTCGAGAATGCCTTCCTCGACGAGACGGGCGAGACCATCGGCAAGCTGCGCATGCTCCATTTTCAAGGCAGCGGCCAGCGTGGTGGAATCAAAATCCCGGCCGATAACCGCTGCCGCCTGCGCGAACGGCCTCAGCTCACCCAGCGCGTCGAGGCGCGCGAAGAGGACGGCGTTGAGTGGACCAGGCTCCAGCAGAAGATCAATATTCTTTGTCGCGCCAACGCTTTTGCACAAGCGCGCCAGCTCCTTGGCAAACAATGGCACGCCTTCGGAACGGTCGACGATCTTCTCCGTCAGCCCCGCCGGCAAGTCTGCACTCTGAGGAAGACCGGCAACGATCTGTCCGATCTCTGCCGCGGACAAGCGGCACAATGCGAGAGGCGTGCAGGCTGCGGTCCTCTCAAAACCGGCGAGTTGGCTCCGGCGCGACGTCCAGGCCAGACATAGTCCACCAAACTGCTCCAACTGACTGCCTAGAGCCGCAACAAATTCGATCGTCGCGGCATCTGCCCAATGCAGATCCTCGAAGACCAGCGCAATGGGCCGGGCACGCTTGGAAGACCGGAGCCAATCAAAAACCAAGGCCGTCAACATAGCCTGCCGGGAGGTGCCTGTGCTGTCGTGTTCGGACGCGAGCGGAGACGACGTCAAATCGAGGACCTCGTCCATCAGGGCGTGACCTGCGACACTCCCGGCCTCGAGCATATCCGCGAGCCCGGTTTGCGGCTCGGAATGCAGTTGGCGCAAGCACTGCAGCAGACCATACAGTGGCACCTGTCGCGTTTCGGGCAGACATCCGATCTCGATCCAGATCCCGCCTGTGGCCGCACACGCGCGCTGCAACAGACGCAGGATCGTCGACTTTCCGATTCCTGCCTCACCGGTGATCGCGAGACATTCCGGCTCCCCGCCGAGGACCCGGCGCCAACACGCTAAGATCGCCTCGCGCTCCGCATGATGCCCGATGATCGAGACCTGCCTTGGCATCGCACGACGTGTGTTGGCGCCAAGCACGCGAAATCGTTCAGGAGTGAAGGATGATCCAACGGACGCCAGCTCAAAACCTGAGCCCATGAGCAACTTTACAGCCTGACTTACGATAACCGCACCGGCTTCCTCGCCGGGCCCCTGCTCTGCAGCAATCCGTGGACGAGGGCTCAAGTCCAAGGCTGCAGCCGAAGACACCCCACCTTCGACGACGAGATGGGCCGTATCCACCGTACACCGGATTTCAAACCCTGTCGGAGACTCCGAGACCACCCGGAGGGCTGCCATGACGGCGCGCCGCGCATCACCCTCCTCGGAGCGCGGAAAACCCCAAAAGAATTGCACGACCGTGTCGGAGGACTCGATGAAGCGGCCGCCATGGTGCTCAACGATCCGACGGATACGCCGTTGCGGGAACTGCGGGTGCGATTTTCGGGACTTGCGTCCTCTGGCAAATTGGAAGCCGCAGATCAGAACGATAACGCCTCGCCGCTCTGCGCCCCCAAGCTGCCGTTCGATCCAGCTGCTGGAGAAAAGTCGGGCTGCGGATTGCTCGTGCGCCACCGGGCCTTGGGGCCGGGAGCATTTGCGTCGCGACAAGAGAACCATAGCAAAAACCAGGAACTCGAGATTAATTGTACAGCGTCCAATATCTCGGTTTCCCGTTACCCATCCGTGACTTAGATTGTTTTTCGATATGGTTCTTCTTGTTCAGTAAACGATCCCTTGATTCCGCGCTGTCACTCTGCAGGCGGAAAAGCAAGATATTCCGGCACGGAACAGCCGCGAGCTCTCCCGCCCGGAGACCCGAAAAAAGCGGTTATTGCTTATGGTGCCCGGAGACCGCCTGCAGCACTTCGCCGGAGAGCTGGCGCGGCGCCCCGTGCGAGACGTCACCGAGGCTCAGCATCCCGACCATGCGCTTATTGCCATCGATCACCGGCAAACGGCGGATCTGACGTGTTTCCATGATCCGCACGGCGTCCTCGATCTCCTCGTCGTCCCGGCAAAAGACGATTCCGCCTGTCATCACATCGCCCGCAGTCAATGCCGACGTATCGCGCCCGTCCGCCATCCCGCGGCATACGATGTCACGATCGGTGACCATGCCGACCAGCTTGTCGTTCTGGCCGACAGGAATCGAGCCGATGTCGTGCTGTTGCATCATCTGAGCCAGTTTCATCACCGGTGTACCCGGCTCAACCCACTGGACTCCGGGATGCATCGCGTCTCTGACTTTCATGTGAGCCTCCTTTTCGTAAGCGTTTCCCCGAACCGCCGAGGTGCCCATGCAAAGGCAACGCCCAAACGGCCCGTGAGTTCGCATCGAGGCTTGAACATTCGCGCCGGGCGGGATCAGCCGTTGTCGCGAAATTCCGGATAGAGCGACATCGCACCGTCGATAAACAAGGTCGTACCGACGACATAATCCGATTGATCGGACGCCAGCCACGCGACCGCCCTCGCCACGTCCTCAGGATCACCGACCCGGCCGTAAGGAATGAGCTTCAAGAGCGCTTGCAGCGCGTGCTCCTCTGACCACGCGGGTCGGTTGATGGGCGTTTTGATCGCGCCTGGCGCAACCGCATTCACACGAATTTTCTCCTGCGCCACTTCCTGGGCGAGGGATTCCATCAAAAGCTTAAGTCCGCCCTTGGACGCCGCATAGTTCACATGTCCGGCCCAAGGGATCACCTGGTGCACCGAATTCACGAAGATGATGTTGCCCCGCGATTTTGCATCGGGACGCTGCGGCTGGCTGTGGAACCGGCGCACGGCTTCCTGCGCGCAGAGGAAGGGTCCCGTCAGGTTGACGTCGATGACCCGTTGCCAATCCGCGAGCGACAGGTCGGTGAAGGATGCGTCACGTTGAATGCCGGCATTTGCCACCAGGATATCGAGTCTGCCGAAATGATCGACCACCTGCCCGACGAGACGTTCACAGTCTTCAGCCCTGCCGACGTCGCCTTTCAGGGCAACAGCACGACCGCCAGCGGACGAAATTTCAGCGACGACGTCTTCGGCTTGCGCCTGGCCTGAATGATAATTGACGCCGACTGAAACGCCGCATCGCCCGAGTTCTTCCGCAATCGCTTTTCCGATTCCGGAACTCGCTCCAGTCACGAGTGCTGTGCGACGCTCGAGGTCTGGCCATTGCACGGCGCGCCATCTCCGTTGTTGATGCCGTCGGACGGAGCGAGCGCCGCAGTGCGGAGCACATACCGTCGTGACGACAACGCCAACAGCGACGCATGGTTCACCCGAACACGCGTTGGCGTCCGATTTATCCTGAAGCCGGCGCGTTGCGCATCGCGCCGCGCTGCTTCAGAACGTCAGCGATTTCATCGATGATAGCGGGGTCGTCGATTGTCGCTGGCATCTTCCACGGCTTTCCGTCCGCAAGCTGACGCATGGTGCCGCGCAGGATCTTGCCGGATCGCGTTTTTGGCAACCGCTTGACGACCATCACATTCTTGAACGCGGCGACCGGACCGATGATTTCGCGTACCAGCTTGACGACTTCTGCCTCGATCTCTTTCGGGTCCCGGTTGACGCCCGCGTTGAGGACGATGAAGCCTGCGGGAAGCTGCCCCTTGGTCTCGTCATCAACACCGATCACGGCGCTCTCGGCGACATCGGGATGTTGCGCGACAACTTCCTCGATCTGGCCCGTCGATAGGCGATGCCCGGCGACGTTGATCACGTCGTCGGTGCGCGCCATGACGAACACGTAGCCGCCGGAGTCACGATAGCCCGCATCCGATGTCGTGTAGTAACCCGGAAACTCATTAAGATAGCTCTTGCGGAAGCGGTCATTTCCGTTCCACAGCGTCGGCAGGCAGGACGGCGGCAGCGGAAGCTTGATCGCCAGCGTTCCCGATTCCCCGTCGGGCACCGGCTGACCTTTTTCGTCCAACACCGAAATATCGTATCCAGGCATCGGCACGGTCGGCGAACCGTATTTGACCGGCAGCGTCCCGAGCCCCACTGGATTGCCGCAGATCGCCCAGCCCGTTTCGGTCTGCCACCAGTGATCGATCACCGGCACCGACAGTTTCTCCTCCGCCCACTTGATCGTCTCGGGATCGGCGCGCTCACCGGCGAGGAACAGCGTACGGAAGTTGCTGAGATCGTAATTCTTGATCAGCTCGCCTTTGGGATCTTCTTTCTTGATGGCCCGGAATGCGGTTGGCGCAGTAAACATCGCAGCCACCTTGTGTTCGGCAATCACACGCCAGAAGGCGCCCGCATCCGGTGTACCGACCGGCTTGCCCTCGTACAGGATGGTCGTCGCACCGAGCAGAAGTGGCGCATAGACAATGTAGGAGTGACCGACCACCCAACCGACGTCGGACGCGGCCCAGAACACGTCGCCGGGCGCCATGCCGTAATGGTTCCGCATGGACCATTTGAGGGCAACCATATGTCCGCCATTGTCGCGCACGACGCCCTTGGGCAACCCGGTCGTACCCGATGTGTAAAGAATATAGAGCGGATCGGTCGCGGCGACTGACACGCAGGCTGCTTTGCGACCGCGCGCCTTCGCGTCAGCCACGGCCGCCGCCCAGTCGACATCGCGGCCGTCGGTGAGCGGCGCTTCCAGCTTTTCTCTTTGCAGGATGACACAGTGATCGGGCTTATGTGCGCTAAGTTCGATCGCCTTGTCGAGTAACGGCTTGTAGGGCACGACACGACCCGGCTCGACGCCACATGACGCGGACACAATTGCCACTGGCTTGCAGTCGTCGATCCGCGTGGCCAGCTCATTGGCCGCAAACCCTCCAAACACGACCGAGTGGATCGCCCCAATGCGCGCGCAGGCGAGCATCGAGATAAGGGCCTCGGGCACCATCGGCATATAGATGATGACCCGGTCGCCCTTGCCGACGTTCAGATCCTTCAAGATCCCGGCGAATGTCGCGACTTCATCGGTCAGCTCAGCATACGTGAACGACCGTTTCGTGCCTGTGACCGGACTGTCGTAGATCAGCGCCTTCTGCGCGCCGCGTCCCTCTTCGACGTGCCGGTCGAGGCAGTTATAGGCGGTATTGCACTCCGCACCGGGAAACCAGCGGCCGTATTCGCCCATATACGGATCGAATACCCGGTCCCACAGCTTGTACCAGGCGATGTCGCCTGCCGCCTCGGCCCAGAACGCTTCCGGGTCCTTCTTCCAACTTGCATAGACTTCCTGGTAGCGGCTCATCCCTGTCCTCTTTCCGGCTGCCCGGGTATTTTGAAGTATCTAAACGGCCGATTGGATGGCGACGCAAGTGGCGCCAGGGAAAGACTGGCCGCTGAACACCGCAGCTCCATTCGACCTGACGGGACTGGCGCCCCTCGGACGAACACTGTATGGACGGTCGGGCGCGGCTTGCGCGCACCCCATCCTCGCTCGCAATCCAGCACATGATCACCGATCCCTGGTTTTTTGCTGTCGCCATCCCGGCGATTGTCCTCACGGGGCTGTCGAAAGGCGGCTTTCTCGGTGGCGTGGGCGGCATCGCCGTCCCGCTGATGTCTCTCGTCATTTCGCCGGTTCAGGCGGCCGGCATCATGCTGCCGATCCTGATCACAATGGACTGGATCGGTGTCTGGGCCTATCGGCGCGACTGGAGCGGTCCGAATCTCAAGATCCTGCTGCCCGCCTCGATTGCAGGCGTCCTGATCGGCTGGGCGACCGCGACGTACGTGACCGAAGCGCACGTGAGGCTTCTGGTCGGGCTGGTGGGCGCAGCGTTTACCCTGACCCACTGGTTCAACCTCAAGCCGCGCGGCACGGCGCCGGGTCCGAACGTGAGCAAGGGCAGCTTCTGGGGGATGATCTCGGGCTTTACCAGCTTCGTCAGTCACGCGGGTGGCCCGCCGTATTCCGTCTACATGCTGCCGCAACGCCTGCCCAACGTCGTCTACGCGGGCACCGGCATCATGCTGTTTACCGTGATCAATCTGGTGAAGGTGCCGCCCTACTTCTTCCTGGGGCAATTCAGTCTGGCGAATCTCAAGACCGTCGCCGTCCTGATCCCGCTCGCACCGCTTGCCATCATGGCCGGGGTTTGGCTCACCCGGCGCGTCCCCCAGGAGCCATTCTACAAGATCGCTTACGCCTGCCTGTTCTTCATATCCCTCAAGCTGATTTGGGATGGGGCGTGCGCCGTGCTTGTCGGATGACGATCCCGTGATCGCGACAGAGGTTTGGCCCTATGATTGCAGATCGGGCTTTCGCTAGGTTAGCGTCCCTGTCACGCCGTGTGATCTTCAGAGAACCATCATGTCCGCGTATGAGCAGAACCTCGACAAAACGGCCGCCAACTTTCAACCGTTGACGCCATTGACGCTGCTGTCACGCGCAGCGGGTATCCATCCCGATCACGTGGCCATCATCCACGGTCGTCAGCGAACCACCTACCGCGATCTTTACGCCCGCTCTCGCAAGCTGGCCTCGGCACTGGCGCAACGTGGCATCGGCCGTGGCGATACCGTCTCGGTCATGCTCGCCAACACGCCGCCGATGATCGAAGCGCACTATGCCGTGCCGATGACGGGCGCGATCCTGCATGCGATGAACACGCGGCTGGATGCGGCCGTTATCGCTTTCCAGCTCGATCACGCCGAAAGCAAGGTTCTGATCACCGACCGGGAATTCGCGCCGACCATCAAGACGGCCTTGTCCATGACCAACGTCAAGCCACTCATCATTGACTACGACGATATCGAATTTCCGCAGTCCGGCGAGCGGCTATCGGATCTCGGTTATGAACAGCTTCTCGCCGGTGGCGATCCCGCTTTTGCCTGGCGGATGCCAGATAACGAGTGGGATGCGATCACACTCAACTATACGTCCGGCACGACGGGTAACCCGAAAGGCGTCGTCTACCATCACCGCGGCGCCTACCTGATGTGCTACGCGAACGTGATCGCGGCCGGGCTGGGACGGCATCCCGTCTACCTCTGGACGCTGCCGATGTTCCATTGCAACGGCTGGTGCTTTCCCTGGACCCTGTCGGCGGTGGCGGGGACCCATGTCTGCCTCAGGTGGGTGCGCGCCAAGGCGATGTACGACGCGATCGCGGATCACAAAGTGACCCATTTGTGCGGCGCACCGATCGTGATGACGACGCTGCTCAATGCGCCCGTCGATGACAAGCGCCCGCTTCCCCACAACGTTCAGTTCGTCACCGCAGCCGCCCCACCGCCGGCGTCCGTCCTCGGCGCGATGGCGGAGGCGGGCTTCGAGGTGACGCATGTCTACGGGCTGACCGAAACGTATGGCCCAGCCGTCGTGAACGATTGGCACACGGAATGGGATGAGCTTCCGGCTGCGGATCGTGCTGCGCTGAAATCCCGGCAGGGCGTCCGCTATCCGGCGCTGGAGGACCTGAACGTCTTCGATCCCGAAACGATGCAGCCGATCCCGGCCGATGGCGAAACCATGGGCGAGGTCATGTTCCGCGGCAATATCGTCATGAAGGGCTATCTCAAGAACCCGGAGGCGACGGCGGAAGCCTTCGCTGGAGGCTGGTTCCATTCCGGCGATCTCGGCGTGCTGTATCCGGACAATTACATTCAGTTGAAAGACCGTTCCAAGGACATCATCATCTCGGGCGGCGAGAACATCTCCTCAATCGAGGTCGAGGATGCCCTTTACAAGCATCCCGCCGTTGCTCACGTCGCGGTCGTCGCCAAGCCCGACGAGACCTGGGGCGAAACGCCCTGCGCCTTCATCGAACTGAGACCTGGCGCCAGCGCCACGACCGAGGAGATCATCTCCTGGTGCCGCGATCATCTCGCGCGCTACAAGTGCCCCCGCGCTGTCGTGTTCGGCGAGATTCCCAAAACCTCGACCGGCAAGATCCAGAAGTTCAAGCTCCGCGACATTGCGAAGGGCCTTGCGACGTAAAGCGCACCGGCTATCTGTTGTTGGCGCGCGGTGCTATCAAGCCCGGACGGTCGGGCGGCTGATGCCCGGAACGTCGAAACGGGAGGAATGCAATGAAGCCGATAAGGCTCGCGATTGCCGGTCTTGGCGCGATCGGCCTCAAGGTTGCGCGCCGTGTCGATGCCGGTGACATACCGGGCATGGAGCTGGCGGCGGTCGCGGTCCGGGACGCGACAAAGGCCGGACACAACCTCGCCAGGTTCCGCAACAAGCCTGAGATCCTGCCCGCCTCCCAACTCGCCGACGTTGCCGATGTGATCGTCGAATGCCTCCCCGCCGCGCATTTCCGCGACGTCGCCGAGCCGACGCTGCGCAAGGGAAAGACGTTCATGCCGTTGTCCGTCGGCGCCCTGTTGAAGCATATGGATCTCATCGATCTCGCGCGCGAGACCGGCGGCAAGATCATCGTTCCAAGCGGCGCGATTCTCGGTCTTGATGCTGTCCGGGCCGTGGCTGAAGACAAGGTGCATTCCGTCCGCCTGATCACGCGCAAGCCGCCGGGCGGTGTCGCCGGCGCACCGCTGCTGGTCGAAAAGGGCATCTCCCTGGACGGACTGAGCGAGCCGTTGATGGTGTTTTCCGGCAGCGCCCGCGAGGCGGCAAAAGGCTTTCCGGCCAATCTCAACGTTTCGGTCGCGCTGTCTCTTGCGGGTATCGGCGCGGATCAAACGATCGTGGAGCTTTGGGCCGATCCCACGGTGACGCGCAACACGCATACCGTGGTCGTGGAATCGGAATCGTCCAATCTCAAGATGACGATCGAGAACATCCCCGACGCCGAGAACCCGAGGACGGGACTCGTGACCGGCCTCAGCGTGATTGCCGCCCTGCGGCGGCTCACGGCGCCGCTGGTCGTCGGGACCTGATCTTTCGAAGCAGCAAGCCGCGCGGCAACGCGCGAACACATCAAACTCCTTGGTTTTGCACCCCCGTTTTGCTCACCATGAGGGACGCATGACTCATGCCATTCTCCTGGCCATCGCGGCGGATGGCCTGCTGTCGCTGATGGATGCGCTGATCAAATCGATGACGCCGCGCTATCCGACATTTCAGATCGCATTCCTGCGCTTTGCCTCCGGTCTGCTCTGGGCCTCAATGCTGGTGATTGTGACGCGGCCCGGATGGCCGAGCCGCGAAGCCATCTTCTACAATTCGACACGCTCCGTTCTGGTCGTCGTCACAGCAACGTCCTTCTTCTTCGCATTGAGCCAGCTTCCTCTCGCGGACACGATTGCGCTGTCGTTTCTGTCACCGATGTTTCTCGCGGTTTTCGGCGCGCTGTTTCTCAAGGAGCGCCTCGATACCCGCATCGTCATTGCGCTGATCGCCGGGTTCGCCGGCATGTTGCTGATTGCGGGCGGCCGCGTCGGCCTGGGCACGTACACCAACGGCGCCATCTACGGCACCTTGGCCTGCGTGCTCTCCGCGCTGACCTACGCGCTGACTCTTGTACTGCTCCGGGCGCGAGCAATGCGCGACGCGCTTTCAATCATCGTCTGGTTTCAGACACTCGGCCCAGCCTTGCTTCTGGCGCCCGCTGCCGCGCTGGTCTGGGTCGCGCCGTCATGGCAGGACTTGGGGCTGTTCCTGCTGGTCGGTCTTATCGGCGTGGCGGGACATTTCCTGCTGGCGCACGCTTTCGCCCGCGCCGAAGCGTCCCGCCTCGCGCCGGTGCACTACACCACGCTGATTTGGGGGGTCCTGTTCGGCTATCTGTTCTTTTCGGATATCCCCGCGCCAGCGACCCTCGCAGGGGCAACACTCATCATCCTGGGAACGCTGGCCACACATCGCAGAAAGCGGGCAGCGACCTCAACGCTGGAAAAGAAGGGCGCATCATAGTGCGCGCCGAGGCAGGGCAGCAGACGAGCGGCCGAAAGAAGGCGTTACACACATCTTCGGCGTCTCGGCCGCTCTGGTCTGTCTGCTGGTGTGATGTTGTCTAGTGTCGGACTTTGCCAGGCCCCATATTGGCGATCTGGTCCTTCAGCTTGAGTTTTTCCAACTTCAAGCTGCTCACCCTCGCGGAATCGAATGAGGGTCGGGCCAGTTCTTCTTCAATCTTCTGCTCAAGTAACCGATGCTTTTCCGCAAGTTCAGCGAGATGTGGGTACGCCGACATCTTGCCCTCCGGTTGAGTTGAAGACTCGGGTATTTTGCCAGGAATGCACGCCGCTGTCGACTCAGGCGCGGTGGAAAAGAGGCGAGTGCCCGCCCCCTTCGTCGCCGTGATTTTCGCATAAGCGTCGGTTTTTCCGTCCCTTTTTCTTCGACGCCGGCTGCTGCTATCTTGCTTCCGCAATCAATCGATGCTAGCGCGATGGCAGGGTTGCGAGGGAGCGCGGCTCAGCCGATCAGGTACATGCAGCGACAAGACGAAAGAGACATTCGCGAGCTGCTGGCGAAGCTCCGTACCGAGCATCGGGAGCTCGATGCCACAATTGCTGCGCTGGAGGCGGAGCCGCGTGCCGATCAGCTCCAGATCTCGCGTCTGAAGCGCACCAAGCTCAAGCTCAAGGACAGGATCACGGCGCTCGAGGATCAGCTGCTTCCCGATATCATCGCCTGAGCCGAACCCTTGCCAAGGTTTGCGAACACTGGCTATTTGAGTGTCCACTATCAATGGACACCATCTGCAGTCAGTCCTGGATTGACACGCAAGGAAGCCAGGATCGATGAGCGCGACGCAACCGAAAATCGGCATCATCATGGGAAGCCAGTCGGACTGGCCGACGATGCGCCGTGCCGCCGACATCCTGGCTAAGCTGAAGGTCCCGTTCGAGGCGCGCATCGTCTCGGCCCATCGTACCCCCGACCGTCTCTACGCCTACGCCAAATCGGCGAAGGAGCGGGGCCTCAACGTCATCATCGCCGGAGCCGGAGGGGCCGCCCATCTGCCGGGTATGGTCGCGTCGCTGACGACATTGCCGGTGCTCGGCGTGCCTGTCGAAAGCCGCGCGATGAAGGGCCAGGACAGCCTCTATTCCATCGTTCAGATGCCAGCCGGAATTCCGGTCGGAACCCTGGCAATCGGCGAAGCGGGCGCAGAGAATGCGGGCCTGCTCGCCGCGCAGATCCTGGCACTCCAGGATGCCGCATTGGCGCGCCGCCTGGAGGACTTCCGGACGCAACTCAGCGCCGCGGTTGCAGAGGCGCCGCAGGATGCCTGACACAGGTCGTCGGCCGCGTCAGCTGCCGCCCGGCAGCACGATCGGGATTCTCGGTGGCGGTCAGCTCGGCCGTATGCTTGCGATGGCCGCCGCCAAACTTGGCCTGCGCACGCACATCTATTCAGACGAAGCGGATTGCCCGGCCTTCGATGTCACGCCGCGGCAGACGGTCGGCGACTTCACCGACCTTGAGCGCCTTGCCACCTTCGCCAAAGGCGTGGATGTCGTCACCTACGAGTTCGAGAACGTGCCGGTCGATGCCGCGCATGCGCTGTCACACACCGTTCCGGTCTGGCCAGGCGCCCGCGCGCTCGAGGTGGCCCAGGATCGGCTCGTCGAAAAGACGTTCGTTGCCGGTCTCGGTGTGCCGGTTGCGCCGTTCGCGGCCGTCGACAACTTGGATGACCTCGACCGCGGGCTACAGCGGTTCGGCGGATCGGGCATCCTGAAGACCCGCCGCCTGGGCTACGACGGCAAGGGCCAAGTCGTTCTCGCGCCGGGCGACGACCCTGCGGCAGCCTTATCGGATATCGGCCACGCGCCGGCCGTTCTCGAACAGCGCATGTCCTTTGCCTGCGAGGTGTCGGTTCTCGTCGTACGCGGCGGCGGTGGCGCGGTGGCCTTCTACGACATCCCCGTGAATACGCACGCCGGGGGCATCCTGAGGCGGTCGGTCGTGCCATCCGCACTCGGAGACGCGGAAGTCGAGCTCGCCTGCTCGCTCGCGCACCGGATTGCCGAGGCCTTGGACTATGTCGGCGTCCTTGCTGTCGAGATGTTCTTCATGGGACCGCAGGCCGACCCGGCCCTCATGGTGAACGAGATCGCCCCACGCGTTCACAATAGCGGACACTGGACGATGGACGCCTGCTACGTCGACCAGTTCGAAAACCACATCCGGGCCGTTGCTGGCTGGCCGCTGGGCTCGACCGCTCGCCATTCGGATGCCGAGATGCTCAACCTCCTCGGCGTCGAGGCCGACGCCTGGGCCGGGATCGCGGCCGATGAAGGTGCTATGCTGCATCTTTACGGGAAACGGGAAGCCCGCAACGGCCGGAAAATGGGCCACGTCAACAAACTTCGCCCGAAGACCTGATCGGCAGTAACCGGCCAGCGGGTTATGGACTTGGTCGTCCGCTTTTGCTATGAGAGCGTCACAGAATACCGCGACCACCCCTTACAGAGCGGCCAGGGAGGGGTGGCTACTTGTGTTTGAGGCCATTGCATTAACAGCTCAGGACAGGAACGCGTGCAGGTACTCGTTCGCGACAACAACGTCGATCAAGCTCTCAAGGCGCTCAAGAAAAAGATGCAGCGTGAGGGCATTTTCCGGGAGATGAAGCTCCGGAACTACTACGAAAAGCCGTCCGAGAGGAAAGCCCGCGAGAAGGCGGAAGCCGTGCGCCGTGCGCGCAAGCTGGCGCGGAAGCGCGCGCAGCGTGAAGGCTTGCTGCCGGGCAAGAGCGCAGCCGCGAAAACCAAGACGCCGGGACGTGGCGGCCGTGGTGGTCCGGGTGCTGGCGGTGCGGGTGGTGCTGGCGGCGGATCGTCGGCGCGCTGATCTCGCCGCGGGCGGAACTGCTGGCTTCAGCTTTTGATTGAATTGAGAGGCTGCCCTCATTCGAGGGCGGCCTTTTTGGCGTTGAGGCAACCAAGTGTAGCGCCGCCCGGCGCACGGGCCTGGAACCGTCGGCGTCCAGGACTCGTCGGATTGTCGGATCAGTCCGACCCGTTTGTCATCCCGGCCGGAGCGGAGCGCAGAGCCGGGGCTCCGAGTGAACCGGGAAGACTCCAGCAGCGCTCTCGTTTCAGGAAGCCCGGGAGAGCTGGGATCCGACGACGCTGCCGCCCAATCCGTCATTTCCGCGCAAGCGGAAATCCAGTCGATTGAGCTGCTGCTGCGTCCTGAACGTGGCAGCTCCTCCCGCGAGGATGCGTCCGGGGCGACGGACTGCCTTCAGCTTACGAATTGATGTCCTGAACCTGGACATCGATGGTGCGCTCCGAGCCATCACGCAGGACCGTGAGTTTCACCGTCTTTCCAATGCCGACCTTATCGAGCTGCCGCGTCAGATCCGCCAGCTCGTTGACGCGCTCCCCATCCGCGGCAACGATGATGTCGCCGACCGCACCGCGCGGACCCATTCCGCGCAGCCCCGCGCGCGCAGCACTGGACCCCGGCGTGACACCTTGGATAACCACACCGGGCGTTCCCAGCCGGGCGGTCATCTCGGCCGGAAACACCCGGATGCCAATGCCTGCCAGCGGCGCGCGGCCGGTGCGGATGAGTTCAGGCACGATGCGATTGACGGTATCGACAGGCACCGCAAAGCCGACGCCGGCGAACGTACCGGATGGGGCCAGGATAGCCGTATTGATGCCGATCAGCCGGCCGGCGCTATCGACGAGCGGACCGCCCGAATTGCCAGGATTGATCGCCGCGTCTGTCTGAATGACGCCGGCGATCTCGCGCCCCGCTTCGCTCGGTAACATCCGGTCAAGCGCGCTGATAATTCCACTCGTCAGTGTCCGCGACAGGCCGAAGGGATTGCCGATCGCATAAACCTCCTGCCCGACGACGAGATCCGATGACGTTCCAACCGCGATCGGTTGCAAGTTCTCCGGCGGGCGGCTCAACCGCAGGACGGCGATATCGGCCCACGGCGCCGACCCGACCACCCGCGCGGGGATAACGTCTCCTTTATCGATCACGACACCGACCTCGTCGGCTCCGGCGATGACGTGGGCATTGGTCACGACATGACCGGCCTTATCCCAGACAAAGCCGGATCCTGTGCCGCCCGATTCCTCCTGTGTGCCGGTCTGCGTGCCGCCCCGCATCTGGCCGGCGGGAATATGCGTGAAAATGTAAGCCACTGAAGGGGCGGTGCGCGCAAACAACTCCGTCGCCTGAAGTTCCTTGCCCGTCAGTTCCGCGCGCGGCACGGCCGCACGTGGCGTGACCGCGGAATATGCGAACAATCGGACGTAGCGCTCGCCGATAAACAGGCCGGCCACAACCAATGCGGCGAGCGCCAGCAAGCGCCAGAAACGATCGGAAGAAGCCGGTTCGGCCATGGGTTCTCGGCTCACTGCGACTTTGAACCCCGCCTAAACGCATGTGGCGGCAGTTCGTTGCTGCCACATGGAATTTGGTAAGGTCGGCCGCGAAGCTCAAGCTTTCGACAGGCGCGCCCGCTCGACCTGGACGAGATCGCACAACACGTCTGCCATGGCCGAAAAGTCCTGACTTCCATAACCCCGCGCACGGGCGCCGGAGAACGCTTCACGGGTTGCTGCTGCGACCGGCAGCGGCAGCCGCGCCGTATTTGCCGCGCCCACGATCAGCGACAGGTCCTTGTGAGCCAGATCAATCGTGAAACCCGGCGATGTATCGCCTGCCAGCACCTTGTTCGGCCAATTGATCTTGAGCTGACCGTTGGTCGCCGTCGTGCCGTGGATGACGTCCAGCGTCTTGCCGAGATCCAGCCCGAACCGTTGCGACAGTGCCAGCGCTTCGGCGTTGAGCTGGCATGAGATGATCGCCAGGTAATTGTTAACCAGCTTCGTGCGCGTGCCAGTCCCGCCCGGTCCGCAATGATGGACCGTCGTACCCATGGCATCCAGCAATGGCTTGACGCGCTCGAAATCGTCCGGCTCGGCGCCGACCATGAACAGGCTCTCGCCCCGCTCCGCGTGCCAGGCGAGCCGGCCGATCGGGGCATCGACAGCCCTGAAACCGCGGCGCTTGGCTTCTGCGTGCAGGGCGTCCGTGGTTTCCGGCTCGACGGTCGAAAGATCCATCACCAGCGTGCCCGGCTTGGCGTGATCGAACAGGCCACCGGCCCCCGTGATCGTCGCGGTCACTTCCTTGCCGGCTGGCAGCACGGTGATGATGAGGCTGCACTGCCTTGCCACGTCAGCGACATCCTTGGCTGCCGTCGCGCCCAAAGCCACCAGCGCCTCCATCGGCTCCGGCTTGACGTCGTAAACGACCAGATTGAAGCCCTTCTTGACGCAGTTGGCGGCCATGCCGCGACCCATCGCACCGAGCCCGATGAAGCCGATCGTTTCGTCCTTGGTAGCCATGACAATTCCATCCCTGCACTTTGCTCTTATGGGGATGTTCTGGCAGCAACGTGCAGTCAGGACAAGGATGCAGTCGGGCAGATCGGCGTCGATGACAGGTCTGTGTTGACCGGACGTCAGAACTGGACGAAAGCTTGCGCCCGAATGTTTATCCGTCGGGGGAAGCGTCACCTATGGCCGAAGCCATCACCTGCATCGAGGATCTTCGCATTCTCGCGAAACGGCGTGTGCCGCGCATGTTCTATGATTATGCGGATTCCGGCGCCTGGACCGAGGGCACCTATCGCGCCAACGAGGCGGATTTCCGCGACATCTATCTGCGCCAGCGGGTGGCGGTCGATATGTCGAACCGGACACTCGCGACAACCATGATCGGCCAACCGGTCAGCATGCCCGTCGCGCTGGCCCCCGTTGGCCTCACCGGCATGCAGCATGCGGATGGTGAAATCCTGGCGGCCCGCGCCGCGGCGGCGGCCGGCGTCCCCTTCACGCTCTCGACCATGAGCATCTGCTCGATCGAGGACGTGGCCGAGAACACCAGCAAGCCATTCTGGTTTCAGCTCTACGTCATGCGCGACAAGGACTTCATCAATCGTCTGATCGCCCGCGCAAAATCAGCCGGGTGTTCGGCGCTGGTCCTGACGCTCGATCTGCAGATCCTCGGCCAGCGTCATAAGGACGTGAAGAACGGCCTTACCGCGCCGCCGCGCCTGACGATCCCGAACATCGCCAATATCGCCTTCAAACCGCGCTGGTGGATGGCCATGATGGGCACCAAGCGGCGCACATTCCGCAACATCGTCGGGCACGCGAAAGGCGTCGGCGACATGACCGCGCTGTCATCGTGGACCGCCGAGCAGTTCGACCCGACGCTGAGCTGGGACGATGTCAAGCGCATCAAGGATCAGTGGGGTGGCAAGCTGATCCTCAAGGGCATCCTCGATCCGGAAGATGCCCAAAAGGCGGCCGAGAGTGGAGCCGACGCGCTGATCGTGTCCAACCACGGCGGGCGCCAACTCGACGGTGCGCTGTCCTCCGTGGCCGCGCTGCCGGGTATTGCGCAGGCCGTCGGAAGCCGCATCGAAGTGCTGATGGACGGCGGCATCCGGTCCGGCCAGGACATCATCAAGGCGCTCGCATTGGGCGCCAAGGGCGTCTTTATTGGCCGTTCCTACATCTACGGCCTCGGCGCGATGGGGCAGGAGGGTGTTGCCAAATCGCTGGAGATCATCCGCAAGGAGCTGGATATCACGATGGCGCTCTGCGGCCTGCGCGACGTCAAGAACGTGACATCGGATATCCTGACACGGAAGCCGGACATTCTGGCCGGGATCAAGTAAGGGCACTGGAGGCGCGGGAGTTATACGGCCTCCAGGAAACGCTCCGCGGTCGCGAGGTCGACGGACACGAGCTGGCTCACGCCCTTCTCGCCCATGGTGACGCCGAACAGGCGATTCATCCGCGCCATCGTCATCGGATGGTGGGTGATGACCAGGAACCGTGTCTCGGTCTCTTTCGCCATCTGCTCCATCAGCGTCGAGAAGCGATCGACGTTGGCGTCGTCCAGCGGCGCGTCGACCTCGTCGAGCACGCAGATCGGCGAGGGATTGGTGAGAAACACCGCGAAGATCAACGACAGCGCCGTCAGCGTCTGCTCGCCACCCGACAACAATGACAGTGTTGCCGGCTTCTTGCCCGGCGGCTTGGCGATAATCTCCAATCCGCCTTCGAGGGGATCGTCGCTCTCGACCATTTCGAGCTTCGCTTCGCCGCCACCAAAGAGCGTCGTGAAGAGGCGGCGGAAGTGGTCATCCACGACGTTGAACGCATCCTGCAGGCGTTTTCTGGCTTCGCGATTGAGCTGGCCTATGCCACCACGCAGGCTGGCGATCGCGGATTCGATATCCGTCTTTTCGGTCTCCATGCGGATGAACTGCTCTTGCAGAACCTGCAGCTCTTCCTCCGCCTGAAGATTGACGCCGCCGAGCCGCTCGCGATCTGCCCTCAGCCGCGCCAGATGCCGATCGACATCCGGCAGAGACGGCAAGGATGAGCCCGGCTTGGCCTCGGCAATCTCGAGACATCCTTCCGGCGCGACACCCAGTACATCGCGGATCTTTGCGACTTCTTCGCTGCGCCGTTGCCGGACGGCTTCAAGTCTGGCTTCGGTCCGGGCACGCGCTTCCCGTTCGCCCATTACGGCCGTTTGCGCCGCGCGCAATGCCTGGGCGGAGTCGCGCAGCGCGTTATCGGCTCGCGCGAGATTGTCCGCTGCAGCGCGCCGCTCGTCTTCGGCCTGGCTCAATGCGCTCAGAAGCTTGTGCCTTTTGTCCTCGATCAGCGGCGGGAGCTTCGCCAGCTCGTCCAATTCTTCCGTGGTTTCCGTCAAGCGCGCACGCAGCGCGCTGATCTGATGCTCGGCGCTCGCGCTGCGCTCCGCCCAACGCGTACGTTCCGCGGTTGCTGCGGCGCGGCGTTGCGCACGCGCTTGCCGGTCCCGCTCGAGACCGGCAAGTGTCGTCCGGCGTTCCGCCACATGGTCCCGCGCCGCGCGTGCGCTCTGTTGCGCCTCAGCCAAAGCCGGCTCGTGATCTTCCTCGGATGCCGCGGCAGCCAGAGCGGACTCGGCCTCCGCGAGCCGCGCCTTGGCTTCGACGCGGGCGCTTTCTGTCCGCGCCTTCTCCTCGGAAACGGCGGCAAGCCGGCTTTCGGTTTCGCGGGCCGCGCGCTCGATGTGGCTGAGAGCGTCGCGCGTTTTTGCAAGCTTTCCCTGCGTCTCGCGCCAAACCTGCCGCAACCGCCGTTCTTCCGCTTCCGCCTGCTGATGGCGTGTTGCGGCCTCGGTCGCCTTGGTTGCCGCCGCAGCCGCGACTTCGCGCGCCTTGGTCTCCTGGCGACGAATATCCGTCAGGCGGTTGCGCTCTGCGAGACGCTGCGCGGCGGCCGTCGGCGCTTCAGCCGCAGAGATAAACCCATCCCAACGCCACAGATCGCCTTCCCGCGTCACGAGGCGCTGGCCGGGTTTCAGCGACGGCTGCAGGCTCGCCCCAAGATCGCGCGCGACGACTCCGATCTGGCGCAACCGTCGTGTGAGTTCGGGAGGCCCGTCGACACGCTCGATCAACGGCTCTGCCCCTTCCGGCAGCGACGCGTCCTCCGAAACCGGATCAACCAGGCGCCAGTAGACGGCGGACTCTGCCGTGGTCGGCGCATCGAGATCGTCGCCGAGTGCAGCCCCCAGAGCCAGCTCATACCCTGGCGCAACTTGAAGCTGGTCGAGAACCGGCTCGTAGGCCACATCCTGCCCCGGCATCAGGAGCTTCGACAGTGTATTCAATTCCGTCGTGAGCTGCCGCGCGGCCAGATCTGCCAGGCGGCTGGACTCGCGCGTGGATTTCGCCTCCGCCGCCGACACGACAACCTGCTCGTCGGCCTCTGTCGTTGCTTTCTCCAACGCGCTCAGCTCTGCCGACAGCCGCTGCCCCAGGGCCTGCGTCTCGGTGAGCTTGATTGCATCAGGAGCCCTTGCCGAGATATCACGGACCTGCGTGTCCAGATTGGCGAGCTGGCGCTCCAACCGCCCGGCCTGATCACGCCTTTCATTGAGGCTCGTCGTCAGGCTCTGCTTGCGAGCACGCGCTTCAAACGTGCGCGCGGTGAGCTGCTCCAGTTCCGCCTCGGCTGTCTCAAGCGCAGCCGTGGCGTCGGCGAGAGCTTGCCGCACGTCCGCTTCCCGCCCGGCGGCCTGCGTATCGGTTTGGCTCAGCGCCTGCTGCTCCTGCTCGAGTTGCGCGATGATCTGCCGGGCTTCGCCGATCAGTTTCTCTTCGCGCTGGAGATCGGCGGCGAGCTGTGCGGCGCGGCCTTTCAGCTCCTCCTCGCGCTCTTGAGCGCGTTCGGCCTCACGCTCGAAATTCTCCTGCTCCACCTTCACCCGCGCCAGGATGGCGGCCCGCGTCGCTTCCTCGTCGCGCAAGGGCTGGATCGTGCCCGCCAGGCGTGCCTCTTCGCGCAAGGCCTCCGCCTCGGCCTGCGTTGCGAGCCCCAGTCGCGTGAGCGCCTCGCCGAGCGCCGCTTCCTCGGCCTCGACCTGTGCCTGCGAATCCGCCCACTGCAAATGCAACAGCATCGCCTCGGCACGGCGAATCTCACCGGACAGATCCTTGTAGCGCTTCACCTGGCGCGTCTGCCGCTTCAGGCTTTCGATCTGCGCATTGAGCTGGCCGAGAATATCGGACAGGCGCACGAGATTGTTCTCGGCGGCCTTGAGGCGCAGCTCCGCCTCGTGCCTGCGGCTGTGAAGGCCAGCCACGCCTGCGGCATCCTCCAGAATGCGGCGACGCTGCTCCGGCTTGGCGTTGACAATCTCGCCGATCTGCCCCTGACGCACGAGCGCCGGAGACCGAGCTCCGGTCGCAGCATCCTCGAACAGGATTTTCACATCCCGCGCACGCGCTTCGCGGCTGTTGATCCGGTACGCCGAGCCCGCCTCGCGCTCGATACGGCGCGTGATCTCGATCTCGTCGGAGTCGTTGAACTCCGTCGGCGCCGTGCGCTTGCTGTTGTCGAGGAAAATCGTGACTTCGGCAGCGTTGCGCGCCGGGCGTGTCGCCGTACCGGAAAAAATGACATCGTCCATCGCCGCCGCGCGCATCGACTTGTGCGACGTCTCGCCCATTACCCAGCGGAGCGCTTCGAGCAGGTTGGACTTGCCGCAGCCGTTCGGCCCGACGACACCCGTCAATCCTTTTTCGATGATCAGGTCGGTCGGCTCGACGAACGATTTGAAGCCGAGCAACCTCAGCCGATGGATGTGCATGGACGACCTTTGTCCCCCGCAGTCACCGCGGTCCGGGCGGGTCTTTCTGTTTCGGCTGCTAGTTTGCCGCCGCGGTGTGAGACCCCACCTGCCCTGCGATGATCGGATCGACCATCTGGCGGATCTCGGGCATCCCGAGCACGGTCTTCACCAGCTTGCCGTTGACGAAAAAGTTCGGCGTTCCAATGACGCCCAGCGTGCGCCCCCGCTCCTTGACCTGATTGAGCGCGGCAATCATGCCTTGATTCTCGTAGCAGGCGTCAAACTCTGCGCGCGTCATCCCCACCTGAGATGCGATCTTGAAGATCGGATCGCGCCGGACCTCCTGGCTGACCCAGGCGTTCTGCTGGCTCATGAACTTGCCATAGAGGTCGAAATACTTCTCAGGCTTTGCGCATCTGAGCGCGATGGTGGCCGCGCCGGACTGAAATCCGATCGGGAATTCCCGCAGGATGAAGCGCACCTTGCCGGTGTCGATGTACTCGCGCTTCAACTGTGGATAAGTCGTCAGTTGAAACTGCCGGCAATACGGGCACGTCAGCGACGCGTACTTGATGATCGTCACCGGCGCGTCCGCCCGGCCCACGGACATTTCAGGAAGCGGGCCCGGCTTCATGATCTCCGCGAGGCTTGGATTCTTGATCACCTCGCGCGCCGGCCGGTAGCCTGTATTCTGCGCAAACGGATCGAACTGCGGCTGGTCGACACTCGCCCCGCCGCTGACCGGCTGCGCGCCCGCCGCTTGCAGAGCCGACGACAAGGATGTTTCGTCGGCGCAGCCGGCTAGGCTGATCGCTGCCATCAGCAACACCAGCCCACTGTGTGCAAACTTGCCGGATAGCGCGCGCAGCTGTTTAGCCTTTCAGGAGCGGCTCAAGCGCCTTATCGAACTCGGCGATCGTCGGCGCACCTTCGAGACGCTTACCGTTGATAAAGAACGTCGGCGTCGAGCTGACACCGAACGCCTCGCTCGCCCGCTTACGCGCGTTCTCGATCTGCGACAGCAGCTTGTCGTCGGTCAGGCACTTATCGAAGCTTTCCTGGGTGAAACCGGCCTGCTTCGCCAGCGCGAACAGCTTCGGAACCGGATTCTCGCGCACCACCCAATCCGACTGCTTGGCGAACAACATCTCGATCATCGGGTAGGTCTTGTCGCCGCCGGCGCAGCGCGCCAGCATCGAGCCTGCCGCAGCGAGGTTGTCCAACGGAAACTCGCGCATGACGAAGCGCACCTTGCCGGTGTCGATGTAATTTTTCTTCAGTTCCGGGAAGACGTTGTTGTGGAAATTGGCGCAGTGACCACAGGTCATCGATGCGTACTCGACGATGGTCACTTTCGCATCGGCACTTCCAAGGACCAGATCGGGCAACTCGCCCGGCTTCATCAGCTCTTCGACCGAGACTTCCGACGGGCCTGAACGGCGTTGGGCAAACGCTTGGGAGCCCCATGTCATCGCCAATACTGCGCCTCCCGCAGCAAGAAGCGCGCGACGGCTGACAGCTGCCCCGATGCCAGCGAATGAAATATCGGACAAGGGTCACTCCTTCGGATTCCACGGAAGTGCCAGTAAAGGCATAGCTGCGACCGACTTAAGGCAAATCGGCGCTGAATGCCAACTGAATGGCTGTCACACCCGCGTGACCGGCTGGTGGTGCTTTACCTCGAGGATGATTTCGGCGGAGCCGTTCCGGAACGGGTGGCGCGTTTGTGGGGCAGGCGCTCGTCCAGAGTGCGCTTGCAGATCTCGCGCCATTTCGTCTTGGTCATGCTCGTCCCGGCGTCCCAGGCGTCCATGCACCGCTTCATCTCGAGCTTATGCTCCTCCGCGTAGCTAAGCTCCTTCTTCTGAAGGCGAGTCGTCTTGGCTGGTGTTTCGCTTTTAGTCACCGAAGCCGCTGTCTGCGACGGGGCAGCGGGACTTTTCTCGGCTGTCTCCGCACTTACGGAAAAGGCGATCAGAGGCAGGGCAACAACCGCTAGCGCGCTGCGAACAAACATGGTTTCGAACTCCGGCGATACGTTGCCGACTTACGACCGGCTGCGCGGTGCGGCGGCTACGCCCCGATATCGTTGCGCCCCCCGTTCGGGTTCCCTCTTCGTGGATATTTTGCAGCTGTGCAGGAGCAACTTGCCCGCTGGCCTATAAGTTAAAGAGGCGACAGGCCCTGCCTATTTCGCCTGGCTGCGAATGTGGCTTTCCAGATTCGCAAGAGCCGCCTTCAAGGCCTCGTCCTGAATCGCTGCAACGTCAGGTGAACTGATGTTGGCCTGGCGCGCCGGGCTCGTTAGCCGCGCCCTCCTGGGCGCTCCCGTCGCATCGATAGGAGCCTGAATGAACCGGACATCAGCGATTGCGCGATAGCCGAACATTGCGTTGATGCGTTCAATGAGCTGTTGCCTTTTGTGCTGCAGCTCAAGGGCGCGCGCACCCTCGACACGGATGACCAGCGTCGCTCCCGGGCGGCCCTGCATCCCGTCCTCGACATCTCCGTAGGCATTGACGTCGCGCGGCCATTTCAGCCGCTCGGGAGCCGTAAAGCTTGCGATGTCCGCTCCGACGATGGTGGCCCAGTCGGTCAGCAGGGCTGCGGTGGCAAACCCGTATTTCTCGAACGCTTTGCGCGTCAGCCGCGGCACGTAGCTGGACACGCTGCGCGCACCTGCCACCTGACCGCCGCGGCGGGGCGCCCCTATAACCGCACGCGGGGTCGTCGTCGCGTTGCCGGATCTGTTCACGATTGCATCCCAAACACTTCCCTAGGCCATGGCTTTGCTTACCATCTTCGAGGTGATTCGCAGGGCTCACGGAGTGATCGATGTGACTGCTGTGGCAGCAACGCAACGGGAGCAGCCGCTTCGCGGCTTCGATGCCGCCACCGCATTGCTCACCTGGTACGACGCCGAACGCCGCGATTTGCCGTGGCGCATGGCGCCTGGAAAGGTCGCCGATCCCTATCGCGTCTGGCTGAGCGAAATCATGCTGCAGCAGACGACGGTCAAGGCTGTCATTCCGTATTTCGACAAGTTCCTGAAGCGCTGGCCAACCGTCACGGCACTCGCCGCGTCGGATCTCGACGACGTGCTGAGCGTATGGGCCGGGCTCGGCTATTACAGCCGCGCGCGCAATCTGCATGCCTGCGCGCGCCATGTCGTGGAGCACTATGGCGGACGCTTCCCGGCCGCGGAATCGGAGCTGATCAAGCTTCCCGGCGTCGGGCCTTATACCGCCGCAGCCATAGCTGCCATTGCGTTTGGCGAGAGCGCAACGCCAGTCGACGGCAATGTGGAACGCGTCGTCGCCCGCCTGTTTTCAGTACGTGATCCTCTGCCGGCGTCCAAGCCGATCCTGAGGAAACTCGCCGCAACCCTTACACCTCCCACGCGCACGGGCGATTTCGCCCAGGCCATGATGGATCTCGGCGCCACCATCTGCACACCGAAACGCCCGTCTTGCCTTATGTGCCCGTTGACCAAGACCTGCAGCGCTCGCGCCGACGGCAGCGCGGCCTCGCTTCCGGCCAAGGTCGGGAAAGCCGAGAGGCCGACACGTTTCGGCGTTGCCTTCCTGACATTGCGGGAGGATGGCTGCGTGCTGCTGCGTCAGCGCCACGAAACCGGGCTGCTGGCGCGAATGATGGAAGTGCCCTCGACGGAGTGGCTTGAAGATCCGCGCGTGGTCACCGATGCGCTGCGGGCCGTTCCCGTCCGGGCGGACTGGTGGCAAGTGCCGGGCCAGGTTGTGCACACGTTCACGCACTTTCGCCTTGAGTTGCAGGTCTATCGGGCCGTTACGCCATCGGACAGTGCCCTGACGTTCTGGGCAGATGCTGCCCGCTGCCGGTGGGTCCCGCGGCGCAGCCTGCACCGTGAAGCGCTGCCCAGCCTGATGCGCAAAGTGATCGCGCACGGCTTGCGCGAGATGTAAGCGTGGCGCCGAAAAGGCACTCAATGTAACCACAGGTTACGCACCGTCTGCTCAATCGCGCTCCGCAAGCAGATCGGGAAATATCAATTTTCCTTAACAAAAACAGCAAGCTACCTGCAATTCGCAGCGCTGCGAAGGTGTGATGCGTTGCTGCAACATACGCAACTTATGCGTGTATTACCATGGACGCTGCACGCGAATCGCTAGCTTAGATAGGTGATTGGTCGGCCCTGTCGGCGCGTGCAGCAAAAATTCGACCAAAGACGGAATGGGGGCACTTCGAAATGAAAACCTTTGATCAACGGGAACAGCTCGATGAAACAACTCGCAGGGCTTACAGCCGGTGCTCTCGCACTGGCCGCCGCCTACTGTGGCCCGGCTGCTGCTGACGGCATGCCACGGCGCGCGGCGCCACCTCCTCCCGCTCCAGTCGTTCAAGACCGGTGCGCACCTGGTCCTTGGACCGGCTTCTATGTCGGCGGCAACGTCGGCTGGGCACACTCTGAAGGTGAGTTCAACGACCACTACAATACGCTGTCGTATAAGTCTCGGTACGACCTGGAAGACAATGGGTTCACGGGTGGCCTGCAGTCTGGCTACAACCTGCAGTGCGGGAACGTCGTGTTCGGAATCGAGAGCGACATCAACTGGGTCGATAGCGGCGACAACAACAAATACTACGACTTCCACCACTCGCGTTCACTCGACTGGTTCAGCACCACGCGTGGACGCATCGGCTGGGCCAATGATCGCATCATGATCTACGCCACCGGCGGTGTTGCCTACGGTGAAATGGAGCATAAGTGGGGCGGCTACTACGATACGAACAACTACGGCGGCTATAGCGGCCACAAGAACTCAAGCAGCTCGGATTGGGGCTGGGTTGCTGGCGGCGGTGTGGAATTTCTGCACTCGGATCGCTTCACGATCAAAGCCGAAGCGCTCTGGGTCAGGTTCGACAACGACTCGAAAGGCTTCGACTACACCTACACGGAAGGCGGGTATGTTAGCTGCGGTTGGAAGTGCACGAAGTGGAAAGAGACCAGCTATGATAAAAAGGCCCGCTTCAGCCTCGACGATGACATGGTGGTTGTGCGCCTCGGCGTGAACTACAAGTTCGGCGATCGCACGCCGGTCTACGAACCCCTCAAGTAAGGTTCGCAAGACCAAAGGGAGAAAGAAGGCCGCAGGGGAGATGGCGGCCTTTCTCTTTTTTGGGCTTCCGGAATTCGTGAAATCCAGAACCCTTTCATCTCCGTTTCATGTTCACGGCGTCACGAATCGGCTGTCTGACCCGCGGAATCCAGACCCCGAATGCCCGGCCAAGATAGCCTCTCCTCCCGTCATTTCCGCGCAGGCGGAAATCCAGATGACACAACCGCTGGAGCTCTGCACGATGTGCGCAATGGCATGCGGATAACCTTTACTCAGCCGCTTCGACGACCGGTCGCGGCTGTCCGCTCAGCCCCAACTGACGCTTGGCCTGCTCGCGCAGCGCATCAATGGGCTTCAGTTTCCCCTCGACCTCGAAATGCCAATATGTCCAGCCGTTGCACGCACTCTTGCCTTGGGCGACAGCACCGAGACGGTGGATTGATCCCTGCGAGCCTCCCCAGGCAAGCGTGCCGTCGGCTTTGACCTCGGCTTGCACCTTGCGGCGCTCATCGAACAAAGGCGCGCCCGCCTCCAGAATGCCAAGCTCGATGATCGTACCGAACGGCACGCGCGGCTCCGCGCGCTTCGAGCGGGTTGTCTCCAACGCGCTCGGACCCAGGGGTTGCACCCGTTCGATGCGCTCGGTCGCGGCGCGGGCATAGTCAGGATCTCGCTCAATCCCGATCCAGCGGCGGCCGAGCTTCTTGGCGACCGCGCCCGTCGTTCCGGTCCCAAAGAACGGGTCGAGCACCACATCGCCGGGATTGGTCGTCGCCAGCAGGATGCGATGCAGCAGCGCCTCCGGTTTTTGCGTCGGATGCGCCTTGCGGCCGCCTTCGTCCTTCAGGCGCTCAGGCCCGGAGCAGATCGGAAACAACCAGTCCGAACGCATTTGAAGATCGTCATTTCCCGCCTTCATCGCCTCGTAATTGAACGTGGCGCGCGATTTCTGGCTGCGCCCGGCCCAGATCAACGTTTCATGGGCATTCGTGAAACGCTTACCGCGGAAGTTCGGCATCGGATTGGTTTTGCGCCAGATGATGTCGTTCTGGATCCAGAAGCCTAGATCCTGCAGGGTTGCGCCAAGACGAAAGACGTTGTGATAGGACCCGATCACCCAGATCGCACCGTCCCGCTTCAGCACGCGGCGGCATTCGCCGAGCCAGGCGCGCGAAAAGCGATCGTACTCCGCGAAATCCGAGAATTTGTCCCAGGCATCGTCAACGCCGTCGACCACGGAATTGTTGGGCCGAAGCAGATTGCCTTCGAGCTGGAGATTATAAGGGGGATCGGCAAAGACGAGATCAACGCTGGCATCCGGGAGCTTCGCCAGCTCCTCAAGACAATCGCCACGGAGAATCTGATTAACACGCGGGGCCGGGCTTGCCCGATGACGCAGGACCATGGGTGACTCACCAACACAACATTTTACACGCGAAGGCATCCTACACGACGCGCAGGATCATCCTCCGTGCACAGGGTTAACAGCTGGTTAAGGCGGCGTCGCGACTATTCCGGTGCCGCTTCAAGGCTAACGGACGGCGAAGCGGCGACAACGGTCTCCAGCGTCAGCAATCCGAGCGCGAGTTGCACCGGCCGGAATGACCGCCGGTGATGCGGCGTCACACCGAGCCGCTCGATCGCCGCCTGATGTTCCGGCGTCGAGTAGCCCTTATGACGTTCGAAGCCGTAGGCCGGAAACGACTTGCCAAGAGCAATCATCAGACGATCGCGCGTGACCTTGGCGATGATCGAGGCTGCGGCGATTGACAGGCATTTGCTGTCGCCCTGCACAATACAGCGCGTTTCACATTTGAGACGCGGCGGCCGATTGCCATCTACGAGCGCGAGGCGCGGCGCCGGGTCCAGAGCTTTGACCGCCTGGGCCATCGCCCACAACGTCGCCTGCAGAATGTTGATGCGATCAATGCGAGCGACGCTCGCGATGCCGACCCCAACCTTCGAGGTCGCCATGATCTTCCCGTACAAATCCTCGCGGACGTCGGCATCGAGCAGCTTGGAATCGGCGATGCCGGGAGGGATATTGTCCGGATCGAGTACAACCGCTGCAGCAACGACGGGTCCGGCAAGCGGACCGCGTCCCGCTTCGTCGATACCTGCGACAGGTCCTCCGGTCAGCCGAATGGACACGGCTTCCAGCTCGAACGTTGCCCTCGGCCCCGAATCAATCCCCCGCATGAGGCGGAGTGTCGGACGTCAACGCTGTGCTGTCAAAGCAGTTGCATCTGGCCTCCCTTGAGGACCGGCCGCTGGAAAAGGTCCGTGCGCAGTTTGAAACTACCCTTGTTCATGCCGAGACGCTGCAAAGCGAGACGGAAACGCAATCCGATCTGTTCGGCATAAGGGCCGGAGCCGCGCTGGCGCAGGCCGAATTCAGGAATGTAATCCAGACCGCCGTGCATGGACTGGAGCAGGCTGATCACGCGTTTCGCGCGATCCGGGAATTCTGTCGCGAGCCATTCACGGAAAAGCTCCTTGAGCTCGAGCGGTAGCCGCAGCAGCACATATCCAGCATCGCGGGCGCCAGCATCCCGAACAGCCTCCAGAATGCGTTCTATTTCGTTGTCCGTAAGACCGGGAACGATGGGCGCCACCATCGCGCTCACAGGCACGCCGGCCTCGCTCAATTGCCGGATAGCTTCCAGCCGTCGCGGAGGCGTTGCGGCGCGCGGCTCCATCTTGCGCGCCACCCGGCGGTCGAGCGTCGTAACCGAAATCGCAACCCTGACGAGATCGCGCTCGGCCATCCGCGCAAGAATGTCGACATCCCGGACGACGAGAGCAGACTTGGTGACGATCCCGACGGGGTGTCCAGTCCGTTCCAGGACCTCCAGAATCGACCGGGTGATGCGATATTCGCGCTCGATCGGCTGATAAGGATCCGTCACGGCTCCGAGCGCGATCGTGGCCGGCACATAACGCGGTCGCGCCAACTCCTGCTCGAGCAGCGCGGCACCGTTGGTCTTGGCGTACAGCTTGGTTTCGAAATCCAGGCCCGCCGAGTGCCCCAGGTAGCAATGTGTTGGCCGCGCGTAGCAATAGATGCAGCCGTGCTCGCAACCCCGGTAAGGGTTGATCGAACGATCGAAACTCAGGTCCGGACTGTCGTTGGTCGCAATGATGCTGCGCGCCGGCTCGATGCGGACCTCAGTCTTGAAAGCGTCCAGCTCGCCGAGGCTGTCCCAACCATCGTCGAAATCCTCCCGCAGTTCGTTTTCATAACGACCGACCCGATTGGACCGCGCCCCGCGACCGCGGCGGCGATCCTCTTCGACGAGAGTATCGGCCGAAGGCCGGGCCGGAGCATTGCTTGGTTTCCGCATGGTGTCGCTGATCGATGCACACTACGCGGACACCATAGCCAACGAATAAGAACATATAAAGAACAAATAGAATGAAATGCTTTCAATGAAGGCGCACAGGTTCGTATAAGAGCGGCGTCTTTGTCTTGGTCCCTTGCTCCATGATCTCCGTCGTCATCCCGACGCTGAATGCTGAGGCCCGACTCGCCGCAACGTTTACGGCGCTGATCCCGGCTGTCGTCGACGGGCTGGTGCGCGAGGTGATCGTGGCAGATGGCGGCTCCTCCGACCGGACCACACGGATTGCCGAATCCGCCGGCGCGGACATCGTCCGGTCATCACCGGGACGGGGACGCCAACTCATCGCAGGCGCCGAAGCTGCGCGGTCACCCTGGCTATTGTTCCTTCATGCGGACACGACACTCGAACATGGCTGGGAACATGAAGCACACGCGTTCATGGAGCGCGTCGATTCAGGCGGAAGACCGTTGGCCGCGGCGACGTTCCGCCTGAAGCTCGACGATATGGGCTTCAGGCCGCGCCTGGTCGAAGTCGGCACCGCGATCCGATGCGCCTTACTTCGTCTGCCTTACGGCGATCAGGGGCTGTTGATCCCGCAGCGGCTTTATCGTCAGATCGGAGGCTATCGGCCGCTTCCGCTGATGGAGGACGTGGACATTATCCGCCGGATTGGACGGCGCCGGACGGTCATTCTTCGCAATCGCGCAATCACCAGCGCCGCGCGCTACCAACAGGACGGTTATGTGGCCCGTGTTGCGCGCAATTTCCTCTGTCTCACGCTCTACTACCTGCGCTTTCCGATACAGACGATCTCGCGGCTTTACGGGTGACCGGTTTCAAAACCGCGTGATAGGCCGCCGACGCCGTTTGCTGAACGCGGTTTGACGCGTAGCTTTCGACACCATGTCTTTCGGCAGAACGTCTTTTAGGGAGGACTCCTGACCATGCTGTCCCGCCGCCATTTCGTTCTCTCAACCGCCACGACCGCCGCGGTTTTCGGACTTAACGGCCCGATGACCTTCCTGCGGCCCGCAGCCGCGCAAACCGCTGCTCCCCCGAAATTTTCCCGCTTCAAGGTCGGCGATATCGAGGTGACGCAGCTCTACGACGGCATCTGGCAGAAAGCGCATGACCCAAACTTCATCAAGGGCGTCAGCGTCGAAGAGACGAAAAAGGCCCTTACCGACGGAGGGCTTACCGACGCCCATGTCCCGATCACATTCACCGTCACGGTGGTCAAGATGGGCGATAAGACCATCATGTTCGACGCTGGCACCGGAGGCCAGTTGGCCCCGACCGCCGGCGTTATGATGAAGGAAGGTTTCGCGGAAGCAGGCATCGATCCGAAAAGCATCTCCACCATCGTCATGACGCACTTTCATGGCGATCACATCTCCGGGTTGATGGAGAAGGGCACGAACGCTCAGGTCTTTCCCGATGCGGAAATCGTGGTTCCCGCGGCTGAATATAAATACTGGGCGGAGACGACCGTGTCCGAATTGCCGGATGGTCGCCAGGGTCTCGCAAAGCGGGTTCAGGCGACCTTCCCGACGTGGAAGAACGTGCGCCAGATCGAGGATGGCTCCGAGGCCATCGCCAATGTTCGCGCCGTTGCCAGCTATGGACATACGCCGGGACATACGAGCTATCTCGTCACCTCCGGCAGCCATCAGTTCATGGTCCTCGGCGACGTGGCGAACATTCCCGCGCTGTTCGTGCGCAATCCAGCGTGGCAAGCCGCGTTCGATCAGGAGCCGGATCTGGCCGAAACCAACCGCCGCAAGATGTTCGATCGCGCGGTCGCGGATAAACTTGTGGTCGCGGGCTATCACTTCGGCATGCCTGGCGCGGGCAGCATCACCAAAGATGGCAACGGCTATATCTTCACTCCGGCGGGCGGCTGAGCGCGGAGGCTTGGCCGAATGCGCCTGAGCCGTTTGACGAAAATCCCGCGAGAGGCGCCACCAAAAGTGGCGCCTTTTCGCAACCGCCTGATTGTGATGATCAAAACGCCCGTGGCTGGCCGCGTTAAAACCCGGTTGGCGCGCGAGATCGGCATACCGCAGGCGACATCCTTTTATCGCCATACGACGACGGCGGTTCTATCGCGGCTGCGCTCGGCCAGGGAGTGGCAGATCGTGTTGTCTGTCACACCGGATCGCGACGCCCGGAGCCCCGCTCGCACGAATGGCTTGGGAATTCCTCAGGGGCAGGGGGATCTCGGTGAACGCATGCAGCGCGCTTTTCGGCGCCTGCCTCCCGGTCCCGTCGTCCTCATCGGTTCGGATATCCCGGCAATCCGTTCACATCATATTCGGGCAGCCTTTAAGGCCCTTGGGAGCGCAGATGCCGTGTTCGGTCCCGCAACGGATGGCGGCTACTGGCTCGTCGGGCTGCGCCGGAGGCCGAAACTTCTCTCCCCGTTTCAGGATGTCCGGTGGTCAAGCGAGCATGCCTTGGCCGATACACTGAGCAATCTCAATGGGATGCACGTCTCCCGCGTCGCGACCCTGCAGGATGTCGACCACGCCACCGATCTCGCCACGACACGCGGCTGGCTCGGCCGCAGGGTCCTGCCGTGGTGGGTGCGAGACCGCCCCCTTTATCCTCAGACATGTGAATAACCCGAGACTCTTTTCTTGACCTGTCATACTATCGCCACGGGAGTTGGGGGTGGTGTGATGGTACAGGCATCTCAAGTCATCGCGGCACAGGTTCTGGATGCAGGCCGGCGCGCCGAAGCAAACGGTCGGGTGGATCATGCGATCCAGTTCTACCGACATCTGGCCGATCATCACAGCGCAGCGCCGGAAGCCGCCGCTGCGCGGGATGCCCTGACGCGGCTCGATCACCGGAGACCGGCGAACGGGGCGCGGCGGCAGCAGGCCGGCCCAACGGCTGAGGTTCGCAATCTCGCACCTCGTCACCAGTCTCCCAACGGAGCCGGCCGTCCTGCCATCCGCATCGCGCCGGCTGCCGCCGCAGAGCCGCATCGCCCCCTCGCCCTGCCTCTCTCGTCCAAAGGGTATCTGATAGGGCGCATCATCGCGCATGTCCTCGGCGGTCTCGGCGTTCTTCTCGTGTTGGCCGGGTTGGCGATGACGATCCTGGGTCTCGTGATGGACCCGAACGCGCCCCTTCCGCGCGGCGTGCCGACTGCGGCCATGCGCCCGTTCGCTGGATTATCGGCGCTGGCGACCGGAATTGTGCTGTTGTTCTGGAGCCAGATCGCGCGCGCTGTTTTCGACATCGCTCGCGCGAGCCATGATTTGAGCACGATCGAACGCGCTAAAATCGAGCTCATGAACGAGCGCAGGCGCTAGACCAGGATCCCAGCCGAATCTGTTCGAGCACATTGCGTTTGAATATCCGTGCCGCCAAACTCTGGCCGACCTGCGCGTTTGCGAAAAAAATAATCTGACTCAGGGAGAGCCCAATGACCGCTGCCGACACGAAGGGGCGCCCGGCGCTGCCGTTTGATTCCGGTCTTCTGGACCGGCTTCTCGACGACGCGGGAATCGACGTCATCGTCGCGACATCCAAGCATAACGTTCAGTATCTGCTGGGCGGCTATCGCTTCTTCTTTTTCGATACCATGGACGCGATCGGCACCAGCCGTTATCTGCCGGCGCTCGTTTATCAGAAAGGCCAACCCGAAAACGCCGCCTATATCGGCGCTTCAACTGAAAACTTTGAAAAAGAGCTCGGGAAGTTCTGGCCCGAAACGGTGGACCTTTCGATCACCGGCAGCGTCTCGACCGGCGAGCGCGTGGCCGCCCACGTCAAGAAGCTCGGGAACGTCCGGCGCGTCGGCGTCGAAGCAGGCTTCATTCCCGCCGACGCGGAAGCCGCACTCCGCAAAGGCCTGCCCAACCTCGACATCGTCGACGCCGTCTTCCCCCTCGAACGCTTGCGCGCCCGCAAGACCCCGAAGGAAATCGTCTATCTGCGTGAGGCTTCCGAACGCGTGGTCGATGCGATGCAGACCGTATTCAAGACTTACTGTGTGCCCGGAGCCACCAAGCTCGATGTCACGGAAGCCATGCGGCGCGAGGAAGTCAATCGCGGGCTGGTGTTCGACTATCTCCTGATCACGGCTGGGACCAGCCTCAATCGCGCCCCTTCAGATCAACGGATCGCGGACGGAGATATCATGTCGCTCGACTCGGGCGGAAATTACAAAGGCTACATCGGCGATCTTTGCCGCATGGGGATTGTCGGCGGGACGCCCGACGCGGAGCTTCAGGATCTGCTCGGCTTCGTCGATGAGATCCAGCAGGCCGTCCGCGCACCGATCGCACCCGGTCGGCGTGGCGGCGATATCTACGATGCCGGCGCGCGCCTGATCGCCGCCTCGCCGCATAAGCCCTATCTCCATTTTCAAGCGCACGGCATGGGTCTGGTGACCCACGAAGCACCGCGCCTGATGGATACCCCGCGGCTCTCCTACATGGGTTACGACAAGGAACGCAGTCTGGAGCCGGGGATGGTCATATCGATCGAGACCACCATGGCGCATCCAAAGCGCGGCTTCATCAAGCTGGAAGACACCATCCTCGTCACCGACACCGGATACGAAGCGCTCGGCGACGGGGGACGCGGCTGGACTCCGGCCGGGATTCGCTGAGCCGCCAATCACATTCTCCCCCGCGCCTACAGCTTTATGGTCAGCGCGGGGACATAGCTCATCAAAGCCAGAACCGTCAGCCCGACGGCATAGAACGGCAGCAGTTCCTTCACGGTCTGACCGATGCTGGCGCGTGACAGCATGCTGCCGATGAACAGCGTCGTTCCGACCGGTGGTGAATAGAGGCCGATGGCGAGGTTCACGACCATGACGACGCCAAGCTGAACGAGATCAATTCCATACGAAGCGGCCAGCGGAATGAACAGCGGTGCGAGAAGCAGGATCGCCGCGGGCAGGTCGATGAACATTCCCGACACGAGCATGATGAAGTTCATCAGCAGCAGGATCGAGAACTGGGAATCGAAATTGCCTTTCGCCCAATCGAGGAACCGCTCCGGAATCTGCTCCAGCGTCAGGATCCACCCCGCCGACGTCGACGCCATGATCAGCAGCATGACGACTCC
The DNA here is from genome assembly GCA_023423275.1 of Pseudomonadota bacterium. Classification (GTDB taxonomy): domain Bacteria; phylum Pseudomonadota; class Alphaproteobacteria; order Rhizobiales; family Hyphomicrobiaceae; genus ZC4RG25. The sequence continues at coordinate 203,861 of JAFAFW010000058.1, forward strand.
CGTCATCATGCCCGCTTCGTAGATCGACCGCTTGATACGGGCCCATGTGAGATCGCGATAGAAAATAGCCGAAACGAGCATGGCGTAGACCACGGCGCTGGTGCTGATTTCGGTTGGCGTCAGAACCCCGAACCGCAACGCGACAAGAACAAGAACCGGCATCATCAGCGCGGGCATCGCATAAAGCGCACGGCCCCCGATCTGTCCCCAGGCCACGGGTTCCTTGGAATACGGAAATCCACGCATCCGGGCGCTGATGTTGCACACAAGGCAAAACCCGACAGCCAACAGCAGACCCGGCACGATGCCGGCGAAGAACAGCGCGCCAATCGAAGCACTCGACACCAGCGAATAGAGAATCAGCGGAATCGATGGTGGAATGAGAATATCAATGGTGCAGGCGGCCGCGATGGTCGCCCCGCAAAACGCGCGCGGATAGCCAATCTTGATCTGCCACGGCACCAGAATGCCGCCGAGCGCCGTCGCGTCCGCGACGGCCGAACCGGAAACGCCACCAAACAGCGTCGATCCGAGAACACTGACCTGTGCATGACCGCCGCGGAAGCGCCCCACCAGATCCGTGGCGAAATCGATGAGGTCCTTGCCGAGCCGCCCGCCCATCATCAGGCTGGCGGCCATGACGAAAAACGGTATGGCGATGAGAGGAAAACTCTGCGTGGGCAGGTAAAGCTGCTGGACGATCCCGAACAGCGAAAAATGATCGGATGTCATCACCCCGAGCGTCGCACCGATAACGAGCGCGTGAGCAACGGGAAATGACAGCGCCAGCAGGATGAAGAAAACGATCGCGAGAACAGGTGTCATGCGCCTGAGGCCCCTGCATCCGCCAAATTCACCACCACCGGTTCGGCGCCCAATCCATGCCGGATCATTGCCGTCAAACTGGAGACGGCAACAAGCGTGAGCCCAAGCGTGAGAACACCATAGCCAACGCTCCAGGGAATTTGCAGAACCGGCGTTGTCTGGTCATGCGCGATAATCGCGTTCTGCAGCGCGTACCAGGCAAGCAGAAGGTACGTTCCCGCAGTCACCGCGTGGATGAGCAAGGCCAGATGGACCCGCGCACCATCGCCAAGGGCGCTCATCAAAATCTGAGTGGCCACGTGAACACCGCGGCAGGCCGCCAGCACGATGCCGGCCATCACGAAGATCCCAAACATCAGTTCCGTGAGATCCGGTGCGAAGCTCAAGCCCGTGTGCCACACGTAACGCATGAGGACCACGGTGGTCAGCAGCCCCAGCATTCCCAATCCGGTCACGACCAGAAGAAAATTGCAGATCATCGTGATGGCATAGTCGAGGACCTGCGCACCTGTCACAAGGCGTTGTCTCAAGGTTATCGCGCTCCCTCATGCTCATCGGAGCAAGCAGGCCGCCATCGACCGGCCCGCTTCGATGCTCGATGCAGATGAATACCGGCCTGCTATTTGCGGGCAGCCCGGAGCATCTTTACGAAATCGCCGAACGGCTTCTTCTCCCAGTTGTCCCAGACAACTTCGGTGGACTTCTTGAACGGCGCGAGGTCCACGTTGTTCATTGCGATCGAGGGCATCTTCTTGAATTCCGAAACGAGCTTTTCCTCGGCGTCGAAGCTGGCTTTTCTCTGGATCTTCGTTGCTTCGGCCGCGGCTTCTCGCACAATGCTGCGATCCGCTTCGGACAGCCGTCCCCAGGCCTGCTTGCTCATCACCAAACCGGTTACTTCATATTTGTGATTGGTGAAGCTGATGTACTTCTGCACCTCGTAGAGCTTCGCCGTGTAAATGTTGGCCAGCGGATTTTCCTGTCCGTCGACCACACCGCTCTGCAATGCCAGATAGACCTCGCCCCAATTGATCTGCTGTGGCGTCGCGCCCATCGCCTCGAACATCTCGACCGTGGTCGGATCCAGCGGCGTCCGGATCTTGAGGCCCTTGAGATCATCCGGTGTATTGATCGGCCGCTTGCTGTTGGTCGTCTGCCGGATGCCATTGCACCACCATGCCAGGAATACGATGTTCTTGGCTTCCAGGCGTTTTGCCAGCTCCTGACCGACCGGCCCGTCGAGCGTTTCCCACGCGAGAGGCATCGTCGAAAACAGGAACGGCAGACCAAGTGCGGCCACTTCCGGCGCGACCGACAACAGGGCGCCCTGACCAAGCGCACCGAAATCCAACGTTCCGGTCCGCAGCGCGGCCATGTTTGTGTTTTCGTTGCCAAGCTGCTCAGAATGAGCAACGTGGACGGCGATGCGGCCGTCGGATTTGGTCTTGAGTAATTCGGCAAAAGTGGCAGCACCGATTCCCTTCGGACTTGTCGGGACCGAATTGTGCGCCAGCGTCAGCTTTAGACTTGATTGTGCAGCCGCAAAGGGCATGCGCGCCAGCAGGCCGGCAGCCGCCAGACCAAGCGTAACGCTTCGACGTGTATAGCTCATTGTTTCCTCCTCCTTACGACTGATTCATTGCCGGCACTCGAAGTGCTCTTGCGGCCTAGCCGTTATCGTGTGTTCCAGGCAGCCTCCTTCAGCCGATAAATTCGCGATGCGGTGGCGCTGAATAACGCTGACTTCTCATCATGGGATGCACGCGACACGATGCGCTTGAACGCGTTCCATAGCACGCCGTAGCTGCAGCTTCCCTTGTCGACGGGAAAATTGCTTCCGAACATGCAGCGCTCGACGCCGAATGCCTCGATGCAGGTCTCGATATACGGTGCCCATGCCGCGGCGAGATCTTCGGAGGTTGGTGGCTGTAGCCGGGCTCCGAATTCAAATCCGAACAGCCTCATACCCAGTCCCGTCAGCTTGACGTTTGCATTCGGGCAGCGGCTGAGCGCCAGAATCCCCGCACGCCAGTTCTCGAAGACCTCATCGCGTTTGCCCGCGTATGGGCCAATACCAAGCGGTCCGCCGATGTGATTCAGGATCATCGGGGTGTCCGGAAACGCCATCGCCAGGTCGACAAGCTCGAATATTTGCGTGTGATAGAGAAAGGTCTCGAACGACATCCCGGCGCGATGAACGGCGGCCAACCCAGTCCGAAAGCGCGCGTCGGCGAGAAGTCCCGGCGGTGGACTTGCAAGCGATCCCCGCGCGGCCGGATTCACATGCCAGGCCGCAATCTGCCGGATGCCGCGGAACCGGCCGCCACCGGCCGCAACGTGATTTTCCAGGACGGCGGCGACCCGATCCCCGATCATCAAATCGCAATGGCCGATAATGCCCTCGGCAATGCGTGTCGCGCCGTAATTTCCGCTGGCGCTCATCGCGGCCAGTCCGTTGGCGAATTCCGTTTCACCGACCGGCGCGCATTCGGCTGGTCCTGACTTGCGGTACATCGCGCCGCATTCCATGAAAACCGTCGCCGCGAAGGTATGTCCGCATTTCAGATCGCGCAAAAGATCGAAAAAGAAATACCGATTTTCGGGCCGATCCCAGAAATGATGATGGCAATCGATAATCGGGAGCCTGGCTCCAGCGCCGGCTCATCGTGCAGAGCCAGCCAGCCCGGGCGGACGGCAAAATGCGGATTGGGTGCGTCGGGACTGATGCTCATGTGACAGCACCTTCCACGATCATTTGGCTGTCGGCACCGTCGGCTGTCGAGATCAGCGTTCGCGCCATGGCTGTTCGCTCCGCGCTGTCGCGACTATTATTCTGCGGCGTAACGCGCTCCGTCCTTCAGACCATCGATAACGCGTTTGGTGATATCGCTGGTGCTGGCAGTCCCGCCCAGATCGCGCGTCAGTCCCTTCGGCTCCGCCATCGCCGCATTGACACTCTTTTCGATCTGCGCGGCAGCAGCCACAAGGCGCTCGTCGCCGTTCCGGGTTCCGAGCCATTCCAGCATCGAGGCCGCCGACAGGATCGTACCGTATGGGTTGGCGATATTCTGTCCGGCGATCGTCGGCGCCGAGCCGTGCGCAGCCTGGAAGAATCCGTTGTTGTCACCGAGTTCGGAGGAGGGGGACATGCCCATGCTGCCAACCGAAGCGGCGGCAAGATCCGACATGATATCCCCGAACATGTTCTCCATGACAATGACGTCATAGAAGCCCGGCCGCTCGATCAAATGGCAGGTCATAGCGTCGGCGTAGGCGTAGTCGGCCTCGATGTCGGGATACTGCTCAGCGACCTCGTTGAAGATCTTGCGGAAGAAGGCATAGCTGCGCAGCACGTTGGCCTTGTCGCAGCAGGTTACGCGCCGCTTGCCGTCGAGAGGTGCGCCATTGCGTTTGCGGGACAGCTCGAACGCGGTCCGGCAGATCCGCTCGATTCCTTTCCGCGTCATCACCAGCGAGTCGACCGTCACTTCGTCGCGCAAGACAACACCATTGCCGCGTGCCGCATAAAGGCCTTCGGTATTCTCGCGCAGGATGATGTAGTCGATGTCGCCAGGCTTCCGCCCCGCCAGCCGCGACGACACGCCAGGGCGCAACTTGATCGGACGCACGTTGGCGTAGAGATCGAGACGAAAACGGAGCTGCAGGCCGAATTCGATGCCTGTCTCCGTGCCATCGGGATAAGTCACTCCCGGCAATCCCGCGGCGCCGTGCAGGACGGCGTCTGCCTTCTTGCAGCCTTCGTAGGTTTCGTCAGGAAACGCCGTGCCGGTCTTCAGATAGTGCTGGGCCCCGGCCTGGTATTCAACAAAGGCCAGCGCATTCGACGCCGAACTGGCTTTGAGAACATCGATCGCAGACTGGCAGACCTCCGGCCCGATGCCATCGCCATGCACAACCGCGATCTCGTACGTCTTCATCGTTCCCACCCGGCGATTTTTCAAGTCTTGCAGACATGCGGATGCGTCCGCCGATCCAAGCCCACCATACGAGCCCCAAATGCATATATCAATAAATATATTTGAGCAGCGACGAGAGATTCAGAGGCTGACCAGATTGAACCGTTCGACAATTCCGACAAGCGCATCCTCGCCGCGCTGACGCTGCTCGAAATGCATATCCGCCGCGTCGCGGGCATTGCCCTTCAGGATTGCCTTGACGAGAACCGTATGGTTCGCGGTCGAACGCTGCCGATATTTTTCGTCCTGCAGGCGCATCGCAACCATGTGCGCGCGCTTGGCCAGATCCCGCAAATGACAGCCGACCGCATAGAGTTTGCTGTTTCCCGATAACCGCATCAGTTCGCGATGAAAGAGTTCGTCGGCTTCGCCCCAGCGATCGATCTCGCCAACGGCCAAGGTCTGTTGCATCTCGGCGGTCGTTTCAAACAGGCTTCGCAGATCCTCCCGAGAGAGGCGCTTTTTGGCCAGCAAACTGACCGCGACCACTTCCATCCCTGATATAACCTGATAGATCTCGCGCATATCACCCGCCGACAACGGCAGTACGCGGATACCCTTGCCGCGGCCGATATCGACATAGCCCTCGGACTGCAGCTTGAGCAGCGCCTCCCGGACGGGCGTCCGGCTCATATTCAGCCGTTTTGCGGCATCCGCTTCATCAATGAGCGCGCCAGGAGCGGCTTCCGCCGTCTGAATCCACGACTTGATCGCGTCGTAAGCCGCATCCGAGGCACGTGCCATCATCGTTCCGTCCGCAGTGGTTCCTCCGCATCACCAGATCAGCGATGCGGAGTGCTGAAACGGAACAAGTCGTATTCTGAACCGGGCGGAACGGGAAGCCTTTGCGTGCCTTCCTTCTCCTGATCGGCGCTTTTCAAACCATCCCGCCGTTGGCGCGAAGCACCTGGCCGTTCACCCATCCGCCGTCAGGACCGGCGAGAAATGCAACGACATTGGCGATGTCATCCGCTGTACCCAGACGCTCGAGCGGGTTCATCTTCGCCATCCGGTCGACGAGCTCCGGAGATTTTCCGGTCAGAAACATATCCGTCGCCGTGGGACCGGGCGCGACCGCGTTGACGGTGATGCCCCGCCCACGCAGCTCCTTGGCAAGAATGGCCGTCATCAGCTCCACGGCTGCTTTCGTTGCGGCATAGACGGCGTAGTTTTCCAGCTTGGTACCCACCACACTCGTCGAAAAATTGATGATGCGACCGCCAGCGCGCATCCGCCGCGCGGCCTCGCGAAGACCGTTGAACGTGCCTTTTACGTTGACGGCAAACTGGCGATCAAAAAGTTCATCGCTGTTTTCTGCAATCGGCCCAAGCATCAGGACGCCGGCGCTGTTCACGACAATGTCGATACCGCCGAAGGTCTTTTCTGCCGCGTCGAACATGCGCGCCACCGCTGCCACATCACTGACATCGCCTTGTACGGCCAGCGCGCGGCCGCCTGCCCCCTCGATCGTGCCGATCACCGCCTCCGCGGCCTTTGCATTTCCGGCATAGTTGACGACGACGTGGCATCCCTCTTTCCCCAACCGCGCGGCAATGGCCGCACCGATGCCGCGCGACGCACCCGTGACAATCGCGACTTTTCCGTTCATTTCACTCATCATCGACCCCGGCTTGTCTGGAATTCAACGTGTCGTTGCCCGCCGCGGACTGATCCCGGCGCGAGCACACGCACGCTTTGACTAAAGCATCTCCGGCTTGAACAGTTTTCGATATCCGCTCGTGTTTTTCCCTGACAGCATGAAAACGCCATCTCCCCTGTAGTGGATCGTATCAGGATACTTCGGGGACGTGGCCACGTGCGCCTTCACAACTTCGAGAATGAAGAGGCTGTAGCGATCAATGAGGCTGCCATCGAGCAGCCGGCATTCAAAGCTGGCAAAGCACTCGGCGATCAGTGGCGCATCGACCGCTTCGCCCGGCTCTGCCGTCAGAGAAAACTCCGTGAACTTGTCGATCTCTCGGCCCGTACTGTTGCCAATCCTGACCACAGTCGATGCAATATCGGCAGTCGGGATATTGACTACGCATTGCTTGCTTTTGCGCACCATGTCGAAGCTATGGTTCTCGTTCCAGATATAACAGCCAACGAGCGAGGGCTGGAAACCCATGATCATGTGCCAACCCATGGTCATGATATTGGTTCGTCCGCTCCACGCCGAACTGACCAGCACGATCGGCCCCGGCTCGAGAAACCGCCGGACGTCATGAACGGGAAAGTCGGACTTCTTATATCGCTTCATCGCTCCTCCTATTCCACGGGGGATGCACCGATATCGAACGCGCAATACAGAGAGTGGGTCCGTCCCCCATTGACGCTGCGCCGCCGTCGTGAATGATTTGAGTATTCTGGGCAAAGGGAAATCCTGCACATGAAGCCGTTCCTTGCAGCCGTGGTGCAGACCGCATCGGTCGCGTTCGATCCGGGCCGGACCGTAGAAAAGCTCGCCGATTTTACTGCTCAAGCTGCCGCCAAAGGCGCAAAACTGGTGGTGTTTCCCGAGGCGTTCGTGGGCGGGTATCCCAAAGGACTCGACTTCGGAGCACGTGTGGGATCGCGCACGCCGGCTGGGCGGGACGCCTTTCGCGTCTATTTCGATGGCGCAATCGATATTCCCGGCCCGCACATCGCGCGCATGGCGGAGACCGCTGCCACCCATGGTGTCTATCTCGTGACCGGCGTTATCGAACGCGACATGGGTACGCTGTATTGTACGGTGCTTTTCTTCGCACCGGACGGCACACTCATGGGTAAGCACCGCAAACTGATGCCCACGGCAGCCGAGCGTCTTGTCTGGGGCTTCGGCGATGGCGCGACCTTGCCCGCCTTCGAGACACCGCACGGCAAACTGGGCGCGGTGATCTGCTGGGAAAACTATATGCCGATGCTGCGCATGGCGATGTACGCCAAAGGCATTTCGCTTTATTGCGCGCCAACTGCCGACGATCGTGAAACGTGGTGCGCAACGATGCGCCATATCGCGCTCGAAGGCCGCTGCTACGTCTTCTCCGCCTGCCAGTTTACGCGCCGCAGCGATTATCCGGCGGACTATCCCATCGACGGCAATCCGGCATCGGACACCATTCTCATGCGTGGCGGTAGCTGCATCATCGGCCCGCTCGGGCAAATGCTGGCGGACCGCTGTTTCGACCAAGATGCCATCCTTGTGGCCAAAATCGATCCGGCAGACGTCGCCCGCGGCAAGTACGATTTCGACGTGACTGGGCATTATGCGCGCCCGGATGTGTTCCGGTTGATGGTCAACGAAACACCGCAGCCTGTCGTGCAGACCAACGCCCCCGCTGTGTTCGGTTTTCGCGAAAACTCCTAGATCACGCTCCTCGACCGGCCAGACCAATTGTGGCGCATGCGCCACAATTGGATCACAATCCGTATACGCTTCATATTCGGTGCGTGTAGCTGCATCGTTAACGAGATACGAATCTCCCCAAGCCCTCGCGGATGTACCCGCGTAAGCCCAAAAATGTTTTGCGTTGGGGGGTGCGATGAAGTGTTCGCGTTATGCGTTGAGTCTCACGGTCGCCATGTCGACCTATGCCTTTGCGGGTTCGGCGTTAGCCGATGGATACGAGGGAAGCATCAAAGATGCCCCCGTGCCCGCGCCCATCAGATACGACTGGTCTGGTCTTTCTGTCGGCTTCGGCATCGGTGCCGGTCGCATGGATACGGAAGTTGACGCCAAAGCCTGGCGGAAGGATCTCGTAGATAAAAGGGAATGCTATAAAGAGTATAATAAAAAAGCCAAAAAGAAGGGCATCTACGTCGATGAAAAGTGCTTCGATAAGTATGCGCCGGACAAGTTTGATCATCTGAAGTCCGGCGGCTCCAGCGATGATTGGAATTTATTTGGTACGCTTCAGATTGGCTACGACCGGCTCCTGGGTGATCGTTTCCTGATCGGAGCATTTGCCGATATCGACTTTTATAAAGATGCCGATCTTTCTTTCTCCAAGAATGACGGACCGCATGATTCTCTTACCGGGTCGGTCCAACGCGACAATATCTGGACTGTCGGCGGGCGGCTGGGCTTCCTTGCGACGCCTCGCCTGCTGGTCTACGGCCTCGCGGGATATTCGCGCCTCCATCTCGATGGGCAGCTCAACGCCCAATTCAATGACCCCTATCATCAAGGTAATCCGACCAATCTCAGTTTGAATGTTGATGATTGGGTCCGCGGATACACCGTTGGCGCGGGCCTCGAGGCGAAACTTGAAAAGCGGTTGTCATTGAAGCTGGAGTATCGCTATTCGGCATTCGACGGTGCCAAGGCAAAAATCGAAGGCGAGGATAGTGACTCCTGGCGGAAGACCTGCAGCTGCTGGAAGAAAGAAATATACGATCGCACGATCGAGGAAGGCGCCAAGATGAACATTGGCGACACCGATGTCCATTCCATCCGTGCTGTTCTCACATTCAAACTATGGGATCACACAGCCGAGGTGGCATCGCTGAAATAGCGGGAGATTGCACTCAAACTGAAGGGCGCCTCCCTCGGGCGGCGCCCTTTATCTTATTCTCGATCGAAAAGCGCTACGCAGCAAGCGACGCAGGGTGCGTCATCGCCAAAGCGGGAACTTCGAAGCGCCTGGCAACGGCACCGCGAGCCGGGAGCGCAATCACCAAACTCAACTCCTCCAGCATGCGATCGAATGCATAATCGGCGGAGCCCAGACGCATCGCGGCGCGCTGATGCAGATCGCGTGCGCGATGTCCTCGCGCGACTGACAACTGCATCGGAGCAACCGCTCGCTGCCAATGTGCATCCGCCGTCATCTTCAGCACATGCAGCCGCGATTGGACCTCATGCGCCTCCGGTATCGCACGCGGAAGCGGAATTGATGGGACAGTGCGCCCGCGCGCAGGCGGTGACTTGCGCGGAACGGGCAACGCGGTCGCCCGCACCGGACTGGCCGGGCGCAATATCGCGCGCACGGCATAAATAACTCCGCCAATCGCAGCCACACCCAGGAACACCTGGAAAAAGCCGGCAACGCCCTCGTTCTGAGTCAATGCGAGAAGTTCAGAAATCATTGTTTGAAACAAACCCAAGATGCAGCCGCAAGCAGTTGGGAGAGTTGGATAAATACCTGTTAACCGAATTGGTTCCCCCGCTTTACGACTAGAGCGGTCGAAACGTTAACGAGCCGTTAACGCTTGCGGCGGAGGCAAGGCATTCTCTGATGAATACTCGAGAATAAGTGCTCCGCGAGCCACAATCGGATAAACGTTTATAGATTTTATGAAGTTGGCTTGCGATTTTATTGTTTCCACACCGGCTAAAGCCCGGGCGGAACTTCAGATCTCGCATGACCGCTGGCAGACACCTGCTTGCTCGTCGCAGAATGGCGCAGGATGGATGTTCGCCGCTTGATCGGCGTATTCAATTTTGCGGACGTCGTTTCTTTTTCCGCGAGCGTTCGCGCAAAACCCGCAAATCTATAATGGCCGGTCATCCGGTCCGAGAACAACGCATCTTCAAGCTGCGGGCCCCAGCCGCGATTGTGAATGATCATCGGCCGCCCGGAGGGCGCGAGCACATCGGCAACAATGGCGATATGCGCCCGCGAAACGCGGCTGAATGGCCGGTAGTACGTCACGATATCGCCTGGCTGATAGTCCTCGGGAAATGCCGAGACGGAGAAACTCTGCCCGAAACGGGCAAACAGACGCCGGAGCGTCTCGGTTCGGCGGTGATCGATATTCGGGTCGCGGCCGAGCCGCGCAATCTGAACCAGCCGCTGCAAATCTATACCGAGCGCCCGGTAAGCCCGAACGACCACATCCGAACACGCGCCATGCAGGGCGGGAAGGTCACCCAGCGGATACGCAATATGTCGGTATTTCGCAGTGTAGATGACGAAGTCTTTGGTCTGCTCCAAGGCCGCCGCAGCGAGGCGTGCGCCGAAATCCGCGGCTTCGGCACTGTATGGCACCAGCGGCGCAGGATGAGAGACGGGCGGCCGACAGACGGCATTAGAGCTGGGCGGAAGATCGTCGGTCACAGTGACTTCCGGCAAAGTCGGCGGCAACAGACCGGAATCCAACGCCGCAATCTCAACTTCGGCGGCGACGGGCGGCGGCGCTGGACTGGGTGTGTCACTTGCGTGACCGGAACCGTCTACGCCCGGCGTGATAACCGGCGGCGCCTCCAATTGAAGCGCCAGCAATCCGTCTGCCGGATCGACGTCCTGATTGGCACCCTCCTCCGGGTCGAGCATCGCCGTCACGATTGATGCGTCCGGGAGGTCTACGGCGTGGACAGGTTCAGGCTCAGTGTTCATCGCCGGCGGCGCAGCCGCCGATGCGGACTCGTCTGACGCGAGATACCCAACAGCCTCATCGGCGCCCCGCATTGCGGCCATTGCCGTATCAGGAATTGGCGCCTGATCTGGAGGTTGCGAAACCTCAAGCGACGGATTTGAATTCTCTTCCGGCGCCCGTGCGTCCACAGTGTCCGCCGTTGGCAATGTGGGGTGGATCGCATGAGACACGTGTGCGCGCTCATCGCGCTGGACTGAAATCTGCGGCCCCAGAACATCGCTTGGCAGCATCTGCCGCCGTCCGGTTTGTATCGCACTGAGCGACAGCGCCATCAGAAGAACCGGGGTCATCAGCAGCATCAGCGTGCTGCGATCATCGTCACGCGAGAGCCACCGCGGCAACACGATGGCCCGGGCCGAAGTCCGACTGGGCGGAACACGAACGGCGTCGCTGCGCCGGACGATCGGCGCGGTCGATTTCCGCTTGGGTTTACGTCGTGCTGGCTTCTTCACAAACCGCCCCGAAGTCTACGGGTGATCAGTCGTCCGATCATGCTCAGCGCGAACTACCAAGCGGTCTGAAGAATAGGGGCCAAGATTTGTTAACAACAAGAGAATGAGGCCCTCTCTCCACGCAAAACAGCAGCGTCTGTGTCGTGCGTGCACCTCATATCGGACCGATCATTGCACGGACGTCATCCGCGGTGGCGCCGCCTGCGCGGAGCGCCCGCAGCGACGTATCGCGCGCACTCTTGGCGAGCTTCCGGCCCGCCGGATCCGTGATCAGGCGATGGTGGTGATAAAGCGGCTCGGGGAAGCCGAGGAGCACCTGCAGCAGCCGATGGATATCTGTCGCCGCAAACAGATCCAGCCCGCGCGTCACGTGCGTCACCCCCTGCCGCGCATCATCGACTACGACGGCCAGATGATAACTGGCCGGCACATCTTTGCGGACGATCACCGCGTCTCCCCATCGCTCCGGCTGAGCGATGATCCTGCGCGTGGTTCCGTCTCCCGCGAACGCGACGAATGTCAACGGCGCATCGCCGAGACGATCGTTCAACAGACGCAGCGCCCGGGTCATGTCGAGACGCAGGGCAAACGGCTCACCGGCCGTCATCCGTCGCGCACTATCGTCAGCCGATAGCCCGGTTTCAGCCCGTGACATCAGCGGCGCGCCATCGGGATCGAGGCGATCCGGATGCCTTGCCGCACGCGCGGCCAACTCGGCCCGGGTTGCAAAGCATGGATAAAGGATGCCCATGTCCTGGAGCCGTTCTGCGGCTGCGCGATAATGGGCGAAGTGCTGCGACTGGCGCAGCACCGGTTCCTCCCACGTGAGACCCAGCCACGCCAGATCCTCGAAAATCTGATCGACGTAATCTGGCCGCACACGGTTGATGTCGATGTCCTCGATCCGGACCAGAAACCGTCCGCCGTACCGACGCGCCATTTCGTATCCCGTCAGCGCCGACAGCGCATGACCGAGGTGCAGCTCGCCGTTGGGACTGGGCGCAAAGCGAAAGACTGGGGCAGGGCTCATCGACCGTTCCTGCGGGTCACGGGTTTCAAGACGGGGCAACACTCGGCTAATCTTCCCTTCGATCTGCCTGATCGCAACTCATCACGCCTGGACGACAATGGCCAACAAGCCTCGCATTGCCAGCACACGCAAACTGATTGTCACGGGTCTCATCGAGACCGAAGACGACATCAGATCCGGTATCAAGGCCATCCGGCGCAAGTGTCCGGATCTTCGCCGCGTGCATGACCTGGTCGGCGATCCGCCCCTGCGGCGGCGACCGGCGGGCTTCGAGGGCCTGGCGCGCATCATCGTCGCCCAGCAGCTTTCGGTGGCGAGTGCGAGCGCGATCTGGAATCGCCTGGAGGTCGCAATTGCTCCGGTCAGTCCGGAAACCCTGCTCGCGGCCAGCGATGAGACCTTGCGCGCCTGCGGCCTGTCCGCCGGAAAGGTGCGAACTCTGCGCAACATCGCAAAAGCCGTCATCGCCGACGAACTTCAGATTGAAAAGCTGGGGTCGTTGTCAGACGAGGCCATTCACGAACAGCTGACACACGTGAACGGCATCGGCCCGTGGACGGCTGACATCTTTCTCATGTTCTGCCTCGGTCGTCGGGATGCCTTTGCTGCGGGGGATCTCGCACTCCAGGTGGCGGCCGACAGCATCCTGCAACTCGGCGGCCGGCCGTCGGCGACCGTGCTGCTGGAAGTGGCCGAACGTTGGCGCCCCTGGCGTGGGGTCGCGGCGCGTCTGCTCTGGGCCTACATTCCTGTCCTGAAGAAGCGTGATACGGCGCTGCCCGTATAACAGGACGACGGAAACAGGATGCGCCAGCTTGATGGACCACGCCGCGAACCCAGACAGAGCCGGATCCGCGGCCTCGTCGTGCTTCTGCACGGATACGGCGCCAACGGCGATGACTTGATCGCGTTGGCCGACGAGATGGCAGCGGTCTTGCCGGACGTCGCTTTCGTGGCTCCCGACGCACCGGAGCCGCTCCCGGACGCTGGTCCAGCCGCACGCCAATGGTTCGCACTGACGTTCCGCGATCCGCATGAGCTGTGGAATGGCGTATCGGCGGCAGGCCCGGTGCTGAACAAGTTCCTGGACGTCGAGTTGCAGCGCTATGACTTACCGCCCCAGCGCCTCGCGCTCGTCGGTTTCAGCCAGGGCACGATGATGGCGCTGCACGTTGGATTGCGGCGGCAGATTTCCCCGGCATCGATCGTCGGCTTTTCAGGGCTGATCGCCGGGCCTGAACACCTCGCGCAGGACATCACCGCGCGGCCTCCGGTGCAGCTCATTCACGGTGAGCTGGACGACTTGATTCCATTCGAAGCTTTGCACATGACCCGCGAATCACTTGCGGCCGCCGGGATTCCTGTTGAATGGCACCTGCGACCGGGACTCGGCCACGGAATCGATCCCGAAGGGTTGCGATTTGCGACCGGCTTTCTGGGTGATTCGCTACGGCGCGGCGAGTGAAAGCGGGGACGCTTTCGCTAGCCTGCTGTGACAATTCGCAAATCCCAAAGTCTGGGACCCCGGCTTCACAGACCCGACATGCATCTATAGTATCGAGATCTAGCGCGAGTGCGACGTGCGAACCTCAATCCGTAAGGGTCGAGTGCAGGAAGCACAAACGTGACAGCCGCAGCGGCACTGCCGGACTCAATGCCGGCCCTGGTCCTGAACGCCGATTTCCGGCCCCTCAGCTATTATCCGCTGTCCCTGTGGAGTTGGCAGGATACGATCAAGGCAGTGTTCCTTGATCGCGTGAACATCGTCTCCGAATACGACCGGCACGTGCGCAGCCCCTCTTTCGAGATGCGGGTGCCCAGCGTCGTAGCTCTGAAAACCTATGTAAAGCCTGCGCTCTATCCGGCATTTACACGATTCAACGTGTTCCTGCGGGATCGTTTCAGTTGTCAGTATTGCGGCACGCGGGATGATCTGACATTCGACCATGTCATCCCCCGTTCGCGCGGCGGCCAGACTCGCTGGGATAACGTCACCACGGCCTGCTCGCCCTGCAATCTCGCCAAGGGCGGCGATATGCCTGAAAAGGCCGGCATGATGCCGAGGCTGATGCCCTATCGTCCGACGGTGTTCGAACTGCACCGCAATGGCCGGTTGTTTCCGCCGAATTATCTGCACGAAAGCTGGCTCGATTACCTCTACTGGGATACCGAGCTGGAACCGTAAGCGAATATTCGCGCGGTCCCCATCCAGGACGATCGACCTGAAAAACAAAAATGACCCCGGTTGGATCCGGGGCCAGGCGATGAACATTCAGACGATTGAAATCGGGTTTCTCAGGCGGCCTTGCGGGTCTCGCTGAGGCAGAGCCGTTCGGCGACGGCGTCGACTGCCTTGCTCCAGCACATCGCATCTGCCGATTCGTCGGTTAGACCGAACGCCTTCATCGCGTCCGCAGGCGTGCCGCCATCGCGGAAGATACGGGCGCAGATCTGCCGTGCGACTCCGGTCGCGGAGTGCCATTGCATCGGATTGATGTGACTACGGTTCATAGCGGTTGCCTCAACTGTTCACACGGCCTTGCGCCGGACCTCATCTGGAGGCAAGCACACTTGACGCTCTGGCATCACTACGCGGGACCTTGGGATTGTGAAGCCTTCGAGGAGACAGGTCTGTCGTACGTCGTGCGTGCTTGCCAACTTGCGGGAGGCGATCCCTCGCCTCCAATTCTCTTGCTGTTCCTAGCTCTGCGTTGGCCGTGTCGCGCCACCACCCGGCGTCGTTGGGTTTTCGCGGACTTCCTGCGCTTTGACTAAATCGCTCAAGACCGCCCCCACGACGCTGTGCAGCGGGCGCCAGGAACTCTCCACGGCCTGGCGGACTGCTTGCATCTTTACGCCTCACTGAAAACGCCGGTTCACCACTTTCGGCTCAATCCCGGTCTGCTGACGCAGATTGCTTTTCTGATACGCGGGCCGGGCGGAACCCGGTCCCTGACTTGCGATTTTGGCGAGCCGCTCGGCCATACGCCTGAACTTTGCCGCCGTAGCGGCTCGCTTGATCTTCAGAAAAGCACGTCGCAGCGCTTTCTTCGGGGAGATGCCGTACACATACGCTACCGAACGCAACGGAACGCCACTGATACGGATACGCGGACTGGTACTCGAACTCGTACGCTCACACCGGCCGACAAACTCACTGGCCGTTACTCCGGATGCCGGTACGCCGGCATTTGCGGGACGCTTGAACAAAGACCGCGGGGACTTGAGTGAAGAGCTGACGCTACGCGGTACGCTTGACACGAGTACGCTCCTCACTTTCGAACTCTTTTGTTCGCACTGTGTTCCGCGAACAGGATCAAATTAAACCTTGTCGTGTGACCGGATAGTGACACGACTTAGGCCAACACAAGGTTTTTCACTGAGAGTTCGTTCACGTTCATCGCCCCCTTTCGAGAGGTTAACGACGAACGGTGGGAGAAGGTTCAGTCGCGCGAATGACTTGCGACAGCGGCCTGTGCAGAACACAGCGCCAACAGCAGCGACAGCACCGCATTCCATCCGGCAAAGGAAAGTCCGGCGAATCGCCACGCCGCCTCATCGCAGCGCACGAACGTCTCGGTCTGGAGCTGCTGCAGCAGCCCGCCGGAGCCGCTGGACGAGCCAAGCGGGGCAAGCGCGCCCGAGCACGTCTGCGGCCCTTCCCATAGCTGCCATTCGACGCCGGCGTGATAAACGCCGAGGCCAGCATTCACCAGGAATGCGAGCGCAACGATGCCGAACAACGCGGCGGCCAGCCGTGGACGGTCTACAGCCACCAAAATCAGCGCCAAAAACAGCACGGGAATTCCGAAATAGTAGGCGTAGCGCTGTTCCAGACACAGCGGACAGGGCCGATATCCGCCGATGTACTCGAAGCCCAGCGCCGCCAGGATAACGGCGATCGCGATGATCAAAACGGCGGCGCCCCAGCGATAGGCGGGGTTTTTCTCGGACGCGGCAATACTCGAACTGATCACGTCACACCACGTACTTTATGGCGACGAAGCCGCCGACCAGAAGAACCACGAAAACAGTCGTCACCAGCTTGAGCCGGGTCTCGATGAACTCGCGAATCGGCGGTCCGAACCAGTACAGCAATCCGGTGACCAGATAGAACCGCATGGCCCGGGCTACAATACTGGCCGCGATGAACGCCAGCAGATTCATATGCGTGGCACCGGCCAGGATGGTCAAAACCTTGTAGGGAAACGGCGTCATGCCTTTGATCAGCAGGATCCACACGCCCCATTCGTTGAACAGGTTAGCGAATTCCTGAAACCTGTCCGCGTACCCGTAGAGGCGGAGCACCGGCTGCCCAATGTACTCGAGCAGGAAATAGCCGATGGCATAACCGGCCACGCCGCCAATAACCGAGCCGACAGTTGCAACCGAGGCGTAAGCCCAGGCCTTCAGCCTGTTGGCCAGCACCATGGGCACCAGCATCACGTCCGGCGGGATCGGGAAGAACGAGCTTTCGGCGAACGATACCCAAAACAGCATCTGCGGCGCACGCTTGTGCGCCGCCATCCGCATCATCCAATCATAGAGCCGTTGGATCATGCCCGCGTCCATAGGACGGCGGCGGTCGTCTGTCTATCGGCTGCTTGGCTGCCCGGCGACGGCGTGCGCTTGTGTCACAAACGTAAACGGCGGATCGATTGGACGATCCGCCGTTTACGCTCATGCCATCAAGCACCAGGACCGTCGTGCGACGATCTCTCAGGCGCGCCCGTTTGCGATCGCATCGGACGACGGCGTCTTCTCGTTGTCCTGCCGCAAGCCCACGATCTTGGCCAGTGCAGTGAAACCAAAGCCGAACAGCTCAGCGATCGCTTCGGACCGCTCCTGGCGCGCTTTGTTCGCCAGGGTGCGGATTTGCTCGGAGCTCAACCGCTCACCCGGCTCAATCAGGCGATAGGACATTTTAGTGCTCCTCATCTCAACTCTTTTTATGCCTTCTTGATATTCCCATGTTCGGAAAGCTACAAACGACGATCTCTCAGCGGATTATTTAGATATTCTCATGCATAAGGCGCTCCCACCCCTGAATGCGCTCCGTGCCTTCGAAGCCTCGGCCAGGCACCTCAGCCTGACCCGGGCAGCAGGTGAATTGAACGTCACGCCAGCCGCGCTGAGCCATCAAATCAAAGGGCTGGAGGACTATCTTGGCTTGAAGCTATTCCACCGCCGCACGCGGTCCATTGCCTTAACGGAAGCGGGTGAGCGTCTGTATCCCGGTCTCAGCGCCGCCTTCCTGCAGATCCGGCAGGCCGTCGATAGCGTCGAGCGTGCTCGCAACGACAACACCGTTTTGGTGATCAGTGCACCCCCCGGCTTCACTGCAAAGTGGCTGGCTCCCCGGCTCTATCGCTTTCTCGGCGCGAATCCCGAGATCGATGCCCGGATTTCCTCAACCATCACGCTGGCCGACTTCACCCGCGATGGCGTTGACGTCGCCATCCGTAATATGGCGGTTGGGCACCACTCGCCCGGGCTGGTGGTCGAACAGCTTGCCGACCTCGATATGCTGCCTTTGTGCAGCCCGCGCCTGCTGACCCAATCGGGCGGACTGAAGAAGCCAGAGGATCTACGGAATTTCACCCTCATTCATGACGAATCTCTGGTCGGCCGCGCGGAGTTGCCGACCTGGGCCGACTGGTTCAAGGCTGCGGGCGTTACCGGCATCAATGTTAATCGCGGGCTGCGGTTCAACAGTGCCGACCATGCCCATGATGCAACCGTCGAGGGGGCAGGAGTTCTGTTGGGCCATAAGCTGCTGGCGCTCGACGATCTCAGGACCGGACGGCTCGTCGCGCCATTCGATCTCGTGCTGCATTCGAACCGGGCATTTCATTTCGTCTGTCCGGCCGGCACCGAGACGCGTCCGACCGTCGCGGCCTTCCGCGCGTGGCTCAAGGATGAGGTGAGCCAGCTCGATCAATCTCTGCCGAAAGGCCCGCGTCCACCGGCACGAACGCCGAAGACAGCCGTAGCACCAGGGTATTGAGCACCATTCGGCCGGATTCGGTAGCGCGGATGCGCCGTCCGCGATCGAACACCGTGATTTGCCCGGCCTCCGCCAGTTCACCGATCACGGCGGCATTGGGCCGCAAACCGCCAATCTCCTCCAAACGCTTGAGATCGAGCCCTTCCTCCAATCGCAAGCCCATCAGCAGTGCCTCGTCGGCCTGTTCGTCGCGCGTGAGCGGCGTCATCGAAACGAAGCCATGCTGATCGCGTTCGACATTGGCCAACCACTGTTCCGGAGCCCGCTCGCTGGACGTCGCCATGCGCTCACGTCCAGCGATCAGCCGGCCATGGGCGCCAGGACCCACTCCGGCATATTCGCCATAGCGCCAGTAGAGCAGATTGTGCCGGCTTTCCTCACCGGGCGCGGCGTGATTGGACACCTCGTAGGCGGGCAGTCCGCGCGCGGAGGTCAATTCACCCGTCAGATCGTAAAGGACGCTCGCATCGTCGCCGTCCGGCACGACAAGTTTGCCCAGCGCGTGCAAGGCCGCGAACGGCGTGCCGTCCTCGATGGTGAGCTGATAGAGCGACAGGTGTCCGCGCACCATGTCGAGCGCCTCTGTCAGCTCCGAGCGCCATGCCTCGGCCGACTGCCCCGGACGGGCGTAGATGAGATCGAACGACGTGCGGTCAAAGGTCCGGTTCGCAACGTCTATCGCCGTGCGGGCCTCTGAGACCGTGTGCAGGCGGCCGAGCCGCTTGAGATCCGGATCGTTCAGCGCCTGGATGCCCAGCGAAACGCGATTGACCCCGGCGCTGCGATAGCCGCGAAACCTTCCAGCCTCCACGCTCGATGGATTGGCTTCCAACGTAATTTCGGCATTCGGGTCGACCTGCCACAGCCGGGCGATCTCATCGAGCAAACCAGCGACCGTCTCCGGCTGCATCAGTGACGGCGTCCCGCCACCGATGAAGATGCTGCTGACCGTCCGCGCGCCGATACGTTTGCGGACGTAGCCCAGTTCGCGCTGGAAGGCTGCAAGGAAACGCGGCTGGTCGACGCCGCCGATCCGGACGTGGCTGTTGAAATCGCAATACGGGCACTTCGAAGCGCAGAACGGCCAGTGGAGATAGACGCCGAAGCCAGCCGCGTCAGGATTTTCCGGCATCGAGGCAGGCGTCGACGAAAAGGGCGAAGGCGCGGGCGCGGTGACTGATCGCATGCTTGCTTGCCGGGTCCATCTCACCGAAGGTCAGGCTCTCGCCGTCGGGCAAAAACATGGGGTCATAACCGAACCCCTTCGCGCCGCGCGCCGGCCACACCAGCCGACCATAGACCTTGCCTTCGAAAATCTGCGCCGTGCCATCGGGCCATGCGAGGCAGAGCGCGCAGGTGAAATTGGCAACGGAACCTGCATTTGTCCAGCCACCCTTGGCTTCAATCTCGTCGGCGACCTTGCGCATGGCGGCGCCGAAGTCCTTGTCCGGCCCGGCCCAGCGGGCGGAAAAAATGCCCGGCTGCCCCCCGAGACTTTCGACTTCCAGACCGGAATCATCCGACAAGGCCGGCAGTCCTGCCGCCATCGCCGCCGCAACCGCTTTCAGCCGCGCGTTACCCGCGAACGTGGTTTCGGTTTCCTCGGGCTCCGGCAGACCCAACTCTCCGGCAGAGACAGCGGCCAATCCGAACGGCGCGACCAGATCCGCGATCTCGCGCAGCTTGCCAGGATTGTGGCTCGCCACCACCAGCCGCGTTCCTCGCGTCAGTTTGCGTATCATTCGAGACCCCAGATCCGCGGCTCGGCGAACTCGAGGCAGTGCCCGGCCGGATCGCGGAAGTAGATGGACCGGCCTCCCGTGGGCCACACGTATTCCGACTCGATTGACACGCCGTGCTTGGTCAAGTGCGCTTTCCAGGCGTCGATTTCCTCGGCGCTCGCCCGAAAGCAGAAGTGACCGGGGCCGACAGCCCCGTGGGCGGGAATGGTCTGCCCCTCGACCACCTGAGCCTTGCTCGTCTTTTCCGGATTGAAGAACAGCAGCATCTGATTTCCACAGCGGTAGAACGTGTAGCGGCCGGGCACTTTCGAGACCGGATCCATGCCGAGCACGTCGCGGTAGAAGGCCTCGGACGCAGCCAGATCGCGTGTGTAAAGAACCGTTTCCAGAATACCGCTTGGCGTCATCGCATCACTCCCGGCTGGACGTTGCACACCGACGATCCGGCGCACGTCCGGCCGCGTTACGCGACGGTGAGCTGCTGAAGCGAGACCAGCTCCTTGATGCCCTTGCGCGCCAGAGCCATCAGTTCATCAAAGCGTTCCTGGCTGAACGGTTCCTTTTCGGCCGTTCCCTGCACCTCGACGATGCCGCCGCTGCCGGTCATGACGAAATTGGCGTCGGCGTCGGCTTCCGAGTCCTCGGCATAGTCGAGATCCAGCACCGGCTGCCCCTCATACAGGCCCGCCGACACCGCCGCGACCTGATCCTTGAGCACGGAGCCGCCGATCATGTCGCGGGTCTCCATCCACTTGAGGCAATCGTGCAGAGCGATCCACGAGCCTGTGATCGCAGCGGTTCGCGTGCCACCGTCGGCCTGGATGACATCGCAGTCGATCGAGATCTGGCGCTCGCCGAGCTTCTGCAGATCGACGACGGAGCGCAGCGCGCGCCCGATCAAGCGCTGAATTTCCTGTGTCCGGCCAGAGGGATGGCCGACGGTGGCCTCACGCCGGTTGCGCGACGTGGTGGCGCGCGGCAGCATTCCGTACTCGGCCGTCACCCAGCCCCGGCCCTGGTTCTTCAGCCACGGCGGCACCCGCTCTTCGAGGCTCGCCGTGCACAGAACATGGGTATTCCCGAACTTGATCAGGCAGGAGCCCTCGGCATGCATCGATACAGCGCGTTCGAAGGAGACGCGGCGGAGCTCGTCGGGCTTGCGTTTTGATGGGCGCATGGCGATCTATAGTGAGGTGCTGCGGGGAACAGGCGATGCTGCCTGCCTAATTGCGCGGCACCCTAGGCGAGCCCTGCGCAGGGTTCAACCGCAAACAGATATGCCGTTTGACGAGTTCGCTCGGCTAGGCCTAGTGTTTCTGCAGAATTCAGTTGGAGGTCTTAACCTCAACGACCGGTATGACCGAGATAACAAGCGAGCTGACACAGCTCAACGAACGTTCCCGCGCGATCTTCCGGCAGATTGTCGAGACCTACCTCGCCACGGGCGAGCCTGTGGGATCGCGCAACCTGTCGCGCCACCTGCCGATGACGCTGTCTCCGGCGTCGGTCCGCAATGTCATGTCCGACCTCGAGCAGCTCGGACTGATCTTCGCACCGCATACCTCGGCAGGGCGGCTTCCGACGCATATGGGGTTGCGGCTATTCGTCGACGGCCTGCTGGAACTCGGCGACCTGACCGAGGACGAACGCAAGCAAATTCAATCTCATATCGGGATCAAGCGCGAGAAATCCGTTGACCAGGTGCTGGCCGAAGCCGGAGAGATGATCTCCGGACTGTCGCACTGCGCGGGCGTGGTTCTGGCTGAAAAGCAGGTCAGCCGGCTGAAGCACATCGAATTTGTGCCGCTTGATCCCGGTCGCGCCCTCGTCGTCCTGGTCGGTGAGGACCAGAACGTCGAAAACCGCGTCATTTCGCTGCCGCCGGGATTGCCGCCGTCCGCCTTGATCGAGGCGGCCAACTACCTCAATGCGCAAGTCCGGGGTCTGTCGATTCTGGAAGCCCGTGGCCGTATCGAGCAGCAACTCCTCAACGCAAAGGCTGAACTGGATACCCTGACGCAGAAAGTCATCGAGGCGGGCCTGGCCGAATGGGCGGGCAGCAATGGGGACCGCCAGAGCCTGATTGTCCGTGGACAATCCAATCTTCTCAAGGACTTGACCGCAATCGAGGAGTTGGAGCGAATCCGCAAGCTGTTCGAGGACCTGGAGACCAAGCGCGATCTGATCCAGTTGCTCGGTCTGGCGGAGCGAGCCGAAGGCGTGCGGATCTTCATCGGTTCGGAGAACAAGCTGTTTTCCCTGTCCGGCTCGTCGCTGATCGTGGCCCCGTTCCAGGACAACACGCGTAAGGTGGTTGGCGTCTTGGGCGTGATTGGTCCAACCCGGATCAACTACGCCCGCATTATTCCCATGGTGGATTACACGGCAAAGCTGGTTGGTCGGCTGCTGACTTGATTTTTTGGCAGCCAGACACATCATGTCCGGCCATATTCGCCGGCTGATGGCGGAACGCGCCGGCTGATCTTTCACTTACAACGAAGAACAAACCTGAGGCCTTATGAGCGGAAAGCCACATACCGAAGATCCCAAGCTCGACCCGGAAGCGCACGCCGCTGATTCCCCGGAGGCTGCTGCTGAAACAACGGCGGATCCGGCAACGTCCGGATCGCCGCCTCCTGAGACTGCCGCGTCCGAAACGCGCATTGCCGAACTGGAGACGCAGATTGCGGATCTGACCGACCGCTTGCTGCGGTCGCACGCCGAGATCGACAACATCCGCAAGCGGGCGGAGCGCGAGAAAACGGATATGGCGAAGTACGCCATCTCCAAGTTTGCCGGAGACGTCGTAACGGTCGGTGACAACTTCGGCCGCGCGGTTGCGGCTCTGCCAGCAGGAGCCGCAGAGCAGGATCCCGCGCTCAAGAGCCTGCTCGATGGGGTTCAGATGATGGAGCGCGAGTTCCTGAACGTTCTCGAACGGCACGGCGTCAAACGTATCGATCCCACTGGCCAGCCGTTCAACCCGCACTTCCATCAAGCCGTGATGGAGCAGCCCAATACCGAGGTGCCGAATGGTACCGTGCTGCAGGTGTTTCAGGTGGGCTACACGATCGAGGATCGCGTTCTGCGGCCGGCCATGGTGGTGGTTTCAAAAGGCGGTCCGAAGCAACAGGATGCTCAGCCTGCCGATGGCGCAACCGCCGAAAAGGTGCAGACCGCCGGCAATGGCGCGCCGGACCAGAACCCCAGCTCGCAGGCAGAGTCGTGAGCCTGCTCGCCGGCTCAAGGCCTCGTCACGCGCCGCAATGTGAGATTGATCCGGCCGCCCTGCGGGATCAGGTCGGACGTCCCCCATCGCACACGGTCGATGCCGTGGTAGGCGCGGCGCGCCCGCCCGCCCATCACCACCACATCTCCGGAGTGAAGGATCAGGCGCGACTTCGGGTCCGACCGCTTCAGGCCACCGATGTGGAACACGGCCTCATCGCCCAGGGAGACCGACACGACCGGGGCCGCGAAATCCTCTTCGTCGGCGTCGACGTGGCTGCCCATTTTTGCGCCGCCGTAATAGAAATTGATGAGACACGCCTCGGGGGCGGCCGGATAGCTCGCCACCGCTTGCCAAAGTTGCAGCAGCGTCCTGGGGATATCCGGCCAAGGCACTCCCGTTATCGGATGGGTGGCCTGATACCGATAGCCGCGCTCCTTGTCCGTGACCCAGCCGAACCGTCCCGCATTCGTCATCAGGACGGACAGCGGCTTTCCCGATCTCGGCATCGCCGGCCTGTAGGGCGGCGCCTTGGAAGCAATATCCTCCACCAGTCCCAACAACTTGCGCTGGTGGGCAGGGGAATAATAAGCGCTCAAATGCAAAAATCCGGGCGGAGACATACACCGCCATCCTTTCCGTTGCCGATCCCGCATAAACCCGTCATGGGAGCCCGTTCGGGAGCGGAATTTGCAGAAACGCTGTCTTGCGTTTTTGTAACAGCCTCGTCGCCCGCTGCCGTTGCAGCCCCAATTGCCCCCGCTTATATACCGGCAGACCCTACTGCAGGAGCACCTGGGGGCCGTTGCGCCAACCCCGTTCGGGAGTGGGGGCTTGCCGGACGCCGAATAACCGGGTCCGGGCGGTCCGCCGAATCGAAGAAGGAATAGACCGATATGTCGAAAGTCATTGGCATCGACCTCGGAACGACCAACTCGTGCGTCGCCGTCATGGAAGGCGGTCAGCCGAAGGTGATCGTCAACGCCGAGGGCACGAACACCACGCCGTCCGTCGTTGCATTCACCGACGACGGAGAACGCCTCGTTGGCCTGCCCGCGAAGCGTCAGGCCGTCACCAATCCCACCAACACGTTCTTCGCGATCAAGCGTCTCATCGGTCGCCGCTATGACGACCCGCTGGTCGAGAAGGACAAGAAGCTGGTTCCTTACACGATCACCAAGGGTCCGAACGGCGACGCCTGGGTCGAGGCACGGGACAAGCAGTTTTCCCCCCAGCAGATTTCAGCCTTCATCCTTCAGAAGATGAAGGAGACCGCCGAGTCCTACCTCGGCCATAGCGTGACGCAGGCCGTCATCACGGTGCCCGCCTACTTCAACGACGCCCAGCGCCAGGCGACCAAGGACGCCGGCAAGATCGCGGGCCTTGAAGTGTTGCGCATCATCAACGAGCCGACGGCAGCCGCGCTGGCGTACGGCCTTGACAAGAAGAAAGACAGCAAGACGATCGCGGTCTACGACCTCGGCGGCGGCACCTTCGATATCTCGGTTCTCGAGATCGGCGACGGCGTGTTCGAGGTGAAGTCGACCAACGGCGACACGTTCCTGGGCGGCGAAGACTTCGACATGAAGCTCGTCACCTATCTGGCTGATGAGTTCAAGAAGGAGAACGGCATTGACTTGCGTGGCGACAAGCTCGCTCTCCAGCGCCTGAAGGAAGCTGCCGAGAAGGCGAAGATCGAACTGTCGTCGTCGTCGCAGACCGAAATCAACCTGCCGTTCATCACGGCCGATCAGAGCGGTCCGAAGCATCTGACCATGAAGCTCACGCGCGCCAAGCTCGAGAGCCTGGTCGAGGATCTGATCGCACGCACGAAAGCCCCGTGCACGCAGGCGATCAAGGATGCCGGTCTCAAGGCAGCCGACATCGACGAAGTCGTTCTGGTCGGCGGCATGACGCGTATGCCGCGCGTGCAGCAGGTCGTGAAGGAGCTGTTCGGCAAGGAGCCCCACAAGGGCGTCAACCCGGATGAAGTGGTGGCC
Organism: Pseudomonadota bacterium; assembly: GCA_023423275.1. Lineage (GTDB taxonomy): Bacteria > Pseudomonadota > Alphaproteobacteria > Rhizobiales > Hyphomicrobiaceae > ZC4RG25. The sequence goes on from JAFAFW010000058.1 coordinate 229,483, forward strand.
GTGGGTGCGGCGATCCAGGGCGGCGTCCTGAAGGGCGACGTCAAGGACGTCCTGCTGCTCGACGTCACGCCGCTGTCGCTGGGCATCGAGACGCTGGGTGGCGTCTTCACCCGGTTGATCGAGCGCAACACGACGATCCCGACCAAGAAGAGCCAGGTCTTCTCGACCGCCGACGACGGGCAAACCGCTGTGACCATCAAGGTCTACCAGGGCGAGCGCGAGATGGCCGCCGACAACAAGCACCTCGGCACGTTCGATCTCGTCGGTATTCCGCCGGCGCCGCGCGGTGTGCCGCAGGTCGAGGTCACGTTCGACATCGACGCCAACGGCATCGTCAACGTCCACGCCAAGGACAAGGGCACGGGCAAGGAGCAGCAGATCCGCATCCAGGCTTCGGGCGGCCTGTCCGACGCCGACATCGAGAAGATGGTCAAGGACGCCGAGCAGTTCGCCGAGGACGACAAGAAGCGTCGCGCCGCGGCCGAAGCCAAGAACAATGCCGAGAGCCTGATCCACACCACCGAGCGTCAGCTCGAGGAGCATGGCGACAAGGTCGACGCCTCGCTGAAGGGCGAGATCCAGGCCGCGATCGACGAGGCCAAGAAGGCGGTCGAGGCCGGCGAGCCCGACGCGATGAACGAGAAGGCCCAGGCGCTCGCCCAGGTGGCGATGAAGCTCGGTCAGGCGATCTACGAGAAGGAGCAGGCTGCGGCCGCGTCCCCGGGTGGCGACGCCGGTGCCGGCGCGGACGCTGCAGCCGGCGACGAGGAAGTCGTCGATGCCGAATTCTCCGAGGTCGACGAAGATACCAAGGGCTAAGTCATGGCTCGGCCCGCTTGTACCGCGTTCTCCGCAATGCATATCCCCTTGTCTTTCCATGACAAAAGCGGGATGTGGGCGGCGGGGGCGGCCACAGCGGGCCGGGTTGCCCGGGGGCTGTGATGCTGAATACCGATTATTACGAGCTGCTGCAGGTCGAGCGGACGGCCGACGAGCGGACGATCAAGTCCGCCTATCGCAAGCTCGCCATGGAATGCCACCCGGACCGCAATCCGGGCTGCAAGAATTCCGAGGAGCGCTTCAAGGCGATCAGCCAGGCCTATGACTGCCTGAAGGACCCGCAGAAGCGTGCCGCCTACGACCGCTTCGGCCATGCCGCCTTCCAGAATGGCGGCTTCGGCAACGGTGGCGGCGCGCAGGATTTCGGTTCGTTCTCCGACATCTTCGAGAATATCTTCGGCGAGTTCATGAACGGCGCCCAGGGCGGCCGGCAGAGCAACGTGCTGCGCGGCTCGGATCTGCGCTACGACCTCGAAATCAGCCTCGAGGATGCGTTCGAGGGCAAGCAGGTCGAGCTTCGCATCGACGGCACGGTCTCGTGTGAGCCGTGCGGTGGATCGGGCGCCAAACCGGGCACCGCGGCGCGGCGCTGCACGATGTGCGAGGGCCGGGGCCAGGTCCGCGCAAGCCAGGGCTTCTTCGTCGTCGAGCGCACCTGCCCGAGCTGCCGCGGCGTCGGCGAGGTGATCGCCGATCCCTGCGAGCGCTGCCGCGGCGACGGCCGTATCGAAAAGCAGAAGTCGCTTGAGGTGCGGATTCCGCCGGGGGTCGACGAGGGTACTCGCATCCGCCTCACCGGCGAGGGGGAGGCGGGCGCCCGCGGCGGACCGTCGGGCGACCTCTACATCTTCATCCACATCGCCCGCCACGCGCTGTTCCAGCGCGAGGGTTCGACCCTGTTCGCGCGCTGTCCGGTCAGCTTCACGACCGCGGCGCTGGGTGGCACGATCGAGGTTCCCGGGCTCGACCGCAGCAAGCACGAAATCCGGATCCCGGCCGGCATTCAATCGGGCAAGCAGATCCGCCAGCGCGGCGCCGGCATGCCGGTGCTGAACGGCCGCGGCCATGGCGACATGGTGATCCAGGTCGAGGTCGAGACTCCGACCAAGCTGAGCGCCAAGCAGCGCGAGTTGCTCGAGGAGTTCCGCGCCACCGAGACCGGTGACGAATGCCCGGCCAGCTCGAGCTTCTTCAAGAAGCTCAAGGGCTTCTGGGAAGAATTGACCGACTGACCGGCGGTCAGCCGATCAGTTCGGCCAGCACCCGCGCGACATTCTCCATCGTATAGGGCTTCTGCACTACCCGGCGCGCGGCATGGGCGTCGGGTAGCTGTGCCTGCTCGCCATAGCCGGTCGCGAACATGAACGGCACGCCCAGCGCGTCGAGCCGGTCGGCGATCGGGAAGCTGGTCTGGTCGCCGAGGTTGATGTCCAGCAGGGCGACGTCCGGCGTGCTCGATTCGATGGCGCGCAAAGCGTCCTGAACGGTGGCGGCGGTGGCGACGCCGGCCGCGCCGAGCCTGGTCAATATGTCCTCCGCGTCGAGCGCGATGATCAGACTGTCCTCGACCAGCAAGGCCGATTTCCCGGCCGCGATCTGGGCCGGGGGGACGCCGTGCGACTGGACTGCCGTGCGCGCCAGCCGGATCGCGGGCCCCTTCACGTCGCTTGGCTCGGAGACATGGCGGGCCGGTATGCGGAAGTGCGCTTCGACCCCGGCCAGCCGGTAGGCGATGCGCGCCTCGCCGCCGAGATCGTAAGGGATGGAGCGGTCGATGATCGTCGTGCCGAAGCCTTTGCGGGTCGGGGCCTGGACCGGCGGGCCGCCGCTTTCGCGCCACTGGATGACGAGGTCGCCATCGCCGTCGCGATGCCAGGCGATCGCTACCCGGCCGCCGTCGGACAGGCTGCCATATTTGGCCGAGTTTGTGACGAGCTCGTGCATGACCAGCGCCATGGTCGAATAAGCCTGCGGGTTGAGCAGGATCGGCGGACCGTCGATGCTGACGCGGTCGCTCTGGCCCGCGAGGAAGGCGGCGGCCTCGGCATCGATCAGCGCGCGCAACGGCGCCGGACCCCAATGGTCGTCGGTGATCTGGTTGTGGGCGCGGGCGAGGGCGTGGATGCGGCCGTCGATCAGGGCTACGAAATCCTCGACGCTCGCGCCCTCGGCGGGCTTGGACTGGCGGATGAGGCCGCGAATGACGCCCAGGATGTTGCGCACCCGGTGGTTCAGTTCGGCGATCAGCAATTCCTGCCGCACATTGGCCTGGCGGCGCTCGGCGCTCGCCTCGTCCGCGAGGCGCAGCACCACCTCGATCAGGGTCGCGCGCAGCGTTTCGGCGACGCGCAGCTCCGACGGCGTAAACGGCTTGGAACGGCCCTCGACCGTCTCCTTCCACTCTTCGAAGCTGGCGCGCGGCGTCAGGCGCGGCCCGTTGGGCCCGAGCTCGACTGGCTTGTGCGGATCGCCGCCCCAGCGGACCGAACGAACCAATTCGGAGCGGAACAGCAAGACATAGTCGCGCGGGGTGCGCGAGATGGGAATGGCGAGCATTCCGGCCGCGCTTGCGGCGAAGGCTTCGGCCTCGGGCACGATCGAGGCGATATTGTCGGTGGCGTAGACGCGGCCGTCGGCGATGCGGTTGAGCGCGTCGGCAATCCTCTCGAAATCCTCGGTGGGTGGCGTCACGCCCGAGCGGGCGTGATTGCCGTTGATCCACACGCCGACCCCGTCGGCGGGAATGGCGTTGGTCAGGATCTCGCCGAGCCAGTCGGGATCCTTGAGGAGGGTCTCGTCGGAGGCCACCGCGCCGAGCAGTTGATCGGAAATGTCGCGCGCCCGGCGCTCGAACTCGACCGTTTCCTGCCGTTCGCGGCTTTCGAGCCGCATGGCGAACATCTGCGCGAACAATTCGCTCACCGACCGGCGCTCGAAGCTCGGGCAGCGCGGGCCATAATGATGGCACGCGAACAGTCCCCATAGCTCGCCCTCGACGATGATCGAAATCGACATCGAGGCGCCGACGCCCATATTCTTGAGATATTCGATGTGGATCGGCGAGACGGCGCGCAGCACCGAGAGCGACAGGTCGAGCGGACGTCCGATCTCGTCGAGCTGGGGCACGATCGGCACCGGCGTCGCTTCGACATCGGTGATGACGCGCAGCAAATTGCGCTTGTAGAGCGCGCGCGCCTGGACCGGAATGTCGGTGGCCGGATAATGGAGGCCGAGGAACGACCCGATCCCGGAGCGGCACGCTTCGGCCACCACCTCGCCCGAGCCTCCCGGGCTGAAACGATAGACCATGACCCGGTCGAAGCCGGTGAGGGCGCGGACCTGGCGGGCACCTTCGTTGAAGAACTGGGTAAGATTGGGCGCCTGGTCCAGCCGCGCGATCATCGAGCGCACCGTGCCCGTCGCGTCGCCATGATCGCCGGCGGTGGACGGCTCGCCTTCGATCACGATCTGGTCGGCCGACATGTGGAGCGCGATATCGTAGGGACGACCATCGCCCAGCAGGACGCAACCGAAAATGCGCTCGACCGAATCGGCGCCGCGCAGCATCGCCAGCCGGTTGCGCAGGCTATGGATTGCGGACGCGCCAACGATCTCGATGAGCGGGCGGCCGATCAGCTCTTCGGGCTGCGAGCCCAGGAATTCGCCGGTATTGGCCGATGCGCGGGCGATCACCCAGTCCGGCGTCAAGGCGAGGAGAAAGCCGATCGGCTGGATGGCGCCGAGGATATGGATGGGTTCGCGGTCGCAATTGGTAAGGTCGACGCGAGGGTAGGCTTCCGTCACGCTTTTGCGGTCTCCAGATGGCGCAGCCCCCCGGCCGCGAAACCTTCGAATACAGTTCGGGCTGCCCCCACCGCGGCCCCGATCTGATCGGGTCCGTAAAGAACCCGATCGAGATTCTCCAGCAATTTCCGCCAGCTGCCCGGTTCCTGGGGCGCCGACAGAAAATCGGTCGGCGCCGCGGCGGCAACGCCTCGCTTCAGCACCGCGGCGCCGAGCCGCGAGCCTTCGAGCACGTAGACGCCACCGAGGATCGCCGCCTCGCCCGGGAAACAGGGCGCAGCGACCGGCGCGGGTTCGACCGCTTCCAACGCGGCGAGATCGGCGCGCAGCAGGTGGCTGCGGCGCCGCTGCGGCCAGTCGGCCAGCACCTGCGCCGCTCCGGCCGCCTCCAGCGCCGCCTCGATCGGCAGGAAGGCGGCGGCCTGCGCGACGAGGAAGCGTCGATAGCCGTCGATCGCGCCGAGGTCGGCCGAAGAGAACAGGCGGTCGACCCGCTCATGCTCGGCGGCGGTCGCCGCGCGCAGGGCGGCGCGGGCGCTCACCCGCCGAAGACGCGGTTGAAGATCGTGTCGACGTGCTTGAAATGATAGCCGAGGTCGAAGCGCTCCTCGATCTCCTCGACGGAGAGCAGGGCGGTGACCTCGGGATCGGCCTTGAGCAGTTCCATCAGCGAGAGCTGGCCGTCCGATTCCCACACCTTCATCGCGTTGCGCTGGACGAGGCGGTAGCTGTCCTCGCGGCTTGCCCCGGCCTGGGTCAGCGCCAGCAGCACGCGCTGCGAGTGGACAAGGCCGCCCATGCGGTCGAGATTCTTCTGCATGCGCTCGGGATAGACGAGCAGTTTGTCCATCACGCCGGTGAGGCGGGCGAGCGCGAAATCGAGCGTGATCGTCGCATCGGGGCCGATATAGCGCTCGACCGAGGAGTGGGAGATGTCGCGCTCGTGCCACAAGGCGACATTCTCCATCGCCGGCAGTGCGTAGGAACGCACCATGCGGGCGAGGCCGGTCAGGTTCTCGGTCAGCACCGGGTTGCGCTTGTGCGGCATCGCCGACGAGCCCTTCTGGCCGGGCGAGAAATATTCCTCCGCCTCGAGCACTTCGGTGCGCTGGAGATGGCGGATCTCGGTCGCGAGCCGCTCGATCGACGAGGCGATCACGCCCAGCGTCGCGAAGAACATGGCGTGGCGGTCGCGCGGGATCACCTGGGTCGAAACCGGCTCGACCGTCAGGCCCATCTGCTCGGCGCCATAGTCTTCGACGCTCGGATCGATATTGGCGAACGTGCCGACCGCGCCCGAGATCGCGCAGGTGGCGACGTCGGCGCGGGCCGCGACGAGGCGGGCGCGGTTGCGCGCGAATTCGGCATAGGCTTCGGCCATCTTCAGGCCGAACGTCACCGGCTCGGCATGGATGCCGTGGCTGCGGCCGATCGTCGGCGTCATCTTGTGCTCGAACGCGCGGCGCTTCAGCACTTCGAGCAGCTTGTCGATGTCGTCGATCAGCAGGTCGGCGGCGCGCTTCAACTGCACGGCGAGGCAGGTGTCGAGCACGTCGGAGCTCGTCATGCCCTGGTGGAGGAAGCGCGCCTCGGGGCCGACTTCCTCGGCCACCCAGGTCAGGAAGGCGATGACGTCGTGCTTCACCACCGCCTCGATTCCGTCGATTTTCTCGACGTCGATCGCCGGCTTGGTCGCCCACCAGTCCCACACCTTCTTCGCGGCCGATTCGGGGACGACGCCGTTGCGGGCCATCTTCTCGAGCGCATGAGCCTCGATCTCGAACCAGATGCTGAATTTGGTTTCCGGCTCCCAGATGCTCGTCATCTGGGCGCGCGCGTAGCGAGGGATCATGGAATGCCTATCTGCTGGAGTGTCGCGCGGCGGTTAGCAAAGTCGCGCTCCAGCGGCAATCAGTCGAAATTTCCGGAACGGCGTGAAGGCCTTGCGGGTTTGTTAACCATGCTTACGCGCCGTCGTACAGGCGAGAACTTTCCATGCGACATCAAGATGATGGAGAAGGACCAGTGATCAAGCCTATTCTGATGGTGAGCGCATTGGCGCTGGCCGGCGCCGCCAGCGCGCAGAGCTCGACAAACGATGACCTGTCGCAGCCGCGGCCCGGCAGCGCCGCTACCGGCTCGGCGGCACACGACCAGCACAGCAATGCGGGCCAGACTACGACCAGCACCGCGACCGGTACGGGCCAGACGCCCACCACGCAAACCGGCACGACCGACGATCCCGAGCCGGATACCAGCGCCGGCGGCACAGCCACGGATACGATGCGCACGACCGGCACCAGCGCCGGCGTCTCCGCCCGGGGTACGGCTGGCACCGCCGGCAGCTCCAGCGGCATGGCATCCAGCGGAACGACCGGCACGATGGGCACCGGCGGTACCGGTTCTGGCACATGGACCGGCATGGGCGGCCCGGCCGACATCCAGGGCCAGTGGAGCAGCTACGACACCGACGGCAACGGTAGTCTCACCCCGCTCGAGTTCGGCAAGTGGATGATGGAAGCCAACGGTCAGGGCGCGATGAACGCCCGCGTCGATGCGACCCGCACCGGCCGTCAGTCGAACCTGCCGGCGATCAACGTGCTCAACATGACGGCGGGCGCGCTCGCCAGGGCCGACACCAACGGCGACTGGATGGTGAGCCGCGAGGAACTGATGGCTTATTCGCCGCAATAAGGCTCTCGGGG
>JAFAFW010000071.1 GCA_023423275.1 Pseudomonadota bacterium
GGCTGTCCTTGACCATGTTGCGGTTCTTGATCGTCACCGTGCCGTTGAAGTTCGACTCGATGAACGACGTATCGACGACGTTGGCGGTGCCGCCGATGTGGAAGGTACGCATGGTGAGCTGCGTGCCCGGCTCGCCAATCGACTGAGCGGCGATAACACCGACCGCCTCGCCGATATTGACCGGCGTGCCGCGTGCGAGGTCGCGGCCATAACACTTGCCGCAAACACCCGTCGTGGTTTCGCAGGTCAGCACCGAGCGGATGCGGACTTCCTGGATCTGCGCCTTCTCGATCGCCTCGGCGTGACGTTCCTCGATCATCTCGCCGGTGGCGACGATGACGTTGCCACTCACCGGATCGGTGATGTCTTCCTGCGCCGTACGGCCCAGAACGCGAGCGCCCAGAGACACGATGACCTGACCGGCATCGACCACCGCCTGCACGTTGATGCCGGCGTCGGTTCCGCAGTCCTCCTCGAGAATGATGCTGTCCTGGGCGACGTCGACGAGACGGCGCGTCAGGTAGCCCGAGTTGGCGGTCTTCAACGCGGTGTCGGCCAGACCCTTACGGGCACCGTGGGTCGAGTTGAAGTACTCGAGAACCGAAAGGCCTTCCTTGAAGTTCGACAGGATCGGCGTCTCGATGATCTCGCCCGACGGCTTCGTCATCAGGCCGCGCATGGCCGCAAGCTGACGCATCTGCGTGGGCGAGCCGCGCGCACCGGAGTGGCTCATCATGTAGATCGAGTTGATCTGCTTATCGCGGCCGTTCTCGTCCTTCTGAGTGGTCGAGATGCGGTCCATCATTTCCTTGGCGATCTGGTCGGTGCACTTCGACCAGGCGTCAACGACCTTGTTGTACTTCTCGAGCTGCGTGATCAGACCGTCCTGATACTGCTGCTCGAACTCGCGCACCATCTCGGTCGTCTCCTCGACGATCCGCATCTTGGTGTCGGGCACGACCATGTCGTCCTTGCCGAACGAAATGCCGGCCTTGAACGCATGATGGAAGCCGAGCTGCATGATCCGGTCGCAGAAGATCACGGTCTCCTTCTGCCCGCAGTTGCGGTAGACCGCGTCGATCATCCCCGAGATCGCCTTCTTGGTGAGCTGCTGGTTGACCAGCGCGAACTTCACGCCTGGCTGCTTCGGCAACAGCTCGCCCAGGATCATCCGCCCCGGGGTCGTGTCGTGGATCTCGACAACCTCGTTACTCTCGGCGTCCAGACCGCGGAAGCGCCCCTTCACCTTGGCATGCAGCGAGACGACGCCCGCCTCAAGCGCATGACGCGCTTCGGCCGGTGATCCGAACATCATGCCCTCGCCGATGTCCTTCTCACGCACCAGCGAGAGATAATAGAGACCGAGCACGATATCCTGCGACGGCACGATGATCGGCTGACCATTGGCCGGATGCAGGATGTTGTTGGTCGACATCATCAGCACGCGGGCTTCGAGCTGGGCTTCCAGCGACAACGGCACGTGGACGGCCATCTGGTCGCCGTCGAAGTCGGCGTTGAAGGCCGCGCAGACCAGCGGATGCAGCTGGATCGCCTTACCTTCGATCAGCATCGGCTCGAACGCCTGAATGCCGAGACGGTGGAGTGTCGGTGCGCGGTTCAGCAGCACCGGATGCTCGCGAATGACCTCGTCGAGCACGTCCCAGACTTCCGGCTTTTCCTTCTCGACAAGCTTCTTGGCCTGCTTGACGGTCGCTGCCTGACCGAGCGTCTGCAGCCGCGCATAGATGAACGGCTTGAACAGCTCGAGCGCCATCTTCTTCGGCAGGCCGCACTGATGCAGCTTGAGCTCGGGGCCGACCACGATGACCGAACGGCCCGAGTAGTCGACACGCTTGCCGAGCAGGTTCTGACGGAAGCGGCCCTGCTTGCCCTTCAGCATGTCGGCGAGCGACTTCAGCGGACGCTTGTTGGCGCCGGTGATGACGCGGCCACGGCGGCCATTGTCGAACAGCGCGTCGACGGCCTCCTGCAGCATGCGCTTTTCGTTGCGAATGATGATGTCCGGCGCGCGCAGCTCCATCAGCCGCTTCAGGCGGTTATTACGGTTGATGACGCGGCGGTAAAGGTCGTTCAAGTCGGACGTGGCGAAGCGGCCGCCATCGAGCGGCACTAGCGGACGCAGCTCCGGCGGGATCACCGGCACGACGGTCAGGATCATCCATTCCGGACGGTTGCCCGACTCCAGGAACGCTTCGATGACCTTCAGGCGCTTGGCGAGCTTCTTCGGCTTCAGTTCGGACGTGGACTCGATGATCTCCTGGCGGATGTCTTCCTTCAGCTTGCCAAGATCCATGGCCGAGAGGATTTCGCGGATCGCCTCGGCACCGATACCGGCCGTGAAGCTGTCCTGACCGAATTCCTCGATAGCCTGGTTGTACTGATCCTCAGTGAGAAGCTGCTTCTCCTTGAAGGTCGTGACGCCCGGCTCGATGACGATATAGTTCTCGAAATAGAGAACGCGCTCGAGATCCTTGAGCGACATGTCGAGCAGCAGGCCGATGCGCGACGGCAGCGACTTCAGGAACCAGATGTGCGCGACCGGCGCGGCCAGTTCGATGTGGCCCATGCGCTCGCGGCGCACCTTGGCCAGCGTGACTTCGACGCCGCACTTTTCGCAGATCAGGCCCTTGTACTTCATGCGCTTGTACTTGCCGCACAAGCACTCGTAGTCCTTGATCGGCCCGAAGATACGGGCACAGAACAGGCCATCCCGCTCCGGCTTGAAGGTGCGGTAGTTGATGGTCTCGGGCTTCTTGATCTCGCCGAACGACCACGACAGGATCGTCTCGGGGCTGGCAATCGAGATCTTGATCTGGTCGAACGTCGGCAGCTGTTGCTGCTGTTTGAAGATATTGGCGATCTCGTTCATTCGGCTCTCTCCTCTGGGACGAGGGCTGCGTCCCAATCATTTGCGGGCGGCAAGTCCCTCTTCCCGCGCTGACGGGAAGAGGGGGAGGTGGCGTTCCTATTCAGCCGCCTCGGGCGGCAACTGCGGCCGGGCTTCCGGAGCCTCTTCCGGCTCTTCAAGAGCCGGCTGCTCCGAGTTGATCAGGTCGACGTTCAGGCCAAGCGCGCGCATTTCCTTCACGAGCACGTTGAAGCTCTCCGGAATACCCGCCTCGAAGGCATCGTCACCACGAACGATGGCCTCGTAGACCTTCGTACGGCCGGCGACGTCGTCGGACTTCACGGTCAGCATTTCCTGCAGCGTGTAGGCCGCGCCGTAAGCTTCGAGCGCCCACACTTCCATCTCACCGAAGCGCTGTCCGCCGAACTGTGCCTTGCCGCCCAGCGGCTGCTGGGTAACGAGCGAGTACGGACCGATCGAACGCGCGTGGATCTTGTCGTCCACGAGATGGTGCAGCTTCAGGATATACTTGTAGCCAACCGTCACCTTGCGATCGAATGGCTCGCCGGTGCGTCCGTCATACAGCGTGACCTGCCCCGACGTGTCGAAGCCTGCCGTTTGCAGCATGTCGTGGATGTCGGACTCACGCGCACCGTCGAACACCGGCGTTGCGATCGGAACACCGGTCTTGAGCTGCTCGCCGAGCGACACGAACTCTTCGTCGCTGAGCTTGGCGACACCGTTGGAATCTCCGTAGATCTTCTTCACGGTGCCCTTCAGCTCATCGAGCTGACCGCTTTCGCGATACTGCGCCAGCGCCTCGTCGATGATGCGGCCGAGGCCACGGCACGACCAACCGAGATGGGTTTCGAGGATCTGCCCGACGTTCATGCGCGAAGGCACGCCCAGCGGGTTCAGAACCACGTCGACATGGGTACCGTCTTCGAGGAACGGCATGTCCTCCGACGGCACGATCATCGACACGACACCCTTGTTGCCGTGACGGCCGGCCATCTTGTCGCCGGGCTGGATCTTGCGCTTCACCGCGACGAAGACCTTGACCATCTTCATCACGCCTGGTGGCATTTCGTCACCACGCTGCAGCTTGTCGACCTTGTCCACGAAGCGGCGCTCGAGGCTCTTCTTGGCTTCCTCGTACTGCTTCTGGATGGCTTCGAGCTCGGACTGTGCCTTCTCGTCGGCGAGGCCGATCTCCCACCACTGGCTGCGCGGAATGTCGGCCAGGATCTCGGCGTCGATCGCGGTGCCCTTGCGGGCGCCCTTCGGACCCTTGGACACCATCTTGCCCATCAGCGCGTCGCGCAGACGGCCGTAGACGTTGCGGTCAAGGATCTGCATTTCGTCGTCGCGGTCCTTGGCGAGACGCTCGATTTCCTCGCGCTCGATCGCCATCGCACGCTCGTCCTTTTCGACGCCGTGACGATTGAACACGCGGACTTCGACGATGGTGCCGCTGACACCCGGTGGCAGACGCAGCGACGTATCGCGAACGTCGGACGCCTTCTCGCCGAAGATGGCGCGCAGGAGCTTTTCTTCCGGCGTCATCGGGCTCTCGCCCTTCGGCGTGATCTTGCCGACCAGAATATCGCCCGGATGCACTTCCGCGCCGATGTAGACGATGCCGGCTTCGTCGAGGTTCTTCAGCGCTTCTTCCGAAACGTTCGGAATATCGCGCGTGATCTCCTCCGGGCCCAGCTTGGTGTCGCGGGCCATGACCTCGAACTCCTCGATGTGGATCGAGGTGAAGATGTCCTCGGAGACAACGCGTTCCGACATCAGGATCGAGTCTTCGAAGTTGTAGCCCATCCACGGCATGAACGCGACGAGCACGTTCTTGCCGAGCGCGAGATCACCCAGATCGGTCGACGGGCCGTCGGCGAGAATGTCGCCGGCCACCACGTGATCGCCCACGTTCACCAGCGGCCGCTGGTTGATGCAGGTGTTCTGGTTCGAGCGCTGGAACTTGCGCAGACGATAGATGTCCACGCCCGGCTTCGACGGATCGGTTTCTTCGGTCGCGCGAATAACGATACGCGTTGCGTCAACCTGATCGACCACGCCGGTCCGGCGAGCAGCAATCGCAGCGCCGGAATCGCGCGCCACGACCTCTTCCATGCCGGTGCCGACCAGCGGCGCCTCAGCCTTGATCAGCGGAACGGCCTGCCGCTGCATGTTCGAGCCCATCAGCGCGCGGTTGGCGTCGTCGTTCTCAAGGAACGGAATGAGCGCCGCAGCGACCGATACGAGCTGCTTCGGCGACACGTCGATGTAGCCAACCCGATCCGGAGATACCGGAAGCACATCGCCCTGATACCGGCAGGTGATCAGATCACCGGTCAGCCGGCCCTTATCGTCGACCTCGGCATTCGCCTGGGCAACGTAGTGGCGCATCTCTTCCATCGCCGACAGGTAGACCACCTCATCGGTGAGCCTTCCGTCGACAACCTTCCGATACGGGCTCTCGATGAAGCCGTATTTGTTGACGCGGGCGAACGTGGCCAGCGAGTTGATCAGACCGATGTTCGGGCCTTCCGGCGTCTCGATCGGGCAGATGCGGCCGTAATGCGTCGGATGCACGTCGCGCACCTCGAAGCCGGCGCGCTCGCGGGTCAGACCGCCCGGGCCAAGCGCCGAGAGACG
>JAFAFW010000082.1 GCA_023423275.1 Pseudomonadota bacterium
CGGCCTGCGCCGGGATGACGAAAGCGGTGGTGAACAACCAACTCCCGTCATGCCGGCGAAGGCCGGCACCCACGGTCAGTTGATCGTGAGCGACAGCCTACAGGTTGATGGCCCGCGTAGCGCGACACGAGGCTGTAACTCAATGTTGAGCTTGCGCGGTTTCCGCCCCGACTGAGGGGGCGCGGAATTAAAACGGAATCTCGTCGTCCAGCGGCTTGTCGAAGCTCTTGCCGCCACCGCCCGATGACCGGCCGCCGCCGCCGCCACTGCCACCGCCACTGCGGCGCGGGGGCTCGTCGTAGCCGCCGAAGCCAGCATCTCCGCCGTAATCGGCCTGTCCACCTTCCTGCATGCCGCCGCCCGCACCCGCGCGGCCATCGAGCATGGTGAGGGTGCCGTTGAAGCCCTGCAGAACGACTTCGGTCGAGTACCGGTCCTGGCCCTGCTGGTCCTGCCACTTGCGGGTCTGCAGCGCGCCTTCGATGTAAACCTTCGAGCCCTTGCGCAGGTACTGTTCGACGACCTTGCACAGGTTCTCGTTGAAGACCACGACGGAATGCCATTCGGTCTTCTCGCGACGTTCGCCGCTCGACTTGTCGCGCCATGTCTCGCTGGTTGCGATCCTGAGGTTGGCGATCGGCCGCCCATCCTGTGTGCGGCGGATTTCGGGATCCCTGCCGAGATTTCCGACCAGAATCACCTTGTTCACCGAGCCAGCCATCATCAACTCCTGTGTTCTGCCGCAGACAGATACGGTGCGGTGCCGCCACCAGCGCCTTGGATGCCAGATTCACGTTGCATCAGCCTACCCAAAACGCGGGTAGGGACGTTGTTGTCCACGACTCATGACATGCGTTGGACATCGGTCGACGGCAGTTGTTCTCTCTATGTTCTAATTTAGTGGATGCTTCTGGTTAACGCAAGTCGTTCAGCGCCACTCAGTTCCCGCGCAGATTGTCGACGGCGAGGATCAAGTCCTGCATGGGCTTCACCGAAACCGTCTTGGACGCAGGGCAATCGACAGCTTTGAGGCGGTCATGCAACACGAACATGTCGCCCTGGAATTCGGCAGACTGCGCACGCTTGGCGATGCCGGTGGCGACAGCGCCGTTCGCCCATCGGGTGCGGCACATGAAGCGCCCGAGATGATCCGTGAGAGTGACTTTGTAGTCGACGGGATAGACCAAACCCGTGCTGGCGTAGCGTTGCCAGACCTGCCGCTCGCTCGAACTCTGCCAGCCCTTGCTCTGGGCGGCATCCGTGACGGGCGCCAAAGCTTCCCGCACCTGCTGACGGATACGGATGTCGTCGAGCCGGTTGATCACCGTTGTCAAAGCCGCCTGTTCCGCGGCATCGGGCGGGGCGATCGAGAGCGCACTCAGATCCGCCAGCGCCAGGCTCGTCTCGGGCGGCGGCAGCGTCTCCCAGATGGTGGCTTGGCGCAGATCTGCTGCCGGAAGCTTCGCACCCGTGAGATCAGCACCAGCCAGCCGGGTGTTGCGCAGGTCGGCACCTTCCAGGTCGGCGTCCCGCAGCACCGCGGACTGCAATGACGCGTGCGTGAGCGTCACAGCCTGCATGCCAGCGCTCGAAAAATCAGCAAACTGAGCGTTCGCGCCGGTCAGATCGGCGCCCTGCATCGAGGCGATCAGGAAGTTGGCAGCCTGCATCTGCACGCCGCCGGTCAGATCGGCTTTTTCCAGATGCGCGCCTGAGAAGTTGGCGCCGATCAGGAGGGCATACGGCAATTCGGCGCCCTGGAGATCGGCTTCCTCCAGCGTGGCCCGGCGCAGATCGATGCCGGCCATGCGCACACCGGTCAGCTTGGCGCGGGTAAAGTCGGCCCGGCGCGCCTTGACGCAACGGGCGAGATCGCGATCCTCGCTCAGGATCAGCTCGGAAACGTCGGCGCATTGCAGGCGCGCGGACGTGAGATCAGAGCCGACGAAACTCGCGCCTTCGAGATCAGCGCCCGTCAAATCGACGCGATGCAGGTCGGTGCGGTCGAGGCGGGCATAGCGCAGATCGCGTCCGCGCAGACTGACGGTGGCATCATCGGGAGACGAGCGCCGCGTGACGCGATCGGCGACCAGATCCTGATCCGTCACCACCAGATTGCGATGAAAAATGCCCCATAGCGAGCCGTCGGCCTGCCCGGCGACATAGGGCATGACGAAGCCCATGCTCATGCGCTGTCTCCGGCCGCTGGTATTATCCTCGGACTGAGGAAGAACGGTGCGCGAAATGCGATCCAGCTTCTCGCCCGGCACGGTTGCGACGAAGAACGAGAAGAAAGCTACCGCGGCAAGCACGCCGGACGTCACGATGAAGCTCATCGGATGCTGCACCGTCGTGTTCCAGAAGGCCTTGAAGAATGAGGCTTCGGTCCGCATCAGGAAGATGCCGATCATCACCAGCATGAGAATGTCCACGCTCAGCGCAACACGATGCGTCCAGGTGATGACCACGTCGTGATAGGGCAGGAACGAGATCTGGATGAAGAGCAGCAGGACGACCGGGATCACCACCAGAGTCAGCCATGACATCCCGTGCAGGAACAGGCTCATAATGCGGCTGCGGTGCGGGCCGGCGATCGCCTGGACGAAGAAGAAGTTATGCAACTCGAGCCGCAACGGGTGCGTGCGCCGGTCGCTGACTTCAAGTGCGCGGACGGCGCTGTCGAATTCCAGCGTCTTGCGCGCCAGCAGGACAAGCTGGGAGATCAGACCGAGGTGGAACAGCACGAGCAGCACGGCCGCGAAGCGGAAGAACTGCGTGAGCTGAATGTTGACCTGTAGGATCGGCAGGGTGACCGGCGTTTCAAGCAGCAGGTCTTTGTGCGTGACACCGGCAACAGCCACCATCAGGTAGGCCATGATGCCGATGAAGATCAGCCACGCCGTGTGCGACGTATCGCTGGAACTATTGACCGCTTCGAGCAGACTATACGGATTGACGGGCGTCTCGTTATCCGCCGCGGCACGACTTGTCTCCGGCATCAACGCCCCCACTCCAGACACACCTTAAAGTGGGTAGACCATAGCGGAGAATGTGTGGCAGCGGGGCCACGCACTCCAAGTGTTGCACTGAACAAATTGGCGCGTCGCTCCCGCGAGCGACGGCTCAGATATGTCCACCCCTGATGATCATCCGTAGGTCCTTGAAGGTGAACGTGGGATGACCGAGCCCGTTCACCCTCCGAGAACGGAATAACCGCCGTCGATCGGCAGCGCCACCCCGGTGATGAAATCCGATGCCTTGCTCGACAGGAACACGGCGACACCCGCGAAGTCTTCCGGATCGCCCCAGCGGCCGGCCGGCGTGCGCGCAACGACGCGGTCATGCAATCCATCGACCTGCTTGCGGGCGGCCTTGGTGAGATCGGTGTCGATCCAGCCCGGAAGGATGCAGTTGACCTGGATGTTGTCCTTCGCCCAGGCGGTCGCGAGCGACTTCGACATCTGCACGATGCCGCCCTTGGAAGTGGAGTAGGCCGGCGCGAACGGCACGCCGAAGATCGACGTCATCGAGCCGGTGGTGATGATCTTGCCGCCGCCCTGCGCCTTCATTGCCGGGTAAACGGCCTGTGCGCAGAAGAACGGCCCATTCAGGTTGACGTCGAGGACCGTCTGCCACTCCTCGGGCGTATAGTCCTGCGGCGCCTTGCGGATGTTGATGCCCGCGTTGGCCAGCAGGATATCGATGCGCTGGAAGCGGTCGAGCGCCGCCTGCACCATGCGATCGACCGAGTCCTTGTCCTGCACGTCGACCTCGACGGTGGCGACGCGGGCGCCGATCTTCTGCAGCTCCTCCGCGGCGGCGGCCGATTTCTTCTGGTCGCGGGCGGCGATGACGATAGCCGCACCTGCCCGTGCCAGCCCTTTCGCCATGCCCAGCCCGATGCCGCCGTTGCCGCCGGTTACGATGGCGACGCGGCCTGTCAAATCGAAGGGGGAAGCGGACATGCTGGCAGGTTCCTTGGGCGATTGGTGATGTTGACGAGGCGCAGGATACTGCCCGCGTTCCTCGCCTCCTATGCCCATAGAATAGCCGCTAGTTGTCTGCAAGCGGAAGCCTATCGCGCCGCGGGTCAGACAGTCCTCGCATCCCTTTCCCCCGTCACTCTCGCGAAGGCGGGAAGGTGGATGACGGTTGAGAGGTCCCTGGCTGCCATTCTGCTGCAGCAACAAGGCCAGTAGCGCGGACCATGGGGAAATGCTAGAAGCCGTGCCCTTGCGTGAGGTTACTGACGAAACGGTTCGTGGGCTACGACTGCAGCAAGTGTCCGGCTTATTGCTGTACCTATCCTGTCATTGTGCTGACGAAGCGTGACGTGGAAAGGCTGGCGAAGCATTTCGGGCTCACCTTCGAGGAAGCCGAGAAGAAGTTCACGCGCTCGGCGCACGGCCATAAGCGTATCATCCGCCGCAAGAAGGACGAGCACTTCGGCCGCGCGTGCCGTTTCCTTGACCCCAAGACCCGGCGGTGCACGATTTACACGGCCCGGCCCGCGGTCTGCCGTCAGTTTCCCGTCGAAAAGCGCTGCGGCTACTATGATTTCCTGAAGTTCGAGCGCGAGCACCAGAACGATCCGGATCTCGTCGCGACCACCGATAACGGTCTCTGGAAGTAGCGCACGGGCGTTTGCTACTCGCGCTGAACGATCTTGCCTGATGTGAAATTTGGGCGCAGTCTGATGATTGCCGGCATCCTGAAGGTCTTCCAATCCAGCCGGCTGAAACGTCGATGTTGATCTCTTTAGGTTAGGCCGGAGCTTCCGGTCGGATTGAGAGGCGAGCATGGCGACCTGGAAGCCCGACCCATCCTTCTATCCCTCCCCGCGTATGGCGGCTAAAGCTCCCCCGGAAACTCTGGCGTATGTCGCCGCATTCGACTCGGCGGGGAAAACGCCGGATGGCATAGCGGTCGTCGATGTCGATCCGGCATCGCGGACTTACAGCAAGGTGATCAACACCGTTGCGATGCCGAATACCGGCGATGAGCTGCACCACTTCGGCTGGAACGCCTGCTCGTCCTGCTTGTGTCCCAATGCGCCGCATCCGCATACCGAACGCCGCTATCTCGTGGTGCCCGGGCTACGGTCGTCGCGCATTCATATTCTCGACACCAAGCCGGATCCCAAGAAACCGAAGATCGTCAAGATCATCGAGCCGTCGGAGATTGCCGAACGCGCCGACTACTCACGCCCTCATACCGTTCATTGCGGACCCGAAGGGATCTATGTGGCCGCCCTGGCCAACGGAAAGGGTGAAGCGCCGGGCGGCATCTTCCTCATGGATCACGAGACGTTCGATGTGCGCGGGCGCTGGGAGATCGACCGCGGCCCGCAGCGGCTCGCCTACGACGCTTGGTGGCATCTGGGCTATGACACCATGGTCACCAGCGAATGGGGGCTGCCGGAGAATTTCGAGAATGGCTTGATCCCTGACGTGCTGCTCGGAGCCAAGTACGGCCGCAAACTGCATTTCTGGGATCTGCATACCCGCAGGCATCAGCAGACGATCGATTTCGGCGACAAGCATCAGCTGGTGTTCGAGCTGCGGCCCGCGCACGATCCGACCAAGGCCTACGGCTTCGTCAATTGCGTGCTGAGCCTGGAGGATCTGTCGTCGTCGATCTGGACATGGCACCGCAAGGGCAACAAGTGGGCGGTGACCAAGATCATCGATATTCCCGCCGAGCCGGCCGATCCCGATCAGTTACCGCCGATGCTGAAGGGCTTCAAGGCCGTGCCGCCGCTGTGCACGGACATCGACCTGTCGATGGATGATAAGTATCTCTATGTCGCCTGCTGGGGCACCGGAGATCTTCGGCAATACGATGTGTCGGATCCGCTGAAGCCGAAGCATACCGGCACCGTGCGGATCGGCGGCATCGTTTCAAAGGCAACGCATCCGGCCGCAAAGAACGGACCTCTCAACGGGGGTCCGCAGATGGTGGAGATCAGCCGCGACGGCCGCCGGATTTACTTCACCAACTCGCTCTACGGCGCCATTGATGAGCAGTTCTACCCTGACGGCATTGATGGCTGGATGGTGAAGCTCGACGCCAAGCCGGGAGGTGGTATCGCCTTTGACGAGAAGTTCTTCGTCACATGGCCGAAGTCACACCGTCCGCATCAGGTGAGGCTGGAGGGCGGCGACTGCTCGTCGGATTCCTACTGCTATCCGTGACGGGTGCGGACGGCAGCGTTTCACGGCCAAAGGCCGAGATCGTCCCACTGATCCTTGGGAATTTCCTGGCCCAGCTCGTATTTGAACGTCCGGGCCTTCATCAGATCTTCGGTCAGATCACAATTGAAGTTGAGTGCGTACCACCGATGATTGGATCTCACCGCGCCGCCCTTCGCGGACAGCGACGTGCCATCGAGAACCGCGCGGCTGAAGATGGACGTCTTCATGCGGTCGGCAGTCCGCAGGCGCTTGTCCTTGTGGAGGGCATCCAGTCCACGGATGATGCAGGCCTGATGCGAGCGTTCGTAGGGAGCAAGGCTGGCGAGCGCGCGTTGGGTTCTGTCTTGTGCGATGCCCGGAGTGAATGTCATCAGCACGATCCATGCCGCGATCACCGCAGTCTTCACCTGCATCGTTCCCTCGATGTTGCTCAATGTCCCCACGCGAACGTCATGTCCAGAATGCGGCGATAATTGGACTTCCAGACGGCTGCGCATTGCCTCGATGACGGGCGTGGACAGCGGGCAGTAGAGGCGCGGCAGGCTGCCGGCCGGAACAGCCAGTTGACGCAGGGCAATTCTTCGATGGAGCCACGCAGTTATAGGCGCGACCGGATGCAACTCGTCACTTGAGACGACGGTATGATTGAAGATTGGCCATGGCTGATGTTGATCGCGCTCGGCGCGTTCCATGGACTCAATCCGGCCATGGGCTGGCTGTTTGCGGTGGCTCTTGCGCTACATCGCGGCGGAGCATCGATCATTCCGACTGCGGTATTGGCGATTGCAGTCGGCCACGCATTCTCGGTGATGCTGTTCGCGTTTGCCTTTCTCGCCGCCGGCATCGTGCTGAACCTGCACCGGGCCTACATCGGCGCCGGTTTGTTGTTGATCGGGTGGGCCGGCTATCATCAGCTCGTTGGCCACAAGCATCGCGTCCGTGTCGGCATGCAAACGGGGATGATGGGGCTTGCGGGATGGTCGTTTCTCATGGCCACGGCCCATGGCGCCGGGATGATGATCCTGCCGGCGCTGATCCCGCTGTGTGCTGGGGAGACGCCGTCCACGGCGACGACCGCTATGTCAGTCCAAACGATCGCCGCCGGCGCTGTGCTGGTTCATTCCGGCGCGATGCTGGTGGTCACAGGCGCGATGGCCTGGGTCGTCTACAAGTGGGTCGGCGTCGCCGTTTTGCGTACGGCCTGGATCAATCTGGATCTCCTTTGGACTGTCGCACTCGCTGCCACCGGCCTGCTGATGATCGTGCTGGCGTGACCCCCATGACTGTCACGGCGGATTGCGCGCGGAGCTGACCTGCGCAACGGCTGGCCTTCATTTGCCCGTCATCACGAGGCTGCAAGATCGTCCGAAGTCAATTCAAGGATGGATCCATGCCACACAGCCGTAACACTGTAATCGGTCTTATCGTCGTGCTTGCAAGTGCAACGTCCGCCGTCGCACAGCAGGTGCCGATCGAGGTCGGCGTTCGCCCGCTCTATCTGATCGACAAGATGAAAGACGGTCCGCTGAAGCAGAAGCTTCAGGCGTGCGCCGGCCAGCCCGTCAAGCGGACTCTGTTCTCGATCGGGCATCGCGGTGCACCGTTGCAGTTCCCTGAGCACACGGTCGAATCGAACCTTGCTGCCGCGTGGCAGGGCGCAGGCATCCTGGAATGCGACGTCGCCTTTACCGCCGACAAGGAACTCGTCTGCCGCCATGCGCAGAACGACCTGCATACGACGACCAATATCGTCGCGACACCACTCGCCGCGAAATGCACGAAGCCGTTCACGCCTGCTTCGGGTGATACACCGGCTTCAGCAGAATGCCGCACGTCGGACCTCACATTGGCCGAGTTCCGGACCCTGACGCCCAAGATGGACGCCTCCAACAAGACGGCGACCACGCCTGCGGCCTATCTCACCGGAACCGCGCCCTGGCGCACCGATCTTTACGCGATCCAGCCCGCGCGCCTGATGACGCACAAGGAATCGATCGAGCTGTTCCGCTCGCTCGGCGCGAAGTTTACGCCTGAATTGAAGACGCCCGTGGTCAAGATGCCCTTCGAGGGCTTCTCGCGCGAGGACTACGCCCAGAAGCTGATCAACGAATACAAGTCCGCTGGCGTACCGGCCTCGGATGTTTTCGCGCAGAGCTTCGACATTGCCGACGTGCGCTACTGGATCAAGGCTGAACCGGCATTCGGCGCGCAGGCGGTGTATCTGATCGACGATTCCAGCATTCCGAAGCTTGACGGCATGGATCCCAAGACGTGGGGATGGGAGCCGAAGGCGTTGAAGGCTGAAGGCATCAACTACGTCGCACCGGCAATCCCCTTCCTGCTGACCGTCGACGCAACGGGCAAGATCGTCCCGTCGGCGTTGGCGATCGCTTTGAAGGAGGCCGACATCAAGATCATCGCCTGGTCGTTCGAACGTTCGGGCCCGCTGACGGACGGCGGCGGCTGGTACTTCAACAGCATCACCAAAGCGATTACCGGTGGCGGTGACTACTACGAAGTGCTTGACGTGCTGGCCCAGCAGGTCGGCGCGGTCGGTGTCTTCAGCGACTGGCCGGCTTCGGTCAGCTATTACGCGAGCTGCATGAACTTGAAATAAGCGTACAAGACCACGCCCAGCCTTGGGATCAGTTCCAGGGCTGGGTGACTGGAAAGGCACCTGAAGTCGGCCGCACGCCGATAGGCCGCGAGCATAATCCGAAGGGTGTCGACCTCGGCCTGCCTGCATGGCAGACTTTTCCGCACTCACACCTACGCCTATAATGCCTTCGGGCATCGTCCCGCTGATCAACCAGGAGTACGAACGCAACTTGGGGCACCGTCCTCGAGATCGCCGACGTCTCCCAGCTTGAGGTATCGCGATGGACGGCACCGCACATGGCATCGGCTTCGGCCGGATTGCCGCTATGCTCCCGGTCAAGGACATCACCAGAGCGCATGACTTCTACGTCGGTGTGCTTGGGTTCAAAAAGACTTTCCAGAATGGCAACCCGGTCGGCTTCATGATCCTGACACAGGGCGCGGCGGAACTGCACCTGACCTTGCAGCCCAATCACAAGGCCGCGCCGTTCAACGTCGCGCACATGATGGTCGATAACGTCGATGCGCTGCATGCGATCTGCCAGCGCCAGGGCCTGCGCATCATCAAGGGCCTGCAGGACAAGGACTACGGCCTCAGGGCGTTCGTGTTCGAGGACCCCGACGGCAACCGCATCGACGTCGGCCAGCCGATTTAGAGAGCTGTCGTTTTAATCGAACCCGGCTTGCAATTGCGCTTCGTCCGGATGATGCGCGAAGAACATCGTCATCCGGGGTCTTGTGCCGAGATCCAGCTTTCTGCGAGCACTGAGACTGGCTGGCGGATAGATCCCGGCGACCAGCGGCATTGCGCTGTGTCATGCTCACCGTCATACCGGCGCAGGCCGGGAAGTGACCCACGATTGAAGAGGAACGTGTTGAGCTTCCCGGAAGACTTCGGCGGGCGTCCTGACCGCCGAGGCATCGCCTGGGGGTGGCGTTGTCGTTTGCGAGCTGTCGCGATGATATGGCGACCAGATCGGACTTGCGCGTCGCCGGAGGCAGAGGATGGCGTTCTCCCTTCCCGCCTTTCTGCCATGGCGCTCGCGGATCGCAAAAGAACGTCCTGAGCCCCCGAGTTCATCGTCGAGCCGGTCGTGCGGCGCGAACGCGGTGCGCGCGTGGGTTCCGATCTTCGTCGGGATGGCGGTCCCATGAGGATAGGCTCCCATCAGAAATGCGGGGAACCGCAAACTCGATGGCACGGTCATGGAGCTGACGTATGATGTCCTCGAGGCGCGCAGCATGAGGTGCCGGTCATGTTCTTCTGTAAACGTGTCTATGATCCGCCGTCGCGCGATGACGGCTATCGCGTTCTGGTCGACCGCCTCTGGCCGCGCGGTCTCACGCGCGAGAAAGCGGCCATCGACGAATGGCTGAAAGCCATCGCGCCTAGCGACGATCTGCGCCGCTGGTTCGGCAAGGACGAAACCAAATGGCATGAGTTCGAACGCCGCTACCGCGCCGAGCTATCGGCCGCCGATGCGCAGCCCGAATTGGATCGCCTGCGCACGCTGGCGAAGAAGGGAAGAGTGACGCTCCTGTACGCGAAGAAGGACGAGAAACGGAATAACGCGTTGGCGCTGCGGGAAGTGTTGGAGGGCAAGCGGAAGACGCCCCAATGAAAACTATCGCATCTGTAGCCGTCGCCGAACCGAACTGCCGATGAAGAATACAAACACTGCCGTTAGTACGATCTGCGTTGCTTCCAGAAAGGCTGCGGCAACGGACGCAAATCCGGTGAGATTTGTTCCTGCGAGGCATTCGGTAATGTGCTCTCTACGTGCTTCATTCCCCGCCGCGACGATGGAAGCGTTGCGCACTGACAGCTCCAAAGCCGCGGCCAATGAATTTCCACTTCGTTCGCTGCATGGAAGGTAGAGGGATGTTGCTGCCGTTGCTACTGCACTCATGGAGGCAGGAACCCGCCGATATGCACTGAGATAGAGGAGCGGGAAGAGAGTAATCGTCAATAGGACCAGCCACGCTGCTGGCCGCCACCAACTCTGACCATAGTTCGAGATAAGCCCATACAGAGCACTTGTTACTCCGCCATCGTGCTTGAATTCCTGAACCAGCATCGCATGCTCGGTTTTACGGTCTTCAGATTGGGCAGCAAGCTTGCGGATCGCGCGTAGTCGCCGGAGAACGTCAATTTTTTGCTCCGGCAATCGGGCCACGTCTAGTTTAGGTGGGTAGCTTAGAGTCGCCTGCTGAAAGTCGGGAACTTGAGAAAACTTTGCATCTGAGAGAATGATGCCGTCTCGCGCATGTATCCGTTCAAACGTCGCGTCACCGTCAAACTCGACTTCTGTCAGATCGAGCCCTTCTTCCAAACGGCTTCTGTCAAATTTTGCGTCAACTCCGGTCCTGAAGGAGACATTGCGGAACGATGCCGCGCCAAACCAATCGCAATCCGTGAAATCGGCAAAGACAGCGTCGTGACCAGTCCGATGCGACGTCCCGATGTGGAACTGAGCATTGTCAAAATTTGCATCACGCGGAAAGCTGCGATCGCCAAACTTTGCACCTTGGAAGGTAGCTATGTGGCCCTCATGGTCGGAGATGAATGTTGCATTCTCGAAAGTTATTCGCAGATCGGCTCGATTGCCGCCGCGACGTGATGAGCGGTCGCCATTGCTTGTTTCGTCGTCATCGTCATGCTCGCAAAACTTGGCCGCAAGGAATAGGCAGCCACCGTTGAACTTCGTGTCGGAAAAATCGGCGTGCCCGCAGAACCTGACTCCCTCAAAATCTGCGCTCTGATCAAACACGGTGGAGTTGAATCGCGCGTGGCTCAGCCAGTAACGAAAAATGGTATTTTTGAATATGGCGGTGCTTCGAAACTTCGTATTCTGAAAGCTGCCTGCTCCCGCAAAAGAGCAAGACTTGAAGTGCGCGGGTTGCAGGAATTTCACGTTATCGAAGCGCGCTGTGGCATTGAATTTTGCTTGATTGAAATATGCTTGGTATTCGAAGATGCTGTTTGAAAAATCCGCGAGGTAGAGTGCTGATCTATCAAACCGTGCCGTGCCGCCGAAGGTGCAATTCTGAAATGCTGTGACATTGCCACGAGAGCCGCGGACGCTGACGTTACGGAAGATCACCCGTGACTGGAACTTTGCGCCAGAGAAGAGGCAGCCTGCATTGAATGTCACATTTTCAATGCGGACCTCGCCGGTGAAGACGACATTTCGATAGTCCAGTAGCTCGCCGACCTGTTTGTTCCGGACGTCTAAACCCGGGATGAAGCGTTGCGCCGGTTGTGCGACAATGGCTTCCGGCTCGAGTTGTTCAAGCCGATCTTCCTGCTCCGTAACTCTAAGTGCACTCTCCGACATCGTAGTGCGCCTCGCTGTCGATCACTCAGATGACTGAACAACGGGCGAGGGCGGTTCGCAACCTACTTAAAATCACGTTGTGCATAAGATGCGTTGGAGGGAGCTACAGTGGCGCGACCTCCGCCGGTACGTCCCTCTGATATGCCGCGCCCACCGCCAGCATGCGCGCCTCGTCGAAGGGGCGGCCGACGATCTGGAAGCCGTTGGGGAGGTAGCTTTCGCGCGGGTAGGGCAGTGTCAGCGATGGCAGACCCAGGTAGTTGACCGGGCGGCAGTAATAGATGACGCGCGCCATCGCGCCCATCAGCTTGGGGCCGCCGCCGACGTCGAGTTCGGCGATGGTCGGCAACGGATCCGCGAAGGTCGGCAGCACGGCCATGTCGCACGCGCCGTAGGTCTCCGCGAGGGTCTTGCGCAGGATGGTGCCGCGCGCCCGCATGGCGGTCTGGTGGTCGGCGCCTGAGATGAAATGGCCGAATTCCATGCGCGCCCGCACCTGCGGACCGTACTCGTCGCCGCGATGACGCAGATAAGGTCCGTGCGCGGACGCGACCTCGGGGAGCTGCACGAGCTGCGTGAGATGGTCGATGGTCTTCCAGTCCGGGAAGCGCACGGACACACGTTTGGCTCCGGCCCTTTCCAGCAGCTTGATCGCGCCCTCGAAGCGCGTCTGCACCTCCGGGTGGGCGTCGGCGAGCAGCGTCTCGTCGATGCCGAGGCGCAGGCCCTGCACCGGCTGACCGAGTGCGCCGAGATAGTCCGGCACCGGACGTCGCGAGCTGAAACCGTCGCCGGGATCATGGCCCGCGATCAGGCCCAGGATAAGGGCGAGGTCGCGCACATCACGCGCGATCGGGCCAACGCAGTCGAGTGAAAACGAAAGCGGCATGGCGCCCGCGCGCGAGACGCGCGTCCAGGTCGGCTTGATCGAGGAGATGTTGCAGGCGGCGGCCGGCAGGCGCAGGGACCCCGCGGTGTCGGAGCCGAGCGCGGCCGGCACGACACCGGTCGCAACCGCGATCGCCGAGCCGCTGGAGGATCCGCCCGTGATGCGTGTGGTGTCATACGGGTTCTTCGCGTGGCCGAGCACGTAGTTGTGACCCGTCGGCCCGAACGCGAACTCCGTCAGATGCAAGGCCGCGATCTGGATGCTGCCGGCCTGCTTCAGGCGTGCCAGCAACGGATTGTCCTCGGTGCACGGCGTATCGCGGCGGATGCGGGCGCCCCAGCTCGGGATCTTGCCGGCGCGGTCGAACATATCCTTGTGGGCGAGCGGAACGCCATGCAGCGGCGGCGTTGCGCCGCCCTTGGCGACGGCGGCATCGGCTGCCGCGGCAGCCGTCATGGCTTCGTCGGTGTCGAAGGACACCGCGGCATTGCAGGTCTCGTGCACGGTCTTCAGCCGGTCGATGGCGGCGCGGGTGGCTTCGGCGCTGGACACTTTCCGGGCGCGAATGGCGTCGGCGAGATCGAGGGCGGAGAGCGATTTCAGGTCCATGATTATTTGCTCTCCGTCTCGAGCACCTGGATGAAATCGGCCTCGTTCGCCCCAAGGGGAAGGGTGTCGTTGACCTTCAGCGCCGTGTCCGCCAGCGCGTCGATGATCGGGAAGATCAGATCCAGGCGCTCTTGCGGAATGCTATGGCCGTCGAGGCTCTTCGGCAACTTTGGCTGATCTGCCATTGGGATCGTCTCCGTGGTCAATGTAGCCTGCACCAGCTCGAATTTTGCCGCAGCATGACGGCTCTGCACGGCGCGTGCAACTGCCGAGACTTGCGGGTGAGGCCAGCGCCATGGTTGTGTCGGTCAAAACGATTTCGGAGGAGACGACGGACCATGGCCGACAGCGAAACCTACAAGGTCGAACGGGACGGCGCGGTGTTGACCATCAGCATCAACCGGCCGGAGGTTTTGAACGCGCTCGATCCGCCGACGCATGCCGCACTGGCGGCGGCCTTCGATCGATATGCCGCTGATGACGATCTGCGGGTGGCGGTCCTGACGGCGGCGGGTGACCGCGCATTCTGCGTCGGCAGCGACCTCAAGGCGCGCTCCAAGACCAATGCGGATAATCATCCCACGTCCGGGTTCGGCGGGCTGACGCGCCGGTTCGATCTGTTCAAGCCGGTGATCTGTGCCGTGAATGGCCTGGCGATCGGTGGCGGGGTCGAGCTGATGATCGCTTGCGATCTGGTGATCGCGGCCGATCATGCGCAGTTCGCGCTACCCGAGCCGCGCGTCGGGCTGGCGGCGCTCGGTGGTGGCGGATTGCAGCGGCTGGCGCGGCAACTCCCCTTGAAGCAGGCCATGGAATTGATCCTGACCGGTCGCCGCATTTCCGCCGAGCGGGCGAAGGAGATCGGTCTCATCAACGAGGTGGTGCCGCGCGCGCAACTGATGTCGCGGACACGGGAGATCGCGGCTGAACTGCTGGAGATGGCGCCGCTGGCCTTGCAGGCGTCGAAGCAGGTGATGCTGCAGAGCCTGGCCCATGCGGATCTGCAGGCCGCGATGGCAGCGACCTATCCCGCAGCGGAGCGCATGCTGGCGAGCGAGGATGCGATAGAAGGACAGCGCGCCTTCGTCGAGAAACGCAAACCGACGTGGCGAGGCCGCTAAGACTGGCGTTGGCCGTCAAGATGCGGGGCGCGGCGGTAAAATGACTTCAGGTTGGGCTTCTCCGCCGGAAACCCAACCTGTCTTCGCCCTCTGAACGATGGAAACGGTCGATTCTACTTGAACGAAGCGAAGCCCCGACTGTCGAACTTGTAGCTGAAGCGCGCCATCACCGCGTGCATCGTCATATCGTTCCTGACGGAGTAGGGGTCGCCTTCGGAATCAAGGCCGCGCAGCGTTTCGTCGCCAAAATCGGTATAGGTGTACTCGACGCCAAGGATGATGTTCGGCGATACGAGGTATTCAAGACCGGCGCCGACCGTCCAGCCGTTGTGCGTCGTGCTTTTGCGGAAGCTGGTCGGATCAGGGACTGTGTCGGGATCGAAGGCGGAGATTTCGACGTTCGCGCCAGCGTACCCGGCTTTGACGTAGGTCAGCAGCCCGCCCCAGTCGTATCCCAGGCGTCCGGTGACTGACCACATCAGGTCCATTTCGGTCTTCACGGTCTGGTCGACGTCCAGCGGGTTGACCGATGTCCTGTCGACATCGCTGCCGGAGAGCGTACCTTCAAGGCCCCAGACGAGCTTGCCGGTTTGCCAGTTGTAACCAATCTGGCCGCCACCGATCCAGCCCTCCGGATGGCGGCTGAACCGCTCTCCCTCAAGCCCGAAGATGGTGTCTTCGCGGAAATTCCAATCGGAGTCACCCCAGCCGTAGCCGACGTGAAACCCGAGATAGGCACCGCCCCAGTTGGCTGGCGGCGGAACGTAGACAGGTGCCGGAGGCGGCACGTCCTTGATGCTGCCATAGGGCGGATATCCGCCCGCGGCTGACGCTGATGTCGCGGCGGCGAGCGAGCCGGCCACGGCCAATCCGACAAGACTGAAAGCAACTGACTTCAACACTGGGGAAGTCCCTCCATGATGGCGGAAGCCTTCTGCTTCCGCTGACTGACCTTACGCAGTCGGGACACGCTGTACCCCATTCAGCCCCGCACACCTTGTGGTAGCGCGCCCACCGGCTCGCGATCAACGCGGCCGCGTCGGAAAGTCGGTGGATCTCGGCAAATGCAGATTGAATTGGAAAAGCCAGGGCGACGAATCACCTGCAATCACCTGCAATCACGGGCGAATCAGCGACTGATGCGTTGTCGGCGCAGTGACGAAGTCGCTACATGCGACTGTGCAAAACTTGAAATCTGTGGATATCCACCATTTACGATTCCGGCGCGAAATCGGGTCCGGCGAGTTCGAAGCCATTGAATTCAAAGCCCGGTGCGACAGTGCACCCGACGAGTGTCCATCCGCCGAGGCTGCGTGCGCGCTGCCATTGTCCGGCTGGAACGACGACTTGCGGCCGTTCGCCGTCAAGTAGGTGTGGGCCGAGGCGGTGATGATCGACGTGACTGCCGTCGGACGTGATGTCGAGGTCCAGAGCGGCGCCCGCATACCAATGCCAGACCTCGACGGCGTCGACGCGATGCCATTGGGAAATCTGCTCTTCTTTAAGCAGAAAATAGATCGCTGTGGAGCACGCGCGGCCATTGATGGCAGCGGTATCACGAAACGTCTCGCGAAAGTAGCCGCCTTCCGGGTGGGGCTGCAGCCCGAGCAACAGGATAATCTTGTCAGCGTCCATCTACTGTTCCAGCCTTCGTCATGTCGTGACCGCGAAACGCGTACCGGCGGTGTGCGGCTCGCGCAACGCGGCGCAAAAGCCGGCAACGTGCGCTGCAGTCACCTCGCGGATTAGAAGGTTTGCGATTTTAGGACGTGGTCAAAATTTCCGGTTGCGGAATGCTCGGCAGCGGCACCATGAACCCACACGCGAAGCCTTCTGGCGGATATTTCAACGTTACTTTGCCCCCCAACTGATCTGCACTCGCTTCGACCAGGCGTGTTCCGAATCCGCGATGATCGGGCGGGCAAACAGTCGGGCCGCCGCTCTCGGCCCAGGACAACTCCACCAGGGGTGTCCGGCCAGGAGCGGTGTCAATGGACCAGGCGACGTGAACACATCCGGCTGGCGTCGATAGAGCGCCATACTTGGCAGCATTCGTGGCCAGTTCGTGCAGAGCCAAGCTGAGGGTAACGGCTGCGTGGGGCTCAAGCAGGATGCTCGGACCGCTGATGTCAAATTGCTTCAGGGCATCAGTCCGGAACGGGGCCAGCGCGGCGTCGACAACGTCGGCGAGTGGCGCACCTTGCCACGCCGTCCGCGTCAGCAGGTTGTGAGCGCGCGAGAGGGTCATGAGGCGCGCCGCGAAGGCCTGCTTGAATGCACGAGGTTCAGGGGTCTCGCGCAGCGTCTGGGCGGCGATCGACTGGACGATGGATAGTGTATTCTTAACGCGGTGATTGAGTTCGTTGAGCAGCAGCTTCTGGCGCTGCTCGGCCTGCTTGCGGGCTGTGATGTCGACGAACACGCCGACGCAGCCGCGCACGGTCCCGGAGCTGTCCGTCAGCGGTACGGCATACTCATAAAGATTGGTGACCCGGCCGTCGGCAAACTGGATATCCAGTTCTTCTCCCATGACCGAGCGGTTTGACTGCGCCGCTCGCTGCATGGGCAGCTCCCGTCCGCTGAGCTCGACGCCATCCTTCAAAACACGAAATGGCAGTGTTCCGCGGGCCGGCCCTGTCTTGGAGGCATTGGTTGCGTCCGGAATCCTGAGAATCGCCGCACCTGCGGGATTTGTGGTGATCTCCGCGCACTGGGCATCATGCGCAATGAACACGCCGACCGGCAGAGCCCGCAGCAACGCCTCCCGTTCTTCGAGGCGGCTGCGGGAATCCTCCGACAACAGACTGATCTGTGCTTCCGCCTCCTTGCGCTGACTGATGTCGACGGTGGCGGCAAGCGTCCCGAGGTCCCTGCCGGAGGCGTCGCGCACGAGACTGATGCTGTTCTGAACCCAGACCGTCGATCCGTCCGGACGCAGATAGCGATGCTCGGTCATGCAGGACGCGCCGGTTTCCGCGATCCGCTGAAACAGTGCAAGATTTTCCGCTTGATCGTCGTGATGGGTGATGTCCTGCATACGCAGCGTCAGCAGTTCGTCCCGGCTCCGGCCAACCGTTTCGCAGTAGCGGTCGTTGACGAGCGTGAAGCGGCCGTCGGGATCCGCCTGTGCCAGTCCAACCGTCGCCGAGTTGAATATGGCTGCAAGCCGTGCCTCGCTGTCGGCCAAAGCCTGAGAACTGCGGACGGCTGCGTCATTGTCCACGACGATCGAAATGATCGCCGTGATGTCGTCGTTCTCGTCGTGAATGGGGATTGCGCTCACCAACGTATGCCGCTCGGCTCCCCCGGACGGCCGATGGACGAAGGGCTGATTATGTACGACCTCTCCCCGCAGAGCACGCGCGCGCGGATATTGCGATGGATCGAGCGCGCGTCCGTGCTGATCCAGGCTGCTCCAACTTTCGGTGTTGAGGCACAGCGGAGGATCGGACTGTGTCAGAAACCTGCGAAATGCGGGGTTGCTGTGGATGACACGACCATCCATGCCCAGCAGGGCTGCACCCACAGGCATGTTTTCGACGATCGTGTTGAGGCGATTATGCAGCATCTGCGCCCGCTGGTGCAGATGCGCTTCGCGTCCGGCAGCCTCCACGCGAAGTTGTGCCAGCTTCAGATTGTGGGCCACGGAAGCCATGAGGCCATTCGCTGACACGGGCTTCACGAGATAATCGTCGGCGCCGGCTTCCAGCGCGAGGGCTCTGTCTTCATCCCTCGATTGGTCGGAGAGCAAAATCACAGGCAGCGCCCGCGAGTTTTCGTGGGCCTGCACCTCCGCCAGAAGATCGATCGCGCCCTCATGCGATGCGGAGGCATCCAAGAGCAGCAGATCCGGAAGCCGCTTTTCGATGGCGGCATGCACTTCGGCCGAATCCGAGGCGGTTATGACATCATAGGAATTGGCGAGCAGGGCCTGGAGAGAAGAACGCGATAGGGCCTCCCGGCTTGCGATGAGTACATGCTGGCGCCTCGCGGGAAGCGGAGGCGAGAAATCCGCGAGAGCGCCGCTGGCGTGAGCGCCGAAGGGGGCATGTCGACGTTGCCGATGGCGCACCCAACGCCGGCGTTGGTCCAAAGGTGTCCGCGTCCGCCCCAGTGCCACTGAGATTTGCGCCGCGGCGCGGTCGATGAAGCCGCGGTAGCTCTCGTCGAGCGGACGGCGAGGGCTCAGTCCGACCAGCATCACGCCGGCCAACCGGCCTTGCTGCAAACCGACAATGGGCGCGGCGACCGCAATGCGCACGGGTTCCGGCCAAATTCCGCCCGGCAATGGAATTCCGAAGCGCGTGCCGACGTCGGCGACAATCTCGGCGCGGCCGGTGGCCCACATACGGCGGAGCGGCCAGGCGCTTCCGGGCTGTCTCAGTGAGATGGTCGATGGACTGGCCGCGGTGTCGGGCTGTAAGCCGGCTAAACCGGCAAGCCGGGCGGCCTCGTCAGGCCCGTCGAACAGGTAGATCAGACAGAACGGCACGTCACTGCCGCCGGCGCTGAGAACATCCGCAGCGAGCGCGCAGACATGCTCGCTCGAGGTCGCGGCTGTCGTGAGCCGGTCAAGCTCCCGCAGCAGGCGTCCGCGGCGTGCGTTGATGACGTTGTCCGTCGTCTCGGTGGCGGTGATGAGAATTCCGCCGATACCATCCGAGGTATTCGGGACTGGATTGAAGGTGAAGTTGAAATAGCATTCTTCCAGCGAGTCGTGCCGCGACTGGCATATGAGCTGGTTGCGCCGGGTGCGTGCTTCTCCGCTCAGGCGCACCTGCTCGCACAATGTCATGACCCAGTCGCCGGACACCGGACGGATGTCCCGCGCGGAACGGCCGAGTGCTACGGGATGGAGGTGGCCAGCGATCGGGCGCCAAGCGTCGTTGTAGAAAATTGTGTTGTCACCGCCCCAGAGGAGCGCTGCCGGAAAGCCGGCGCCGATACAAAGCCCGAGGGCCGTACGCAATTCGATCGGCCAGTTTTCCGGCGCGTCGAGGGTCGTCGATGTCCAATCGAAGCCGCGGATGCGTGTCGCCATATCGCCGCCGCCGATAGGAATATGCGACGCAGCGGTCGCCGGGTTCGTGCTGTCGGCGGCGTCGGGCGTCTCTGTCGGGACGGAAACAACGGAAAAACGCTTCATGGTTGTCGCACCATGCGATTGCCCGACTCCGGGCCCACATCGTTACTGATTACACGCATTTCCGGTTAGTTGTCGCGGGCCTTCGTGAATTATGGTTCAACCAAACCGCGAATTAGACGCTTGGTTCATTCGCCAGAGAGCGCATGAGCGCCGCACGCAAGATCTCGCTGTCATAAGGCTTTTCGACAAGTGGAGCTGACCTGTGGTCTTCCTTGAGGCCCGCGCCGCCGTATCCCGTCGCGAAAATAAAAGGGATCCCGCGGCTGAACAGAATATCCGCAACCGGATCGACACGTTCGCCGCTGAGGTTGATATCGAGAATGGCGATATCGCAATCCAGTGTCCGCGCCAGCTCGGCGGCCTCTGGCAGCCGCGCCGCTTTGCCTGCGATCCGACAGCCGAATTCCGAAAGCAGATCCTGTAATTCGAGCACCAGCATCGCCTCGTCCTCAACGACCAGGACGCGGATATCTGCGAGTGAACTCATTACGCGATCCCATCTTTAAGAGCTGGCTCTGGTATGTCAGTCTCCAAGCGGGAGCGCGTCGCCGTCAACGTTAATTTCGAGTTTTCGGACGCCAGCTGCACAGAAATACGGCACGATCCTCCGCTCCTTCAGAAGACGCTTCAGGATCTTTCGAATTCCCGTGCGCTGCGCTTAAGCTCTTATGTAATCGTGCGATATGTCGAATTGCCATGAACAGTGGCCAACTGACAGGCCGGCTTGCCAAATTATCAGGCGAGCGTTGCGTGCAGCTTTGTCTTCCGAAGATTGCTCAAATTGTGCAATATCCAACAGGTCGTTGTCCGCGAGCCTTACGGCGGCGGGTAACGGTGCGCCATTTTAAAGGGGAGAGTCGCGATGAAGCGCATGATTACGACTTTGGGCGTAGTTCTGGTGGGGGCCTTGGCGATGATAGGCCCGGCCAGCGCAGATCAGCTGGACGACATCAAGAAGAAGGGCACGCTCGTCGTCGGAGTGAAGACGGATTATCCGCCGTGGGGAACACGCGACTCCTCGGGCGCCATCGTGGGCATGGAGCCCGAGATGGCCGCGGACGTTGCCAAGCGGCTGGGCGTCAAGCTGGAGCTTGTTCCGGTCGTGTCGTCGAACCGCATGCAGTTCCTGCAGCAGGGTAAGATCGACCTGATGATCGCCACGATGAGCGACACGCCGGAACGGCGCAAGGCGGTCGGGATCGTCGAGCCGGTTTACTATGCCTCGGGCGTGGCCATCATGGCCAACAAGGCCGCCAACATCAAATCGGCCGCAGATCTGAAGGGCAAGCCCGTGTGTGCGCTGCAGGGCGCCTTCTACAACAATGATCTGCAGTCGAAGTATACCCAGCAGGATCTGGTTGCCTTCAAGGGCATCCCCGAAGCGGAGCAGGCTCTTCTCGATGGCCGGTGCGTTGGCTTCGTCTATGACGACGTCGTTCTCGTCTGGAAGAAGGCTCAGGAAAAGAAGTGGGACAACTTCGACGTCGTTGCCCTGACCGAGTGGAAGCCGGTGCCGTGGGGCCTGGCCGTGAAGCTCGAGGACGTTGACGGTCCGTGGGGCAAGTTCATGTCGGAAACGGTGACCGACTGGCTGAAGTCCGGCAAGCTGCTCGAAGTCGAGAAGAAGTGGGTCGGCAGCAATACGGCATGGCTGAAGGAAGCCTCTGAAAAAGCCAAGAAATAGCTTTGCTTCCGAGCTTCCGTCTGGATCGCGGCTGGGCGATGGTTGTCCCCGCCGCGATCCGCACAAACATCCGTGCAGCCTGTATGACGGCGCCGGTTTCGGCACGCGCCGCATACGGTTGTCAAATCCCGCGTAGCCCGCAGCCGGGCCGGCTCACGGTGGCCTAATGGACAGCCTTTGGGATGCCTTGCGTTCGCTGCACGACGCGTATGGCTTCAATCTCGTTCACTTCTACGAGCAATTCGAGCGCGCCCGCCTGTTACGCGGGATGTGGACGACAATAAAGCTCGCCACGATCTGCATCGTCCTCAGCGTGATCATCGGCATTATCGGCGCCTGGCTGCAGGGGAGCCGGCATCGCGTGCTGAAGGCGATCGTACAAGGCTACATCCAATTTTTCCGCAACACGCCGCCGCTCGTGCAGATGTACTTCTTCTATTTTGCACTCGGCCCCATGATGCCGCGCATCGTCAATCAGTACGGTATCTCTCAACCCATGCTCGGAAGCTTCGAGTGGGCTGTCATTTCGCTGTCGTTCTTCGCCGGAGCGTTCAACGTCGAGATTTTTCGTTCGGGTATCGAGGCCGTACAGAAATCGACCGTCGAGGCGGCTGACTCTCTCGGCTTCAACCGGCTGCAGATTTACCGCTACGTGGTGCTGCCGCTCGCCGTGCGGGTCTGCCTGCCGGCGCTCAACAACAACCTGGTCAATCTCGCCAAGACCACGACGCAGGCCTACGCGATCGCTGTTCCCGAGACGCTGTTTGTGGCCAGTCAAATTTGGTCGGATCACATCAATGTCTTCGAAATGATGGTGACGCTGCTGACGTTCTACCTGCTGCTCGTCGGTGTCATCGTGTGGCTGATGTCGCGACTTGAGCGATCGCTGGCAGTACCGGGGTTTGGGCGATGACTGCGGCGGTGACACAGTCCTCGGGTGCAGCGGCCGGTCAGGGCGAGACGGGGTTCACTGCGCGCGCCTTCACGCCACGGGCCTTGATCGTGGTTCTGATCGCTTTTGTTCTGACAATTCTGGCGACCGAAGCCTACGCCCAGCTCCGCTCGGATGGACCGCGGGCAGGGATCGTGGAGACACTGATCAAGTGGACGCCGCTGATCCTGTTTGGTCCGCCCAGGGAATTCGGCGGCTTTGTTCTCAACATCGTCGTCAGCTTTCTTGCCATGGCGATCGGCACGGCGGCCGGAGTGGCGCTGGGCCTGGGACAGATCTCGCTGATGCCGACGGTCCGCAGAATTTCCTGGGCCATTACGCAATTCTTCCGCAATTCGCCGTGGCTGGTGCTGCTGTTCTTCGTGATGTTGCTCACGCCGTTCCAGTTTCATGTGCTGGGCATGACCATTCCGTTCCCGGCATGGTTCAAGGCGACCGTCGGCTTGTCGCTGCCGGTCATGGCCAATATCGCCGAGATCGTTCGCGGGGCGGTCAACTCGATCCCCAGCAGCCAATGGGAGTCGGCCGAAAGTCTGGCCTTCTCGCGTATGCAGACGCTATGGCGCATCATCCTCCCGCAATGCGTGAAACGCATGATACCGCCGTGGATGAACTGGTATGCCATCCTCACCATGTCAACGCCGTTGATTTCGATCGTCGGCGTCAACGATGCCATGACGTTGACGCAGGATGCGCTCGCTGCTGAGCAGAGGACCGAGCTGCTGATGCCCATGTATGGCCTTCTGCTCGTGTTCTTCTTTATCTATTGCTATCCCATCGCGCGCTGGACGATCTACCTTGAGCGCAAATACGCCGTGAAAATCTGAGGAGCCTGCCGCATGCCGGCCGCGAGATCCGCCGCTACGCCAAATCCCAATGGCTGGACGCCGGACCAGCCGATCGTCGCCATCAGCGATGTGCACAAGTCGTTCGCCCACATCGAAGTCCTGAAGGGCGTGTCACTGAACGTGCGCAAGGGCGAAGTCGTATGCATCATTGGCCCATCCGGTTCCGGTAAATCGACCCTCCTGCGCTGCATCAATGCCCTGGTGCCGATCGACAAGGGCTCGATCAAGGTGGAGGGCCAGGAAGTGCACGACCCGGAACTCGACAAGCTGGCGTTGCGCAAGAAGGTCGGGATGGTGTTCCAGTCCTACAATTTGTTTCCGCATAAGACGGCGCTCGAGAATGTCATGATGGCGCCGATGCTGGTGCTGAAACGGGAGAAGAGTGAAGTGGAGGCGCAAGCGCGCCGCCTCATCAAGAAGGTTCGTCTGGAAGGGAAGGAGGACGCCTACCCCGGCGAGCTTTCCGGCGGACAGCAGCAGCGAGTCGCGATTGCGCGCTCCCTGGCCATGAACCCGGATGTCATGCTGTTCGATGAGGTCACTGCTGCGCTCGATCCGGAAACGGTCAAGGAGGTTCTCGTCACGATCCGTGAGCTCGCGGAAGAAGGGATGACCTGCATTCTGGTGACGCACGAAATGGGCTTTGCCCGCGAGGTCGGAGACCACATCTACTTCACCGATCGCGGCGTTATCGTCGAGCATGGCCCACCGGCGACCTTCTTCAAGGACGCCAAGGATCCGCGGACGCGTGAGTTCCTCAGTCAGATCCTGTGATGTGAGCCGGGAATGATTGTCACCCCAGTTTATTTTTTGAGACCCTGAGACATTGCAGTCATATGCCTCGCCGGTGCGTGGGGCCAGCCGGGACGATCGACATGCAGAAGAGCAGGACACCGGAGGATCAGGCGTTGTGGGAGCGGGCCGACAGGCATCTCGTGCGCTACGGGCATTTCTTCCAGCCGGCGATTATTGCATCCGCGCACGGCGCCTACATGACGACGACCGACGGACGCCGCCTGTTGGATTTCGCTTCCGGGCAGATGAGTGCGATCCTTGGCCATAGCCACCCGGAGATCGTCGAAGTCATCGGCGCGCAGGCCGGTGAGCTGATCCATCTCTACAGTCAGCTTCTGTCGCGGCCCGTGATCGATCTGGCAGAGGCGCTGGCAAAGATTGCGCCGGGCAAGCTGGAGCGCGTGCTATTGCTCTCTACGGGCGGCGAATCGAACGAGGCCGCCCTGCGGATGGCGAAGACGGCGACCGGGCGTTACGAGATCCTGGCGCTGTCGCGATCCTGGCATGGCGTGACGCAAGGGGCTGCGTCCGCCACATATAACAGCAGCCGTGCCGGGCATGGACCTGCCGCGCCCGGTTCGTTCGTGCTGCCTGCGCCGACGCCTTATCGTCCAGCCTTCACCAAGGGCGAGACCTACGACTGGGAAGCCGAGCTGGATTACGGCTTTGAACTGTATGATCGTCAGTCGACCGGCAATCCGGCGGCATTGATCGTCGAGTCGATCCTGTCGTCCGGTGGCGTGATCGTGCCACCGAAAGGATACCTCAAGGAGCTGATCGAGCGAGCGCGAAAGCGCGGGATGCTGGTGGTCATCGATGAGGCGCAGACAGGCCTCGGCCGTACCGGCAAGATGTTCGATTTCGAGTACGAGGGCGTCGTTCCCGATTTCGTGACGCTATCGAAGACGCTTGGCGCCGGACTGCCTCTCTCGGCCGTCATCACGACGCCCGAGATCGAAGACAAGTGCTTTGAAAACAAGTTCCATTTCTACACCACGCATGCGTCGGATCCGCTGCCGGCGGCGGTTGGCCTGAAAGTCGTCGAGATCATTCTGCGCGATCGTCTGGCCGATCGCGCGTTGCGCGCCGGCGAACGTCTGAAGCAGGGCTTCGATGCTCTGATGCAGCGCTTCGAGGTGATCGGCGACGTGCGCGGCCGCGGGCTGATGATGGGCATCGAGATCATCAAGGACCGGCATTCCAAAACACCGAACCCGGAGTTGGCGCAGCGTATCATGAACCGCTGTCTCGACCTCGGGCTGTCGACGAGCATTATCCGGGGAGCCTGGGGTGTGTTCCGCATCGCGCCGCCGATCACGATTTCCGATGCGGAGATCGACCTTGGACTGACGATCTTCGAACAAGCGGTGCAGGAGAGCGTGGGCTGAGGATCTTTCCGGTTTAATCGGAAACGTCCTGTCGTCGTCCCGGAAGTCCGCGCGAGCGAAATATCCGGGATTCGAGGTGCGATTCCCGCGCCTCTCCGGGGCCTGGCTCTGTGCTTCGCTCGGGCCGGGACGACGAACGGATCAGCTCTATGACGCGTTCGCCTTGATGGGCGATTGTCTTAAAAGCGCGGCACCCATTGATTTGATGTGCCCGACCTTCGTTAATCTCTTGTTTATCGAATAATCTTCATTTATGTCTGAAATAGTGCATTTATTGACTGCAGGTGGCGGGGCGGCTGGCCGGTGTCTGGATGGGCGCTGGTAGGTCGCGCCGATCGGGGAGCTGAGCGCTCCCGAGGTTTCTGGTTCCAAAAGTCACAGCTTTGGGCTCGGTCCGTCGCCGGCGGGCGGAATGGCGGCTGTCTGCCGTCTTGGGAAAGCCAGTCTTCTGCGTCTCGACGACTGGCAGGTTGAGGCGCCCCCCGCGAGGGGCCGAATGGAGAGAAGACAAATGCGTCGACTGATATTGGCGGCAGCAAGCTGCTTTCTGGCGATGACGTCCGCGTCGTGGGCACAGTCCGCGACCCAGGATTTCACTTTGGAGGCGACGGCGGCCACGAGTTGCTCGTTGGATTCATCTGCGGGCACCACGCGTACCGTCGAGATTTCGTCCTCGACATCGACGCCAACCGGAACTGTCTCCGGCGGGCCGTCGACCATCACGGTATCCTGTAACGCCGGTTCCTCTGTTGAGTTGAGCAGCCTCAACGACGGGTTATTGCTGAGTGGTGAAACAGAAAAGCTCAGCGATGGCGGTCTCGATAACTTCATCGACTACTCCGCCTCGATCAACGGCGGCAGTGGAGCCGTAACCCTCGATACGTCCGATGCGGGCACCGATCCGGCCACCGGTTCTTATGCCGAGGCCGCGATTTCCGGCGACACGCAGACCATCACCATCACGCCTGCGAGCGGTAATCCGCTGCTGCCTGGGTCCTATTCCGACACGCTGACAGTAACGGTTTCTCCGCAAGTCTGACAGGCCGCGCTCCCCAGAAAGGCCTACGCCATGATCGTTCCGAGATGCTTTCGGCTGCTGCTATGGGCCATGTTTCTGTCTGGCGTGCCGGCGATTGCTGACGCCGTATCGGTGTCGCCGGTCCACGTCGAGATGGTATCGGCGGGGAGAGCCAGCCGGGCTCAAATAACGGTCACCAACACGGGCAGCGCTCCGCTGCCCGTGGAGGCTTCGCTGCAGCAACTCCTGATCGGTAACAATGGGGAGCGCGTCTTCAAAGCCGGTGGCGACCAGTTCCTCGTGTTTCCGCCGCAAGCGATGATTCCGGCTGGCGGTGTGCAGGTGTTCCGCGTGCAATGGGTCGGTGAGCCCCTACTGAAGGCGAGCGAGACTTACATGCTCTCCATCAGTCAGCTTCCGGTGCAGTTGCCGAAATCGCAGAGCGGCGTCCAGGTTGCCGCCAGTTTCGGGGTCGTGATCAACGTTGCCCCGCCGCGGGGAATGCCTCAGTTGCGCGTTGTTGCGGCGGCCGTGACGCGAGGAAAGGATGGTGCGCTGCGCCCGACGATCACCGTCGAGAATCCGACGAATGTCCATGCGCTGCTGCCGCAATCGACAATACGCCTCTCCGCCGGAAGTTGGTCGCAGGTTCTGAGCGCACCGGCCCTGAGCCAGGGGCTCGGCATCGGTATCGTCCAGCCCGGCGCGCGCCGCACGTTCGTTCTTCCAGCCGCGTTGCCGGTCAACGCTGGTCCCCTCGAGGCGGTGCTGGATTACAGGCCGAAGCCGAGGCGCGGCGGCTGATCGCGGCCACACCGATTGGCGAAAAGAAACCAACCGGGCCAACTCATGGTGACTTTGCCAATTCGCCGCCGAAATCGATATTACGCGGCGGCGACGATCGTCCTGTGTGCCCTGTCGGGTCTTCTGGCCGTCCAATCTGCGTGGGCAAAAGAGGCTGGCGCTTCGGCCGCACAACTCAATCCGACGGGACGCAGCGTGGTGATGCCGGTCCCCTTCAAGGAGGGGGCCGACAGCCTCGGCGAAATCCTCATCACGATCGCTGCTGACGATACCGTGACGATCTCCAAGCCTGCGATCGTAGAGTTGCTTGGTAAAACCTTGAATGCGGACGAACTGGCACGCCTCGCAGCGCTTCCCGACGAACGCGGTGTTCTGACATTGCAGGACATGCGTGATGCCGGATTCGCGATCAGGCTCGACGCCAGCCTGCTCGAAATCGTCTTCGAGAGTCACACCGATCAGCGGGCGCGCTCACAGATCAGCTTGTCGAGAAAGAGATCCCGTGGGAGCGAGGCAAACGTCGTTCCACCTGCTGCGCTATCCGGGTACATGAATATCCGGGCCATTGCCGACTATATCTGGGAGGCGGAGGATGGCCGGCAGGGGTTTGGCGGGACACGGTTCGATCTCGATGCCGTTCTGCGATATTCGGATATCGTCTTGGAAAGCGAGGCCATCTACGAGGCCAACGGTGACACCGATCGCGATATTTACGGCAACAGATTTTACACCTTTCAGAATTCAGGCCTGAAACGGCGCGGAACGCGGGTTGTCTACGATCTAACGGACAGTCTGGTGCGGATCCAGGCTGGTGATACGCGGACGCTCGGAACCAGTTTTCAGCGCACCACCGATGCACTCGGCATTGCCATCGAGAAATCGCCGCGCAAGCTCGCTCCGGGCGAGAACCTGAGGCCGACGGGGCGCAAATCCTTTCGTATTGAGCGGCCCAGTGACGTTGACGTTCTTGTCAACGGCTCCGTCATGCACAGTATGCGGCTTCGTCCCGGCCATTATGATCTTTCCGATTTGCCGCTTCGCACCGGCGCGAATGACATCGAACTCGTGATCACGGACGATGCAGGAGGCCGGCAGGTTTTGTCGTTTGCGGCATTTTCCGACCTCAAGCTGTTGGCGCCGGGGCTGAGCGAATGGTTTCTCGGCGGAGGTATGCCCTCGTATTTGCGCGACGGCGAGATCACCTATCTCGATGACACCTGGTATGGCAGCGGCTTCTATCGCCTCGGATTGACCGACCTCGTTACAGGAGAAATACACGCGCAGGCGGACAACCACGTGATCATGGGCGGGTTCGCAGCGTTTATGGCCAGCCCTGTTGGCTTGCTATCCTTGAATGCGGCGGCAAGCGCGCACACGGTCTTCGGCTTTGGCGGTGCCGTGAGTCTGGGGTGGGAACACTCCAATTTTCGTGGCTGGACCGGTGGGCGAGAGAGTTTCCGGCTGTCGGCGGAATATCGCAGCCGGAATTTTTCCGTGGCGGGAGAAACCGTCAACTATGCGGAGTTCGAGCTGCGGGATCCCAACTCCTATTACTACGTGCCATATTCCTTGCGGCTTTCAGGATTTTATAGTTTTCCGGTCACGGAAAAAATAAGCGGAACGATCTCAGGTCGATATCTCGTCGCCACGGATACGCCGTCCGACGATCGGCTGAACCCCTATCAGGTTCACGGCGATCGCTATGGGCTAGATCTCTCGATATCGACTCCGATTTCTCGGTTTACCTCGCTGGGACTATCGGCCGGCTATTCGAACGAGCTTTATGGCCGCGCCGGTCCGGACAGCAGAGACCCGGCATTTCGCGTTGGCGTTCGGCTGCATTATCGGCCGGACTCGCGGACAAGCGTAGCTGGCAATTACGATAGCCTCGGCGATCGGACGTATATTTCGGCTGTCCGGCGAGAGGATCGCGGACTTGATCGCTGGGACGCCAACCTGACGATCCACCACGCTGATGTTGACGATCATGCTCAGGCCAGTGCCAGCGTCGGCTACCAGGGGCCGCGTGGCGAGCTGCGCCTCTCGCATTCCATCGGGGTTGGTGGAATCGGCTACGACTCGTTCATTCTCAATGACGCCGACAATCGCACATCGCTGCAAGCCGGTGTGTCGCTGGCTTTCGCCGATGGCCATGTTGCAATTGGTGCTCCCATTCGCGGAAACGGGTTCGCGGTTGTCTATCCGCATGACAGCATAGCCGACCGGGAAATATTTGTCGGGACGGAAAGTCAGCCCAAAGCGCATAGCGACTGGCTTGGTCCGGCCTTGGTGCCGGACGTCCCAGCCTACACGCGCACGACATTACCGGTGGACGTCGCCGATCTCCCGGTTGGATACAGCCTCGGGGCTGGTGCATTCGAATTGAACGCACCGTATAAGGCCGGTTATGCGCTGCAGGTGGGATCGGATGCGGCTATCTCGGCATTCGGCAGACTACTGTATGCGGATGGGCTCCCGCTCTCGCTGCTCACCGGCCACGCTTACGCCGTCGGCAATCCAGCCCAAAAGATTCCTCTGTTCACGAACGCAGGCGGCCGCTTCGCGATCGAGGGCCTGACCCCCGGGCGTTGGATCGTTGAAATGGCGACCGGTTCAAGCCCAGCCCGTTTCGCGATGCAAATCCCGGCAGGAACCGAGGGGCTGCACACCGCGGGTGATTTGAGACCGATGGAGGCGGAATAAATGGCACGCGCCAGTAAAATCACACTCGCTGTCGTCGGTTATGCAGTGCTGGCCATCTGTGGAATAACGACGGCGGCTGCTCAATGCGCGGGCGGCGGCGGTGGGTTGGACGTCTCCGGGACGGTCAGTCCGGCCCTGAGCAGTTATAATCCGTTCTCGACCGTGCCGCAGTCGCAAGTGTTTTCTTTCACGATCGTGAACAGTGAGACGACGGATTGTTCGGTATCGATCGCATTTTTGCGGCCTGGATTGCCGACGATGTCGAAAGGAGGCGATACGCTTGGCTACGACATCACCTCTGGCGGGTCCAACATCGTTTTTTCAGGCAGCACGCCTGCGCCGGGCAATCGAGTCGATCTGACGATTGCCGGCAACAACGGCTCCGCTGTCGTCACCTATCGCGTCGAGGTGGAGGACGGTCAGGCCGTTTCCGCGGGAGCTT
This sequence comes from Pseudomonadota bacterium, assembly GCA_023423275.1. Classification (GTDB taxonomy): domain Bacteria; phylum Pseudomonadota; class Alphaproteobacteria; order Rhizobiales; family Hyphomicrobiaceae; genus ZC4RG25. The sequence goes on from JAFAFW010000082.1 coordinate 30,530, forward strand.
ATCTGGATGCGGGCGTTTCGCTGGAGTTTTTCGAGCGTGATGCCGGGGGCACGTTGACCGGGACCATCAAGTCCATAGCGGCAAGCGTCAGCGACACAGTGGCAAGTATCTGCGATTTTCCAACGCCGAGCGTCACGAGCCTGAATTTCACCTCGCGCATCGTCAATGCGGTGCCGACCAGTCAGCCGTTGGTGCTTGAAGTGCCGGGAGTACAATGCACCACGCCGGCCTTCATCAAGCTCAGCGGAGACGCCATGCGCCAAAACCCATCGCCCAGCCCGCTGGCGAACTTCGATCATTTCATCAACTACAGCGCCGCGGCGACGCTCGGCTCCGCGTCGGTGACGCTGACGACGTCGGAGGTGGCGGGATCGGATACGGCGACATCTGCGGGCGTGACATCGGGGCTTGCAAACGGTGCGGTCGATCTCAGCATCGGACTGGTGCCCGGCAAGCCTGTCCAGGCCGGGCATTACGAAAGCATCCTCACTCTGGAAATCATTCCGGAGTTTTGACGCTGTAACGAGAGCCGCAATCCGTCAAGTCAGAGGCCACGCCAGTATGATGAGCGGTGTACCGACAAAAAGCACAATCAGCGACAGCGGCAATCCAAGCCGCGCGTAATCGCTGAAGCGGTAGCCGCCCGGCCCCATCACGAGCAGATTGTTCTGATGCCCGATAGGAGTGAGGAAATCACAGGCGCATCCGAGCGCAACGGCCATCAGGAACGGATCGGCCTTGTAACCCAAGGTTTGTGCAACCACGGCCGCGACGGGCCCGAGCATTAGCACCGCCGCCGCATTGTTGAGGAACGGGGTCAATATCATCGCCGAGGCGAGCATGATGCCAAGCGCGACGAACCCGGGAACCTGCGCGCCGACCGCTGCAATATTGTGGCCGATGAGATCCGTCAATCCGGTGGTTTGCAGGCTCTGTGCGATAGGGATCAGCGCCGCGAGAAGAACGATCACCGGACCCTCGATGGACTCGTAAGCCTCTTTGAGAGTGATCTGGCGGAGCAGGATGACGAACACCGCGGCCGCGAAGAACCCGACCGCCACGGTCACGATCTTGAAGGACATCAGCACCATCGCGACAGCGAGGATGCTGAGCGAGATGATCCCCTGGGTTGACGAGCCGAGCGACAGGCTGCGGTCTGCGAGCGGCAGCAGACCCAGCTCCGACATTGTCAGTTGCAAGGTTTTCTCCCACCCCTGCAGCACCACGACGTCGCCGACTTGAAACTCCTGCGACTGCAGACGGGCCGCGCGGCGGTGGCCGGCGCGGCTGACTGCCAGCAGGTTCACGTCGTAGCGGCGGCGCAGAGCAAGGCTTGTCGCTGTTCGCCCGACCATCGGAGAGTCCGCCGTGATGACAGCTTCTACGGTGCTCAGATCATCCCGAACGTTCTCTTCCTTGGGCAGTTCGCGCGCGTGCGCCAACTCGAGCTTTGTTTCGTCCATGAGATGTTTGACGGATGCCGGCTCGGCCTGAATGGTGAGAATGTCGCCGGTACGGATCGGCCACGGCGCACTCGGAACATAGGTCTGGCCATTTTCGCGCGAGATGCCGATGACGACGATGTCACCGGTTCCGGCCTTCTCGAGGTCGCCGACTGTTTTGTCGGCAAACGGCGAGCCCTCCCCAACGACAAGCTCGGTGGTGTAGTCCTCGATGGAGAAACGCTCTTCCGCGGACGGTGCGCCTCGGCGGTCCCTCGGCAGCAGGCGCCACCCGAATGTCAGAAATGCCACCACCAGAATGGTCAGCGGAAGACCGACGTACGCATAGTCGAAGATGCCGAATGGCTGGCCGGAGATCTCCTGGCGCACGGAGGCAATCAGCAGGTTGGGGGACGTCCCGATCTGCGTGATCGTGCCGCCGATCAGCGAAGCGAAGGCCAGCGGCATTAGATAGATGGAGGGTGACTGCTTGGTTTTGCGCGCGATCTGGATCGCGATCGGCATGAAGATCCCGAGCGTGCCGACATTCTTCACAAAGGCGGACAGCAGGCCGACCGCGCCGGCCAAAGCCCCGATCTGCAAGGATGGCGATGTGACGCCGTTGAGCAACCGGCGCGCGAGCCGATCGAGAATGCCGGATCGCGCGACAGCCTTGCTGACGACCAGCACGGTTGCGATGACGACGACGACCTGGTCGGAGAAGCCGACGAACGCGTCGTCCTGAGGAACGATGCCGGTCATGATGGCAATCAGAAGGGCCGAGATCGCGACGACGTCGTAACGCCATTTGTCCCAGATGAAGAGGGCAAGCATCGAAATGACGATCGCGGACGCAATCGTCTGGTTGGCCGTCAGTCCGAACATCGTGTGCTGTCCCTCCGCTGTCCCCCTCCGGCAAGCCGAACGTCCCTCGATGCGATCCACGGCCGGATGCATAGACACGGCGGTTTTGCGTTGAAGGGCCCGACGAAATCAACCGCGAGAAGCTGCCAAGGTTCCCGATCGTAAACCTAATGCTGGTCTGTCGATGTTCCCGGAGGGGGGTGCGCCGCCTCCGCCCAGGTGCGGACTATCGCGGTGATGGCGTCGAGGCCGTCGGTCAGAGCCGCTGGTCCAGGTTGCAGAATGATCGGCGACTTGATCTCGTGCAGAGCGTTGGTCCGGATAGCGGGGATGCACGCGAAGCCAGGGCGCGCGCTCACTTTTTCCGGCCGGAATTTCTTGCCGCACCATGAGCCGATGATGATGTCGGGGCGCGTGGTGATGACGTCCTCAGCCGTGACGATCCTGTCTTTTGCCGATTTGCGGTCTGCGCGAGACGCGAAGACATCGACACCGCCCGCGATGGCGATCAGTTCCGAAACCCAGCCGATGCCGGAGATCATTGGCTCGTCCCATTCCTCGAAATAAATGCGCGGACGACGCGGCAGGTGTTGGGCGGTCTCGGCAAGGTCGATCATGCGCTGCCCGAGGCGCGCGGCGAGGTCGTCGCCCTTGGCTGGGACGCCGGCCATTGCCGCCAGCAGCCGGATCATGTCGAGGATGCCTGACACGCTGCGCTGGTTGAAGGCGTGCACGGCGATGCCCTCGCGGATCAGGCTGGCGACAATGTCCGCCTGGAGATCAGAAAAGGCGAGTACGAGATCCGGCTCGAGGGCGAGGATCTTCGGCACATCGGCGCTGATGAACGCGGAGACCCGAGGCTTCTCCCTGCGAACACGCGGAGGGCGTACCGCGTAGCCTGAAACGCCGACAATGCGGGCCTCCTCACCGAGCAGGTAGAGCGTTTCCACGGTCTCCTCGGTCAGGCAAACGATGCGTCGGGGAGGAAATGCCATGGATCGATTCCAGAGTTTCGTTGCGACGCTTGGCCGGTCGCCGGCAGGAGTTCCTCAGCCACCTGTTTTGAGACCGCCTATCGCGCGACACCGGTATAGCGTAAGTGATTGCCAAATCCATCTCGCTGGGGGTGGCCGGGATGCGCCAGGGACGGGCAAGCCCAGCCTGTCCGAAAATAATATTGGGGAAGTGAGCGGCCGACATGGGAGTTGATCAGATTCTGCTGGTCCTGCTTGGGGCGCTGGCGGGAGGCATCGTCAATGGCCTGACGGGGTTTGGGACCGGGATCACGGCGATGGGCTTTTGGCTCTATGCGGTCTCGCCGCCGGTTGCCGCTGCGCTCGTGATCATCTGCTCGGTCATCTCGCACGTGCAGACGCTGCCGATGATCTGGGGCAAGATCGAATGGCGGCGGGTATTGGTCTTTGTGCTTCCGGGGATGATCGGCGTTCCGATCGGCACCTGGCTTCTGCCGCAAATCGATCCGAGAACCTTCAAAGTCGGCGTGGGCCTCTTTCTCGTGGTTTATGCAAGCTATGTATTGGCCAGGAAAGTGCAGATGAACAGCTCGATCGGCGGACGCGCTGCTGACGGGGTGGTTGGCCTGGGAGGAGGGGTTCTTGGCGGGCTGGCCGGGTTCTCCGGCGTTCTGCCGATCGTCTGGACCGACATTCGCGGATGGAGCAAGCACGAACGCCGGACCGTTCTGCAGACTTTCAATTTCACGATCGGGGCGACAGCACTGGTTTCTTACGCTGTTTCCGGGCTGCTCACCCAGCAAGTCGCGTGGGCAACCGCGGCCGCGCTTCCAGGCACGATTGGCGGCGCGTGGGCGGGCTCGTACGCCTACCGGCGGTTGGGAGATCGCGGATATCAGAGGATCATCATGGTGCTGCTTCTGATTTCGGGTCTGCTGCTGTTGTCAACGAGTTGGTGACTTGAGACTGGCGCCCAGGTTCGCGCGGGGCTTGCGTTGCCGAAGTCTGGGGGCAATTCTGGCGTTTCCGGCCAGCAGTTACCAGTAGGTTGCCAGCACGTTCAATGAGCGCTTCGAGAACGCGTCATGACCATTCCGTACCGGGCGATCGGCGTCTTTCATATCGCGGCACGCGAAGGCAGCATTACCCGTGCAGCCGCCAGTCTCGGGGTCACGCCGTCTGCGGTGAGCCAGCAAATTCATGTCCTGGAAGTTCATCTCGGGGCGTCCTTGATGACCAAGGTCGGCCGGCGCATCCAGCTGACGGAAGCCGGCGAGCGCTATTACGAGACCATCAGCGATGAGCTCGAGCGCGTTACCGAGGCGACCAATCGCATCCGCGGCTACAGCGCGGTCACCCTGCTGACGGTGCGGACGGCGCCGAGCCTGTCCACCAAGTGGCTGTTGCCGCGTCTGTCTGCATTTCTCGATGCGAACCCGGAGCTCGAAATTCGGATCGATGCCACCAACGAACCGACCGATTTCCACCGTGACGGCGTCGATGTCGAAATCCGGCATGGTGAGGGCCGCTGGTCCGGCCTGTTCGTGGAGCCGTTGATCGAGGAGCATTACCGGCCATTGTGCTCTCCGGCCATGGTTCGGGCAGAGAGCATCTCCGCCGATCAGCTCGCGAATTATCGCCTGATCCATTCCGTCAAGGCGCAGATGGGATGGACACAATGGTTTGCTGCGGCGCGCGTCGAGCCTCGCGTACGCTGGCCGCGCATTCTGTTCGACCGGTCGCACATGGCAGTCGATGCGGCGGTGAATGGTTTGGGGATTGCGCTGGAAAGCGATCTCCTGGCTTCACGTGAGGTGCGGGAGGGCATCCTCGTTTGTCCCGTGCGCAATGCACCAAGCGCGATCGTTACGACGCAATGGATCGTATGCCCCTCCGATCATCTGAGGCACAAAAAGGTTCGTCTGTTTATCGACTGGCTGCGCGCGGAACGGGTGCGTTGGATGAAGAGCGAGAGTTGGTCTCGGCGCCGGCGCAAAGTGTAGTTTAACTACATAATTGATCCGATAATCTAAATTGCGCTTCACAAAATGTCTCCATACGCTGGACGCCAAGTAAACACACCCGTTCGTCGGATCGAGCGGGATGAGAATTCGCCTTGGAGCGGATCGCATGGGAGGAGCTGAGGCCTGACACTCAGCGTAATGGCCGTAGAGCGCGCGGGCAAAGCCCGTGTGAGAATAGCGGCCTGTGTGTCCTTCCGTTCGTTCTGTCCGTTTGGGATCAACGCCGAAAAGGACGAGACACGTGAATCTCAACAAGATGCTCTTGCAGCGCCATGCGGCCGGCCGGCCGGTAACGGTCGGCGTCGTCGGAGCCGGAAAATTCGGCACCATGTTTCTGACGCAGGCCCGGACGACAACGGGCATGCATGTGGTGGCAGTCGCCGACCTCAATGTAGCCCGGGCACGGTCGCAGCTGACCATGGCGTCCTGGCCTGCCGCGCAATTCGAGGCGGCTTCGTTCGATGATGCGATCAAGTCTGGAAAGACCTTCATCACCGATGACAGCGAGGCGATGATTGCCCATCCGGGGATCGAGGTGATCGTCGAGGCTACGGGCGATCCAAAGACCGGCATCCGGCTGTGTCTGAAGTCGATCGAGAACGGCAAGCACATCGTCATGGTCAATGTCGAAGCGGATGCGCTTGCAGGCCCGCTTCTGGCACGCAAGGCCAGTCAAGCCGGGGTTGTTTATTCGCTGGCCTGGGGTGATCAGCCGGCACTGGTCTGCGAGCATGTGGATTGGGCGCGCGCAGCGGGTTTCCGCGTGGTCGCTGCCGGAAAGGGCACGCGCTATCACCCGACCTATCACCAGTCGACGCCCGAAACGGTCTGGTCGATCCTCGATCGGTACATGAAGTTCCGTGACGAGGATCGCGGCTCCATCAATCCGAAGATGTTCAACTCGTTTGTCGACGGCACCAAATCCGGCATCGAGATGACCGCAATCTGCAACGCGACTGGCCTTCATTCGCAAACGGAAGGACTGAGCTTCCCGCCCGCAACGCGCTTCGAGGTGGCGGAAATCTGCAAGCCGAAATCCGATGGCGGCGTCCTGGAAAAGAAGGGCGTCACGGAGGTGACCTCGTCCGTGTATCGCGATGGAAGCGACGTGCCCAACAACTTGGTGATGGGCACGTATGTCGTCTTCGAAGCCGCGGAAGATAACGACTATGCGCGTCGCTGCTTTGTCGAGTATTCGATGCTGCAGGACAAGAGCGGACGTTATGCGGCACTCTATCGGCCGATCCATATGATCGGCCTCGAACTTGGAATTTCGGTTGCTTCTGCCGCGCTACGCAAGGAGCCGACGGGGGCGCCGTTCTGTTTCAATTCCGACGTTGTGGCCACTGCCAAGCGCAAGTTGAAATCCGGTGAAATTCTCGACGGTGAAGGTGGGTTCTGCGTCTGGGGCAAGCAGACGCCCGCGACGACGTCTCTCGAACAGGGCTATCTGCCACTCGGCCTCGCCCACAACGTCAAGCTCAAGAATGACATCGAGGAAGGCCAGCGCGTGAAATGGAGCGATGTCGATTTCGACACGTCGGATCTCGCGGTGAAGGTTCGCCAAGAAATGGAAGCTGCGTTCCGGGCCTGAGTGTTATGCGGACGCGCGCTTCCATCTCCCGGTGAGGAGGACGCAAGACACGAAACGAGACGTCAAAAGGCCCGGACAACGGGCCATTTCGAACCAAGCAAGGAGGAAGCGATGGGAAAGAAAGCAGCACGTCATTTCAGTCGTCGTGAGGCGTTGGGTGCCATGGCGGGGGCCGGCACGTTGCTGGCCATGCCGGCCGTTGCACGCGCGGCGCAAATCAATTGGATCGGTGCCAGCGCGACGGCGCCCACCGATTTTATTGCGATTTCGATCGACGTCTTTGCAAAGCGCGTGTCGGAACTCACCAAAGGGCAGCTTGTCATCACCAATCACCACGGCGGTGCGTTGGGCGGCGAACGCGAGCATATCGAGGCAATGCTGCAAGGGGCAGTGCACGTTGCTTCGCCGGGCCAGGGACTTCTGGCAGGCTGGTATCGCCCAGCGGAGGTCTGGACGCATCCCTATCTGTTCAAGGACGTCCCGCACAAGGATCGCATCTGGGACACGGTGCGCGACGAGTATATCAAGGATATCACGGCGGCAGCGAAGCTGCGGCCTGTGGCAGCGATCCCGCGGATGCCGCGTCAGCTCACCTGCAACAAGGTCGTCAAGACGCCCGCCGATATGAAGGGCCTGAAGATCCGCGTGCCGGAAACGGCCTTGTGGCGGCGGACGTTTGAAATGTTCGGCGCATCGCCAACGCCCCTGCCGTTCCCTGAAGTGTTCCAGGCGCTGAAGTCAAAAATCATCGACGGCCAGGAAAACCCGATCGCCCTGACGTTCAACTCCGGAATTTTCGACGCCAATACGCATCTGTCTCTGACCGAGCATATGATGCAGGACAACTGCGTCCTCTTGTCGGAAACAGCCTACCAGGGTCTTTCCGCCGATATGAAAAAGGCGATTGATCAGGCGGCGCGCGATACGGAGGCGGAGATGCGTCCTCGCGTTCTGGCCGACGACAAGACGATGCAGGAGCAGGTAAAGGCGAAGAAGGTCGTTATCAGTGAAGTCGACAAACCGGCGTTCGCGGCGACCGTGACGAAGCTCGTCGAAGAATTCCCTGCCGGGAAGAAATGGGTCGAGCGTTTCGCCCAGATCGGCTAGCGGCGTCACGTCAGCTTTGTTGAAAGTTCGCATGAGGGAACCGCCGCCTTGTCGGCGGTTCCGGTTTTCCCGATAGCCAGAGTGCTTGTTGAGGGTCGGGATGAAGGTCGCCGTGCGTTTCCCCGAGTCGTTCTTCGTTGCGGCGGCGCGCAAACATCATCGAAACGCGGTCAATGACCGGGCCGCCTGCTGAATCGGACACCGGCTATGAAATCAGCATTCGGGCATCTGTGCGATATCGTGACAAAGATTGCCGAGTTTTTTCTCGGCGCTGCCATGGCTGCAATCGTTCTGATCACCCTCAGTGCGGTCTGGTGGCGCTATGTCATCAACGATCCGATTGCCTGGATTGAACAGGTGTCGAACATGCTGTTTATCTGGATCGTGTTCCTCGGGTCCGCTGTTCTCTATCGTCGGCAGCTCCACATTGCAGTGGATTATTTCGTGGGCATGCTTCCGCAACATGCACAGAATATCGCGTTCTGGATCATCGAGGTGCTCAACCTCAGCTTTATCGTCATCCTGTTTATCTTCAGTTTGAAGCTGACGATCGATGTGTTGCCGAGCACGACAGGCGCCCTCGATATCACGCCGGCCTATTATTACGCATCGGCGCCTGTCGCGTGCGCATTGATGATGTTGTTCTTCGTCGAAAAGATACTCGACCCATCGAAGCGAGTGCCCACGGGCGCTGCTGGCGAATTCTGAGAAGGAGCCGGGAACAATGAGCGCGCTCCTCATCGGATCATTCTTCGTCTTGCTCGCATGCGCCGTGCCGATCGCCTTCGCCATGGGGTTGGCGACAATCCTCGCGATCTGGTGGCAGGGCGCTCTGCCCATGACGCTGCTGGCGCAGCGCACGCTGGTCGGCGCTGATTCCTATTCTCTGCTGGCCATTCCATTCTTCATCCTGGCCGGCAATCTGATGAATGTCGGAGGCATCACCAACCGGATCATCGATCTTGCCATGGCCATGGTCGGGAGGTTCCGAGGTGGCCTGGCGCTGACCTCCGTGACGGCCGCCATGATTTTTTCCGGCCTGTCCGGCTCGGCGGCCGCGGATGCCTCGGCGCTCGGGAAGACGCTGATTCCCGCGATGAAGAAGCAGGGCTACAGCGGAGGCTTCGCTGCCGCGCTGATGGCGTCTGCGTGCGTGAACGGACCGATCATCCCGCCATCCATACCGCTGGTCATTTATGGGCTTGCGGTCGGCAAAGGCATCTCGATCATTGCATTGTTTCTCGGCGGGATTATCCCTGGACTCCTGCTCGGGCTTGCATTGATGATCGGCGCTTACATCGTCGCAGTCCGCCGCAATTACCCGACCACGGAGCGCGTGCCGCTGCGCGATATTCCGCGTCTGGCCTTGCCAGCCATTCCCGCGCTGCTGATGCCTGTCATCATTATCGTTGGTGTCACCGGCGGTGTCGTCACCGTCACCGAGAGCGCCACTATTGCCGTCGTCTACGCGTTGCTGGTCGGGTTCTTCGTCTATCGCCAGCTTCGCATTGCGGACCTCTGGCCGATGCTCGTGCAGACCGCGCTCGATACGGCGCTCGTCATGTTCATTATTGCCCTGTCGGCTGGCTTTAGCTGGCTGCTGGCGGTGTCGGGTCTGACGATGCAACTCGCCAGTGCGATCGCTGCGGTATCAAATGATCCGCTCGTCATCCTGATGCTCATCAACGTGCTGTTGCTCGTCATCGGCATCTTCCTTGAGCCGTTGCCGGCGATGTTGATCCTCATTCCGGTGCTGGTGCCGGTGGTCAGCGCCGTCGGCATCGATCTGGTGCACTTCGGCGTCGTGCTGGTGTTCAATCTCTGTCTGGGGTTGATCACCCCGCCGGTCGGCATCCTGCTCTACATCTGCGCGAACTTTGCCAACGTCAAACTGGAGGAGGAGATCAAGGAGCTGGGACCCTTCTTCCTCGCCGGGCTGATTGTGCTGGTGATCATCACGGTGTTTCCATCCACCGTGCTTTGGATTCCTCAGCTTCTCCTGGAATGACGCTGGGCCGTAAAACTTCGTGATGCGTCGTACGCGTCCGGTAACAGCACGGCGCTGACTGGCGGAAGGAATCCGCCCTCAGCGGCTTTTCGATGCCACGATCTCCGATCCGCATTTTTCCATCGGCAGTGCGGTCGTCGACCAGCCGTCTTTGGCGACTGTCACGACATAACGCCGGCAAGTTGGCGCCGCACCGGGCACGAACTTGACTTGGAATAACGCGAGTTCTGGTTTGCGTTGACGCGGCCAGATCAGAGTTTTGTCGTCCGGTGTTTCGGCAAGCGCCTTGCGGATCGCGATGCCGGCGTTGCGATAGTCGGTGTCCGAAAGCTGCGTCAGCAGAACGCGTGAGAGACCGGGGTGCAGGCCGACGGCCAGGGCGCGTGTCTCGTACGGATCTTCAGGGTCAGCGGTTGGTGGCGGCAGCCGCTCCGGAGATGCGGAGGCGGTCGTTTCATCCTCGCCCTCAGAGAGCGCCGCCGTGGTTTCCGGCGGTGCCTGTGTATCCTCGGGCAGGCTGTTCGTGATCACAGGCGGCGCTGCGGGCGCTTCCGGCACGATGCGCTCCGGCATCGGGTCGAGAGCACTCAACGCGGCGGGCGCGGCAAAGGCTGGCTCGACAGGCTCAGGCATGTCGCTTGGGACAATGAGAGACATCGCCGAGGCGGCGGCATGTTGAACGCCGGCGAACGTCAGGCGATCTCCGGCGAACGTCCAGACGCATCCGAGCCCGATGACAGAGAGGAAAACGCCACGCAGCAGCGCTTTGCTATTGCCGCGGGTTACGGGCGCGCAAACGCGCTCGCCAGCAGAAAGTTCGCCGAAAGCCGAGAAGCGATTGCCGTTCGAACGGCCTTGTGCAGGCCGCTGCGTGTGCGGCTGCCACGTGTACGCGGACATGATTGACCCCCTCGATCCCTGTACTGATGAAGGTCTTGTGTCCCCGCTGGGCCGGTAAACTTGTAAACATTACCGGCGAAATCATGGCGACCGCAAAGTTTCATATTCCAACCGCGCCCCGAATGTGTGGCATTGGCCATCACTCTGCAGATCGCGCATGATGCCGGCCAACGGCGATGGCGGAATTCAAACGTTCGCGGATCATCGGCCTATGGAGGGAGAAACGATGGCAACCCTGCAGATGTTTGACCTGGCGGGCGCCGACGAGACGCGGCGCTTCAGCCCGTTTTGCTGGCGGGCCCGTCTCGCCATTGCTCATAAGCGCCTGCCCCTTGAGACCATTGCCTGGCGTTTCACCGATAAGGCGCAGATCGCCGGTTTCGGGGCTAACCGTGTCCCGGTTCTGCTGGATGGCGGAACCGTCGTTTTCGAGTCCTGGCGCATTGCTGAATATCTCGAGGATACCTATCCCGGCAGGCCGCCGCTGTTCGGCGATGCAGCGGGACGCGCACTCGCGCGTGTGATTTCGAATTGGGCCGATCTGGTGCTGCACCCGCTGGTTCTGCGCATGAAGATCGGCGATATCTTCAACGCTATCGATGAGCGTGATCGCAGCTATTTCCGCCAGAGTCGCGAGGCCCGCTTCGGCCGCACCATCGAGGAGCTGGTGGCGGAAGGCCCGGCCATGCGCGAGCCGCTCCTTCGCGCCCTCGAACCGATGCGCAGGACGATCGAGCAACAGCCGTTTCTCAGTGGCACCGAACCGCTCTATGCCGATTACATTCTATGCGCCGTGTTTCAGTGGATGCGCGTGGTCGGTGGAATGGAGGTTCTGGAAAGCGAAGACCCGATGGTGCGTTGGCGCTCAGATGTGCTGGTGCGATACGAGCGAAATCTGTCCGAGGTCCATTGATCGGCGCCGCCGCGCCCGGTCAGCTGATGGTGCGCCCGCCGTCGACGTAGAGGATCTGGCCGGTCATGAAGGCGCTGCCGGGCGATAAAAGAAAAATCGTGGCGGCCAGGAGATCTTCCGGAGTGCCGAAACGCTGCATGGGGATGCGGGCAAGCGCAGCCGTGCGTGTTTGCTCGTTTTCCAGAATGGGCGCGGCGAGGGGTGTCGGCGTGACGGCCGGGCCGATCGCATTGATGCGAACACCCTGCGCCGCCCATTCGACGGCCAGGACGCGCGTCAGATGGGCAACGGCGGCCTTGCTTGTCGCATAGGCGGCATACTGCGGATTTGCGACTGCACTGGAGACCGACGCGATCGTGACGATGCTGCCGCTCCCCTGATGTGTCATCAGGCGTCCGGCTTCGCGGGCCAGGCGAAACGCTCCCGTCACGTTGATATCCAGGGTGCGCTGCCACGCGTTATCGTCGAGGTCCAGAGCCCGGGCAACGCGATAAATGCCGCTCGCATTGACGAGACCGTCGAGACGGCCCCATCGCTGAGCAGCCGCATCCAGCGCCTGGACGCAGGATGTTTTGTCCATCACATCGAGCGCGACGCCCTGGGCGTCGCCGCCGCCGGCACGCAGATCGTTGGCGACAGCTTCAGCGCGCTGTTTGTCGATATCGGCGATCACAATGCGTGCGCCTCGCTCCGCAAGCGCACGGGCCAGCGGTGCTCCCAAGCCGCCAGCGCCGCCGGCCACGACGATGGCAAGGCCCCTGACGTCGAACAGCGGGTCGGGATCCTGACGCATCGCGGTTTTCCTTCGCGTATTGGCTGTTCTTTGCAGCGGGGCCGAGGCACACGCAAACGCTCTGCAAGCGCGGAACGTGCAGAGCTTCCATATGCCATCCGGCATCCGAACACTACAGTATCGAATATTGAGATGAAAAGGCTTGATATGTGAGACTATGCGATGTCAGATTGTCGGATCGAGACGTGCAGCGAGCGGAAGAGAAGCCCGTTGAAGCGAGTCCTGGTCGCCAATCGCGGAGAGATCGCACTGCGGATCATCCGCGCGTGCCGGAAGCTCAATCTGGAGACCGTGGCGGTCTACTCTCAGGCCGACGATAACTGCGCGCACGTCTGGGCTGCGGACCGCGCCGTCTGCATCGGTCCGGCGCCGGTAGCGAAAAGTTATCTCGATATGTCGGCGATCCTGCAGGTCGCGCGGGCGACAGGGTGCGATGCGCTGCATCCCGGCTATGGATTCCTTTCCGAACGCGCTGCCTTTGCGTCCGCATGTGAAGCGGAGGGGATTACGTTCATCGGTCCGTCCGCGCAGTCGATATCCACGATGGGAGATAAGGCGGAGGCGCGCCGCACGGCCAAACGTTTCGGCGTTCCTGTCGTCCCCGGCTCGGAAGGGGCCTTCACGGATGTTGCGGCGGCGACGCGGCAGGTTGACGCCATCGGCTATCCGGTCCTGCTCAAAGCGCTCGCGGGCGGGGGAGGGCGCGGCATGCGGGTTGCACCCGATGCTGCCACCTTCGCGGCCTTGTTTGCACAGGCCAGCGGAGAAGCGCAGGCGGCATTCGGAGACGGCGGAATCTATCTGGAGCGCTTTATCCCGAAGGTGCGGCACATCGAGGTGCAGGTCTTTGGCGACAAGCACGGCCGCGCGATGCATCTATGGGAGCGCGATTGCAGTGTGCAACGGCGTCATCAGAAGCTGATCGAGGAGGGGCCATCGCCGGTTCTCGACGCGGACACGCGCGAGGCGATATGCAACGCGGCCGTGCGGCTGGTGGAGGGCATCGGCTATGTCGGGGCCGGTACGGTCGAGTTCATTTACGACGTCACACGCGGTGAATTCTATTTCATCGAGATGAATACGCGGATTCAGGTCGAACATCCGGTGACGGAGATGCTGACCGGCGTCGATTTGATCGCGGAGCAGTTGCGCGTTGCCGCCGGAGAGCCGCTCTCTTTCCCGCAAGATGGTGTCGGGACACGCGGGCACGCGATCGAATTACGCATCAATGCCGAGAATCCCGACCGAGGATTCATGCCTGCTCCCGGCACGCTGACGACGTGGCAGCCGCCGCGAATGCCGAATGTGCGTTTCGACAGCCATGTCTATCGCGGATACGCGGTGCCCACGTATTACGATTCCCTGCTCGGAAAGCTGATCGTATTCGGCGAAAACCGCGAAGCTGCCATTGCGCAGGCGAAATTGGCGCTCGATGCCTTTCGCGTCGAAGGGCTTGCGACAACCCTTGAGTTTCATCGCCGTGTTCTGGCCCATCCTGATTTCGTCGATGGGTCTGTGCACACACGCTGGGTCGAGACGGATTTTGCCAATGCCTGACCGTGCACCAATCCGCCTGATCGATGTTACGTTGCGCGACGCGCATCAATGTCTGTGGGCGACGCGCATGACCACCGGCATGATGCGTGAGCTTGCGCCGCGCCTTGATCGCGCCGGCTTCGAGGCGATCGATCTGGTTGGCGGCGCGGTGTTCGACGTCTGCGTCCGCTACCTGCGCGAAGACCCCTGGGAACGCATGCGTATCCTGTCCTCGTGGGTAACGAACACGCCGCTGATCATCCACACGCGCGGGCAGAGCCTGTTCACATTCGAGTTCTTCGCCGACGACGTCGTCGAGTTGGCCGCTGAACGCTTCGTTGCAAACGGCATGCGCTATCACACGCCTTACGATGCGCTCAACGACATGCGCAATCTTGAGATCCCCATTAAGGCGGGCAAGCGTCACGGGATGTATGTGGCGGCAGGACTGGTCTTCACGCATAGTCCGGTTCACACCGATGCCTATTATGTGCGCAAGGCGAAGGACCTCATCAGGCTGGGCGCCGATGCGATCTTCCTCAAGGATGCCAGCGGGCTGCTGACCCCGGAACGCGTCGCGACGTTGGTGCCTGCAGTCAAGGGCGTGTTGGGGAAGCGCCCGCTGCAGATCCATACGCACTGCAATTCGGGCCTCGCTCCCTATGTCGTCCTACAGGCGGTGACGCACGGTGTCGATGTCGTGCATACGGCAACGTCAACGCTGGCGAATGGCGTATCCCATGCGCCGACGGAGCGGGTGGTGGCCAACCTGCGACGCCGCGGACACGAAGTGCCCCTCGATCTCGCGCTCGTCCGCGAAGTCGCGGAACGCCTCGCCTATATCGCCGAAAAGGAAGGCAAGCCGATCGGCACGCCGAATGAATACGATGAGTTTCATTTTCTGCATCAATGCCCCGGCGGGATGGTTTCGAATCTCGCGTATCAGCTCGAAACCATGGGACTGAAGGGCCGTCTCGAAGAAATCCTCGAAGAGGCTTGGCACGTCCGGGAAGATCTGGGTTATCCGATCGTGGTCAGCCCGTTTGCGCAGTACATCGTTACGCAGGCGGTGTTGAATGTCGTTGGCCGGGATAAAGGGCGCGCGCGCTACGACACGGTGCCGGATGAGGTGCGCCTCTATGCGCGCGGCGGATACGGCGAGATCGCAGGCACGATCGAACCCAACCTCTACGACAAGATCGCGCGAGGTGCGGAGCCGATCAAGGAACGGCCGGGCGCGCTGGTTCCGCCGGCGCTGGAGCGGATCCGCAAATCGCGGGGACCGTTCAAATCCGACGACGATCTGTTGCTCGCGGCATTTTATGACGACACGCAATTCAAGGCGCTGAAGGATGCGGGGCCGATCAATCCGGACTATCCGCTGATGGAGACGCCGCTGCTGACGCTGGTGAAAGAACTGTCTCAGCGGCCAGACATAAAAACATTCGCGCTCCGGCAGGCCTGACGCGCAACAGGGAGAATAACGCTGTGTCACTGACCTATAAGGACGTCGCGGATATCCTGAAGATCATCGACGCCAGTCAACTCGATGAGATCGTCATCGAAATGGACGGGATGAAACTGCACGTCCGGCGTAGCGCGGGCGGTGGAGCGACGTCACTTGCCCCGGCGCCCGCCACCACTCCGATTTCGCCGGTAACGCCAGCCGCCATGCCGGCCAATCCGGCGCCCAAAGCAAATTCAGCGGCTTCGGTTCAACCACTCGCTGGTCACGCCGTGCGTTCGCCGATGGTCGGCACGTTTTATCGGGCGCCGTCTCCCAGTGAGCCGCCGTTTGTAGAGGTTGGCCGCCAGGTGAAGAGCGGCGATACGTTGTGCCTGATCGAGGTCATGAAACTGTTCACGACCATCACCACTGACCGGGAGGGCCGCGTCACGCAAATTCTGCCGGATAACGGCGATCTGGTTGAATTCGACCAGATCCTGTTCGTGATCGATCCGGCCTGACCGTCGCGTCTACGGCGCGTCGCCATACGCAAGACGGACGCCATAGCGGCCGCCCATCTCATCGAGTTCCGCCAGCACGCCAAGCCCGAGCGGGATGCCCGATTTCCGAAGCGCAATCGCGCTCAACGCCTCGCGCTCGCCGGGCATATGGATGCGCTCGACTCCGGGTGCGCGCCGTGCGTTGCGCATATCGCCGATCGCCTTATCCATGCGCTGCTTATAGGCGGCAACGTTCTCGAAGAGATCAATCGGCAAAACGCCGAACAGGTGTCCGACATTCTGTGGCCGGTCGAGATCCTCATACATGTGCGTGACTTCGCGGCCGAAGTGCGCGCCGGACAGCATGGTGCTGAGCAAGCCGATGGTCATGGTCAGCGCATAGCCCTTGGGTCCGCCGACCGGCTGAACAAATCCCTTCAGCGCCTCTACGGCGTCCGTCGTCGGCTGGCCGTCCGGGCCAACCGCCCAATCCGGAGGGATGGCGACCCCTTCTTTGGCCGCAACGATGATCTTGCCGCGCGCCGCGACGGAGCAGGCCATGTCGAGGACGATCGGATGTTCCTTGCCCGCGGGCATCGCCACCGCGAACGGATTGTTGCCGAGCATGGCTTCCGCGCCACCCCATGGCACCATGTGATTGATGCCACCGATGGTGGTCGCGATGCCGATCATATCGTGCGCGCACGCCATCTTGGCGAATTCGGCGGCTGCACCGAAATGATTGCTGTTGCGCACGGAGACGAAGGTGCAGACGCGATTGGTGCGCGCTTTCTCGATGGCGATCTGCATCGCTCGGAGGCTGACGATCTGTCCCATGCCGTTGTCGCCGTCGACGACGGCCGAGCTTGGCGTCTCATGGACGGTGCGGATATGCGGACGTGGATTGGTCGCGCGTGTCGCGAGGCGCTGAACGTAGATCGGCATGCGCACGACACCGTGCGATTCGACGCCGCGCAGATCGGCCTCGACGAGATTATCGATGATCTCGACGGCATCCGAAGGCGGCACGTCGACCTTCGTCAGCACCGCAATGCAAAAATCCTTCAGCGCCTTGACGGGAACGGCTCGCGTTTCTTCGGCGATGCTCATCGGAATGTCCTCGGTTTGGAGATCGAATACGCCAAGCGGCCACGAGCCTGTCAACAGTGGCGTCACCAGCACCTGGCACGGTGTGACTCTGGATTGGTCAGCCCACAAACAGGGTTCAGGATGCCGCGGGATACGTGAGGTTATTCGGGCGTCTCCGCTCAGGCTACGATGATCGGTTCGACACGAGGGTATCGACCTATAAGGCGAGTTTCAGTCCCGCATGTGTATGCTCGAAGCCGAGCCGCTCGTAGAAGCGGATCGCATCGGTTCGCTGCAGGTCGGAGGTGAGTTGCACGATGCTGCAACCCTGTCGGCGTGCTTCCTCAATTGCCCAGCCGATCAGGCCGGCGCCGGCCCCGCCACCACGGGCATCGGAGGCAATGCGCACGGATTCGATCTGCCCACGCAGGGCACCGCCGCGGGAAAGACCGGGAATGATGCTGAGCTGCAGGCTACCGACGATACGATCCCCGTCCGTCATCACCACGAGGTGCTGCGCCGGGTCGGCGTCAATGGCGGCGAAGGCGGTTTTGTAGGGCGACAAGTCGGCGATGTTGTCCCGGCTACGACCGAGGATGTCGTCGTTGAGCAGTGCGACGATTGCCGACAGGTCGTCGATGGTCGCGTTGCGAACGGTGAGGGTCACGAAAGCTTCACTATGTGGTGCTGAGCGAAGGACTTGTAGTCGACACGATCCTCGACACCCTGTGATGCGCAAGTCCCGGATTTCATTGGTCGGAGCGGGGAGATTCGAACTCCCGACCCCTTGCTCCCGAAGCAAGTGCGCTACCAGGCTGCGCTACGCTCCGCCCGACCGTGAGCGGGTATTCGCCCCGCCGCGCCAGATAAACGCCCGGCGCCCCGCCTTATAGCCGCGACCCTCTCCGTCTGCAAGGAATTGAAGCGCCTTCGACGCATTTTCAAGACGCTCCCGCAACGGTCCGGCGGGCGTGGTCATGACGCCGCAGGGGTTACTGTGGCGATAGCTTGTAGCTGTCTGAAACGATTGCCGAAAGATGCTGACCACCTTGATACCCAGGCCAAACATCGGTACAGGAGTGCGGTCGTTGGGGCGTAGCCAAGTGGTAAGGCAACGGATTTTGATTCCGTCATTCCCAGGTTCGAGTCCTGGCGCCCCAGCCAATGATTTCAACGGGTTAGATAGGATCTGGTGGGGCCATTCCCACTCGCCGAACTGGCTCCATTCCCACTCACGCACTCTTTTCGTTCCGCCAGACCCTCCGATTCGAGGTAGGAACGACGCTGCCGGGCGGCCGCCAGATGCTGCTGTTCGGTCCGCTTGACGTAGATCCGGGCGGCCTGCGGCGTCCGATGCCCGGACAGGGCCATGACGCCCTGCTCTGTTATGCCGGCATCTCCCAGCAGTGTCATTCCGCCGTGGCGACAGGCCGCCAGCGTGACGTGCTTGTCCAGGCCAGCCTTGGCCCGGGCCTCCTGAACCAGGTGCTCGGCGTAGCTTTGGCTGTAGAGGCGCCCTGACGCGTCCTTTCTGCCCCGCGAGGGCTGCAGGATCACGATCGGCACCAGCTTCGGCAGCTTGGCCGCCCATGACCTCTGGACGTTCAGCGGGCTGACTGGCACAGGCATGCTTGGCGCATTGGCTGGCCTATTATCCGCGATTCTCATGGCCATGCTGATGATCACCTATCATGCGAATAGCATGCGAACCCGTTTCCCAAGCGCTAGCAGATTGTTTCCGCACGGCGCGTCGGTGGTCTACGCTAAGCCGCGACCAACACCGAATTCCGGCTCTAGACATTCATCGTCCGTTTACGGTCTGGTCAGCGAATCAGAGATTCGCACACCGGCCAAGCCTATGCGCACACTGCCCTTGCGCAATTGTGGTGTTGTTTCGTTTGAGCGTTGCCTCAGCCGGATGCCAAGGGTGACGTTGACCGCAGTGTGGACAAAGCGCAGTCATCGTGGAATCCGGAAGGCTGCCGAAACTTCGCGCATCCATTTGGACGCCAGCGTCGAAGTCGTGTCCGGTCAAAGGACATCGCAGCACAAGCAGACCTATACCATGCGGCATGTTCGGGCACCTTTCCAAAGGTAGCCCCCCATCTGCGAACACACAAAAGTTGTCCGCGCAAAGTATTTCTATCAGTGGATTGTCTCAGAATTGTAATAATTGCCTATGGCGTTTCGTCGCCCGGACTTTGACATTAATCAAAATCGCCGCGCCGTCGCTTCGGCGACGTGTTCGGGCAAGGACAGATGGGTCAGCGTAACCCATCCGTCTATCTGGTTGACGGTTTTGCGGATCAGTCCTGTGTGAACAGGCCCGCGCGCGAATGACAACCGGCGTCGAAAACTGGCCCCGCCTCCAATTTCTCCGCTGCTCTGCTACGCGCCACAGCTCCGCGCTTGGCGAGCAGCCCGCTAACCGTAGTTTCGGCTGATGGATGTCCTCTTCCGTTCCGCTTGAAAAGGTAGAGCGATGCGGTTTGTGCCCAAAGGTCCGCATTCCGCGAAGCCGGAATAGTCCGCCCCATCGTGGCAGATGGCAACTTCGCGATCTCCTGCAATTCTCACGATCGGAGGGGCAACCAGGGCGAGCAATGATCGCAAGCCGCCCTGCGCCTCTTGCAGGGCTGTGCTGATATATTTGGCAGATGACTGTTTGATGAACAGTGTTAACCTAACTTCACCTGGGGCAGCGGGTTGAAGGTTGTCACCAGGTTGAGGGCACCCGCGCGCCACGCGAACCACCCGAACCCCCAAGCGCGCGGGTGTTTTCTCTCAGATGGCTGACGCGCGCACATCCGACATCAATCCGGCAAATGCTTTGCACGCCCTGTCTCGACGGCTGCCCGCAGGCACCGTGGCCAATCATCCGGCTCAACAAAAAATAGCGCCTCGCAGGGCGTAACCCTCGAGGCGCTAAAAGGGGATCTGATATGTAATCAGAGAACTGACAAAGCGTTGCTTCGTTTACATGAGCCTTGATGTGCTCGTTTCCCGGTACGCCGGGGACCGATTGAAAAGTCTCATGTTTCGGATGATTCGGTCAAGATGGTCCGCAGCAGGACTGGTCGTGTGTTGCCTCCCGGCCAATCAGGTGCGGGCCAGCCGGCGAAAATGTTGACCTAATTTGCGCGTGCTGAAACGCGCAGACGCGTCATCCGTCGAGTGCTTTGCGGACCGCGTTGAGAATATCGTCGGACACCGGATGACCGGTCGTTGCCCGTGCCAGCACGATCGCTCCCACGAGCATCGCCACCGAGGCGAGCGTTTCGGACCTTCGCGCAGGAGATCTGCGCGGCGACATGAAGCCGGACATTTCGCCGATCAAATCCTCAAGATCCTCAGCAAACGCGTCGCGGATAGGGGCGCGTTCCTGGGTGCGCGCCACATCACTAGCGAGCGCAGCGGCAGGACATCCAGTCCCCGGATTGTCGCGATGGGGCTTGCTGGTGTACCGGGCGATGAACTCGCCGCGCATGGCCTGGGTGTCGGAGCCATGGCGCGTGCTCAAGCGTTTCTGGTGCTGCCGGGCCTGTTCGAACGCGAGTTTGCAGGCTTCTGCCGCGAGGGCCTCCTTCGATACGAAATGACCGTAAAACGCACCATGCGTCAGACCGGCTTCTGCCATCACGCCGGGCAGGCTGATGCCGTCGATGCCGTGTTTCCGAAAGAGACGCGCAGCGGCTGCGATGATGTCTTTGCGATGTTGCTCAGTCTGCTTTCGCGAAACGCGAGGCATGGGGACGTGCCCTCCAAGGATGGTGTTCGCAACGGTATCATCATGGCCGCTTCCGCCCATTGATCCTCGTCACGATGATCCCGGTCGCGAGAGCCTATCACGTCAATGCGTTGAGGCTAAAACCGGTCCGGCGTCCAGCCGTAGACCCAGTCGTATCGCGACATCATCCGGCGGCCGGGCAGCAGGCGCAGCGTCAGGTCGCGCGCGTGGGAAAGCGGCGAAGCCATATGATAGATGAGGCCGTTCTGCCGGGACGTTTGCTGCATCTTCACGGCGCGCGGACGACGGACCTGTTCGTAGCGGGCCAATGCGATGGCGGGAGCATCACGCCACTTGGCCAACGCGGCGGCCAAAACCTCGGCGTCCTCGATCGCCAATGCTCCGCCCTGGGCAAGGAATGGCAGCACAGGATGCGCGGCATCGCCGAGCAGCGTGACGCGATCTCGCGACCATTGAGGAAGCGGCGTCGGATCGTAGAGCGGCCATCGCCGCCAGTCGTCCGCGAGGGACAGCAGGCCCAGCAAAGCAGGGCAGAAGCGATGCAGCCGGGCCAGAAGGCGATCGCGATCGACGGGCAGACCCCATCCCTCGCCGGGCCAATCTTCTTCGGCCAGCACGGCGAGCGCGAGGTCCTGCTCGCCGCGAACGGGGTAATGCACCACGTGAGCGCTGGGCGCCAGCCAGATGCCGGTGATTGTTTCCTGGAACTGTGCGGGCGCGCGGGCCCGGGGGATCACGGCGCGGGCTGCCGTCCTGCCGGAATAGGTCAGTGGCGCATCCGGCCATAGCTGACGGCGAACCGTCGACCATAATCCATCCGCACCGATCAGTAAGTCGCCTTCATCCGCGTGGCCATCGGCCGTCTGCAGCGTGACGCGGTCGCCGCCGCTTGCGAACGACACGACGTCAGAGCCGGTTTTGATCTCGATCAGGGGCTCGGCCATCGCGGAGTCGAGCAGGGCTTTGTGCAGATCGGCGCGATGCGCCACCCAATACGGCGCGCCGTGGCGTCGGGCCAGCCAGTCTCCCAGCGGCAAGTTCGTGATCACTTGGCCCGTTCCGCCGGAAAATACGCGCAAGCTGTGCGGTTTACCGACGTCGGGCTCCAGCCGCTCTGCTACTCCCAAGCGCGTGAGGACACCAACAGCGTTGGGGCCAAGTTGGATGCCGGCTCCGGCCTCGGAAACTTCTGCGCGTCGTTCCAACACGCGCGCGCCAATACCCCGGCGCGCAAGGGCGATGGCGAGCGTCAGCCCGCCGATGCCGGCTCCGGCGATCAGGACTGGCCGACCGCCAGGCACGGTATGCTCCTGTTCAGACGGTCGCCGCTGCCGTGACCAGGCAACCCGGTGGTTCCGATTCACTGGCCTTCAGGCGTGCATCGTGGACATACAACGTCGAGCAATAGGGGCACAGCACTTGATGGTCCGCCCCCATATCGAGATAGACATGCGGATGGTCGAACGGCGGACGCGCGCCCATGCAGTTGAATTCCTTGACGCCGATAAAGATCTTCTCGACGCCCTCGTCATTGGCGAAGTGAGGGACTATGTCCGCAGCCATCGGCGCTTTGCCCTTTCCGAGCTTGTGACCAGTGTTGCGAGCGGGACCATACCCCCCTGCCGACAGAAATGGTAGGGAAGCGCTTGTCGCAACCGTGGACGCCGCGTGGAGCAGGAAGGAGTGACCGTGCAGACTTTTCTCTCCGACGGAGTGGAGATCGCCTATCTCGATGAGGGAGCGGGCGCCCCGATCCTGCTGATCCATGGTTTCGCCTCCAACAGCGGCGTGAACTGGCGGGATCCGGGGTGGATCAAATTCCTTACGACCAACGGTTTTCGCGTAATCGCGCTGGATAACCGCGGTCACGGGCAGAGCGAGAAGCTTTATGATCTGAATCAGTACGGCGCTCCGCTGATGGCGGAGGACGCACATCGGCTGCTGGATCACCTCGGCATCGCGCAGGCCGATGTCATGGGCTATTCGATGGGGGCGCGGATCACCGCCTTTCTGGCGCTTGCGCATCCTGATCGGGTGCGGAGCTGTATCTTCGGTGGTCTCGGCGCCAACATGGTACGCGGCATGGCCGGTACCGGACCGATCGCGACGGCACTCGAAGCTGACAGCATCGATCAGGTCACCAATCCGACGGCACGCACGTTCCGCGCCTTTGCGGAGCAGACAGGCGGCGACCTGAAGGCGCTTGCAGCCTGCATCCGTTCCGCCCGCGATCCGATCAAGCCCGAGGATGTGGCCCGTCTGGCGTGTCCGGTCCTGGTCGCCGTGGGAAGCGATGATGTGATCGGAGGATCCGCCGAGGGGCTGGCTGCTCTCATTCCGGGCGCCGAAGCGCTCGTCATCGAGGGGCGGGATCACATGAAAGCGGTCGGGGACCGGAGCTACAAGGAGGGCGTCCTGGCGTTCCTGCGCCGCCGTCCGTGATCCACTTCACTATACTTTGACCAGGCCATCCTGCGCTTTGCAAAGCGGCTCGCCCATGGCAGACTTTCCGTCATGTTCGGGATTACGCGGGTTCTGAGACTTGGCGTTGCTCTCCTGTTCGTCTTTCTCGGCGGCCTTCCTGGCCGCGCGGAAGACGCTGTCGACCTCGAACTCGTGCTCGCCGTCGATGTCTCGCTCTCCATGGACCTGGAAGAACAGCGCCTCCAACGCGACGGCTACGTCGATGCCTTGCGCGATCCTCAGGTGATCGCCGCGATCCAGTCCGGGCCGCATGGCCGCATCGCGATTACCTATTTGGAATGGGCGGGGCCGTTCAATCAGGACGTGGTGCTGCCTTGGACGATCGTCGACAGCAAGCAGGCCGCCGAGGAGATTGCGGCGCGGCTGTCCGTGGCGCCGATCTCCCGTCACAGGATGACGTCGATCTCCTCGGCGCTCGAATACGCGGAGCGGCAATTGGCTGTGAATCCGTTCCGAGGCCTGCGCCGTGTGGTGGATGTCTCGGGGGATGGGCCGAACAACTCTGGCCCTCCCGTTGAGGGGATCCGCGATCGGCTGCTGAACAATGGCGTCGTGATCAACGGCCTGCCGGTCATCATCCGGCCAAGCCAGTCGAGCTTCTTCGATATCAACTATCTCGATCGCTACTACGCCGACTGTGTGATCGGCGGGCCGGGCTCATTCATGATCCCGATCCGGGACAAGTCGGAGTTCGCGACGGCCACGCGCCAGAAGTTGCTGCTGGAGATCGCGGGATATGAGCCGCCGCCCCGTCTCATCAAGGCGCAGCTCAAACCGGACGGCGAAAAGACCAACTGCATGATCGGCGAGAATTTATGGCGCCGCTACATGGATGACGGCGTCAGGCCATAATTTTCCATATTTTACAATGCTATCTGTCCCACTCTGTGGTCGGAGCAGCTTGCTGCCTGGAGCACGGCAAGAGATCGAAATCCGTCTGGCGGGACGGAGGTTCACGGATCATTAAGCTTACTGGACTTACGTTCCCGGCATCATGTGGCGGTCTTGCGTAACAGTCATCATCTTGGCGATGTCCCTCCTGTTGTGGGGGTGCAGCCAAACGGCTCAGTTTGTAGCCCCGGCCGAGCCGTGGCGCGCGGACGAAGAACGTGCGTGCCTCGCTTCCGGCATCGTCCACCCATCTCCTTTTCTGCAAACACGGTCCGCATTGGGTGGCCCAAGCGTTTGCGGAGCCCTGCAACCTTTTGAAATGGCTGCTGCGGCTGTGGGACGGGTCAGTTTCAAGCCTGCCGCCGTCCTGCGCTGTCAGATGGTTCCTTCCGTCGAAAAGTGGGTTCAGACCGTCGTCGAGCCTGCCGCCCGGTTGCACTTTGGCGTCCCCGTGGTGGAGCTGCGTGTTGCAGCGTCGTACGGTTGCCGGGCGATGAACCATCAGGTGGGTGCGCGGCTATCCGAACATGGGCACGCAAATGCGCTGGATGTTTCCGGCTTCCGGTTGGCCGACGGGCGTATGATTGCCGTACAGGAAGGCTGGCATGGCGACGCGCGCGAACAGACATTCCTGCGTGCCGTGCATCGCGGAGCTTGCGAGACGTTCACGACGGTCCTCGGTCCCAATTACGACCGGCTGCATCGCGACCACTTCCATCTCGATCTGATGCGGCGGCGCGGCGGTTCGGTTTGCAAATAGCACATGGGCGCCGGAGCGTCCGGCAACGCCGCTATCAATCGGCCGGCGCGCTCAGCGCGAGAGCTTCCTGATCCGGAAGCGGTCGAAAAAAACGCGCCACCATATCCGGACTGACCTCGGCCAGCGTGGGAGGTTTCCACCGCGGCGCCTTGTCCTTGTCCACCAGAAGAGCGCGTACCCCTTCGACGAACTCTCCGTGCTCGAACAGGCGCACCGTCAGGCGGAACTCGATGTTCAGGGCATCCTCGAGCGCGGGCAGGCCACGCGCGTTGCGGACGGCTGCGAGCGTCAGCTTCAAGGCGAGAGGGGAGCGTCGATCAAGCTCGGCGATGGTCTTATGTGCCCAATTGGAATCCATACCCTTGAGCGCCTTGCGAATGGCCTCGATGGAATCGAAACGAAACGCGGCGTCGATATCGCGCTCACGTTCCGCAAGGTGTGACGTCGCAGGCCGCTGCGCGAACGATTGAATCGTGTCTTCGACCGGACCGCCCGCGGTCGCGAGAGCGTCGACAAGCTCGGAAAGACGTGCTGAGGGCACGAACCAGTCGGCGAAATTGGCATAAATGGCGCCAGTGCCATCCATCCGCTCGCCGAGCAATCCCAGGTAGGTGCCGATGTCGCCCGGCGCGTGAGCCAGCAGCCATGTGCCGCCGACATCCGGAATGAGCCCGATGCTCGTCTCGGGCATGGCGAGCTGGCTGCGCTCGGTCACGATGCGATGGCTCGCATGACTGGCGAGGCCAATGCCGCCGCCCATGACGATACCATCCATGACCGTGACGATGGGTTTCGGATAGCGTCTGATCCGCGCGTTGAGGCGGTATTCCGTCGACCAGAACTGGCGCGCAAGTGCCGAACCCTGAGGCGCGGTGTCGTGCAGGGCACGGACATCGCCACCCGCGCACAGGCCGCGG
The DNA here is from genome assembly GCA_023423275.1 of Pseudomonadota bacterium. Lineage (GTDB taxonomy): Bacteria > Pseudomonadota > Alphaproteobacteria > Rhizobiales > Hyphomicrobiaceae > ZC4RG25. Next base: position 56,521 of record JAFAFW010000082.1, read on the forward strand.
TCGCCAGCGCCATCGAGGACGATCAGGGCGATATCCGGATCGTTCTCCCATTGCTGGAGCACGGCGGCAAAGGCGACCACCATGGGATAGTTGAGTGCATTGAGTGCCTGCGGCCGGTTCATCGTGACGCGTCCGGCACGACCTTCGCGTCGGATGAGCAGTTCGCTGCCGGCAGTGTCGGGCATCAGGCCTTCCTTATGAATGGGCCCAGGCAAAGGCGACGAGCGCACTCAGTCCGAGACCGATCAGAGGATAGTGAGACAACGCATAAGTCCGGAACCGGGCGCGCGTCAGATGCAGCGTGCCGGGACGCGTCGGATCGATTGCATAAAGAACCTCCCCGGCCGGGCGAATGCGATCCCACGTATAGCAGATCGCGCCGATCATCAACGCTGCTCCGACCTGCCAGCGGTCGTCATGCAGGTGCGCGGAGGCTATCAGCGCGGCGGCCACCGAAACGAACGCCGGACCGATGAGCCTGACGTGAACCCGGCGGCAAAGCGCAGTCCATTCGGCTGGACTGGGCAACGAACGGCCCGCGGCGCGCGAAAGTCGCTCCGCGACAGCGGTGTCGATCGCCCAAACTGTCAAGGCAGCCGCGCCAATCAGCATGCACGCCTGAAGAACCGTGCTCAACACCGTCCGGGAATCCCTATCGTTCGAGAGGTGCGGCCCGTTCACCGACAAGGCCTACCGGCTGAGCGGTGTGCGCGATGACACTGGCGAAAGCAAGGCGACGCGCCGATCCTGCTTACGCGGACAGCGCGTTTTGCTGCGTTTTCGCCTTCAATTCCGGTTGCCAGCCAGAAGTTTGCGGGACACCACGACGCGCATGATCTCGTTGGTGCCTTCGAGAATTTGGTGAACGCGCAGGTCCCGCAGCATCTTTTCCAGGCCGTAATCCTTCAGATACCCATAGCCGCCGTGGATCTGCAGCGCCTGATTGACGATCTCGAAGCCGAGATCGGTGGCATAGCGCTTGGCCATTGCGGAATACATGGAGGCTTTCGGATCGGCGCGATCCATCGCGTCGGCGGCGCGATAGATCATCAGGCGCGCTGCTTCCAGGTCGGTCCCCATATCGGCGATCTTGAACTGAAGCGCCTGGAAATCGGCGAGATCCTTGCCGAACGCCTTGCGTTCGAAAAGATAGTCGCGGGCTTTGTCGAGGGCCGCCGCCGCCGGCCCCAGCGAGCAGGCACCGATATTGACGCGGCCGCCGTCCAGGCCGCTCATCGCCATGCGAAAGCCTTGACCTTCGACGCCGCCGACGAGATGAAACGCCGGAACCTCTACGTTTTCCAGGATCACCTGCCGGGTCGGCTGCGCGTTCCAGCCCATCTTGCGCTCGTTGGCCCCGAACGACAGTCCAGGCGTGCCTTTCATCACCGCGAACGCCGATATGCCTGATGCGCCGGCATCGCCGGTCCGTGCGAAAATGAAATAGAAGTCGGTCGCGCCCGCGCCGGAGATGAATTGCTTGGTGCCGTTCAAGATGTAGTGATCGCCGCGCCGTTCGGCGCGGGTCGCCAGCGCCGCGGCGTCCGAGCCCGCGCCGGGTTCCGTCAGGCAATAGCTCGACAGCCAGTCCATGGAGGCGAGCTTGGGCATCCAGGCGGCAACCTGCTCGGGTGTGCCATAGCGGCCAACCATCCAGGCGACCATGTTGTGGATCGAGAGGTAGGCGGAGATCGCCGGGCAGCCGTAAGCCAACGCTTCGAAAATCAAGGCACCGTCGAGCCGCGTCAGTCCCGAGCCTCCCTGTTCAGTTGGCACGTAAATCGTCGACATGCCAAGCGGCGCGGTTTCCCGGATCACGTCGACGGGAAAGTGCGCCTGCTCGTCCCATTGATCGGCGAACGGGACAATGCGCTCACGCGCGAAGGCCAGCGCCGTTTCCTGGATTGCTGTCTGTTCTTCGGAGAATGAAAAGTTCATTATTGTCTTTCCTCCCGAAACACGTGGCAAAACCTATCCTGTTCGGGAGAGGGTGGGAACCTGGACATGGACCGCTGCGTGTCTGCGCAGGATCGTGAGGCACCGGCAGGGCGTCCGAATTGACCGAGCGCCGCTGTGCAGAACTGCCATGCTGCGCTGCGGTATCGCATGTCATCCCAGATAGGCTATGTGCGATCACCGTACGTCGACATCGGAGTTGTCATGCACGAACCCGGCAAGCAAGCTGATCGCATCGCGCCCGTTGCGGGTGGTGATCGCCAGCTGCCGATTCCGTTTCCGGAATTTGTGGGGCTCATCGCTCTGCTGATGGCGCTGACGGCGCTGTCGATGGATATCATGCTGCCCGCGCTGCCGGCGATCGCGGAAACGTTCAATCTCACCGAGCCCAATCACCGGCAGCTTGTACTGGTATGCTATCTGGTGGGACTCGCGGCAGGACAGGTTCTGTTCGGTCCGATCTCGGACAGGATGGGGCGTAAGCCGGTGCTCCTGTGCGGGTTGGTGCTGTATGTTCTGGGATCGGTGGGCGTACTGATTTCCGGGAGTTTCTTTTTCCTGTTGCTCTCGCGTGCGCTGCAAGGTTTCGGGGCTGCATCGCCGCGCGTCATCGCCGTAGCCATCGTGCGTGACTTCTTCAGCGGCCGGGACATGGCGCGTGTGATGTCCCTGGTGATGATGACGTTCATTGTCGTGCCGGTTTTTGCGCCAGCCGTCGGACAGGGATTGCTGCAATTCGGCGACTGGACATGGATTTTCCTGGTGCTTCTCGGCATCGGGCTGATCAGCCTGGTGTGGACCAGCCTGAGATTGCCGGGCCAGCGGCCGCCGGAAGAGCGCCCGAAGCCGGTGAAACTGCTGACCGCGGCGCATCTGGTGATCAGCTCGCGACCGACCGTCGGCTACGGCATGGCGTCCGGATTCGTCTTCGGTTGCCTCGTGTCATACATCACCAGTGCCCAGCAGGTCTTCATGGAGGTCTATCGGCTGGGGGCAAGCTTTCCCATCGTGTTTGGCGCGGTTGCCGGGATGATGGCGGTGGCATCGTTCACGAACGCCGGGCTGGTTCAACGCTATGGTATGCGGCGCGTGTCGCACACGGCGCTCGTAGGCTTTACGGCGGCATCACTGTTGCTCGTGGCCGCGGCTCCCTTCGAACCGCCGTTGATCGTTTTCGCGGGGCTCGTGTCGCTGATCTTCTTCTCGGTCGGCTTCATCTTTCCGAACTTCAACGCCATCGCCATGCAGCCTCTCGGAAGCGTCGCGGGGACGGCATCGTCCTTCATCGGCTTCTACACGACCGCGGCGGGCGCGCTGTTCGGCTGGTTCGTCGGCCACGCGTTCAACGGCACGATGCTGCCTCTTGCCGCCGGGTTCGCGGTGCTGAGCGTCGCTGCACTGATCACGATCCGGATTACGGAAGGCGCCAACGGACTGTTCCGCGGCGATTGATGATCTTCGCCACGTGTCCGCCGATTGGGGAAGGCGGGACACACTCCAGTCAGAAACGATCATTGAAATCAGGATAAACCATCCTGGTTTTGGAATTCGCCACAATGCGCACGTAGTTGGCCACCGAATGATCTGAGCCGGGAAGGATCAATGCACGTGCTTCAATTTGGCCGTCGCGCCGTGACGGCAATCGCACTTGTCATGGTTACAATGTGGATGGCGGTGTTCGGCGCGTCGGGCGCGCTGGCCGACGAGGATCCGCGAACCTGCCTGTCGCGCGAGGCGACAGCCTTCTATGGCAAGCTTGCCGCCGCCGTTCTCAGCTCGGCAATCGACGCCAGCAAAATCGATGACCACTTCGTGGCCCAGGCAACCGAGACCATCGTGGAGACTTGCAAGACCGCTGCCGGTCCGGCCGAGGAGGCCGATCTCGCCGCCTTCAAGGACTACATGGCGAAGTGGAGTGCCCATCTCGACCGCAGGATCGGCGAACTCACCACGCTGAGCGGTTCGGATTAGCCGGGATTTGCGCGGCCCGATGGCGCCGGAGCGAACCGAAGAGCGTCGTGCCACGTTTCATGCTTGCGGACAGCCAATCAGCGGAGCAGGACATGAGCGAGCGTGACGCAGAGGCCCATCGCCATCTTCAGGAGCTCGACGCGCGGATCGAGGAACAACGGAAGGCACTTGCCGCGCAGGGAACGCTCGGCAACCAGCTTCAGTCAGAGTGGGACCAGATGCTGCGGCGCCATGCTGAGATCCGCCGAAATCTGGAAGATGGCAGGACCAAGGGAAGCGAGGCCGCTGCCAAGCTGCGTGAGGACATCGATATCCTGCGGCACAACTTCTTCCGCTGGGTGGCCCGGGTCGACGAGCATTACAGGGCCCCGCCGCGCTAGATTTTTCCGGTTCGGTCGGACAAGCGGTGTTGTCATCCTGGAATGTCGCGTGAGCGAAATATCCGGAGAGCATGGTGGTTTTGGGAGCCTCTGGGTCCCGGCTCTCCGCTTGGCTCCGGCCGGGATGACAAACGGATGGTGCTCTAAGTCGGAAAACTCTGAGCTCTCGCGTTAGGCTGACGTCTCCGGAACGGCGACCTCCAGTCCGAACTCGGCGGCAGAGACTTTCAGCCAGTCGAATGCCGCCTCCGCAAATGTCGACGGTACGAACAGATCGAACGTCGGTCGGTCATCGACCTGATGCAGCACGCAGCTCACCTGTCCCAGCGGCGTAACGGCGGAGCGTCCAGGGCCGAAGACGCGGGGATGCAGGTCAACCCGGCATCCCTTCATCAGCACGTCGCGGGCATTCGCACCCGACAAGCGCAGAACCGATTTTCCGAACGTCTGATCGGTGAGGGAAGCGGTTGGCGACACGATAGGTCCGAGGCGGCCGATGAGGTCGCCTGGACCGGTGAACGGAGCCGTCACCAGCCACGACCCCGGCTGGATCCAGATGGCGGACCATTCACCGGCCGTGCTGGCGTATCCCGCCTCCGGCAGCTTCAATCCGAATGCGGCAGCCAAAGCGCTCGTCAGCCCGCTTTCCTGAAGCCTGCGCGCCTGTACCTGAACGATCGCCAAATGCCGCTCGTGCAGAACGACGGGCGTGTCGCCGTCGGCGCCATGACGCTCCGACTTCAAGGATCCGGTCAACGGCGAGCGAGGTTCAAGCGCGGACACGGACATTCTCCGGGTCGACGTGATGCGGGCTGGTGATTTCCACCTCGATAACCTCGTTCTTGAGCGGGAAAACGGCATAGAGCCGCTGGCCCCGACGATCGATGCCGCCTGTCAGCATCGCCAGTCCGATCCAGCGATCAAGCTCGATGGAGCGGGTCACGCTGGTGACCCACCCCAGGCTTTGCGTATCCTCCGGCGCGCTGACGAGGTGTGCTCCGCCTCGCAGCCGCTTGTCGAAGTCGCTGGTCAGCGCCCGGATGCCGACGTAGCTCGGCCGCATGGGGTCGATCATGCCGGAGCGCTGGGCGTTGACGCGACCGACGAAGTCGCCGGTTTTCTTCATCATCTTGTGCAGGCCGAGATCACCGGCCGTCGTGTGCCCATTCAACTCGGGTCCGGCGGCATGACCTTTCTCGATGCGCATCAACCCCATGGCCTCAATTCCGTAAGGGATGATGCCGAACTGCTGTCCGGCCGTCAGGATCGCCTCCCAGACGCGCTCCGCGTAGCCCGATGGAACCGCAACCTCATAGGCCACCTCGCCCGAGAAGCTGACGCGAAACATGCGCACCGGAACACCGGCAATCCTGGCCTCTGCCACGGCCATGAACGGGAAGGCTTCGTGCGAAAGATCCAGGCCCTCGACGCAGGCCTCCAGCGTCTGGCGGGACTTGGGACCTGCGACGGCCATCTGTGCCCATTGATCCGTGACGGAGCAGAATTGGACGTCAAGCTCCGGCCAGACGGTTTGTGCGTAGAATTCCATATGCTCTAGGACGTCGGCGGCTTTCGCGGTTGTCGTCGTCATCAGGTAGTGATGCTCGCCGAGCCGCGAGGTCGTGCCGTCGTCGAACACGATCCCATCCTCGCGCAGCATCAGACCGTAACGTGCGCGCCCGACCGCGAGCTTCGAGAACGTGTTGATGTAAAGCCGGTCGAGGAAGGTGCCTGCATCAGGTCCCTGGACATCGATTTTACCAAGCGTCGAGACATCGCAAATGCCGACGCTCTCACGCACGGCGCGGGCCTCCCGTAGGATGGGGCCCCAACCGGTCTCGGCCAGGCGCGTATAATAAAGCGGGCGCAGCCAGGCTCCGGTCTCCATGAAGACGGCGCCGTGCTTCGCGTGCCAGTCGTGCAGCGCGGTGCGGCGGATCGGCTTGAAATGCCGCCGGGTTTCACTGCCGCCGATCGCGCCGAACGAAACGGGCGTCACGTAAGGGCGGTAAGTCGGAACGCCGACACGCTCGATCGGCTCGGCGCGGGCTGCTGCCAGGACAGCCGTGCCGACCAGTCCGCCGGACTTGCCCTGGTCCGTCGCCATGCCGTGGGTCGTATAGCGCTTGGCGTGCTCGACGTGACTGTAGCCCTCGCGATGAGCGAGGCGGATATCCGCTGTCGTGACGTCGTTTTGCAGATCGACGAAGCTCTTGCCGTCGGATTTGACCTCCCAAAGAGGCTCGATGGCGTCGGAGCAAGCCGGAATACCCGCTGGCAGGTCGAGCGGCGCAGCGCTGGTGAACCCCGCCGCGGCCGCTGCGGCGCGTCCTGCCGCGTCGCCGTCGCGTGCGGCCTCCTCGATCCCGAACAGGCCGCGTGCCGCGCCGGCCGATCGCTCAGCCTGCACCGGTGTGCCCGGCAGAAAGGTTGCCAGCCGTTCGTCCCAGACCGGACGGGCACCGCTTTGCGACGACAGATGCAGGGCCGGATTGAAACCGCCGGAAACACAGAGGAAATCGGCGACGACGGTGCGTGCCGCACCACCGTGCCGGGAACGCACCAGCACGGACTCGACGCCCTTTGCGCCGACGACGCCCGCAATCTCCGAGGCCGACATCACCTCGAAGCCCTGGGCGCGGGCATGATCGGCCGCCGCCGACGTATCGCGCGAGTCGATGATGCGTTCGATGACGACGCCCGCTTCCGCCAACGCGTAGGCCGTCTGGTAGGCCATGTCGTTGTTCGTGAACAAGACCGCCCTCCGTCCCGGCGCGACAGCGAAGCGGCGCGCATAAGTCAGAGCCGCCGATGCCAGCATGACGTTGGGGCGATCGTTATCCGGAAACGCGATCAAGCGTTCGACGGCGCCCGTGGCCAGTACGACCTGCCTGGCGCGAATCTGCCAATAACGCTGGCGGACCGTATGCTGGGCCGGTGTCGGTAGATGATCCGACACACGCTCTACGGCTCCCAGTACGTTATGGTCGTAGTATCCAAACACCGTGGTGCGCGGCAGCACGCGAACGTCAGGAAGTGCCGCGAGCGCGTCCACCAGGTCCTGCCGCCAGCTCTCGAGGGAGGGCTCGGTCAGTAATCCGCCGCCGAGTTCGAAATCCTGCTCCGCCAGGATGACGCGTGCGCCCGCTTCGCCCGCGGCCTTCGCGGCCGCCAGACCCGCCGGACCCGCGCCGACGACCAGCACGTCGCAATAGGTATGCGTGTGCTCGTAGGTGTCGGGATCGGGCTCGCGAGATGCGCGCCCCATTCCTGCTGCCCGCCGGATGAGAGGCTCATACACTTTTTCCCAGAACGCGGGCGGCCACATGAAGGTCTTGTAGTAGAAGCCGGCGGGCAGGAAGCGCGAGAAGGTCGAGTTGATCGCACCCATGTCAAAAGACAGGGACGGCCAGCGGTTCTGGCTGGTCGAGCGCAGTCCATCGAACAGCTCGATCGTGGTCGCCGGGACGTTCGCCTCGCGCCGCGCCTCGGAGCGCAATTCGACCAGGGCGCTAGGCTCGTAAGGGCCGGCCGTGAGGACGCTCCGCGGCCGGTGATACTTGAAGCTGCGCCCGAGGACCCGGACGCCGTTGGCGAGCAGGGCTGAGGCCAGCGTATCTCCGGGATGGCCCTGCAAATTCAGGCCGTCGAAACGGAACAGCAGCGTCTTGCTGCGGTCGATACGGCCGCCGGAGGCAAGGCGATTGGGCTGCTTCATGGACCCTGGACCTCGGGCACGTCGACGGTCTCCGTTGCTTTCGCCGTCTGGCGGATTTCGTGCGTCACGGTATGGCGAACCACCTTCACCCACTGGCGGCAGCCGCCGAAGTGGTGCCACCACTCCACGTGCCAGCCTTTCGGATTGGCGCGCGCGTAGACGAAGTCAGAAAAAGCGTCCGCACCGGCATCCGGGGAGGGCCGCTTTACGGTCGCGTCGCCACGATAATGAAACTCGGCTTCATCGCGCACGCCGCACCAGGGACAGTCAATTCGATGCATTTCGCGGAACCTCTACTGCGCCCACCAGACCGGACCGGCGCCCTTCTCATCGAGCATCCGGCCCTCGGCAAAGCGCTCCATCGTGAACGCGGCGTTGAGTTCGTGCGGCTGTCCGGTCGCCAGCGTATGCGCGAAGCACCAGCCCGACCCCGGCGTCGCCTTGAAGCCGCCATAGCACCACCCGCCGTTGAGATAGAGCCCTTCGACCGGCGTCTTGCAGATCAGCGGTGAGCCATCGGGCGTCATGTCCATGATGCCGGCCCACTGGCGCAGGATGCGGATACGTGACAACCCGGGGATCATGGCCAGGCCTTCGCTGACGACATGCTCGACCAGCGGAAGGTTGCCGCGCTGCGAATAGGAATTGTAGCCGTCGAGATCGCCGCCGAAGACCAGGCCGCCCTTGTCGGACTGGCTGATATAGAAGTGGCCGGCGCCGAACGTCACGACACAGTCGATATACGGCTTGATCGCTTCACTGACGAAGGCCTGCAGGATGTGGCTCTCGACTGGCAGACGCAACCCGGCCATCGCCGCAACTTGCGATGTATGCCCGGCAACCGCGATACCGATCTTGGGGGCACCGATGAAGCCGCGCGTGGTCTCGACGCCGGTTACGCGTCCGCCCTCGCGCCGGATGCCGGTCACCTCGCAATGCTGGATGATGTCGACGCCGCGGGCCGAGGCCGCCCGGGCGAAGCCCCAGGCCACGGCGTCGTGGCGGGCGGTGCCGCCGCGCCGCTGCAGGAGACCGCCATAGATGGGAAAGCGGGCATTCTCGAAATCGAGGATCGGCACCATGGCGCGGACTTCATCGCGGTCGAGGAGTTCCGCATCAATGCCGTTGAGCCGCATCGAGTTACCGCGCCGGGCGGCGGCATCGCGCTGGCTGTCCGAGTGGAACAGGTTCAGCACGCCGCGCTGGCTCTTCATGACGTTGAAGTTGAGATCCTGCTCCAGGCCCTCCCAGAGCTTCAACGACTTTTCGTAAAAGCGGTTGTTTTCGGGGAAGAGATAATTGGAGCGGACGATGGTGGTATTGCGCCCGGTATTGCCGAGCCCGATCGGCCCCTTTTCCAGGACGGCGACATTCGTGATGCCGTGTTCCTTGGCCAGATAGTAAGCGCTGGCAAGACCGTGACCACCGCCGCCGATAATGACGACATCGTACGAGGATTTCGGGGCGGGATTGGCCCACGCGCGCGACCAGCGTTGATGGCCCCCGAGGGCTTCCCTGAAGAGGCGAAATCCCGAATAGCGATCCATGTCCCCGCGCTAACCTGTCTTAACCAACCTCGCCGTGCGCCCAACAAGCTAGAGCATCGCAAATAGAGACGGCAAGGGAGGTGGCACGTGCGCGCAGATGGCAGATTTTTTCGGCGGGAGCTTCGGGTCAGCTCAGGGGCAGGCCGATGTAGTTTTCCGCCAGCGCCGTTTGAGCTGCGCGGGAGCTGTTGAGATAGTCGAACTCGGCCTTCTGAAGGCGGCGCCCAAAGACGTCGGTATCGGGGAAGCGGTGGAGCAGCGATGTCATCCACCAGGAGAACCGCTCGGCCTTCCAGACACGGGCGAGGCAGCGGCTGGAATAGCTGTCGAGGAGGTCGCTGTTGCCTGAGGTGTAGAACGCGGCGAGGGCGCGCGCCAGCAGCCCGACGTCGGAGGCGGCGAGGTTCAGGCCCTTGGCGCCGGTCGGAGGGACGATGTGAGCCGCATCCCCGGCGAGGAAGAGGCGCCCGTGGCGCATCGGCTCGGCGACGAAGCTGCGCAGAGGCGCGAGACTCTTCTCAATCGAGGGGCCGCGCGTGACATGGCGCGCCGTCTGCGGTCCGGCACGGCGTTCGAACTCCATCCAGAAGCGGTCATCGGGCCACTCCTCCAGCCGGGTGTTGGCCGGGCACTGAATATAGTAGCGGCTGCGGGTTCGCGACCGCATGCTGGCCAGCGCGAAGCCGTCCGCATGGCTGGCGTAAACCAGCTCGTCCGAGCACGGAGGCACATCGGCCAGCACGCCGAGCCACGCAAACGCGTAGGTGCGCTCAAAGACTTGGACGATCGCCGACGGGATATGACCGCGGCTCGGTCCGTGAAACCCGTCGCAGCCGGCGATGAAATCGCAATCGATGTGTTGCTCCCGTCCGCCGTGCTGGAAAAGAATGCGCGGACGGCTGGTGTCGACGTCGGCGATCGCTGTCACCTCGGCTTCGTACAGCGTCGCCGCTCCTTCGGCCGCGCGCGCCGCCATGAGGTCCCGCGTCATCTCGGTCTGGCCGTAGATGATGACACTGCCACCGGCCAGTTCGGTGAGGTCTATGCGCAGCGTATGATCATCGAAGTTGATGGAGAACCCGTCGTGCGGAAGCCCTTCATGGCGCATGCGCTCGGCACAGTCGGCGTCTTCCAGGAGCGCTGCGGTGCTTCGTTCCAGGACGCCGGCCCGGACCCGGCCGAGGACATAGCTGGCACTGCGTCGCTCAAGGACGACGCTTTCGATCCCTTGCCGGGACAGCAGCCGGGCGAGCAACAGGCCTGCCGGTCCGGCTCCAATAATTCCGACCTGCGTGCGCATTGGCCTGCCTCGAGGGAATGCCCAACGGAGGCAGACTGGCCGAAGTGCAGTGCGTCAAACAAGCGAAACGAAAGTCGAGCTTGCGCGTCGACGGTGAGATTCCGGACCCGATTTCATGCCAAAGCCATAATTAACGGGACATTAACAACTGGGGCTTAATCGATCCCAACGAGAGACGATCAGTAACGATCGCTTGAGTATTGCAGTAGTCTCGTCCGGGAGTGGCGTACCGTATGTGTCCGGATCATCTGCCGCTGGCGACAGCGTGGCTGCGACCTCAGGATCGCGCCGTAGCTCTTTCGGGCCATCCCCGCCACATCAACACTCTCGACATGCTCGATGGACCATGCACGGCTGCTTTTGGCGCCGGGCCGGCGAGACTGCGCGCGACGGCGTTCGCATGGGGGACAGTATGATGTCGAATATCCACCTCTTGCCACAGGTTCTCCCGGTCGAAGATCTCGCGTCCCTCGAAAATGATATTACGACCACGCCCGCCGCCGAACCGGCGCGGCTGCCGCCGGCTGAGCCGGAACCTGTCGGCGCGCCGCTGGAGGATGTTCGTCGCGAGCTCATGCGGCACGGAGAGCGCCTCGCCGGGCTGTTGAGCGATCCGGCCTCCATCTTTGTGAACGACGCGCTGCGGGTTTTGGAAAGCCAGACCTGCCGGATCGCGGTCATCGCTCAGGTGAAGGGGGGGCAGAGTGCGTTCATCGGCGCGTTAGTCGAACAGCCGGATCTTCTGCCGCGCGATATCAGCCCGTGGAGCACGGCGATCACCCGGCTGCACTTCGGCAAGGCCGGGGCGCCTGAGGGAACCGCTGAGTTCCAACTGTTCGAGGGCGAGGATTGGGGCCGCCTGGCCTCCGGCCGGGATAAGGTGCGCGAACTCACCAGCCGTCTCGTGCCTGGCTTCGAACCCGAGCTGCTTCAGCGCCACCTGGATGCAATGCGACAACGGGCTGAGCAGCGGTTCGGCGAAGATTTCCCGTCGGTCCTTGGCAGCAAGCATTCCCATGAGGACGTCTCACGTGACGTTCTGGCCCGCTACCTGTGCGCCGGGACGAGTGCCGCTGCAAATGGCGAAGGACCGGGGCAATACGCCGACATCACCCGCTCGGCCGATCTTTATTTTCCTGCCGGTCCGTTCCGGTTTCCCTCGACCGTCATCGCCACGCCCGGCACCAGCGATCCGTTCCTGGTTCGCGACGAGATCACCCGGCACAGCCTGGAGGATGCGGATCTCTATGTCGTCGTGCTGAGTGCGCGACAGCCGCTTGCTGCCGCCGACCTGGCGATCCTCAGGATCCTGCGCGGGCTCCACAAGGAGCGTCTCGTTGTGTTCATCGATCACATCGATGAGCTCAGGGATGCCGCCGGAGAGACGCGGGCCATCGTGGCGGATGTCCGTCAGGCGCTGGCGCGTGAATTCCCCTCGGCTGATATTCCGGTCATCGCCGGCAGTGCGCGCTGGGCCAATGAAGCGCTGGCGTCCGAGAAGCTCGATGTCCACAAGGCGCTGACGCCGGCGTTCGTGTCCTATGCCAAGGATATGGGCGTAAGCTGGCCCGTCGAGGTGAAAAGCAATGCGAGCGCGGGCGCGAGCGAGAATGTCTCCACCGGCCAGCTTGCCCGTGCGCTCGCGGTCTGCTCCGGATATCCCGAGTTGAAGCGGTCTCTGACCGGGCTCATCGAACACAGCCATAGCGCTCATCTCATCCGGCAGGTTGCCGCCTACTTCGCGGAGCTGGCCCAGATCAATGAGACCAGTGTCCGCGAAGAGCTGGTGAAGTATGCCGCGTCGACCGAGGACGAAACCGAGGATGCCGCTAAGGCTGAGCGTGAGCTGCAGGACGTGCAGAGCGAACTCGTGCGCATCCAGGCCGTGGCGTCCGAGCTCGAGCGCAAGCTCGCCTCGCTTCAGAACCTGATGGGCGATGTCCTGGCCGAGCAGCGCAGCCGACTGTACCAGGGTCTGGCCTCACTGCTCGACGGCTATGCCCGCAACGAAGGTGACAGCCTCGTGCTGGCCTTCCAGGATGGACGGGCCAGGCGTCATTGGAAATGCGATTGCACGCCGCTGCGTGCCATGCTGCGCGCGGAATTGGAGCGCGCGGAGGAGGCCGCTTTCGCACGTATTGCGGAGAGTGAATACAGCGCATTCCCGTCCCTGCGCGAAGCGATCCTGCGCATGCATCCGGATCTCGATCTGCCTCCCGTTCCGGCGCTATCGCGGGATGGATCGGAGCCTGTCACCTCGATGATTGCGCCGCTCGGCGATACCGTTGTGGCCGACCTTGGTGCATCCGGTCCGCTGGTCGGGTGGGCTCGCAGCCGCTCTCCCGTCGAGCATGCCGGCGAGCTGGAGCGGCTTCTGGTCGAAGCCCTGATGCCGGCCGTCGATGAAATCACGCGTCTCGCGACCAGCGATCTGCAGCGGCGCATTGCACTGATTTCCGAGCGTTCGACCGCGGTTTCGGTGGCTGTCATCGAAGCATTGCGCAAGCAGAGCGAGGGCTATATTGCCCGCGCGAAGGAATTGCTGGATGCGCGTGACAACCGCCCCGCCGCGGAAGTCGCCAAGGCGGAGCAGCTCGCGGGCTTGAACGACCGCCTCGCGGTGGCTGAGGCGCTGACCCGGCGCCTGGCGGATGTCAACGCGCGTTGCGAGCGGATGATCGCATAACGCAGGCCGTAGCGTCTGACGGTCTTTGCCGCCCCGAGACCGCGCTCGATGGGGGTCGCGCAACCGTTCTCTATGCATCCACGCGTGCCTGAAGGTGTGGCCAAGGGCTTCACGCTCAGCGATGGCGGGCGCCTACGATCCAGTCATCTGTAACATTCAAGACGACGAAGGTCGGATAGCCTGCGCCATCTGCCGCTATTGCTTCGGCCCAACCAGCAATGCACAATACGGAAAAATATACGCCTCTACATAGTTTAGGAAATCTCAAGGGAAGGGCTTGGACGCGCCCGCATGTCGACCGACACAATTATCGAGACGGAGAACCTGTCGAAGAACTTCAAGGGACTCTGGGCCGTCAAGGACGTCAACCTCAAGGTGAAGCGCGGCACGATCCATGCGCTGATCGGACCCAATGGCGCGGGCAAGACAACCTGCTTCAACCTGATTACGAAGTTCATCCCGCCGACGTCCGGTACGATTCGCTTCAACGGACAAGACATTACGCGCCTGAAGCCGGCCGATATTGCCCGCATGGGGTTGGTCCGCAGCTTCCAGATCTCGGCCACCTTCCCGCATCTGACACTGTTGGAGAATATCCGCGTCGCTCTGCAGCGCAGGCTCGGGTCGTCCTTCTATTTCTGGCGCTCGGAACATTCGCTGGATGTGCTGAACGACGAGGCTCTGGCCCTGCTGGAGGATGTCGGGCTGGGAGCTTATGCGAATCTGCAGGCGGTCGAATTGCCTTATGGCCGTAAGCGCGCGCTCGAAATCGCGACCACGCTGGCCCTCGACCCCGAGATGCTGCTGCTCGACGAGCCGATGGCCGGCATGGGCCGCGAGGACATCGGCCGTATTTCGGAGCTGATCCGCCGCGCCGCCAGCAAGCGCACCGTTCTGATGGTGGAGCACAATCTTTCGGTGGTCGCTGATCTGTCGGACGTGATCACTGTACTCGCCCGCGGTGAAATCCTGGCGGAAGGCCCGTATTCCGAAGTATCGCGCAACCCGCAGGTCATCGAGGCCTATATGGGTTCCGGCGATGCCAACGGTCACGGGGCAGGCGAGGCTGCCCATGCGTGAGCCGGGTGTGCCTCTCCTCGCCGTCAAGGATCTGCATGCGTGGTACGGCGAGAGCCACATTCTGCATGGCATGACCTTCGAAGTGCCGAAAGGCGAGGTGGTGACGCTGCTCGGCCGCAACGGTGTCGGCAAGACGACGACGATGCGCGCCATCATGGGTATCATGCGTCAGCGCAAGGGCTCGATCACCTACCAGGGGCAGGAAACGATTACCTGGTCATCCGACCGGATTGCGCGTCTCGGCCTCGGCTATACGCCTGAGGAACGGGGGATCTTTTCCAGCCTCAACGTGCGCGAAAACCTGCTGCTGCCGCCTGTGGTGAAGCCCGGCGGGCTCAGCCTCGACGAAGTGCATGCGCTTTTTCCAGCCTTGGAGGCGCGCAGCTCCAGTCAGGGTACGAAACTTTCAGGCGGTGAACAGCAGATGCTGGCGATCGCCCGTATCCTGCGGACCGGCGCCGATCTGCTGCTTCTGGACGAACCGACCGAAGGCCTGGCGCCCGTCATCGTTCAGCATATCGGCCGGATTCTGCGGACACTCAAGGACAAGGGCTTCACCATCTTGCTGGTGGAGCAGAACTTCCATTTTGCTGCGACCGTCGCCGACCGCCACTACGTGGTCGAGCACGGGCAGGTCGTCGACATGATCGAGAACGACCAGCTCGCGGCCAATAAGAAAAAGCTAGAAGCCTTTCTGGGTGTGTGAATACGATGAGTGGAGGAAATGATATGAAGAAGTGGGTTTTTGCTGCGGCGGTCAGCGTGCTGGCGACCACGGCCGCACATGCGCAGTACAGCAATGACACGATCAAGATCGGTGTCCTGAACGATCAGTCCGGCACCTACGCCGACCTGTCTGGCCAGGGCTCTGTGTGGGCCGCACGGCAAGCGGTTGCGGATTTCTGCAAATCGACGAAATGCCACGACAAGATCGAGATCGTCTTCGCCGATCACCAGAACAAGCCGGACGTCGGCTCGAACGTCGCCCGTCAGTGGTATGACGTCGATAATGTCGACATGATCGTGGACGTGCCGACATCATCGGTGGCGCTGGCCGTCAACAACATCACCAAGGAAAAGAACAAGGTCTTCCTGAGTTCGGGCGCGGCGTCGTCCGATCTGACCGGCAAGGCCTGCACACCGAACACCATCCACTGGACCTACGATACGTGGTCTCTGGCCAATGGCACCGGCAACGCCGTTGTGAAGACCGGCGGCGATACCTGGTTCTTCCTGACGGCCGATTATGCCTTCGGTCATGCGCTGGAGCGCGACACCTCGGCGCTGGTCGAGAAGAGCGGCGGCAAGGTGCTGGGGCACGTGCGCCATCCCTTCCCTGGGCAGGACTTCTCGTCCTTCCTGCTGCAGGCGCAGGCCTCCAAAGCCAAGATCATCGGTCTTGCCAACGCCGGCGCGGACACCATCAACTCGGTCAAGCAGGCGGCTGAGTTCGGTATCGTCGAGGGTGGCCAGAATCTCGCAAGCCTCCTGATGTTCATCACGGACGTCCACGCCATCGGGTTGAAGACAGCGCAGGGCCTGGTGTTTACGGAAGCCTGGTACTGGGACTTGAACGACAACAACCGCGCCTTCGCTGCGGAGTTTGAGAAGGCGAACAAGGGCAACAAGCCGACCATGGTGCAGGCCGGCGTCTATTCCGCGACGCTGCACTACCTCAAGGCCGTGCACGACCTGAAGAGCGATGCCGACGGCGCGAAAGTCGTCGCCAAAATGAAAGAGCTGCCGACGGACGATAAGTTGTTCGGCAAGGGCACCGTCCGTGCCGACGGCCGCAAGATCCACGACATGTACCTGTTCGAGGTCAAGAAGCCCGCCGAGTCGAAGGGCGAGTGGGACCTCTACAAGAAGCTCGAGACCATCCCGGGCGACCAGGTCTTCCGGCCGCTCAACGAGGGCAACTGCCCGCTGGTGAAGGGCTGACGGTGGGATCGGGGCGCGGAGACCGGCCATGACCACGATCTTCGGTGTGCCGACGCAGGCCCTGTTCGGGCATTTGCTGCTCGGCGTGATCAACGGCTCGTTCTACGCGATCCTGTCGCTGGGGCTCGCGATCATCTTCGGGCTCCTGAAC
>JAFAFW010000048.1 GCA_023423275.1 Pseudomonadota bacterium
TCGCTGCCGACGCCGATCAGTTTATGACGACAGCGAAGCTGCGGGCCGCCCGCCGCCTCGTGTGGCGAATCGCGGATGCTTGCGGAGCCGGCGATGCCGCGGGCCACACACACATGACCGCCATCACCGCATGGCGGATGCTCGCGCGACGTGATCCGTGGACCAACATCATGCGCGCTACGCTGGCCTGCGCTGGCGCGGCTATCGGCGGCGCGAACAGCATCGTCGTGCTGCCCTTCACCTATCCCCTCGGCAAGACCGACCGTTTCGCGCGCCGCATCGCTCGCAACATCCAGATCGTGCTGCAGGAAGAATCAAGCCTCGGCCGCGTCATCGATCCTGCTGGCGGAAGCTGGTATGTCGAGAACCTGACGAACGATCTTGCTCGCCGCGCCTGGGAGATCTTCCAGGATATCGAAACCAAGGGCGGCATGGCGGCTGCGCTGACCTCCGGGTACCTGCAGGATGCCATCGCTGAGGTTGCCGAAAAGCGCCGTCGTGACATCGCCACCGGGCGCATCGAACTGACCGGCGTTTCGGCCTTCCCGCGTCTGGGCGACGATGGCATCACAACTGAACCGTGGCCTGCGGGACAACCGCGCTCCAGCGCTCCTTCGGTCACGATCAATCAGCTGAAACAGGCCCGGCTCGCGGCCCCGTTCGAACGTCTGCGGGATGCCGCTGACTCTCACACAGCGTCCTCCGGCACACGCCCGCAGGTGTTCCTCGTGTGTCTCGGGAATCTCGCCGACTACAACGCGCGCGCCAACTGGATGCGCAATATCCTGGCCTCTGGCGGGATCGACGTCATCACCGGGCACGAGTTCAGCCGCTCCGGCGATGCCGGAGCCGTCTTTGCCGATAGCGGGGCGCGCATCGCCTGCATCGTCTCTTCGGATGCCGTCTATGCCGAGCTGGCGGAAGCGACAGCTCACGCTCTCAAAAGCGCAGGCGCCGAACACGTCATGCTGGCAGGCAGGCCGGGTGATCTCGAGGCGGAGCTCAAGGAAGCCGGCGTCGATACTTTCTGGTATGCGGGCATGGATCGCGTAGCGGCGCTGACTGCCTTGCAGAGCGTATTCGGCATCAAGGCCACAGCGTAGATCCTAAAAGAGTTTTCTCCTCACTCAGACACACGTTTTGCTGTCATCCCGGAATTTCGCGTGAGCGAAATATCCGGGACCCAGGCGGGATTTCCGTAGTCTCTGGGTCCGGCTCTCCGCTTCGCTCCGGCCGGGATGGCAAACGGATGGTTCGACCTAAATCGGAAAGACTTTAGGGGGAGACAAGCCCGGTCCGGCCGCCTTCCGCCAATCCCTTATTCCGTTCGGGTTGATCCGCGCCGGCGACATAGGGCTCAGGTTTGTTCAGCGCCGCAACCAGAGCGTAGCTGATGATCATCAGCAGGAACCACGCCCCGAGCTTGCCGATCGTCACGAGAGACCAGCCGGTCCGCTGATGCGGGTACATCCACGCCGCCGTGAATGTGCCGATGTTCTCCGCAAACCAGATGAACAGCGCCACCAGTGCGAAGCCGGCCAGCAACGGCATCCGGCGATGCACACGCCACACCTTGAAGTAGACCCACGTGCGCGCGAACAGGAGGAATGTCGCGGCAAACAGCACCGTGCGCACATCCCATGTGTAGTGGTGCGCGAAGAAATTGACGTAGATGGCGACGGCCAGCAAGCCCAGCGCCCACAACGGCGGATGATGCGTGAAGCGGAAGTCGAACAGCCGCCAGCAGCGCGCAATGTACGACCCTATGGCTGCGTACATGAAGCCGGTGAACAGCGGCACGCCGCCGATGCGCAGCACGGAGACTTCCGGATAGATCCACGATCCAACGGATGTCTTGAACACCTCCATCGCCGTGCCGACGACATGGAATATCAGGATAACCTTTGCCTCCTCCCAGGTCTCCAGCCGGAAGGTAAGCATCATCACCTGGATCATGACCGCCGCGATCACCAGGAAGTCGTACCGCGCCAGCCAAACCCCCTTCGGGTAGAACAGATACGTCCCGATCAGCAGAGCCAGCAGCAACGCACCAAACAGGCACGCCCACGCCTGCTTCACCCCGAACCGCGTGAACTCGTAGAGAAACCGCGTCGCTGGACGTTGATCGGCCCAGGCTCCCAGCCGGGCTTCCGCCGCGATGAACCGCCGAAGCGGCGCCCAGAGCGCCGCCGCGCTGGTTTGGCGCGCCACCGAGCCAAAGGTCTGCTTTTGCATGAGTTGCCTATGCTGCCACTTCGGACGAGGAGCCTTTGCCGGAGATGCTTAATCTCGGATCGCGTCCGGAATCATGGCAACCATCGGCAAGGGCCGGAATGTTCGGATAGGCCGTCCCCGTCTTGACTGGGTTCGACGCGCGCCCAAGTCCCTGTTAAATTGAGCAAGCGATGGCATAATCAGCGCTTCGACGGATGACGAAAGGCGACCATGTCACGGATTCCTGATTTCTCCAGGATCGCTCTTGAAGCGTCTCGCTCAGCAGATGCGGCCCAAATCAACGCCGCAGCCGGGCAGCCGTGGCACACACCCGAAGGCATTGACGTCAGGCCCGCCTACACCGGCGCGGACATCGCAAACCTCGATTTCATCGACGGCCTCCCCGGTATCGCGCCCTATCTGCGCGGCCCCTATCCGACGATGTACGTCACCCAGCCGTGGACGGTGCGCCAGTACGCCGGGTTCTCGACGGCCGAGGAATCCAACGCCTTCTACCGCCGCAACATCGCTGCCGGGCAGAAAGGCCTGTCCGTCGCCTTCGATCTCGCGACCCATCGCGGTTACGACTCCGACCACCCGCGCGTGAAGGGCGACGTCGGCATGGCAGGCGTTGCCATCGATTCCATTTACGACATGCGCACGCTGTTCTCGGGCATTCCGCTGTCAGAGATGAGCGTGTCGATGACCATGAACGGCGCGGTGCTGCCGGTGCTCGCGCTCTACATCGTCGCGGGCGAAGAACAAGGTGTGCCCCCTGAGAAACTGTCTGGAACGATCCAGAACGACATTCTCAAGGAGTTCATGGTCCGCAATACCTATATCTACCCGCCGTCTCCCTCGATGCGGATCATCTCCGACATCTTCGCCTACACCAGCCGCAACATGCCGAAGTTCAATTCGATCTCGATCTCCGGCTATCACATGCAGGAAGCGGGCGCGACGGCCGACCTGGAACTCGCCTACACCCTGGCTGACGGTGTCGAGTATGCCCGAGCGGGTGTCGCTGCCGGATTGCCGATCGACAGCTTCGCCCCACGCCTGTCGTTCTTCTGGGCGATCGGCATGAACTTCTTCATGGAGATCGCCAAGATGCGGGCCGCGCGCCTGCTATGGGCCAATCTCATCAAGTCCAACTTCGCCCCCAAGAGCGACCGCTCGCTGTCGCTGCGCACCCACTGTCAGACCAGCGGCTGGAGCCTCACCGCGCAGGACGTGTTCAACAACGTCACGCGCACGTGCATCGAGGCGATGGCGGCCACGCAAGGCCATACGCAATCCCTCCACACCAACGCGCTCGACGAAGCCATCGCGCTCCCAACCGATTTCTCCGCGCGCATCGCCCGCAACACACAGCTCGTCCTGCAGCAGGAAAGCGGCACCACGCGCACCGTCGATCCGTGGGGCGGCAGTTTCTACGTGGAGCGCCTCACCGCCGATCTCGCCCGCAAAGCTGCGGCGCATATTCAGGAGGTCGAGGAGCTGGGCGGCATGGCCAAGGCGATCGCGGCGGGCATCCCCAAGCTGCGCATCGAGGAAGCCGCCGCACGTACACAGGCCCGCATCGATAGCGGCCAGCAGACCATCGTCGGCGTCAACAAATTCCGCGTCACCGACGATGCCGTCATCGAGGTGCTGAAGGTCGATAACAAGTCCGTACGCGAGCAGCAGATCGCCAAGCTTGACCGCCTCAAGGGGGAGCGCGATCCGGCTCAAGTGGCGCAGGCGCTCAAGGCACTGACGGACGGCGCGCGTGGCAACGGCAATCTGCTCGAACTCGGCATTGCCGCTGCGCGCGCGAAGGCAACTGTTGGGGAAATTTCGGATGCCATGGAAAACGTTTTCGGCCGCCACCGCGCCGAAATAAAAGCCGTCTCCGGCGTCTATAGATCAGAGGCAACCGCGATGGGTAAAGCCCTGGCGCGCGTGCAGCGCATGGCCGAGGCGTTCGAGAAGGCAGACGGCCGCCGGCCGCGTATCCTGGTCGCCAAAGTCGGCCAGGACGGCCACGACAGAGGACAGAAGGTCATCGCGAGCGCCTTTGCCGACCTCGGTTTCGACGTCGACATCGGCCCGTTGTTCTCGACGCCCGCGGAAGTCGCGCGTCAGGCCGTTGAGAACGACGTGCATATCATCGGCATCTCATCTCTGGCCGCGGCGCATCTCACGCTCGTGCCTGAACTCAAAGCAGCGCTGGATACCGAAGGACGCGGTGACATCATGATCGTCGTCGGCGGCGTCATCCCGCCGGCGGATTACGATGAAGTCTATGCGGCCGGAGCCCGCGCGATCTTCGGTCCTGGCACCAACATTCCGGAAGCCGCCGTCGACCTGATCAACAAGCTCAACACCGATCTCGGCTACGGTCCGAAGCAGGCCGCCGAATAAGTCAATACGAAGCGCGTGCCGGCGTCGCCTATTCCACCTCGGTGGACGGCCTGTCGTGCCCATCGGCAACTTCATCGTGCCAGCGCCCCTTGGCGTCCTCGTATTCGATCGGCTCCGTCTCACCGGGCACGCGTTGACGGGCAGCGGCATCGCGCGCGGCAGTCTCAGCCTCTTGCCGCGTCTGAAAGGTTTCCGACATCACGTCGTCAACCTTGTACGCCCAACCGCCGTCGTGCTGGATGATGTGATAGACGACCTTCACCATGATCTTGTGCCTCATTGCCGGTTGGAGTGTGCGGCCCGATCGCAGCGCACTCGCGCCTGAATGTTGCCGGCTCAACGCCCGGAGCAGCCATCCGGTTCGCCCGCCTATCCGCCATACACGAACCACCCCCGGACCTCTCGGCGGGCGCCAAGCCGGAACTTTCGGCAATAAGAACGCCTTAAGGACGAGCCAGGCGTTGCACTGCCTGTCAAACCCCTGTATTCACCCCCCTCGTGGGCCCGTAGCTCAGCGGTAGAGCATCTGACTTTTAATCAGAGGGTCGTTGGTTCGAACCCAACCGGGCTCACCATTATATTCAAAGGGTTAGCCCTTATCTCCTCACCGAGATAACCCCGTCCGACAGAGTTGTGGGGCAATCCGACATCAACTAAAACCGCCGTTGACCCAACTGTCAGAATCGTTCTGTCAGTCGAGGCATGAGCAAGGCCTTTAAAGGCAAGACCTGCGTCTATTGCGGTCGTCCTGGCAGTTCGACGACCAGGGATCATGTGCTTGCCAAGAAATTCGTTCTCGACCGCCAAAGAGCGAACTTACCTACCGCACCAGCTTGCGAAGCCTGCAACAATGCCAAGTCGCGCCTAGAAACCGAGCTGACAGCTATCCTGCCCTTCGGCGGCAGGCATGATCATGCGACTGAAATCCTTCAGACGATGATGCCTCGACGCTTACCAACCCACCGCCGAGCGCGTGCTGAAATCGATCGGGCGCTCACATCCCGATGGTTTCCAGCATCATCTGCGCTTTTCGCCCCACAAGAGGCGACCATTCACATCGATGCCGACGCCCTGCTCCGTTGGATGTCGATGGTCGCGCTTGGATTGGTCTGGTTCCACTGGAAGATGGTAGTCTTCGACAAAGTTACTGTTGACCCAGAGCTGATCGCTCGAGAAGCTGAGCAAGGCATCGCATCAGCCTTCTCATTGAAGGTTTCGCATCGGGTGTTCAGGGATATCGGTAACGGAGCCTTTGTCTACGAAGGTGTGATGAACGAGACCGAAGAGCCAACCTGCTCCCTCTGGCGCTTCTCACTCTACGGCGGGCTAGAGCTGGCTGGCGAAGATCTGACCGTCCGAGCTAGGACATTCTATGTAAGGATTCTTCCGCGCGATCGATCTACTGCGAGGTAGGAAAGCGGGGATCAGATTTCCACCTCCACTCGGATGCGACCCGAAGGTCGGCCAGCGTGACGTTCTTGAGTGGTTCGAAGTTCGTATGCTTTCTTGTCAAAGCATGGAATTCTCTCATGGCCGTATCTCGGTCACCATCTGCTTCGCCTGACATAATCTGGCGCAAATAATCTGCCTTGGCGGCATCGACCCACAGCTTTCTCAAGAACGACGTGACCTCATTTCGACATAGAAAGTGAGATCGTGTCCAAGCCCCTACCAATACCGGAAGCAGCGAGAGATCTGGACATCCTCTCTGGACCCAAGCGCCGATAAACTTCTCGGCGTCTGTGTCTGTTGGAGGTCTATGCCGCAGTTGCGCTGCAGACGCCGTACAATGATTTCGACACCCACTAGGCCGGGGTTCATCCATTGATGGAGTTCCTTCAACAACTGCTGAGCCTACTGCTTGCTTCCAGCATCGCGATGGGCGTTGTTGCCTACGTTGGCAAACTAATACTCGGACAGGTTCTTGCCAGGGATATCGAGAACCACAAGAGTACACTCGCCAAGGATTACGAACAGTTCAAGCGCACCTTGGACGCGGTCCAGTTCGAGCATCAGACTCGCTTCTCGGTCATGCAGCAGCGTCGAGCCGAAGTGATCGCAGAATGTTATAAAAAGCTCGCAACAGCTCAGCTCACCATCTCGCAAATGGTGGCTCCAATGCAACTCGCCGATGCCGATACCCAGGCTCAACGAAAAGAAGCAGCCGCCTCGTTCAATGGGCTGGTTGAGTACTTCTCATGTCATCGTCTCTTTCTCGGCGCCGATGCAGGCGAGCGATGCGAACGGCTGGTGAAAATGCTTAAGCAAAGCTTCGTCGATTTCGAAATATCGAAAGGACCTACCGGCCAACATATGAAAGGTTTCGAGGCGTGGACCCGAGTGATGGAAGAGTTTCCCCCTGCCCTCGCAGAGCTGGAAAAGTCCTTCCATAAGATCCTGGGCATCACGGACTGCCCCCCTCAAGCCACCTCGATATAGCAGCTCTGAAGGGTGTTTAAGTCACCCTCATCGTCCATGTCGACAGACACGTTCGCCGGACTAGATCTTCCAAGCGATGTATCGGGCGGTGCCGTTGGCGACCTCGCCATCTTTCGCAGGTGACATGGTGCGAGGATTCGCCGAAGCCCTTGATGGCAAGACGGTCGACTGGATGGAGAAAGTCACCGATGGGCAGTACAGCGGCTAGGCGTGATCCTGAAGTTGGTCACAGCAAAATCTTTGGGAGCTACGCCAATCACGATCTCCTGAAACCAGCCGGATTGCGTCGGTGAGCAGAGATTCCAGACGTCGAACGTCCTCCCCAGCGCGACTCGGCGCCAATGCGGAGTAACGACCGCAAACCGTCAGTCACTGAACATCGAATTATAGTGACAGCGAAACAATTACAATGATGCTGCGCCAGCCATTCACTTACCAAGTCCCGGCTGGCCTCGACGGGAAAAATCCAACTCGCGTCGTGCCGCTCTTCCCTCAAGACTTGGGTCTTTCCAAGATCGATGATGGACTGACGTCTGCCGCCGAGGCCAATGAGATGGCATAAAATGCGTCGTTCAGCCTGGCCGCCTTCAAGCTCCGTTCGTCGAAGAGCGTTCACCACTCCTTGACACCAGCGAGTCACGATAGGTCAGCAAGGGCGTATCGAGCATCAGGAAACCAGGAGAGATAGTTTCGTTGCAATAGATTAATGGCGACACCTCGAATGCCGCCTGCTTCGCTGCCACGAATGCGTGCCGGAGAGCGGGTGAACCCGGCGCGAGATGCTCTAAGCGGCAGAGCGTGTTGCCGTTCCTTTGATGTGACTACGTCCACTTGGTCGGGCAGCCGCGCTCAGCTTGCGCCAGCGGGCGCCGCGATCTTCACCTTCTCCTCGCGCTCGAACCAGGCGACATAGGCCGTGGGCAGGAAGATCAAGGTCAGGCATGTCGCGACCAGCAGTCCGCCCATGATCGCAAAGGCCATCGGTCCCCAGAATACCGTCGGCGCGATCGGGATCATGCCGAGCACTGTCGATATGGCCGTCAGCATGATAGGGCGAAAACGGGTGCTGCTGGCATCGATGGCGGCTGCGCGCACGGTCTTGCCCGCAGTCCTCTCGGCCTCGATCTGGGAGATCAGGATCAGGGCATTTTTCATGATCATGCCGAGCAACGCCAGAATGCCGAGAATGGCGACGAAGCCCAGCGGTCGGCCCGACACCAGAAGGGCGGCCACGACGCCGATTAATCCAAGCGGCGCAATGCTCAAAACCAGGAACACTCGCTTGAAGCTCTGCAGATCGATCATCAACACCGTCAGCATGATCAGAAGCATCAGAGGAACGACCGCAACCACCGAGGCTTGGGATTTCTGGCTTTCCTCCACCGTGCCACCGACAGTGATTGCATAGGCGGGCGGCAGCGCCTGTCTTAATTCGGCGACCGATGCGTTCAGCTCGCCGACAACGGTCTCCGGCAGTTCGCCCGATGCAACATTTGCCTGCACGGTCAGAGTTGGCACGCGATTCCGTCGCCAGACCGTTGGGATGTCCTGAGCGTATTCGAACGTCGCGAATTGGCTAAGGGGAACCGTACGTCCGTTCGCCACCGGGACTTGAAGCGATGGAAGCGTCGAGAGGGAAACACGTTGCTCATCCGTTGCGCGGATGATCACATCTACCAGATAGATGTCGTCCCGCACCTGCGTAATCGGGCTGCCGGTGATCACCGTATTGAGCACACCTGCCAAGGATTCCGAACTCAAGCCCAGCTGTCGCGCCTCATCCTGATTGATCCGGATGCGCACTTCTCGCGTCGGCTCGATCCAGTCGAAGTTCACTCCTTCCGCATTAGGGTTGCGCGACACGACCTCTGCAAGCTTGAGGGCGATGTTTCTTACTTCTCCGATATCGGGGCCACTAACGCGATACTGGATGGGCCAGCCGACCGGCGGGCCCAATTCCAGCGGATAAACGCGGGCGACGACCGATGGGAACTGGTTGGCCAGCGCGTCGTCCAGCTTCTTCTTCAGCCGTTCGCGTGCGGCCACGTCCTTCGCGACGATGACGGCCTGCCCGAAGAAACTGTTCGGAAGCTGCACATCGAGGGGCAGATAGAAGCGAATGGCGCCGCGGCCGACGTACGTGCTCCAGCGGGCGACATCCGGATCATCTTTCAGTAAGGCATCAAATTTTTCGACAACACCTTCGGTTGCGAAGATGGAGGCATTCTGCGGCAGCCTCAGATCAACGAGCAGTTCCGGCCGATCCGAGGACGGAAAGAACTGACTTGGTATCAGCCGCATCGCCAATACGGAAAGGGTGAACAGCGCAATGGTGGCTGCGATTGTGATCCATTTGAACTGGATCGCGGTGCTCAGGAAGTTGCTGTAGAGTGCAAAGATGCGGCCCGGATTGTTGTCTGTTGCGGGCGTTGGTGGCTGCAGAATTGCAACGCTCAGCAACGGCGCGAAAAGGACGGCAACGAACCACGAAACGATCAGAGCGATACTGACCACTGCGAACAGCGAGAACGTGTATTCGCCTGCGGAGCTTGCAGCAAAGCCGACGGGAACGAAGCCCGCAATCGTAACCAGCGTTCCTGCCAGCATCGACGGCGCATAGGCCCGGAATGCAAAGGCTGCGGCTTCGGGTTTGGGATCTCCGGCCGCCAGCCGGGTCAGGGTTGCGTCTGTCGTTGTCATGGCGTCGTCGACGAGCAGCGCCAATGCGATAATGAGAGCGCCCAGCGAAATGCGCTGCATGTCGATGCCGACGATCGACATGATCGAAAACACAACCGCCAGCGTCAGCGGAATAGCCAGGGCGATGATCAATCCTGGACGCACGCCGAGCGTCAGGAAGCTGATCGCCAGTATGATGGCAACGGCCTGCCACAGTGACCCCATGAACTCGGAGATAGCGCCTTCCACCGTGACCGCCTGATCGGCAACCAGCGTCGCTTCGATACCAACCGGAAGATCACGGGAAATCTCAGTCATCGCCCGCGTGATATTCTTACCTAACGTCAGGATGTCTCCACCCTCGCGCATGGCGATGGCGAGCCCGATGGCGGGTTGACTATTGACGCGAAACATCGGCTGTGGCGGATCCGAATAACCACGGCGCACAGTCGCGATATCGCTGAGACGGAGCATGCGCCCGCCCACGGAGAAATTGACGTCCAGCAGGTCGTTCTCGGAACGAAATGCGCCCGACACCCGAACGGCCATCATTTCATTGCCGGTTTGAATGACACCGCCCGGCAGGACCACGTTCTGTGCCTGCAGCGCGCCGATCAGCGCCGACCGATCAATGCCCAGAGTGGCGAGTTCCTTCATCGAAAATTCGACGAAGATCCGTTCGTCCTGAGCCCCGAGGACTTCAATTTTGGAGACGTCAGCAACGTGTAGCAGCTTGGATCTGACGTCCTCGACATAATCGCGAAGTTCGCGATGCGTGAAGCCGTCGGCGGTAAAGCCGTAGATGATCCCAAATGTGTCCCCGAACTCGTCATTGAAGCCGGGGCCGACAATTCCGCGGGGCAGGGTATGCCTGATGTCGGCGATACTTTTGCGGACATGATACCACGTGTCAGCAACTTCCGAAGCGCTGGCGCTGCCCTTCAAATTGACGAAAATTGTCGTGGTTCCGGCGCTCGTAAAACTACGCAGGAAATCGAGATTGGGCGTTTCCTGAAGCTTGCGTTCGAGGCGTTCCGTCACTTGATTGAGGGTGTCCTCAATCGTCGCTCCAGGCCATGATGCCTGTACGATCATCGTCTTGATGACGAAAGTGGGATCCTCGGCGCGCCCAAGACGATTGTATGCGTAAAGCCCCGCGGCTATCGCGACGATCATGAAGTAAATGATGACGGCGGGGCGCTTGATGGCCCAATCGGAAAGATTGAAACGCATTATCTTTCCGATCCGAGAAGGCGGACTTTCTGGCCGGGGTGGAGAGCCTGCACGCCGGCAGTAACGACAATTTCTCCGATATCCAGGCCGCCCGACACTGTTACGGACGTCGGATCGAAGCGTCCGATGTCGATATTTCTGATCGCTACCGTGCGACTCGCCGGATCGACGATCCATACCGCAGGTTGGTCATTGGCCTTTGTCAATGCGGTTGCCGGTATCTCGATCACCGAAACTGAGGAGGTCTGAATGGTTCCGGTGACGGTCGCTCCCAGGCGCATGGCTTCAGGAGGATTGGTCAGGCCAACTTTAACTTCGAAAGTTCGCGTCACCGGATCGGCCTGTGGAGCGACTTCGCGCACGCGTCCATTGGCCGTTACCGACGTGTCGTTCGTCAATCTTACGTCAACTTCAGGATTGTTTGGCGCGGTCCGCAGCAATTGAGCTGGTACATCGAACACGGCATCGCGCCCGTCCTGACGGGCGAGCCGAACGATCATTTGTCCGGCTTGCACGACCTCGCCCGGTTCCGTGCCAATCGCTGTCACAACGCCCGGCGCGTCGGCCTTCAACTCGGTAAAGCTCACCTGGTCATACGCCGACTTGAGCTGAGCCTCTGCTGAATCGAGCTGTGATTCAGCGGTTTGTCTCGCCTTATCCGCTTGATCGTAGTTGGCTCGTGTCGTCCAACCTTGCGACAGTAACGTTTCCTGTCGCTCATAGTGATTACGTGCTTCGGTCAATCTGGCGCGGGCAGCGGCTACGGCAGCGCGCGCTGAACGAAGTGCATTCATTTCATTCTGCGGTTCCAGTCGAGCGATGAGCTGGCCCGCCTCAACCCTATTGCCGAGGTTAACGGGGCGCTCGATCATGCGTCCGGAGATCCGGAATCCGAGAGAGACCTCATCTTCGGCCTGGATTCGGCCGGTGAGAGTTATTGGCGCGCCACCGTCTGTTTTTTCAATTGTGACCGTCCGTACGGGGCGGCCTGGATCTGCCGGTGTAATGGCGTCGTCACCGCAAGCCGACAGGACGAAAAGTGGAAAAAAAGCTAGGATCGGCCTCCATGACGGGCCGAACCAATGATCGCCTGCAACCCGCGTCCCAATGGGCATCCTGCCTACTCGTATGTTTTAATCAATCATTCCGTCAGGTAGCGCCCCAACCCGTTTTCCGCTTCCTGAATAGGACGGAACGACGCCCGGATAAATAATGATCGTCGGTTAGATTGCCGTGTTTTCATATCAAAGCTAACGTAAGTTTCTTTTTGATCAAAATCAAATACTTCGAAGCGAGACGCCTCGTGCGCTCAGACGTAACTAAACGCTGTTAAATTTCGATTTATGTAAATTAAAAATGAGTATTCATGATATTGGCGAAGATCTTTTTTACGCATTTTGAACCACAACAGATCCGCGCTAAACCATAATGCGACTAAGAAGAGACGACAAAAAAATAATACTCTATCTCATGAAAATGGTCGGCGACTTTGTGTTTATCTCGCTTGGTCTGGAGCAGCTTGGTGATCGGGTGAGCTCCGGCGGCTTGTTGGGCATTCAACGATAGGCGAGTTGCGAGGTTTCTCTGATGGCTGAGGCGGCGTCGGCTCCCAAGACCTCAATGCAGAGATTGTTGGATGGAGTTGAGAGGGTGGGGAACATGGTTCCTCATCCCGTCGTCATCTTCCTCATATTGATCGCTACTGTCATCGTGCTATCCGCGGTGCTGGGTGCTTTAGGTGGCGCTGTCACGTTCGAGCGGATTAATCCGGTCACTTATGAAATAGAGACCGCGACGACCGAGATCCGGAGCCTTCTGACGATTGAAGGTATCCGCTTCATGTATTCGTCGCTGATACCGAATTTCATGAGCTTCACCGCTGTCGGCCTGATGATCGGAGCGATGATCGGTGCGGGTGTGGCGGAGGAGTCGGGGCTTGTTAAGTCATTGATCCGTAAGCTTGTAACGGTGTCACCAGCTTGGGCGCTGACTTACATCCTTTCATTCGTAGGTATCATCTCCAGCGTCGCGGCGGATGCCGGTTATCTCGTTCTGATTCCGCTAGCCGGGGTCGCCTATCTCAGCGTCGGCCGCCATCCCCTGGCGGGTCTGGCCCTCGGCTTTGCGGCAGTGGCCGGTGCTTTCACGGTCAATATGCTGATCAAACCGCTCGATGCAGTGCTCGTCGAGTTTACGAATGACGCGGCGCGACTGGTCGACCCGAGCCGCTCAATCGGATTGGTTTCGAACCTGTGGTTCTCCTTTGCGTCGGTTATTTTTCTGACGGTGGTCGTAGCGTTCATTACCGATCGGATCATTTCCCCGCGACTTGGCCATTACGAAGGAGCCGGAGCGCAGCAGGTTGAGCAAGGTGGAGGTCTGTCGGAACAAGAAGCACGCGGTTTGCGCTATGCACTCTATGGCCTTTTGGGTCTGGTCGGTGTTTTCTTGCTGCTGACCGTGCCGTCAGGTGCCCCGCTCCGGAATCCCGAGACGGATGAGTTGATCGGCAACTCGCCGTTCATGCATGGATTGATCGCCCTGATCATGCTGAGCTTTCTGGTGTCAGGCTGGGCCTATGGCATTGGCGCGGGCACCCTCAAGACGTTGACAGATGTTATCAAAGCCATCGAGAAGTCGATTTCGAGTCTTGGTGGTACGATCTTCCTGTTTTTTGTCCTGAGCCAGTTCGTGGCGTATTTCACCTACACGAACATCGGCACCGTCATGGCGCTGAGCCTTTCGGAGACATTGAGAGCCGCGAACATTGGCGCCTTGCCGTTGCTGCTGGGCTTCATCGTTGTTGTTGCAATCATCGACCTGCTTCTGACCGGAGCCATTGCCAAGTGGGCGATATTTGCGCCGGTGTTCGTCCCGCTGCTGATGAAGCTCGGCGTCGAACCGGAAGCGGTACTCGCTGCCTATCGCGTTGGCGACTCGCCCATGAATGCGATCACGCCTTTGAACGCGTACTTCGCGCTCGTGGTCGGTTTCGCTCAGAAATACGACAAGAACGCGGGTGTCGGGACGGTCGTTTCGTTGATGATCCCGTACGTTATCTGGATGTTCGTGCTGTGGACTGCTCTTTTCGCAATCTGGAAGATGCTCGGTCTCCCATGGGGCCTCTAAAGGACGTTCGTTGACGTCTGGGTTTTGGAATGCGCTGGTGAAAATACTCGAGATATGGGTGATGCGTAATGGTTACTCACGATGTTCCGCTCGACGTCGCGGCAGCAGAAGACCGCCTCATGCGATTTCTGTCTGTCGAAGGTGTTACAGGATATGAAGCGGCAATTGCCGAGGCGATAAGCGACGAACTCGTTTCACTGGGCGTGCCGAGTTCCGCCATTTGGTTCGACACCGCGCATCACCGGATTCCGGTGCCGACACAAACGGGAAATCTTTTCGTCTCTTTGCCTGGCACGCGTCCTGGGCCTCGGATTTTGTTCTCCACCCACCTTGATACCGTTCCCCTTTGCGCCGGAGCGAAACCGAAGCGGGAGGGCGATCGGATTGTTACGGACGGGACGACGGCGCTGGGTGGCGACAATCGCACAGGATGCGCTGTGCTCGTGACGCTGGTGGAGACGCTGCTCAAGCATAATCTGCCTCACCCACCGATAACTCTGTTATTCACGGTCCGCGAGGAAAGCGGATTGCACGGCGCACGGGAACTCCATCGGAAGGATCTGGGTGGAGCGACCATGTGCTTCAACGTTGATGGCAGACTTGCTTCGGAACTGCTGATTGGCGCGGTCGGCCAGGAGAATTGGGAAGTCGAAATCGACGGCAAGGCGTCGCATGCTGGCGTCGCTCCAGAAAAGGGGATTTCGGCCACGCTGGTCGGCGCAATCGGGCTGACAGAGGCGCACAGGGCCGGATGGTTCGGCAAAGTGACCAAGCCGAATGGCAACGGCACGAGCAATATCGGTATATTCGGCGGCGAGAACGGTACATCTGCTGGTGATGCCACAAACGTCGTAACTGATTATGCATTTCTGCGCGGTGAGGCCCGTAGCCGCGAAGCGTCTTTCGCGACGGAAATCGCGCGAGGATTTCAGGAGTCGTTCGCGAAGGCTAAGGAGCAAGTGAAAGACGCAAATGGGGAAATGGCGAAAGTCAAATTCTCGCATGTTGCCGCGTACCCGCCATTCCATCTTTCAGAGGACACTCCGATTGTCAGGCATGCCGACGCGGCGATAAAAGCTTTGGGCCTGGAACCTGTTCACGTGTTTTCAAATGGCGGGTTGGATGCCAACTGGCTGGATAAACACGGCGTTCCGACCGTCACGATTGGAGCGGGCCAATACGAAATTCATACCGTCAATGAATACGTGGACCTTCCGGAATTTGCTCAGGGGTGCCGTCTCGCGATCAAACTGGCGACGCTCGAAAGCTGATAGACGGAGTTGAAATCCACGGGCCTTTCCAGAGGCCCTCGATGCGGGAGGGATAGGGTATGTTCAGCGGCAGAACCCTGTCTCCCAGGGGGACCATGACGTGAGTGAAATCGCGATTATTGGCTGCATTATCGCAAGTCTTGTCGCCCTCTTTGTCTCAAATCGTCTTCCGGTGATTGTCATTGCTTTGGCGACACCCGTCGCACTTTGGGCGACGGGGCTGCTGTCGCTGTCAGAAGCGCTCAGCGGCTTCGGCGATCCGGCCGTCATTTTCATTGCTACTTTATTCGTTGTGAGTACCGCTCTCGAGCAGAGTGGTGTCACAGCCTGGGCCGGGCAGTTCCTGATAAGTCAGGCCGGAGAAAACAGCCGCAGCCGCCTGCTTATACTTATTATGACTCTTGTTGCATTACTGACGGCACTGATCAGCGTCAACGGTGCGGTGGCGGCATTACTACCTGTTGTTGTCGTCATGGCGATACGGCTGAAGCGATCAACATCACAATTGCTGATGCCCCTCGTATTTTCCGCGCATGCTGGTTCAATGCTCGCGTTGACCGGAACTCCGGTCAACGTGCTGGTTTCTGACGCGGCCGTTGATGCGGGCCTCCGGGCGTTTGGATTCTTTGAATTCGCTCTGGTTGGAATTCCGCTTCTGCTCGGGACGATGGCAATCGTGATCCTGTTTGGACAATGGCTTTTGCCTGAGAGAAATGGTCAATCCCTGCCGTCTGATTTGAGCAAGCATGCCAATACTCTGATTGAACAGTACGCGCTGAAAAATGGGCTGTTTCGGGTTCGCGTACGGGAGTCATCACCGTTGGTCGGGCAGGACGCCAGCCAGTTAAATATCGAGGCGTTCCCTGATCTTTATCTGTCTGGGCTTCATGAACGCGGCAGCAGTAATCCGTTGCGGCGGAGCACGTTGCAGGAAGGTGATTACATTCTCCTGCGCGGCAGTGCAGAATCTGCCTCTGCCTTCGCGACTGCCAATAATCTCGCATTCCACGGTGAGGAAAATCCGGATTCGACGGAGGAAGTCCTTTTTAATCGCAATTCCGGACTCGCCGAGGTCATGATACCGCCGCGGTCTGCCCTTGTTGGTGAAACGATGTTCCCGGGCATGGTGACCGAAAGCGGTGATCTCCTGGTCATCGCCGTTCAGCGCAATGGAGTTGATCTGGGATATGAGCGGGTTTCGCTACAGCCCGGCGATACCCTGCTGCTGCAGGGAACATGGAAGGCGCTCGACGTTCATCTTAATGATCCTGATGTTCTGGTCGTAAACTCGCCGGAGCTGGTTCGTCGGCAGGCCGTGCCTTTGGGCGCCGGCGCCAAGCAAACCATCGCGATTCTGCTTATGATGGTGTTCCTGCTTGCGACGAATTTGGTCCCGCCAGCAATCGCGGGATTGCTGGCTGCCGGCACCATTGTGCTCACCAACGTGCTGAGCATCGAGCAGATTTACCGTTCGATCGGCTGGACAACTGTAATCCTCGTAGCGGCGATGATGCCCCTTTCGACTGCGATGATTGAGACGGGTGCCGCGCAGCTTGTTGCGGAGGGCCTCGTCTCTGCGGTCGGCGATTCCGGGCCGTTCGCCCTATTGGCGGGATTGTTCCTGCTGACTGCCATCCTCGGGCAACTCATCAGCAATACGGCGACGGCATTGATTGTCATTCCGATCGCGGTTTCCGCGGCGACGCAAATAAATCTGTCTCCGCAACCGGTGTTGATGAGCGTTGCCGTTGCTGCCGCGGCGGCGTTCCTGACG
This sequence comes from Pseudomonadota bacterium, assembly GCA_023423275.1. Taxonomy (GTDB): domain Bacteria; phylum Pseudomonadota; class Alphaproteobacteria; order Rhizobiales; family Hyphomicrobiaceae; genus ZC4RG25. Next base: position 17,146 of record JAFAFW010000048.1, read on the forward strand.
CCGATCGCGACCCCGACAAACCTCATGGTTATGGCGCCGGGTGGATACAGGTTTGGCGATTACTGGAAATTGGGGCTGCCGCTGCTGATCTGGTTTTTTGTCGTGGCGACGGTCTACATCCCATTGATCTGGAGCTTCTAAGCCGAACCGGCGATCAGACTTCTCTATTGTCCAAAATGCCATCGGGCAAACTGACATGAGACCAGTTATGAAAAAGGCTATTGCTTCAGCCGCTCAAGGAATGCCGAACCGGGATTGGAGGGGATTTGCCATTGTCGGTCTTGTGCTGATCGTGTCCGGCACAATCGCCGTGCTCACGCCTGGCCTCGCGACAACCCTGACAACCACGGTTCTTGGAGGTGGACTAACGATTGCAGGAGTGATCTCGGTCTACCAGGCGATGCGCGATAGCGATTGGATTGGCTGTAATTGGCAGCTTTTGCTGGGTGCGGCCGAGGTTGCGGGCGGTGTCTTCATCATCATCAATCCCTTGAAGGGCGCGGCTGCGATCACGCTGGCTGTTGCTGTATCTATTCTCGCTCTCGGCATCACGCAGATCGGACTTGCCCTCAAGATCCGGCCGCAAAGTGGATGGGATTGGCTGATCATTGCAGGTGTTGCTTCGGTATTGATCGGGCTAGCGCTGATCATACGCTTTCCCTTTGGTATTACAGAAAACCCAGGCGTGATGGCTGGGATCTCACTCATTTGCGGCGGTATCGCGCACGTCGTTCTGGCTGTTGGTCGGCGTCGGGCGCTCATGCATCCGATTTGATGCCGAGCCACGCTCCACGGAGTTGGCCTGCTCCCCTGAAACGGTTCCGGGTTGAGTGAGCGAATCCGGCTATTTCCAACCTCGCTTGTCCATTGCGCGACCCAGGTGATACGGCATCTGTGCGACCTGGCCGTTGGCGATCAGCGCCGTGACAGTCACCAGACTGCGATCGCGCGGTGCCAGGTCGGGGCGCAGCCAGAGATCCCGGAACAGGGCATCCGTGGTGTATTGCACGACACCGGGCGATACCTTTCCGAACTGTTCGCCGACGCGCTCAGCACGCTGAGCCTCGGCTGCTTCGTTCAGCGGTAGAGGCTTCGGCGCAGCGGAAGGGAGTTGATCGGCGCCGATATTGCGCGCGGCGAAGGCGGTCTTCGTTGCCGGAACAGCCGACATGGCATTACCCCAGCCTGCGTAGAAGGCGAGACGGCCGGCAACACAGATAGGATGCGCGCCGCAATCGCTGAGATAACGACCGTCATCGCAATACCAACATACGTCCTCATGGCGCGGGCCTCCTCGTGCTTCCGGTTGCTTCGACGCATCTCAAGTTTTTTGCGGTTCCTCGCGCAGCCTGGCGGCCAATGCGTCCTGATACCCGCGAAGCGCATCGGCACTCCCGGCCGCACCGAGAAAGGCCAAAGGCTTCGAGAACGTCATGCCGGTATATCTGGCGCTGGCTTGCAGCGGGGGTCAGCACTTCTTCGATGGTGAAGGCGATGCGGGCGTGAACCGGGAGGTTCTTGCGCTCAGCGTACCGCTTCGGATGCTCGGGGACCAGTCAGCAGCGCCACGGAACCGAAAACGCAGCTGGAACACCTAAGAAGCTGCCGTCCACATCGGTGTCGATCATCGTCGACCGGCCGACGCCGTTCTCACACAGCCTCCAGAGAAAGGCGACATCGGACGTCGTAGGAGATCGGTGTAAAGATCCGCATCCCTGTGTCGTCGCGATACCGCGATCAGCGGACGTCTTCGGACATGAGCAGTGAACCGCCGAGAAATGGCAACCGACTCGCCAACGACACGCTGGTCCGCGACCTACCATCGGGCGCCTAACGAGATGGGCCAGTAACGGACGCGAGGTCTAGTTGCCATTCACGCGCCACGATCATCGCTCGACCCCACAAACGGAAATCTGCTAGCGTTGCCCGCGTTTGCTCTATGTCGCTGCATTAAGGTCCGCTTCGAGGCGGTGAGCGGTGACAGCGCGCGTGATAGCAGTGCAGTAAGCCCATCCTGGACGAAGTTTCCATCAGCTGTACTTATAAGTTCAATCGCATTTTCCTGACTAATCCCCCCGGACCGGTGGCCCTATATCGCCGGTATGCTTAAACGCCAGACCAATGAGAGCCTAGCCTCCCCTCTTGATGCGCTGTCGATGACCGACCTGCTGCCAGTCATGGCTGTCGTGTTCATCGGCTTCCTGATCATCGGCATTGCGTTGCCGGTGCTGCCTCTGCACGTGCATCACGATCTTGGCCTCAGCACGTTCGTGGTCGGACTGGTCACCGGCAGCCAGTTCGCAGCGTCCCTGATATCCCGCATCTGGGCAGGGAACTTTGCGGATACCAAGGGATCGAAACAAGCTGTCATTCTCGGCTTGCTGACCGCAATCGCATCTGGTGCGCTCTATCTTTTATCATTGCAGTTCGCGGGTTCGCCGGAAGCATCCGCCATCGTCTTATTGACGGGCCGCGCGGTCCTCGGCGCGGCGGAGAGCCTGATTATTACGGGCGCGATCAGCTGGGGTCTCACGCTTGTGGGACAGGCCAATGCAGGCCGCGTCATCGCCTGGATGGGCATGGCCATGTTTACCGCCTTCGCCGTCGGCGCGCCCCTCGGCACATCGCTCTACAGCATGGGTGGCTTCTCGGCCGTCGCCCTTGCCACGATTTTCGTTTCGTTTGTCACATTGTTGCTGGTGGCTCCGCTCTCAGCCGTCGCTCCTGCGCGTACCACAACTCGACCTGCTCTCATGAGAGTGGCGCACGCTGTCTGGATGCCCGGCATCGGATCTGGACTGAGCAGCCTCGGCTTTGGTGCCGTCGTCGCCTTTAGCGCGTTGATTTCTGTGGAACGCGAATGGCAGCCAGTCTGGCTTCCATTCACCGCTTTCGCGATGGCCCTCGTTGCCGCACGCGCCTTTCTCGGCCACATCCCGGATGGGTTCGGCGGAGCCAGGGAAAGGTGGAAAAATGAAGGTCCAATATGCTGTCGTCAGTGTTTTCGCGCTTCTGCCGTTCGCCTGGCAGGCTCTGGGGCGCGGACTACCCGCCCGAAAAACGCAACGGCGAATGGGAATTCCAGGCCTTCAACGCCGACAAGACCGTCAACCGCAACGAAAGCCTCGACCGATGCTTTGCCTGCCACAAGGGCCAGGCTGCGCAGGACTTCGTGTTCACGCTCGATCGCATGAAGCGTGCGCCATGACGCACCACTGCATTCACAACGTCAGGAGATGGCCATGAAAGTTCTCGCAGCCGCACTCGCAACAGGATTCCTGCTCGTCTCGGCGACGGGACCAAAAGCTCAGGAGACCAAAATGCAAGAGGACGTCCGCGCGGTCGCGCCCGCGCTCGAGAAATACACCCAAGACATGGTGATGGGTGATCTCTGGAAGCGCCCCGACCTGACACCCCGTGACAGGAGCGTGGTCACGTTGGCCGCCCTGATCGCGCGCGGTGAAACCGTGGAGTTGCCTCGTTATCTTGATCTGGCCCTCGACCACGGCGTCAAGCCGCGGGAGATCTCGGAGATCATCACGCATCGCGCAGGAGACGTCTCACAGGCAGGAAACCAAGATGCAGATCATCATCAGGATAGAAGACAAGACGGTTACTGCCTTCTTGAATAACAGCGAAGCCGCGCGCAACTTCGCTTCCCTGCTGCCCTTGCGACTGACGCTGAAAGATTATGCAGCCACGGAGAAGGTCGCGGATCTGCCGGCGCGATTGAAGACCGAGGGCGCGCCCGCCGGACATGATCCCGAGCCGGGCGACATTGCCTACTACGCGCCCTGGGGAAACCTCGCCATCTTTTACAAGGATTTCGCGTATTCGCGTGGCCTTGTGCATCTGGGCAAAATAGAATCCGGCCTCGACGTGCTGAGGCAGTCGGGGTCTCTTGAGGCAACCATAGAGCTGCAAAATAAATGAAGCCGCCTACTGGCGGTGCCGCAGCGCGTCGACGATCATAGAGAAGGCAGCCGAAGATTGCCGCCGGCTGGGATAGAACAGGTGATAGCCTGAATAAGGCGGACACCAGTCGCCAAGGACCCTGACCAGATGGCCCTTTGCAATGTGAGGCTGCACCATCCCCTCAGGCAGATAGGCCAGCCCGAAGCCATCGAGGGCGCCCTTGAGCAGGTGCGCTGACGTATTGAACGTCAACTGCCCCTCGACGCGAACCCGAAGCTCGCGCTTGCCTCTCTCAAACTCCCAGGCGTAGTGACTATCATGCGCGGGTAGGCGCAGGTTGATGCAGATGTGGTCGACCAGATCCTGCGGCTTCTCGGGTTTCCGGCGTGATTTGAAGTAGGCCGGCGCGGCCACCACCGCCATGCGCAGGTCCGGACCGATGCGAACGGCGATCATGTCCTTCGCGACCTGCTCACCGCTGCGCACGCCCGCATCGAACCTTTCCTCGACAATGTTCGTCAATCCGTAATCGACGATCATCTCAACCTTGATATCCGGATTGCTCCGCAAAACTTTTGCCAGCTTCGGCATGAGCAGCGAGTCGATCGCGTGCTCGGTCGCCGTGATCCGGACCCTTCCCGTCGGCTTCTCACGCAGATCGCTGACGGCGGAGAGTTCCGCATCAATCTCATCAAACCGCGGGGCGACAGTGCGAATGACGCGCTCACCGGCCTCCGTGGGGGCCACGTTGCGCGTGGTCCGGGTCAGCAACCGCACGCCCAGTTTAGCCTCGAGCTGTTGAATGGTCTGGCTCAGCGCCGATTGCGATACGCCAAGCTTGATCGCAGCCTTCGTGAAGCTTCGTTCCCGCCCAACTGCGACCAGGGCGCGGAGATCATCCAGACTAGATTTCTGCATTTATCATCTCTGCTTATGGGTCCATGCAGATATAGCCACTAGTTGCTGCCCGTTCACGCGCTAAATCAAGATCAGGCACGACGTGCGAAGGAGGTCAGCAATGAAAGGCGCAGTGTTATACGGACCGCGCGATATCCGTTTCGAAGAGCGCGAAATCCCGAAAATCGAAAAGCCGACGGATGCGATTATCCGAATCGCGGCGACCTGTGTCTGCGGCTCCGATTTGTGGCCCTACCGTGGCATCAATCGCATCACGGCGCCCACGCCCATGGGGCACGAGTATTGCGGCATCGTCGAAGACGTCGGCAGCGCGGTCACATCCGTGAAGCCCGGCCAGTTCGTGATCGGCTCGTTTTTCGCATCCGACAACACCTGCCCCAATTGTCATATTGGCTACCAGACGTCGTGCCAGCACGCCGAGTTCATAACGACAGCGCAAGCCCCTTTGCTGCGCGTGCCGCTGGCCGACGGCACGCTCGTCGCAACACCCGAGATGCCCTCGAAGGATCTGATCCCGAGCCTGCTGGCGGTCTCGGACGTGATGGGCACCGGCTGGTTTGCGGCTGACGCCGCCAATGTCGGACCGGGACAGACCGTGGCCGTTGTCGGGGACGGCGCCGTCGGGCTGCTGGCTGTGCTTTCCGCCAAACAGAAGGGTGCCGAACGCATTATTGCCATGAGCGGTCACGCGTCGCGGCAGAACCTTGCGCGCGAATTCGGCGCCACCGACATCGTGGTCGAGCGTGGCGACGAAGGCGTGGCGCGCATCCTGGACATGACCAAGGGCGTCGGCGCCGATGCGGTCCTCGAATGCGTCGGCACCCAGCAGTCGATGTTGCAGGCCATCCGCTCAACCCGCAAAGGCGGCTACGTCGGCTACGTGGGGGTCCCGCACGGCGTCAACCTCGATGGAGAGCAGTTGTTCTTCGCGCATGTTCATCTGCACGGCGGTCCAGCTCCCGTGCGCCGTTTCTTGCCTGAGCTGATCGACCTTGTCTGCAACCGCACCATCAATCCCGGCAAGGTGTTCGACTTGACCCTGCCGCTCGACCAGGTGGCGGAAGGCTATCGCGCCATGGACGAGCGCCACGCCATCAAGGCGTTGTTGGTCCCCTAGCAACATAAGCGAGGATACGCACGTTGATCACACGCAGACACATGATCGCCGGCACGGGCGCGCTGGCCGCGCTGGCAAGTCCAGGACGCCTGTCGGCCGAAACCCTTTCCAAAGACAACGCCACAAGGAGTGGAAACATGGAAATCATCCGCAATGGCTCCAAGCCATCCCAAAAAGGACCGGAAGAGTGGTTTACCGGCACGGTCCGCATCGATCCGCTGCATGCCCCACCCGAGCCAGCCCGCGCTGGCGCAGGTCTCGTGACGTTCGAGCCGGGCGCCCGCACGGCCTGGCACACGCATCCGATCGGCCAGATGCTGATCATCGTCTCGGGATTGGGCTGGGTGCAGCGCGAGGGCGGACCGATCGAGGAGGTCGGCCCCGGCGACGTCATCTGGTTCCCGGCGGGTCTCAAACACTGGCACGGCGCCACCCCGACCAAGGCGATGTCGCATATCGCCATCCAGGAGGCGGTCAACGGCAAGAACGTCGACTGGCTGGAGAAAGTCACCGACGAGCAATACCGCCGCGCCTGATGACAGAGCGGCGCGACCCTGAACGGAGAATGACGATGAACTCGGATAAGGATTTCATCAGCAAGGTCGCGCTTGTAACAGGCGCAGGCTCGGGGATGGGTCTCGCGACGGCGACGGCCTTTGCTCAGGCCGGCGCGTCAGTGGTACTGGCTGATCTTCGCGAGGATACGGTGCGTTCCGCAGCAGAGGATCTGACTTCGTCCGGACTGAGCGCCATCGGCTTGCAGTGCGATGTTTCAGATGAGTCCGCTGTCGCCCACATGGTCAATCGGACGATCTCCACCTTCGGGCGGCTGGACGCAGCATTCAACAACGCCGGCGTTCAAAGCCCTGCTATCGAGATGGCCGACGCCACGGGTGAGGAGTTCGACCGCGTTACGGCGATCAATCTGCGCGGCGTCTGGAACTGTATGAAGTACGAACTGCGCCAGATGCGCAGCCAAGGAGCCGGTGCAATCGTCAACTGCTCGTCCATAGGAGGTCTGATCGGTCTTCCCAGCCGCGCGACTTACCACGCTTCCAAGCACGGCGTGATCGGAATGACGAAGAGTGCGGCGCTCGAATATGCATCACGTGGCATCCGCATCAACGCGATCTGTCCTGGCACCATCGAAACACCGATGGTGACGGAGATGCTGGCGAAAGAGCCCGACGCGATGAGGGAGATCCTGCGGGATCAGCCGATCGGACGGCTGGGCAGACCTGAAGAAATCGCGTCTGCCGTCCTGTGGCTATGCAGCCCCGGCGCGAGCTTCGTCATCGGCCACGCCCTCGCTGTCGACGGCGGCTTCACCGCGCACTAGCAAGGAAGCATCTCGGCCAGGAAAACGTCGCGCTTCGTGCGCTTCTTCTTCGACGCGAAATCAAGCGATGCAAGCTCAGTTGGTCGTCCGTCGCAGCCCCCTCGAATCAATGGCATCAGCCTGCCATGATCGACGGGTTGTTCAGAGGTTTTAGGAAGGCGGACCGACTCGGGCTGCATCTCGTTTGACGGTCTCGAAAGCGTGAACGGGTGGAAGAGCGCTGCATCGCCCTCGACCTAAAAATGGACAAGCCGAAAGTCGTCGTGCCGCTCAATCAGGTCTTTGCACCGCGTGAGCGATCTGAGGGCCTGCGGCAAGCCTGACACGCCGACAGTCGGATGCACACGGGCCATCCGAGTCGAGAGGTTTGGGTCCCTTGCGATGCAACACGCACTTTGAGGGCATGATCGTGGCCGTTGTTACACCTCTGGAATCGCACTGGCCATCCGCAGATCCGTTCACAATCAAAGCATAGCCATTCGGTTCGAGGGGCGGCCAGAACAGCGATACATTTGGAGCTAAAGTAATATTTTCAGCCGCGCTGTAGCCCACGACGCAGCGTAGAACACCGCTTTCCAAGGTTACAGAGACAAAACTCGTGTGCGGACTTTTTCCGGCAACGGTGAGTAAATAAGCGTCACATCCGTACTCCGTCCGCAAGTGTTGGGGCTGCCACCGCTGAGATCTCCTGACGAGGTACAGAAGGGCATTCTGCATCGTCCGGAGTTGCCGCCACAAGTGTGCGCACAAGTTGAGCGAGTAGTCACCGCCCCGACCCCTCAATGGGGATGCATCGCCAAGGTCGGAGTCCCTCATGACTAGGAGCCGCCAGTGCGGCCGCGACTGGGATCTCAGGTTTGTCACGAGTCGGGCCGGGATTGGTCAGCGTCTTGGGAGCAACCGACTATCGCATGAGGATCACGCCAACGAAACTCCGGCAACGAAGTGGAGACACGCGGCGGTCACGCGCGCGCTTGCGCATCATCAAACGGTCGAGCACCAGGGGACTTTGGGGCGCCTGCTGGTCAATTGCGCGTCTCTGTTGACGGCGATGGGCAGCCACGGGATGCGGACCGCCTTTCCGTTAGCGCTCTTTTCCTCTGTGATCCGACGGCAGCGACTGCCTAGCTTCGTATCGAAATACCAGGATCAAACGTGCGATAAAATTCGTTTGTCAAATGGTTGCGAGAGCCGCAAGCTCTCCAATCGGCGGGTGTCGATTTTTCGGCATCGGGCGCTGGTTTGAAGGCTTGGAATGGTAGTAACGACGGACCGCGACGAAGAATCGCGCGCCTTGTTTCCCTTTCTTAGCCGCAGTCACTCGATTGCAGGACCAGGATTTTCACAGTGACTCGTTCCGCCAGCCGCCTTATGCGTTCATCTCTGTATCGGCCAAGCCTACGCGTTCAGCGTCTTCAATCTCCCGATGACACGGGTCGAACCTGAGGCCATAGCAACTTGAATGGTGACTTCGGTCTCGTGCCAGAACCATCGCGATGAGCAGGGAGAGCGGAAATGGCTCACGTTGAACCCGACGAGACCTCGTTTGGAAACCTTTGATGCAGTGGGCTGGGTATCATGTCACGCAACGCATGCTGGCAATGAGACCGAAGATCAAAGCCAGTGAGGCCGCAGTGGCGGCCGCTAGCAGCAACCCGTCGGGCTTCTGAGGGTGAAAATGGACAGAACAGAACGACCGACCACACCGCTCCAACTTGCTTTGGCATGGGGCTTCTTGAGTATTCCGCTTCTGGGGGGCGTCCTGCAGACGGTCATCAACGCTGCGAAACTATTTCGATAGTCAGCAGCGTCCATCGCTACGAGTAAAGGACGGGGAAGTGCCGCCCGTCGGCGAGAGCATGGGTGCAGTCGAGCGATCAGCGCTCGTTGCGCCCGCTGGATACGGCGATAGGCGCTCGGGTTACGGTCCCTGAGGATCGTGGTATACGGTATCTATCGAGCAAGATACAGGAGTTCGACATGGGCAGACAAGGGAAGCAGAATTACGAGCGACTCACGGAACCGCTCGTTCGCGACGACGGTGTATTGCGCCCTGCCTCTTGGGATGAGGCGCTTGATCGCGCTGCCGAGGGCTTTCTCCGCAACCGCGAGGCTCACGGTC